>NZ_JBHTZF010000025.1:0-26003 GCF_042790435.1 Streptomyces sp. NPDC056738
CAAGTCCGTCGGCTACACGCTCGGCCCGCTGCTCGGCGGAGTGCTCGTGTGGGCGGGCGGGCTGCGGCTGCTGTTCACGGTCCTCGCGGTGCTCGGCGCGGCCGTCGCCTGCTGGGCGGCGCTCGCCGTTCCCGTGGTGCCGCCGCTGCCGAAGGTCCGTCAGACGGTGCTGGACCTGGCCAGACGGCTCACACATCCGGACTTCCTCCGCCCGACCGCGGCGCTGGCCGCGGCGACCGCCGCCCTGTCCGTCGGCGTGGGCTTCCTGCCCGTCACCGGCCGGGCGGACGGCCTGGACACGGTCGCCACGGGCGCGGCCGTGTCGGTGCTCGCCGCCTGCGCCGCCGTCGTCCAGCCCTGGGCAGGACGCGCCCTGGACGCCGGGCGCGTCACCGCGCGGGGCGGGATCAGGTCGGGGCTGCTGCTCGCCGCCGCCGGTCTGGGCTGCGCGACCCTTCCGGGCGTTCCGGGGCTGCTCTCCGGCGCGGCCCTGATCGGCACCGGAACCGGCCTGATCACCCCGCTCGGCTTCGCCGCCCTGGCCGCGTCGACCCCCGCCGAACGGCTCGGCCAGACCATGGGCGCCGCCGAGCTCGGCCGTGAACTCGGCGACGCGGGCGGCCCGTTGCTCGTCGCCGTCGTCGCCACGCTCACCACCCTCGACCACGGCTACGCGACCTTGGCGGTCCTCCTGGCCGTCGTACCCGCGGTCGGCCTCGTACGGTCGGCCGCAGGGTCGCGCGCCTCTCGTTGACCGACTCAGCAGGGCACGTCGAGGGTGACCGCGGCTCCCATGACCCCTCCGGTCCCGACAGAGCTCGCTCGCGCGCTCCTCGCTACACGTCGATCTGAGAGCCCATGATGACCGTGCGGTCCCGGGGGAGGCCGAAGTACTCGGCGGCGTCCGCGGTGATGTACGAGGTCGCGATGAACAGCCGCTTGCGCCAGGGGGCCATCGTCGGTGCCTTGCCCCGGCGGAGCTCGATCGTCGACAGGAAGTAGGACGCCCGGTCGAGCCGCAACGGTCCTTCGGTCCGGGCCGGATCGAGCATGGCCAGGGTGCTGGGTACGTCCGGCGTCTCCATGTAGCCGAACCGTGCGGTGACGTGGATGATCCCGTCGTCCGTGTAGCCGAGATCGTCCACGACGAGCCGCTGGTCCGCCGGGACGCGGGGCACCGGCTCCGTCTCGATCGCCAGGAGCACGACCTGGTCGTGCCGTACGTGGTTGTGCTCGACGTTGGCCCGCATGGCCAGCGGCGTCGTCTGCTTGCCGCGGTTGAGGAAGACGGCCGTTCCCGGGACGCGGAGCGTCGACGTCTCCCCGCTGCGGAGGCGGTCGATGAACTCGGGCAGCGGCCCCTCGTCCCTTACGCGTGCCGCGGTGACGATCGCGCGTCCGCGCTGCCAGGTGGTCATGATGGTGAACACGGTGAGGCCGATCAGCAGCGGCAGCCAGGCGCCGTGGACGAGCTTCGTCAGGTTGGCCGCGACGAAGAGAAGGTCCACGAAGAGCAGCACACTCGCGCCGACCGCGACCAGCCACTTGGGCGTTCCCCACTTGGCCCGGGCGACGTAGAAGAACAGGAGAGTGGTGATCGTGATGGTGCCCGTCACGGCCATGCCGAACGCGAACGCCAGGGCCGTGGAACTGCGGAAGGCGAAGACCAGGGTGAGGACCGAGACCATCAGCAGCCAGTTGATCCAGGGAACGTAGATCTGGCCGATCGTGGACTCGGAGGTGTGCGCGATGCGCAGCCTCGGCAGGTAACCGAGCTTCGCGGCCTGGGAGGTGACGGAGTACGCGCCGGTGATCACCGCCTGGGAGGCGATCACCGTGGCCGCCGTGGCGAGCAGGACCATCGGCCACCTGCCCCAGTGGGGCACGAGCAGGAAGAACGGGCTGCTGATGTTGCGGTGGTCCGCCAGGATCAGCGCGCCCTGGCCGAGGTAGCTCAGGACGCACGCGGGGAAGACGAGGAACATCCAGCCGCGGGTGATGGCCCGGCGGCCGAAGTGCCCCATGTCCGCGTAGAGCGCCTCCGCGCCGGTGACCGAGAGCACGACCGCGGCGAGGGCGAAGAAGGCGGTGCCGAAATGGCCGAAGAGGAAGCCCAGCGCGTACGTGGGCGACAGTGCCCTGAGGATCGCCGGGTGGTCGATGATGCCGTCCACGCCGCAGGCGCCGATGACCACGAACCAGGTGACCATGACCGGCCCGAAGACCCGGCCCACCGCCGCGGTCCCCCGGCGCTGGACGAGGAACAGCACCACGATGATCACCGCGGTGATCGGCACGACCGCGCTCTCCAAGGAGGGCTGGACGACCTTGAGCCCCTCGACCGCGGAGAGCACCGAGATCGCCGGAGTGATCATGCTGTCGCCGAAGAACAGCGAAGCGCCGAAGACGCCGAGCGCGGCCAGGACGCCCGTGACCCGCCGGCCGCGTTGCGAGCCCCACCGCTGTACGAGCGTGATGAGCGCCATGATGCCGCCCTCGCCGTCGTTGTCGGCGCGCATCGCCAGCAGCGCATACGTGACCGTCACGATGGTCATCACGGACCAGAACACGAGGGACACGACGCCGTACACGTTGTCCGTGGTGACGGGGACCGGATGCGGGTCGCCCGGGTCGAACACGGTCTGCAGGGTGTAGATCGGGCTGGTCCCGATGTCACCGAAGACGACGCCCAGAGCACCGATCACCAGCGCGAGGCGCACCGTGTCGCGCGCGCTCGGACCGTGCTCCCCAGGCCCCTGTGATTCCGGTCCGTCGTCCGCCGCGGTCCCGTTCCGGGGGTGGGTCATGGCGTTCTCCTCAGCTCGGGCCGGCGCGCGCGGGGCGAGGTGTGCCGACGGGTGCCGTCCGCCGCGACGATACCGATCACGTGCGCAATCCCTCGTAGCGCACGCCGGTTCGCTCGACGTGGGTCCGGCGCAGACCGCGGGTGCGACGCGTCCCCTTCGCCCCGTCTCGTGCCCTGCCGCGCCGCTGTCCGGACCACGGCCACCGGCGACAGCGGGCCGAGCTGAGCCGTCATCACGCCCTGCCCGAGCATGTGCGCGTCCGGCTGAACCGCCCGGTCGCCCAGGACACCGACCCCGGCCCATGACTGACCGTCGCGGTAGCGGGCGCGGTCGCCCATCCCGGCTCCTCCGGTTTCCGGACTCACCCGCGGCGGGCGCGGGGCCTGGCCGATGCTGTACGTCGGCACGCCCGAAGTCCGGAGGCGGATCCCGTAGGGGAGGACGACCATGCTGTTGCGCCAGCTCGAGTATCTCGTCGCTCTCGCCCGTGAGCGCCACTTCGCCCGCGCCGCGGCGGCCTGCTACGTCTCGCAGCCGTCGCTGTCGGCCGCGATACGGCGCCTGGAACACGACCTGGACGTGCCGATCGTGCGGCGGGGGAGGAGGAAGTACGAGGGTCTGACCCCCGAGGGCGAGGTGGTGCTGGCCTGGGCGCACCGGATCCTGGCCGAACAGGACGCGCTGCGGCAGGAGTTGTCGGCGCTGCGCGGCGGCCTGACCGGCACGCTGCGGCTGGGCGTGGTGCCGACCGCGCTGCCGGTCGCCTCCCTGCTGACCACCCCGTTCTGCGAGCGCCATCCGCGGGCCGGAGTGAGCCTGGAGTCGCTGTCGTCGGTGGAGATCACCCGCGGTCTGGCGGAGTTCGAACTGGACGCCGCGATGACGTACCTGGACGACGACACCCTGCGCCAGGTCCGCCGCTTCCCGCTCTACGAGGAGCGGTACATGCTCCTCACCCCCGGCGACGGCCCGCTGGCCGCCTCGGACACGGTGCGCTGGGCCCGGGCGGCGACCCTACCGCTGTGCCTTCTCTCGCCCCGGATGCGCAACCGCCGGATCATCGACGAGTGCTTCGCCGCCGACGGTGCCACAGCAACGCCCGCGATCGAGACGGACAGCGTGGCCGGCCTCTACGCCCACCTCCCCGGCGGCCGTTGGTCCAGCGTGATCTCGCACGCGTGGCTCCACATGTTCGGGGTGCCGGAGGGGATGCGCGTCGTGCCGCTGACCGGACCGGCCCACGGGCCCAGGGTCGGACTCGTGGTCGCGCGCAGCGAACCCGAATCGGTCCTCGCCGGGGCCCTCGTCGCCGTGGCGCGCGAGGCCGGCGTCCGCGACGCGCTCGACGTGCTGCTGCGCTCCTTCCTGCGCGAGCGCGACTCATAGCGGCGGGCTATGAGCGCATAGCGAGGTTCGCTTTGACCGGCGCGAACGACTCCGAGGATCGTGAACGGCACCTTCCCGCAAAGCCAGTTGAGGAGCCGAGACATGGCCAAGGTGCTCTGCGTCCTGTACGACGACCCCTCCGACGGATACCCGACGACGTACGCCCGCGACGACCTCCCCGCCATCGACCACTACCCCGGCGGCCAGACCACCCCGGCCCCCGAGGCGATCGACTTCACGCCCGGCCATCTGCTCGGCAGCGTCTCGGGCGAACTCGGCCTGCGCGCCTACCTGGAGAAGGCGGGGCACACCCTCGTCGTCACCTCCGACAAGGACGGCGACGGCTCGGTCTTCGAGCGGGAGCTGCCGGACGCGGATGTGGTGATCTCCCAGCCGTTCTGGCCGGCCTACCTGACCGCGGAGCGGATCGCCGTCGCGAAGAACCTGAAACTGGCCGTCACCGCGGGCATCGGCTCCGACCATGTCGACCTCGACGCCGCGATCGCGCACGGGGTGACGGTCGCCGAAGTGACGTACTGCAACAGCATCAGCGTCGCCGAACACGTGGTGATGACGACGCTCTCCCTGGTCCGCAACTACCTGCCGTCCCACCAGGTCGTCCTCGACGGCGGCTGGAACATCGCCGACTGCGTGGCCCGTTCGTACGACCTGGAGGGCATGCACGTCGGGACGGTCGCCGCCGGACGCATCGGCCTCGCGGTCCTGCGCCGTCTCGCCCCGTTCGACGTGAAGCTGCACTACACCGACCGGCACCGGCTCCCGGAGAAGACCGAACGCGAACTGGGGCTCGTCTTCCACGCCTCGGCCGCAGAGATGGTCCCGCACTGTGACGTCGTCACGATCAACGCCCCCCTGCACCCCGAGACCGAAGGCCTCTTCGGTGACGACCTGCTGGCGACGATGAAGCGCGGCGCGTACCTCATCAACACCGCCCGGGCGAAGATCGTCGACCGGGACGCCGTGGACCGCGCGCTGCGCAGCGGGCGGTTGGCGGGCTACGCGGGCGACGTCTGGTACCCGCAGCCGGCCCCTGCCGACCACCCCTGGCGGACCATGCCGCACCACGGCATGACCCCGCACATCTCGGGCTCGTCGCTGTCCGCGCAGGCCCGGTACGCCGCGGGCACCCGCGAGATCCTGGAGTCCTGGTTCGCGGGCCGCCCGATCCGCGACGAGTACCTGATCGCCGACGGCGGCGGGTTGGCCGGAACCGGCGCGCACTCCTACTCCGTCACGAACTGATCCTCGGAGCCGCCCTGGTCCAGGCGGAACGGCGGGTAGGCGTCCGTCATCAGGGTGACGTAGGCGGTGACCCGCAGGACCCACCGGTTGAGGCCGATGATCAGGGCGAACAGGTCCCGCGGGTATTTCTCGGTGAAGGCCAGGATCACGGCCGCGATGATCGTCAGCACGCCGATCAGCCCGCCGGACCACCATCCGAACTGGGCGCCGCCGAGGAAGAAGCCGATGATCACGTACTGCGGGATGGCCAGGAGCCACCACTTGACCAGGACCAGGCCGCGGGAGAGCCGCTCGGGGTAGGCGATGTCCAGCCGTGCCGGGTAGTCCGGTTCCTCGCCCAGGCTGAACGGCGGGTACCGGTCGGTGCCCAGGGCGTCGTACGAGTAGTACGAGACCCGCCAACTCCAGCGCAGCACGCCCAGGTTGAAGTCGAACAAGCCGCGGGGGTAGCGCTCGGTGAACAGGATGGCGAAGAACGCGATCACGGTCACCACGGTGAAGGCGATCCAGAGGAAGAACAGCACCACGTAGTGCGGAATGGCGAGGATCCACTTCACGAGCCACAGCCATCGGGACAGTGGCGAGTCGACACGCGCGTTCACCCGGACCGGGCGCTGCGGGATTCCCGCCAGGTTCGTCATGGTGATCAGCTCCTTCACCTCGGCGAGGAGTGGCCGAGGGGGCTCATGACCAGCCTGGACGCTGCCGCCCGATGTCGCGAGGGCAGCGGGGGACGGCAGGGGCGCCTGACCTACGACGCGGTCGGCGGTTCGGGGCGCAGTCACCCGGACAGGCGGCGGAGCATACGCGGGCCGCCTGCCATGCCCGGCTCACCCGGGCGGTCCGCCCGGGTGCAGTCCTCAGGTCCAGCATTGGGCGGCCGGCCCTGGTGAGCAAGTGCAGGCCGGGGGTTTGTGGTGCGCGAGGGGCTCGGAACGGCTGCGCAGTGCGTCGGTCACGACGATGTGTCGCGGGCGTGCAGGGCGCGGGCGGCGAGGCGTTGCCCGTCGCTGTCGGCGACGACGACATTCCAGGCGGTTCCGTCACCGTCGTCGCCGTCCCACCAGCGCGCGAAGTCACGGGCCAGGCCGTGCACGCCCGGTCCCTCGGCTCCGGCGGTGTACGTGGTGGTGAGCTCGACGTCGTAGGCGTCGCCGTCGAGGTGGACCAGCGTGACCTCGGTGAGCTGGTGGGCGGAGTCCGCGGCCTCGTTCTGCCGCGCCCAGCTCCCGAAGCGGTGGAGCAGGTCCGGGTCGGGTTCACGCCGGGTCACGGGACCGCTCGGGGGGTGGGGGACGCTGTTCGCGCTGCCCTGTTTGCAGCCCAGAACCCATGCTCCCCGGTCGAGGTCCACCACCGCCGTGGGCTTCGCGGTGAGGGAGCGCCGGACACACCCACCGTTCACCTCCCGTACCGCGGAGCCCTTGCCGCCGTCCGTGAACAGCCGCTCGCCCCTGGTGAATCCGGCGTCGTACGCCTGCTGGTAGCCGGGCGCGGACGGCCGGCCGGGCCCGCCGGACGGCACCGCGGACGGCCGGGCGGAGCCGCCCGTGAAACCGCACGCGCTCGCCGCCAGGCACGCCCCTACGACGAGACCGAGCGCGCGGGCCCGCCCGGTCGAGCCGGTGGAGGGGTCAGGTGTCGTCGCCATATCGGGTCAGATGGCATTTCTGGAGCCCCCGTTGCCCGGCGGCGCAGGATGGCGCCGTCAGGCGGGAAGGCGTTCCAGTACCCCCGCGAAATCCGTGCCCGGGGGCAGGGTGCCGAAGGCCAGGCCCCGGTCGCCGGCCAGGCGGGAGGCGCAGAAGGCGTCGGACACCGCGGGTGGTGCGTGGCGGATGAGCAGGGAGGCCTGGAGGACGAGGGCGGCGCGTTCGGCGACCCGGCGGGCGCGCAGGGGCGCGTCCTCCGTCAGGACGAGCTCGCCCCGCAACTCCCGCCAGGCGGCGTCGAACCGGGGGTCGGTGCCGGTCGCCTGCTCGATCTCCGCGTGGAACGCCTCCAGCGAGTCGGGCTCACGCGTGAGGGCGCGCAGCATGTCGAGGGCGCTGACGTTGCCCGAGCCCTCCCAGATGCTGTTGAGCGGGGCCTCGCGGTACAGGCGGGGCATGCCGGACGCCTCGTCGTAGCCGTTGCCGCCCAGGCATTCGAGGGCTTCGGCGACCGCGGCGGGCTGGCGCTTGCACACCCAGTACTTGCCGACGGCCGTGGCCAGGCGCAGGAAGGCGCGCTCCCCGGCGTCCCCGCGCTGGGCCCGGTCCGCGGCGCCGGCCAGCCGCAGGGCGAGCGTGGTGGCCGCCTCCGACTCCAGTGCCAGATCGGCGAGGACGTTGCGCATGAGCGGCTGGTCGATCAGCTTCGCGCCGAACGCGGAGCGGTGACGCGCGTGATGGGCGGCCTGGGCGAGGGCCGCGCGGGTACCGGCGGCGGAGCCGAGCGCACAGTCCAGGCGCGTCATGGTCACCATCTCGATGATGGTGCGCACGCCCTTGCCCTCGGGGCCGACGAGCCAGGCCACGGTGTCGTCGAACTCGGGCTCGCTGCTGGCGTTGGAACGGTTGCCGAGCTTGTCCTTGAGTCGCTGGACACGGAACGTGTTGCGGCTGCCGTCGGGCAGTACGCGCGGGACGAGGAAGCAGGAGAGCCCGCCGGGCGCCTGCGCCAGGACGAGGAACAGGTCGTTCATCGGGGCGCTGGTGAACCACTTGTGGCCGCGCAGCCGCCAGGTCCCGTCACTCCGCTCGGTCGCGGTGGTGGTGTTGGCGCGTACGTCGCTGCCGCCCTGCTTCTCGGTCATGCCCATCCCGGCGAGCAGGCCGGGCTTCTCGGCCGGGGTGCGCAGTCCGGCTTCGTAGACACGGCTGGTCAGCAGGGGCTCGTAGACCTTGGCGAGTTCGGGGGAGTGACGCAGGGCGGGCACCACCGCGTACGTCATGGAGACGGGGCACAGATGGCCCGGCTCCAGCATCGTGGCCAGCATGAAGCCCGCCGCCCGCGCGACATGGGCGCCGGGGCGGTCGTCCGCCCAGGCGGCGCCCGCGAGGCCCGCGCTCACCGAGGCGTCCATGAGCGCGTGGTACGCGGGGTGGAAGTCGACCTCGTCCACGCGATGGCCGTAGCGGTCGTGGGTACGCAGTTCCGGCTCGTGACGGTTGGCCTGGTCCGCCCAGGTCTGCGCCTCCGCGCTGCCCACGTACCGGCCGAACCGGTGGAGCTCGTCGAGGTGCCAGGAAGCGCCCTCGCGGTTCACGCCTTCGAGCAGCACGGGGTCGGCCGCGGCGTCGTGACCCGTCAACGGCGGTGCCTGGTTGGTGACTTCGTGGGTCACGGCGGTGGGGTGACTGTGCGCCGTGGTGGTCGCGGTCATGCGGGAACCTCCGGTGTGCGGTCGGCGGGGAGGGGCGGGGACGAGCAGGGAGCGGCGCCCGCGCACCGCAGGGCCATCTCGGTGATTTCCGCGAGGAGTTCGTCCGGTGTCCGCTCGGCCGGGGCGCCGAGCGGGTCCACGAGCACCTCCCCGATCGCGCCGGTGAGCGCCGCGGCGGTGATCTCGCCGTTCTGAGCGGGCAGCAGGCCCGCCGCCATGCCCTGGCGCACCACCTCGGCGAACAACGCGCGGTAGCGGCGCCGGAATGCGAGGCGCTCGGCGCCCACCGCGGCCTCGGCCGGGGCGGCGAGCAGGGCGTAGGCCAGGCCGCGGTTCTCCAGGGCCCGGCGCGCGAACACCTCGATCCCCCGGGCGAGCCGTTCGACGGGGTCGCCCTCGCCGTCCAGGACCTCGCCGAGCACCTCCACCTCGCGGCCCGCGGCACGCCGGAACACCTCCACGGCGAGAGCCGCCTTGGACGGGAAGTGCTGGTACACCGAGCCGGCCGAGATGCCCGCCGAGTCGGCCACCGCGGTCACCGACGTCTGGGCCCAGCCCACCTCGGCGACGACCGCGGTGGCGCAGGCGATCAGGTTCTCTCGGGCCGCTTCCAGCCGGCGGATCTCGGAAGGGGTCTTGCGGTACGCCATGAAAGAAGTGAACCACCATTCAGAGCTTCACGCCAGAGCCCGCCCGGCCCCCGAGGGGCGCAGGGGGAACCGGTCCGGGCGCGTCGACTAGGGTCGCGGCATGGCGGAACAGCGGGTGGAGGGCGCACGGCGGGGGCCGGGACGGCCGCGGCAGGAGCACGTCACCGCGGCGGTGCTGGACGCCGTCGTGGAGCTGGTCACGGAGAGCGGCATGGGCGCGCTGACCATGGACGCCGTCGCGGCCCGGGCCGGGGTCAGCAAGCCGGCGATGTACCGGCGCTGGCCCACCAAGCAGGACCTCGTCATCGCCGCCGCCGAGTCGCGGATCGGGTCGCTGAGCGTTCCGGACATGGGTGACTTCCGTGCCGAGCTGCGGGCCGTCCTGACGGCGCGCATGGAGGCGTACCGGCAGCCCGGTGTCGCGCGCCTGCTCGCCGGGGTGATCGGCGCCTCCGCCGAGGCGGGCGCCGAGCCCGCCGCCTACCGCGCCTACACGGCACGGGTCATGAGCCAGACCCGGAACCTGCTGGAGCGCGGTGTCGCCCGCGGCGAGGTGCGTCCCGACGTCGACCTGACGGACGCCTCGACCCTGGTCGCGGCCTCGCTGGTCTTCCGGATGATCGGGGAACTGCGGCTGCCGGACCGGGCGCTCGTCGACTCGATGGTGGACATGATCGCCCGAGCGGTGGCCGTCCGGCCCTGACGCCGGACGGCTGACCTCGGCTTCTCCGGGGAGCCGCAGCCGACCCGTCGGTACGTGACCGGCCACCGGTTCGTGTGCGGACCCGCTACCGGCCCTGTGCAGACCCGCTACCGGCCCAGTGCAGACCCGCTACCGATCCGTGTGCCGACCGGTTACCGGTCCATGCGGCGACCGGTTCGCCCGTACGTGACGGGCTCCGCCCGTACGCGGCTCGGCTGCCGGCCCGTACCTCGCCCCGGTGAAATCCACCCGCCGTACCCCCTTGCCCCGCCGTCGCTCAATATCGATACTGCCGGTTACGTATTTGGTTCGCCGTTGGGAGGAACCCCCGTGCACCCTGTCGTGACCAGTGCCGTCGAGCGCCCGAAGCCCGTCCTGGACAAGCCGCTCATGCACTACGGAAGCCGCGTCCTGGAACGGCTCGCCCCCGGTGCCGAGCCCGCCGCCTATCAGCGCCTGGAGATCGCCCCGCTCACCCCGCACTTCGGTGCCGTGCTCGGCGGAGTCGACCTGACCCGCCCGATCGACGACGAGCTCGCCGAGGAGCTGCGGCAGGCGCTGCTGGAGTGGAAGGTGATCTTCTTCCGCGACCAGACCGGCTTCACCGCCGAACACCAGCTCGCGCTCTCCGCCGTGTGGGGCTCCCCGGAGCCCAACCCCTTCTTCCCGAAGACCGAGACCGCCGGTGTCTCCCGCCTCGCCAAGGACGCGAAGGCCGCCGGCAACAAGAACATCTGGCACAGCGACCACTCCTTCATGGCCAACCCGGCACTCGGCTCCGTGCTGCGCGCCGTCGAGGTCCCCGCCGCGGGCGGCGACACCCTGTGGGCGGACATGGCCGCCGCCTACGACAACCTGCCCGACGACTTGAAGGAGCGCATCGAGCACCTCACCGCCGTCCACGACTGGGAACCCAGTTGGGGCGCGCTCATGAACGACGAGCAGAAGGCCGCCTTCCGCGCACTGTGGCCGCGCGCCGAGCACCCCGTGGCGGTGCGCCACCCGCGCAGCGGCCGCCGGACCCTGTACGTCAACGAGCCCTTCACCACCCGCATCCAGGGCCTGACGGACGCGGAGAGCCGCGAACTCCTCGACAGCCTGGTGCTCCAGGCGCGCATCCCCGAGTACCAGGTCCGCTTCCACTGGGAGCCCGACTCGATCGCCGTCTGGGACAACATCGCCACCCAGCACTACGCGATCAACGACTACTACCCGCGGCGTCGCGTCATGGAGCGCATCGCCATCGCGGGCGTCCCGCTGTCCTGAACCCGGCCCGGCTCGGCCCGATCCGGGCCGGGCCGATCCGATTCGGTCCGGCCCGCACCACTCCGACGGGCCTGCAGCGCAAGGCCGTCGTCCCTCTCCGACAGGAGCAACCATGACCACGGTACCCACCGTGCACCGGCCGTCGGCCGGGACCTCCCCGGCCACCGGCGGCGGCACCCGCGCCTGGACGGTGACCGCGCTGCTCGTCGTCTTCATGATGGTCAACTTCGCGGACAAGTCCGTGCTGGGCCTGGCCGCCGACGAGATCCGCGCCGACCTCGACCTGAGCGCCACTCAGTTCGGGCTCGCCAACAGCGCGTTCTTCCTGCTCTTCTCCGTGGCCGCCGTGGTCGTCGGACTCGCGGCCGACCGGCTGTCCACCAAGACGCTCATCCTCGTGATGGCCGTCCTGTGGTCGGTGGCCCAGGTGCCGGCCGCATTCGGGGGCGGCCTCGCCGTCCTCGTCGCCTCGCGGATGTTCCTCGGCGCGGCGGAAGGGCCCGCGTTCCCCGTGGCGCAGAAGGCCACTCTGTCGTGGTTCCCCGACGAGCGGCGCAACCTCCCTGGCGCGCTGGTCACCCTGGGCGTCACCCTCGGCGTGATCGTCTCCGCGCCCGGACTGTCCTGGGTGATCCAGCACCACGGATGGCGGGCCGCCCTGTGGGTGCTCGCCGCCGCGGGACTGGTGTGGGCCGTGGCCTGGGCCGCACTCGGCGCCGACGGCGGACACTCCGTCGGCACGGAATCCGGTACGGAGGCCGGTACGGACGCCGGTGCGGGCGCCGGAACGGAAGCCGGTACGGAAGCGGCCGTCGTCCGGCCGGTGACGACGCGGGCGGACGTTCCGTACCGGAAGATCTTCGCCAGCCGTACCTGGATCGGCATCACCCTCGCCTACTTCACGAGCTACTGGTGCGTGGCCCTGATGCTCGTCTGGCTGCCCTCCTATCTGCGCAACGCCCTCGGATACTCGGCGGACGCGGCGGGCACCGTCGTGATCGCCCCCTGGCTCGTCGGGGCGCTCGCGCTGCTGGGCCAGGCGGCCGTCACCGGGTGGCTGATGCGGCGCGGGATCGGCAGCCGCCGCGCCCGTGGATGGGTGGGCGGCGGGCTGCTCGCCCTCGGTGCCGCCTGCTGTCTGGCCCTGCCGCTCGCCGACGGCAGGACGGCCACGACCGTCCTGCTCGCCCTCGGCTTCGGCCTCGGCGGTTCGTACCCGACGATCGCCGCGACCACCGTCGCCGAACTCGCCCCGCCGTCCCGCGGGGGCGGCGCCCTGGGCACGATGAATGCCGTGGTCACCGCGGCGGGACTCGCCGCGCCCGCGGTCGTCGGAGCCCTGGTCGACGCCCGGGGCGTCGGCGGATACCAAAGCGCTGTCCTGGTCTCCGGGCTGCTGCTCACCCTCGGTGCCGCCGCCTCCTTCCTGATGGTCGACCCGCAGCGGGACATCGCCCGGCTGGACACCTGACCTCGAAGCCGAGGCCTCACCGGCCCCGCCACCGGTCCGCCCTTGGTCTCGTCCGCTGGTCGCGCCCTGGTCCCGCCCGCCTGTCCCGCCCGCTGGTCGCATTCCCGGTCCGTCGGCTGGTCGCACCCCGTGCCCCGCCCCGCCACCGGTCCACGCAGGGCCCACCACGGGTCCCAGTGGGCCCCCCACGGGTCCCGTGAAGACCTTCACCACGGGTCCCGTGAAGGCACTCATCACGGGTCCCGTGAAGGCCTTACGCGGGTCCCGCGCCGGCCCCACCCCTGGTCCCGCGCCGGCCCCACCCCCGGCCCTGCGCCATCCGCACCCCCGGTCCCAGGCGCCCCCCACCCCCGGTCCCAGGCGCCCCCCACCCCCGGTCCCGCCCCGACCCCCAATCCCAGGCACGCCCCACCACCGCCCCGCTCCGGCCCTCCCTCTCTCCCCCCAACCACGCCCCACACCGCAGGAGTTGCCCCTTGACCACCGCCCCGGCCCTCGACACCGTCTCCCTCCACCGCGCGCTCGCCGACCTGCGCGCGAACGCCGGGAGCTGGACCGCCACCCCGCTGGCGCAGCGGATCGGCCTGCTGGAGCGCATGCTTCCGCGGATCGACGCCACCGCGTCCGCCATGGTCGCCGACGCGGCCCGCGCCAAGGGCTATGACGCGACGGCGGGTTGGGCCGCCGAGGACTGGGTGTCCGCGCCCTGGGCGCTCGCCCAGACCGTGGGCGCCCACCTCCACGTCCTGCGCAGGATCGCGGCCGGCAAGGAACCGTTTCCCGCCCGGGCCGTCCGTGACCGGGACGGCCGGACCGTGGTCGACGTGTTCCCGGCCACCGCCGGGGACCGTCTCCTGCTCAACGGCTTCTCGGCACAGGTGTGGACCCGGCCGGGGACGACGCCCGAGCAGGTACGGGAGCGTGCCGCCGGGCCGTACCGGGGAGCCGCGCCCGGCCCGGCCGTCGGGCTGGTGCTCGGCGCGGGGAACGTATCGGCGATCACGCCGCTCGACGTCCTGCACAAGCTGTACGCGGAGGGGCAGGTCGTCCTCGCCAAGATGAACCCGGTCAACGGCTACCTCCGGCCCCACTTCGAGAAGGTCTTCGAGGAGTTCGTGGACCGCGGCTGGGTCAGGTTCGTCGACGGGGGAGCGGAGGCGGGCGCCTACCTCACCGCTCACGACCACGTCGACGCCATCCACGTCACCGGCAGCGAACGCACCCACGACGCCATCGTCTGGGGCACGGACGAACAGGCCGACGAGCGCCGCAGGGAGAACGCGCCCCGGATCGACAAGCCCCTCACGAGCGAACTGGGCGGTGTGAGCCCCTGCATCGTCGTGCCGGGGCCGTGGAGCGCGGCCGACCTCCGCTACCAGGCCGAACACATCGTGACCAGCAAGATGAACAACTCCGGTCACAACTGCGTCGCCACCCAGATCCTTCTCGTGCCGCGCGACTGGGACGGCACCGAACGGCTGCTCGCCGAGATCCGCCGACTGCTGCGCGCCCTGCCGTCCCGCAGCGACTACTATCCCGGCGCGGCCGACCGCCTGGACGCGGTGGCCCGGGCCCATGGGGAGGCCGAGGCGCTCGGCGACGGAGCCTGCCGCCTCCTCGTGCCCGACATCACCGACCCGGACGACCCGATGCTCACCGACGAGGTGTTCGCCAGCGCCCTGGGCGTGGTCCGGCTGCCCGGCGAGGACCCGGCCGCATTCCTGCGGGCGGCCGTGGAGTTCGCCGACACCCGGCTTCCGGGCACGCTCGGCGCGACCGTGCTGGTCCATCCCCGCACGGAACGCGCACACCGGACCGCCGTGAACGAGGCGCTCTCCGCGCTGCGTTACGGCACGATCGGCGTCAATTGCTGGTCGGCGTTCGGGTTTCTGCTCGGCTACACGCCCTGGGGCGCGTTCCCGGGGCACACGCGGCAGGACATCGGCAGCGGCATCGGATTCGTGCACAACGCCTTCATGCTGGAGGACGTGGAGAAGACCGTCCTGCGGGCACCCTTCGCGCCCGCGCCACGCGGCCTGTTCACCGGGTCGCCCTCCCTCTCGCCCCGGCCGCCGTACTACGTCACCAACCGCACGGGCCGCACGACGATGCGCAGGCTCACCGCCTACGCCGCGAGGCGCAGGATGTCCGCCCTGCCCGGCATCTTCCTGTCGGCCCTGCGGGGCTGAGCGTCCGGCCCCGCGGAACCCCGGCCTCACCCGGCGCGCACGCCCTCAGGGAGGCGTGCGCGCCGGTTCCGCGCGCCCTGTCCTGTCGTCGTGCGCCCACGCGCCGCGCGGCAGCCCCGCACCGGGCGCCCATCGCCATGAGCCGACGCCGGGTGTCATGGGCACCACGGCGCGCTGTGTTCCCGTACGGCCGCGTCGGCGACGTACGGCCGGAGACATTCTCCCGACCGTGTCACGGCTCGGCCCCGGCTCGCCTTCGACGCCGTACAAAGTCGGCTGACCGCTCGTCATACTGGACGAGGCCAGGGGTGGGCTCGGGGCCGAGCATGACGGGGGCGATCACAGGAGATGGCGGAGAGCAGGCTGATCCAGGGCCGGTACCGGCTCCTCGATCCGATCGGGCGCGGCGGCATGGGCGAGGTGTGGCGGGCGCGGGACGAATCCCTGGGCCGCCAGGTGGCCGTCAAGTGCCTCAAGCCGCTCGGCCCGCACCACGATCCGTCCTTCGCCCGTGTCCTGCGCGAACGGTTCCGGCGCGAGGCCAGGGTCGCCGCGTCCCTCCAGCACCGCGGAGTGACCGTCGTCCACGACTTCGGAGAGTCCGACGGGGTGCTCTACCTGGTGATGGAACTGCTGGAGGGGCACAACCTCGGCCAGCTCCTCGAGGACAACCGGCCCCACCCGCTCGCGATCGACGACATCGTCGACATCGCCGACCAGGTGACCGCCGCGCTCGCGTACACCCACCAGCAGAGCATCGTGCACCGCGACCTGAAGCCGGCGAACATCATGCGGCTGACCGACGGCACGGTGAAGATCTGCGACTTCGGCATCGCCCGCCTCGGCCACGACATCGGGTTCACCTCACGGCTCACCGGCACCGGCGTCGCGATGGGCACCCCGCACTACATGTCGCCGGAACAGATCAGCGGAGCGGAGGTCGACCAGCGCAGCGACCTCTACTCCTTCGGCTGCGTGCTCTACGAGATCGCCACCGGAGCCCCGCCGTTCGACCTCGGCGACGCCTGGGCCATCCTCGTCGGCCACCGCGACACGGTGCCCGAGCCGCCGCGCGGCCACCGCTCCGACCTCCCCGAGTACCTGGAGCGGATCATCCTCGACCTGCTCGCGAAACGGCCCGAACAGCGCCCGCAGGACGCAAGTGAACTCGCCCGCCGCATCACCGCCGGGCGCACCGCGCCCCTGTACGTGCCGACCGTGGTCGCCCCGGCCCCGCCGCACCCCGGGGCCGAACGGAACTCCGCCACACCGCGGTTCCCGGCCCGGCCCGAGCTGCCGCCCTCCCGCGCACCCCGGCTGCCGTCCTGGACCCAGGGCATGACGACCGGCCACAAGGCCACCGGCGCGGGATGGCGCGCCACCCCGCCCGACGCGTCCGCCGGTCTCACCGGAGCCTGGACCACCCGCCCCTCCGCCGCGGTCCCGCCCCTCCCCAGAAGCGGCGAAGGACCGGACCCCGCGGCGGAGGCGATCACCGCCCTGGTCGGGCGGCACAACGCGGGCCTGAGCCTCGGCCGGCTCGGCCGGTGGGCCGAGGCGGGCGAGATCCACCGGTCGGTCGCCGCCGAACGGGAGCGACTGCTCGGGCCCGACCACCCGGACACGCTCGCCAGCCGGTACGAGGTCGGCTTCACCCTCAGCCGCACCGGGCGCCCCGGTGAGGCACTCGGCGAGTACGCGCGTGTCGCCCAGGCCAGAGAGCGGGTGCTCGGCGTCGACCACCCCGACACCCTGGCCGCGCGACAGGAGATGGCGTATGTGCTCGGCCAGTTGGGGCGTCACTTCGAGGCCCACCAGGCCTACACGTCGGTCCTCGCCGCCCGGCAGCGCGCGATGGGCCCCGACCACCCGGACACCCTGCGCTGCCGCCACAACCTCGCCTTCAACCTCAGCAGACTCGGACGCCTGGAGGACTCGTACCGCATGGCGGCCGAAGTCGCCGTGGCCCGCGCCCGGGTGCTCGGCCCCGCCCACCCCGACACCCTGGTCACCCGCTATGAAGTCGCCTACGCACTCGGTCAGTTGGGGCGCTGGCCGGAGGCGCTGCACACCTACCAGGAGGTGGCCGCGGCCCGCGCGCGGGCGCTCGGCCCCGACCATCCGGACACCCTCGCCGCCCGCTACGAGGTGGGCATCTGCCTGGGCAGACTCGGCCACAGCGCCCAGGCGCTGGAGCTGTACCGCTCGCTCGTCGGCGACCGCACCCGGGCGCAGGGCCCCACCCACCCCGAGACCCTGCGCGCCCGGCACGGGCTCGGTGTGAACCTCGGCCGCCTCGGCCGCTGGGAGGAGGCCCTCGCCGAGTCCCGTGACGTGTGCGTCATCCGCGAGCGCGCCCTCGGCCCCGACCATCCCGACACCCTGGTCAGCCGGCGCGAGGTCGCCGTCGGGCTCGGCTGGCTCGGGCGCTGGGCCGACGCGCTCACCGAGTACCGGCGGGTCGCGGCCGCCCGCGAGCGGGTGCTCGGCGCCGACCACCCGGACACCCTCGCGAGCCGCACCGACGAGGCGCACTGTCTGGAGCAGCTCGGGCACGGACGGGAAGCGGCGGAGCTGTACCGCAGGGTCGCCGCGCTGCGGCAGCGGCGCGCGGCCCAGGGGCGCTGACCGCCGGACCGGGCGCTGCGAGGACAGCCCGTCCGGGCGCTGCGGGGACAGCCCGTCCGGGCGCTGCGGAGACCGCCGGTGGACGCGCCGACCGACGCGGCCGGTGTTGCGGTGGCCCGCCGGATGGTGCGCTGACCTGCGCTTCTCCACCGATCGCCGTGCGCGAGAAAAAATCTTGGCCGGTGATGTCGAGAACCCGTGGCCCGCTCCGTCCCAGCAGTGAAGGCGACCACAATGGGTCGCACCCGTACCGAGGAGATCACGATGGCCAAGTACCTGCTTCTCAAGCACTACCGGGGCGCCCCGGCCGCGGTCAACGACGTACCCATGGACCAGTGGAAGCCGGAGGAGATCACCGCCCACATCCAGTACATGAACGACTTCGCGGCCCGGCTGGAGAAGACCGGCGAGTTCGTCGACGGCCAGGCGCTCGCCCCCGAGGGCCAGTGGGTCCGGTACGACGGCGAGGGCCGCCCGCCGGTCACCGACGGTCCGTTCGCCGAGACGAAGGACCTCATCGCCGGCTGGATGGTGATCGACGTCGACAGCCACGAGCGGGCCGTCGAGCTGGCCGGAGAGCTGTCGGCCGCCCCGGGCGCGGGCGGCGAGCCGATCCACGAGTGGCTCGAGGTGCGCCCGTTCCTGACCGCCCACCACACGGTCACGGAGTGACCTCACCCATGGACGAGGCTCTGCTCCGGAGCCTCACGCCGAGCGTCCTCGCCGTCCTCGTCCGCCGCGGAGCCGACTTCGCGGCGGCCGAGGACGCCGTCCAGGACGCGCTCGTCGAGGCCGTGCGCGTCTGGCCGGCCGACCGGCCGCGGGACCCCAAGGGCTGGCTGGTCACCGTGGCCTGGCGCCGGTTCCTCGACGCGACCCGGGCGGACGCCGCCCGGCGCCGGCGCGAGGACCTCGTCGAAGAGGAACCGGCGGCCGGACCCGCGACCTCGGTGGACGACACGCTCCAGCTCTACTTCCTGTGCGCCCATCCCTTGCTGACACCGTCGTCCGCGGTCGCGCTCACCCTCAGGGCCGTCGGCGGGCTCACCACCCGCCAGATCGCCCAGGCCTACCTGGTGCCCGAGGCGACCATGGCGCAGCGCATCAGCCGCGCCAAGCGCACGGTGTCCGGCGTGCGGCTCGACCGGCACGGCGACGTCGCCACCGTGCTGCGCGTCCTGTACCTGGTCTTCAACGAGGGCTACTCCGGCGACGTCGACCTCGTCGCCGAGGCCATCCGGCTCACCCGGCAGCTCGCGGCCCAGGTCGACCACCCCGAGGTGGCCGGCCTGCTCGCGCTCATGCTGCTCCACCACGCCCGGCGCGCCGCCCGGACCGCGCCCGACGGCAGCCTGGTGCCGCTGGCCGAGCAGGACCGCGGGCTGTGGGACACCACGGCCATCGCCGAGGGCGTCGCGATCCTCCAGGCCGCCCTCGCCCGCGACCGGCTGGGCGAGTTCCAGGCCCAGGCCGCCATCGCCGCCCTGCACGCCGACGCCCCCACCGCCGAGGAGACCGACTGGGTCCAGATCGTCGAGTGGTACGACGAACTCGCGGGTCTGACCGACAGTCCCGTCGTCCGGCTCAACCGCGCGGTCGCCGTCGGCGAGGCCGACGGACCGCGCGCGGGCCTCGCCGCCCTCGCGGAGCTCGACGACTCGCTGCCCCGCCACACCGCGGTGGCCGCCTACCTCCACGAACGCGACGGGGACCTGGCGAAGGCGGCACGGCTGTACGCGGAGGCCGCGCGCAAGGCGCCCGACCTGGCCGAACGCGACCATCTGACCCGCCAGGCCGCCCGCCTGAACACCCGTGGGAGGCGCTGAGGGACCGAACCGTACGGGTGCCGCCGCTTGCCGCGCACCCCTGGCCGCCGTAGATCATCACGTGCTACGAAGAGGCATGCCTGTACACGAGGGACATGACGTCGTGATCGTCGGCGGAGGCCACAACGGACTGGTCGCCGCCGCTTATCTGGCACGCGCCGGACGGTCCGTGCTGGTGCTGGAGCGCCTGGGGAACACCGGGGGAGCGGCCGTCTCCACCCGGCCGTTCGCCGGGGTCGACGCCCGGCTGTCGCGCTACTCGTACCTGGTGAGCCTGCTGCCCCGGAAGATCGTGCGGGACCTGGGCCTCGACTTCCGGGTCCGGGGCCGGACCGTCTCCTCGTACACCCCCGTGGAACGCGACGGACGGCCCACCGGGCTGCTCGTCGGGGGCGGAGAGCGGCGCACCCGCGAGGCGTTCGCCAGGCTGACCGGGTCCGAGCGCGAGTACGAGGCGTGGCAGCGCTTCTACGGGATGACCGGCCGCGTCGCCCGGCGGGTGTTCCCGACGCTCACCGAACCGCTGCCCACCCGCGAGGAGTTGAGGGCGCGGGTGGACGACGAGGACGCCTGGAGGATCCTCTTCGAGGAACCGGTCGGCACGGCCGTCGAGGAGTACTTCGCCGACGACCTCGTGCGCGGTGTCGTGCTCACCGACGCGCTCATCGGCACGTTCGCCGACGCCCACGACCCCTCGCTGCGGCAGAACCGCTGCTTCCTCTACCACGTGATCGGCGGCGGCACCGGCGCCTGGGACGTGCCCGTCGGGGGAATGGGCGCCCTCACCGACGCGATCACCGGCGCGGCGCGCGCGGCGGGCGCGGTGATCGAGACCGGCCACGAGGTGCTGCGGATCGAGACGGACGGGAAGTCCGCCGAGATCACCTACCGGACGGCCGACGGCGAAGGCGTCGTCGCGGCCCGGCACGTCCTGGTGAACGCCTCGCCGCAGGAGCTCGCCCACCTCACGGGAGACGAGCCGCCGGCCGCGGCGGAGGGCGCGCAGCTCAAGGTGAACATGCTGCTCAAGCGGCTGCCGAGGCTCCGCGACACCTCCGTCGACCCGCGCGAGGCGTTCTCCGGCACCTTCCACATCGCGGAGGGGTACGAGCAACTGGCGACCGCCCACGCGCAGGCCGCGGCCGGTGAGCTGCCCGCCGCCCCGCCCTCCGAGATCTACTGCCACTCGCTCACCGACCCCAGCATCCTCGGCCGGGACCTCGTCGAGCGGGGCTACCAGACCCTCACGCTCTTCGGCCTCCACACGCCCGCCCGGCTCTTCGAGCGGGACAACGACGCCGTACGCGACGAACTGCTGAAGTCGACCCTGGCGCAGCTCGACGCTCACCTCGCCGAACCGCTCACCGACTGCCTGGCCACCGACGCCGACGGCCGGCCCTGCATCGAGGCGAAGACCCCGCTGGACCTGGAGCGGGACCTGCGGCTGCCGGGCGGCAACATCTTCCACCGCGACCTCGCCTTCCCCTACGCCCAGGAGGACACGGGCCGCTGGGGCGTGGAGACCCGGCACGCCAACGTGATGCTGTGCGGGGCGGGCGCGGTGCGCGGCGGCGGGGTGAGCGGAGTGCCGGGCCACAACGCGGCCAAGGCCGTACTGGAGTCCCTGGGCCAGGAGGGCTAGGCCCAAGGTCCGTCGCCGGGAGGGGCGCACCGCCGTACGGTGTGGGTGCGCCCCGTCCTGCCGTCAGTCCCGTCAGTCCTCGGACGGCACCCATCCCGCCGCCGTGATCCGTCCGGCGTCCGCCGGGCGGGACGCGTCGAAGAGGGTGTGGTCGCCGCACTCGACGCGCAGTTCGCCGACGTACGCGCCGCGGCCGACGTACAGCCGGTCGGTCGTGTACCGCCAGCGCAGGGTGAGCGCCGGTGCGCTCGGCAGGTCGGCGTCGAGCCGGTGCCAGGCGCGGCCCGACCAGCCGGTGGCGGTGCCCGCCGGATGGTCCTGCGGGTCCTCGGTCCGCCGCCGGGTGGTGAAGGGGACCGGTTGCCAGGTCGAGCCGCCGTCGGTGGAGGCTTCCAGGAACAGCGCGTCAGAGCCGGGTTCGGTGTCCCACCACAGCGCGCAGCGAAGACGGGCGGGAGCGGTGGTGGTGTCGAGCGCGGGAAGGGCGAGGGTCGCCGTGGTCGCGCTCGCGATTCCGGAGAACCAGGAGGTACGGCCGTGCGCCGGACGCACCGCGACGGCGCGGGCGAGGTTGTCGCCGGCGGCGACCCGGGGAGCGGATCCGGATCGCCATGTGCGCACGGGGTGGACCGAGTTGCCGAGGACGATCAGGAAGGAGTCGGTCGTCGGGTCCAGGACGAGCGAGGTGCCGGTGAAACCGGTGTGCCCCGCGGTGCGCGGTGTCGCCATGGCGCCCATGTACCAGTGCTGGTAGAGCTCGAACCCGAGGCCGTGCTCGTCGCCGGGGAACGCGGTGTTGTAGTCGGTGAACATCAGGTCCACCGACTCCGGCCGCAGGATGCGCGCCTTGCCGTACGCGCCGCCGTTCAGGAGGGTGCGCCCGAGGACCGCCAGGTCCCAGGCGCTGGAGAAGACCCCGGCGTGACCGGCGACCCCGCCCAGGGAGTACGCGTTCTCGTCGTGGACCTCGCCCCACACGAGCCCGCGGTCCAGTCCCGACCACGGGAGCCGCGCGTCCTCGGTGGCGGCGATCCCCGGCTTCCAGGAGGCGGGCGGGTTGTAGCGGGTGCGGTCCATGCCGAGGGGGCCGGTGATCTCCTCGCGCAGCAGGGTGTCGAGGGTTCGGCCGGTGATCCTCTCCAGGACGAGCTGGAGCGAGATCAGGTTCAGGTCGGAGTACAGGTACGCGGTGCCGGGCGCGGTGGCGGGCTTCTCGTCCCAGATGAGCTGGAGCTTGCCCTCGCGCGTCGGCGCCTTGTACAGCGGGATCCAGGAGCGGAACCCGGAGGTGTGCGTGAGCAGTTGACGGATGGTCACGTCCTGCTTGCCGCCGCCCGCGAACTCCGGGAGGTACGAGGCGACGGGGGCCTCCAGTTCCAGCGTGTCGCGCTCCAGTTGCTGCACCGCGAGGATGGAGGTGAACAGCTTGGACACGGAGGCGAGGTCGTAGACCGTGTCCGCGGACACCGGGATCTGCTGTTCGGCGGGGAACTCGACGCCGGTGTCGGTCTTCTCGTCGTACGCCGCGTAGCGCACGGCCATGCCGATCGGCTCGTGCAGGGCGACGGTGCCGCCCCGGCCCGCGAGCAGGACGGCGCCCGCGTACCACGGGTGTCGGGGTGAGGGGCCGAGGAACGCCTGGGCGTCCGCCACGAGTTGGCGCAGATGGCCGGCGAGCAGTCCGGCCTGCCCAGGAGTGCCGTGCCTCAGTGTGCGGTGGCCCGCCCCCGCCGAGGCCGCCGCCGGTCCCGCGGGGAAGGGGGCGAGTGCCAGTGCCCCGCCCACCGCCAGTACGCCTCTGCCCCACTGACGGCGGGTCAGCCCGCCGCCTGCTCTGTCCTGCCCGCCGTTCGCCGGGCCCTGGACGCCTTCGGTCATCGGGTAGCCTCTCGCTCGCGTCGCCTGAAAGTATCTTTCCGGGTCTGCCGTGCCGAGTGAAACTTTCCCGTCACGGGCGGGCGTGTCAACCCTCCCGGATGGGCGTCCGGATATCTGACGGAGTATCAGAAAAGGCCTTCCCTCGTCCGGACGTCTGCGGCATCCTGCGCCCATGCAGACGGAGCTGAGCAAGGAACTGGGAGTCGAGCACGCCATTTTCGGCTTCACGCCGTTTCCCGCCGTCGCCGCGGCCATCAGCCGTGCGGGCGGGTTCGGTGTGCTCGGCGCGGTCCGCTACACCGCCCCCACCGACCTGGAACGCGACCTCGACTGGATCGAGGCGAACGTCGACGGCCGTCCCTACGGCCTGGACGTCGTCATGCCCGCCAGGAAGGTCGAGGGCGTCAGCGAGGCCGACGTCGAGGCGATGATCCCGGAAGGGCACCGCCGGTTCGTCGCGGACACCCTCGCCAAGTACGGCGTCCCCGAACTCGCCGAGGGCGAGGCCTCCGGCTGGCGCATCACCGGCTGGATGGAACAGGTCGCCCGCGGCCAGCTCGACGTCGCCTTCGACTACCCGATCAGACTCCTGGCCAACGCGCTGGGCTCACCGCCCGCCGACGTCGTCCGGCGCGCCCACGACCGGGGCGTGCTCGTCGCGGCCCTCGCGGGCAGCGCCCGGCACGCGCGCAAGCACGCCGAGGCCGGCATCGACATCGTCGTCGCCCAGGGCTACGAGGCGGGCGGGCACACCGGGGAGATCGCCTCGATGGTCCTCACCCCCGAAGTCGTCGACGCCGTGGGCCCGTTGCCCGTCCTGGCGGCGGGCGGCATCGGCAGCGGAGAGCAGGTGGCCGCCGCACTCAGTCTCGGCGCCCAGGGCGTGTGGCTCGGCTCGGTCTGGCTGACCGTGACGGAGGCCGACATGCACTCCCCGGCCGTCACCCGAAAACTGCTCGCGGCCGGCTCCGGTGACACCGTCCGCTCCCGCGCCCTGACCGGCAAGCCCGCCCGCCAGTTGCGCACCGAGTGGACCGACGCCTGGGACGACCCGGACGGGCCCGGCACGCTCCCCATGCCGCTCCAGGGGCTCCTGGTCGCCGACGCCGTCTCCCGCATCCAGAAGTACGAGGTGGAGCCGCTGCTCGGCACGCCGGTCGGGCAGATCGTGGGCCGGATGAACAGCGAACGCTCCGTCCAGGAGGTCTTCGACGACCTGACCCGGGGCTTCGAGCGAGCCGTCGACCGCATCAACCGCATCGCGGGCAGGGGGGAACGAGCATGACCACAGCACCCAACGGCTTCTGGGCCCAGGCCGCCGCCGACCCCGGACACGTCGTCCTGATCACCCCCGCCGGCGAGGAGTGGACCGCCGGGCGGCTGCACGAGGCGGCCAACCGCCTCGTCCACGGACTGCGCGCCGCCGGCCTCGGACGCGGCGACTCATTCGCGGTCGTCTTGCCCAACGGCGTCGAGTTCCTCGTCGCCTACCTCGCCGCCTCGCAGGCGGGCCTGTACCTCGTCCCGGTCAACCACCACTTCGTCGGCCCGGAGATCGCCTGGATCGTCTCCGACTCCGGGGCCAAGGTCCTCATCGCCCACGAACGGTTCGCCGACGCCGCCCGGGGCGCCGCCGACGAGGCGAAGCTCCCCCCGGAGCGGCGGTACGCCGTGGGCGAGATCGAGGGCTTCCGGCCGTACACCGAACTCCTCGACGGACAGCCCGGCTCCGCACCCGCCGACCGCACCCTCGGCTGGGTCATGAACTACACCTCGGGCACCACCGGCCGCCCGCGCGGCATCCGGCGCCCGCTGCCCGGCAAGCTCCCCGAGGAGTCGTACCTCGGCGGCTTCCTCGCCATCTTCGGCATCCGGCCCTTCGACGGCAACGTGCACCTCGTCTGCTCGCCGCTCTACCACACCGCGGTCCTCCAGTTCGCGGGCGCGTCCCTGCACATCGGCCACCGGCTGGTGCTCATGGACAAGTGGACGCCCGAGGAGATGCTGCGCGTCATCGACGCCCACGGGTGCACCCACACCCACATGGTGCCGACCCAGTTCCACCGGCTGCTGGCCCTCCCCGACGAGGTCAGGGCCCGCTACGACGTCACCTCCATGCGGCACGCCATCCACGGCGCGGCCCCGTGCCCCGACCATGTGAAACGGGCCATGATCGCCTGGTGGGGGGAGTGCGTCGAGGAGTACTACGCGGCCAGCGAGGGCGGCGGCGCGTTCGCGACCGCCCAGGACTGGCTGAAGAAGCCCGGCACCGTCGGCAAGGCCTGGCCCATCAGCGAACTGGCCGTCTTCGACGACGACGGCAACCGGCTGCCGCCCGGTGAACTCGGCACCGTCTACATGAAGATGAGCACCGGCGGATTCTCGTACCACAAGGACGAGACCAAGACCCGCAAGAACCGCATCGGCGACTTCTTCACCGTCGGCGACCTCGGCCTGCTCGACGAGGACGGCTACCTCTTCCTCCGCGACCGCAAGATCGACATGATCATCTCGGGCGGCGTCAACATCTACCCGGCCGAGATCGAGGCCGCGCTGCTCTCCCACCCCGCCGTCGCCGACGCGGCCGCCTTCGGCATCCCGCACGACGACTGGGGCGAGGAGGTCAAGGCCGTGGTCGAGGCCGCGCCCGGACACGAGGCCGGAGCGGCGCTGGCCGCCGACATCCTCGCCCACTGCGAGCGACGGCTCGCCGGCTACAAACGGCCCAAGAGCGTCGACTTCATCGCCGCCATGCCCCGCGACCCCAACGGAAAGCTGTACAAGCGACGGCTCCGCGACCCCTACTGGGAGGGCCGCGACCGCACGATGTGACCCGGCCGCGGGGGGGGGGGGGGGCGGGCCCCCCCCCCCCCGCCGCGCCCCCCCCCCCCCCCCGCCGCCCGCCCCGGCGGCGCGCCCGCCCCCCG
>NZ_JBHTZF010000025.1:26013-97588 GCF_042790435.1 Streptomyces sp. NPDC056738
GGGGGTGGGCCGCGCCCGCACTTTGTCCCCCGGCCGCGCGGGGGGCCCGGCGCCGCCCGGGGCACCGCGCGCGCCGTCACCTTCCGCCCGGGGTCAGCGCTGGTCGCTCACCCGGACCACCCGGAGCCCCGGCGACGAAAGGATGTCCTTCTCGCAGAACCGGGAGGTCACCCACCGCTCACCCGAGAACAGCCGCGTCTGATCGCTGAAGTGCGGCGAGTTCGGGTTCGAGGACTGGGAGTACGTCAGCAGGGTGCGGGCGACCGGGCAGCGGCCGCCGTCCCAGCCGACGGCCTGGATGTACGAGGATCCCGTGGTGACCTCCGTGTAGCCGCCGGCCGCCGGATTCCACGGCATCTCCACCTTGTTCCACACGCCCAGGGACTCCGTGCCGCCCGGTACCGGGATGCGCCGGCCGTCCCGCACGACGAACTGGCCGGAATCCAGCCGCGCGTCGAGGGCGATGCCCGCCGCCCCGAGCTCCGTCACCGTGTCGGCCAGCGCCGTCGCGAAGCCCGGTACGGAGGTGTCGAGGGTGTTCGGGGTGCGGACCGGATCGGCAGCCGAGAACGGCACCTTCCACAGCCGTGCCGCCGGCACCGTGGCCGTCAGCTTCCGCCAGAAACGGTCGAAGAACAGCGCGCCCCGGCTTCCGGTGTCCATCGATCGGTCCCAGGCCCCCAGCACACCGCACGCCGGACCCACGTCGACGGCCCTGCCGTCGGAGCCCGTCGCCGTGCCGCCCGGCAGCGCGGCACAGGCCCGCGCCGCGTCGGCCGCGACGAGATCACCCGCGGGCACCCGGTTCGCGAACTGCTGCGCCTGGAGATCCCGTACGGTCAGCCGACCCCGCGCGGCCATCGCGGCCACGTCCTCGACGGCGCCGCGCGTGCGCATCGAGCGTTGCGTGCCGATCGTGCCGAACACCCGCTCGTAGCCGGTCAGCGGCCGGTCGGCGTTCGCCAGCCAGGCACTGTCGTTGGAGTTCTCCGCGTACGCGGCGTCCTTCAGCACCGGCATTCTCGCCGGACCGAAGATGCCCGGCTGCACGGCGTCGGGATCGCTGCCGAGCGCGCAGTCGCCGCGCGACCCGTCCAGCACGGCGACCCCGGACGACGGGTACAGGGCCCGGCCCAGCGGCGTCGAGCAGCGCTGGACCAGCTCGTCGGTGATGCGCGGGAGCACCTGCGACTGGGTGAAGAGGGTGTGGCCGCCGGAGTCGGCGGCGATCGTGTTCACCCAGGGCAGGCCCTGGGTCCGGGTGAGCGCCGCGAGGACGCCCGCCGTGTCGCGGGCCCTGCTGAAGCCCAGCGCGGTGTCCGGGGCGCGGAGGTTGGCCGCGTTCGGGTCGTTGAGCGCGTACGCCGTCGTGGCCGTCCACGGCAGCGGCACCTGGGCGCCGAGCGAGGTGACGACGGGGCCGTACCGGGTCCACCACTGGGTGCGCGTCACCGGCGTGCCGTCCCGCACGTCGATGGTGACGCCGCGCCGGGTCATCCGCTCCGGCCTGCCGTCGACGAGATACGTCGTCGGATCGGCGGGATCGAGCGTGAGCTGATGGAGGTCGAGCGTGACGCCCGTCGCGACGGTGTGGCTCCAGGCGATCCGGGCGGTGTGACCGATGGACACCGTCGCCGTGCCGAGCAGGGCGCCGCCCTGGACGTTCAGCTCGCCGGGGATCGTCTGCTGCACCTGCCAGAAGCGGCGTCCGCCCTGCCAGGGATAGTGCGGATTGCCGAGCAGCAGACCGCGGCCG
This sequence comes from Streptomyces sp. NPDC056738, assembly GCF_042790435.1. Classification (NCBI taxonomy): domain Bacteria; kingdom Bacillati; phylum Actinomycetota; class Actinomycetes; order Kitasatosporales; family Streptomycetaceae; genus Streptomyces; species Streptomyces sp. NPDC056738. Next base: position 27,770 of record NZ_JBHTZF010000025.1, read on the forward strand.
TTCGCGGTCGAGGCACCGCTGAAGGCCACCGCGTTCGATCCCATGTCGGCGGTGTCGAACAACTCGCGTGCGGCGGCGGCGGTGCGCTTCGCGTCGGGCCCGGCGACGCCCGCCGCCGTCGCCGGTCCGGTCGTCGCCCCCGTAGGTGGCTGCGCGGCCGTGATGCCGTCGGCCGCGCGCCCCTGGCCGCCGAGCACGGCCAGCGCGAACCCGCGTGCGGCGACGTCCACCTGGGTCACCGGGCGCACCCAGGCGGCTCCCCGGCATGCCGGATCGGTGACGCGGTTCCGTGCCAGCCACGCGTTGTAGCCGGCCGCCCAGCCCCGCATCAGGTCCTTGACATCGCGGCTGGGGCCGCGCGGCGCGGGCTCGGCGAGCAGGTGCTCGACCGTGCCGGCCTCGCGCACACCGCGGTAGTAGAGGTCGCTGGAGAGATTCGTGGACGCCGAGGAGAGCGAACCGTCCGGTGCCGCGGCGGACCCGAACCAGCGGGACCGCTCGCCGCGCAGGGTCACGAACCCGTCGGCCAGGGTGCACACCTGGTCGGCGGCCTGGGCCCAGCCGGTGCCGAAGCCGAGGTTCGCGTAGTCCTTCGCGACGATGTGCGGAATGCCGTACTCGGTGTAGCGGATCACGGCCGACAGGCCGCCGTGCGAGGGATGTTCCTGTGCGGAGTGCCGCTCGGCGGCGGCCGCGGGCAGCGTGGTCGCGGCCGTCAACAGAGCGACGGCCGCGACGAGTAACCGTCTTGCACGGGTGCGCATCGTGCCTCCCAACATCATTGAGGGAAGGGGCGGTTGAGGGTACCAACGGGTAGTGCGCCGCCGGAGTGTCCGCCGGGCTCGCGCCCGGCCTCCGTCCGGCTTCCGTCCGGCTCGCGTGCGGTGACTTGACCTCCCCCTCCCGTGGACCGAGGATCACGTGACATGACGCCTGGACACGGCAGTACGGTTGACGGGGTGCTGCGGCGCAGTGCCCGGCGCACACCGGCGCGGCGCGCCGTCGACTACCGGGAGCGCTCCTGGACGTACGCGGAACTCGACGAGGCCGTCTCCCGCGCGGCGACCGTCCTCCTCGACGCGGGGCTGAACCCCGGGGACCGCGTCGGCGCCTACGGCCACAACTCGGACGCCTACCTGATCGGCTTCCTCGCCTGCTCCCGCGCGGGACTCGTCCATGTCCCCGTGAACCAGAACCTGACCGGTGACGACCTCGCCTACATCGTCGGCCAGTCGGGATGCGCCCTGGTCCTGACCGACCCCGACCTCGCCGGCCGGCTCCCGGAGGGCGTACGGACCCTGCCGCTGCGCGACGCCGACGACTCGCTCCTCGTACGACTGGAGGCGGCACGCCCGTACGACGGTGACGAGCCCCGCGGCGACACGCTCGTGCAGCTTCTGTACACCTCGGGCACCACCGCGCTGCCCAAGGGCGCGATGATGACGCACCGCGCCCTGGTGCACGAGTACCTGAGCGCGATCACCGCCCTCGATCTGAGCGCCGGGGACCTGCCGGTGCACTCGCTGCCGCTCTACCACTCGGCGCAGATGCACGTGTTCCTGCTGCCCTACCTCGCGGTCGGCGCCTCGAACACGATCCTCGACGCGCCGGACGGCGGACAGATCTTCGACCTGATCGAGGCGGGCCGCGCGGACAGCCTGTTCGCCCCGCCCACGGTGTGGATCGGGCTGTCGAACCGTCCCGACTTCGCCGAACGCGACCTGAGCGGCCTGCGCAAGGCCTACTACGGCGCGTCGATCATGCCGGTCCCCGTCCTGGAACGGCTGCGCGAACGGCTGCCGAAGCTCGCCTTCTACAACTGCTTCGGGCAGAGCGAGATCGGCCCCCTCGCCACCGTCCTCGGCCCCGACGAGCACAAGGGCCGCATGGACTCGTGCGGGACTCCGGTGCTCTTCGTGGACGCGCGGGTCGTCGACGAGGACGGCAAGGACGTGCCGGACGGGACACCGGGCGAAGTCGTCTACCGCTCACCGCAGTTGTGCGAGGGCTACTGGGACAAGCCCGAGGAGACCGCCGAGGCGTTCCGCGACGGCTGGTTCCACTCGGGCGACCTCGCGGTGCGCGACGCCCACGGGTACTTCACCGTGGTGGACCGGGTGAAGGACGTCATCAACTCCGGTGGGGTGCTGGTCGCTTCACGCCAGGTCGAGGACGCCCTGTACACCCACGAGCAGGTCGCCGAGGTCGCCGTCGTCGGGCTGCCCGACGAGCGCTGGATCGAGGCCGTCACCGCGGTCGTCGTCCCCCGGGGCGAGGTCGGCGAGGACGAACTGATCGCCCACGCACGCGAGAAGCTCGCCCACTTCAAGGCTCCCAAGCGGGTCCTGTTCGTGGACGAGCTGCCGCGCAACGCCAGCGGCAAGATCCTGAAGCGGGAGCTGCGGGACCGCTTCGGCAAGGCGTAGCGGACAGGGCCGCGGGGGTGTCAGGGGCCCCCGCGGCCCTGTCCGTGGCCGGTCAGGCGCGCGGACGCAGGTCCACGATCCGCTTCAGCTTGCCCACCGACCGCTCCAGGGACTCCGGCTCGACGATCTCCACCGTGACCGACACGCCGATCCCGTCCTTGACGCCCGCGGTGATCGCCCGCGCCGCCGCCTCGCGCGCCTCGGGTGTGGCACCCGGCCGGGCCTCCGCCCGCACGGTGAGCGCGTCCAGGCGGCCCTCGCGGGTCAGCCGGAGCTGGAAGTGCGGGGCGACGCCCGGTGTCCGCAGCACGATCTCCTCGACCTGCGTGGGGAAGAGATTCACCCCGCGCAGGATCACCATGTCGTCACTGCGTCCGGTGATCTTCTCCATCCGGCGGAAGACCCGCGCCGTGCCGGGCAGCAGCCGCGTCAAGTCCCGTGTCCGGTAACGGATCACCGGCATGGCCTCCTTGGTGAGCGAGGTGAAGACCAGTTCGCCCTCCGCGCCGTCCGGCAGCACCTCGCCGGTGAAGGGGTCGACGACCTCGGGGTAGAAGTGGTCCTCCCAGATGTGCAGACCGTCCTTGGTCTCCACGCACTCCTGGGCGACGCCGGGGCCGATGACCTCCGAGAGGCCGTAGATGTCCACCGCGTCGATCGCGAACCGCTCCTCGATCTCGCGGCGCATCTCCTCGGTCCACGGCTCGGCCCCGAACACGCCGACCCGCAGTGAGGTGCCGCGCGGGTCCACGCCCTGGCGCTCGAACTCGTCGAGGAGGGTCAGCATGTACGAGGGCGTCACCATGATGATCTCGGGCTTCAGGTCCTGGATGAGCTGGACCTGACGTGCCGTCATGCCGCCGGACGCGGGGATCACCGTGCAGCCGAGCCGTTCCGCGCCGTAGTGGGCGCCGAGTCCGCCCGTGAACAGCCCGTAGCCGTAGGCGATGTGGACCTTGTCGCCGGGCCGGCCGCCCGCCGCGCGGATCGACCGGGCCACCATGTCGGCCCACATGGACAGGTCGTTCTCCGTGTAGCCGACGACCGTGGGACGGCCGGTCGTCCCGCTCGACGCGTGGATGCGCCGGATCCGCTCCTGCGGCACGGCGAACATCCCGTACGGGTAGTTCTCCCGCAGGTCCGCCTTCGTCGTGAACGGGAAGCGGGCCAGGTCGGCGAGCGAGCGGCAGTCGTCGGGGCGCAGCCCGGCCTTGTCGAAGGACTCCCGGTAGAAGGGGACGTTCTCGTAGGCGTGGCGCAGCGACGCGCGCAGCCGTTCGAGCTGGAGCGTCCGCAGCGCCTCCGCGTCCAGCCGCTCGCCCGCGTCGAGCAGGCCCTTCGAGTCCGTCGAGCCGCCCGCCATCGCGCCTTCTCCCTCGCCAACCATGCCATACCGGACGACCGATCATTCGGTCGTCCTGCTCCGGACAGTAATGAGGTGTCCGTGGCCGGTGCAAGGGGTCGGCGGCGCTTTTTGCGGCAGCCGGAGCCGGAGCGGGCCCGGCTCCGGGCGGTGGTCAGCGCACCAGGGCGGGTCGCTTGGGGTCGAACTCCCACCCGGGAACCAGGTGGCCCATGGCGACCGCGTCGTCCCGGGCGCCGAGTGCCTCCTTCAGGTACAGCTCGTGCGCCGCCAGCAGCCGGTCCATGTCCAGCTCGACGCCGAGGCCCGGTGCGTCCGGCACCGCGATCTCGCCGTCGACGATGCGCGGCGGCTCGACCGTGAGCCGCTCCAGGCCCTCCTGCCAGATCCAGTGGGTGTCGAGCGCGTTGTACGGGCCCGGCGCCGCGGCTCCGCAGTGGGTGACCATGGCGAGCGAGATGTCGAAGTGGTTGTTCGAGTGGCAGCCCCAGGTCAGGCCCATGGCGTTGCAGAGCAGGGCCACGCGCACCGAGCCCCGCATGGTCCAGAAGTGGGGGTCGGCGAGCGGGATCGAGACCGACTGGAGCGCCAGGGCGTGGGTGAGCTGCCGCCAGTCCGTGGCGATCATGTTGGTCGCCGTCGGCAGGCCCGTCGCCCGGCGGAACTCGGCCAGGATCTCGCGTCCCGAGTAGCCGTCCTCGGCGCCGCAGGGGTCCTCCGCGTAGGCGAGCGTGCCGACCAGGGGCCCGCACAGCTCGATCGCCTCGCGCAGCGACCAGGCGCCGTTGGGGTCGAGCGTGACGCGGGCCTCGGGGAAGCGGTCCTTGAGCGCGCGTACGGCCCTGACCTCCTCCGTGCCTTCCAGGACGCCGCCCTTGAGCTTGAAGTCACGGAAGCCGTACAGCGCGTGGGCGGCCTCGGCCTGCCGGACGATCGCGGCGGGCGTCAGCGCCTCCTCGTGCCGCAGGCGGTACCAGTCCACGTCGGCGTCGGGCTCGCGGACGTACGGCAGATCCGTGCGGTCCGGGTCGCCGACGAAGAAGAGGTAGCCGAGCACCCGGACCCGGTCACGCTGCTGGCCGTCCCCGAGGAGGGCGGCGACGGGCACGTCCAGGTGCTGTCCGAGCAGGTCGAGAAGGGCCGACTCGACGGCGGTGACGGCGTGGACGGTGGTGCGCAGGTCGAAGGTCTGGGCACCGCGGCCGCCCGCGTCCCGGTCGCCGAAGCGGTCCCCGATCTCGCGCAGGACGCGCTGGTGGTCGCCCACCTTCGAGCCGAGGACCAGCGGACCGGCGTCGCGCAGCGTCCGGGTGATCTTCTCCCCGCCCGGCACCTCACCGAGCCCGGTCCGCCCCTCGGAGTCCTTGAGGACCACGACGTTGCGCGTGAACCAGGGGCCGTGGGCGCCCGACAGGTTCAGCTCCATGCAGTCCCGTCCGGCGACGGGGTAGACGGAGAACTCGGTGATCGTCGGTTGCTGACGCTTCATCACATTCCTTGTGTACGAGGGGCGATGGCCGACCGGTGCCGGGGATTCCAGGATGACGGCGGCGGGCGTGGCCGAGGGCCGGTCCGCCCCGCGCCCTGCCGGGCCGTCCCCCGCGTGCCTCAGGAGGGCCGGCGCACGGCTCCGGCCAGGGCCAGCCCGGTGTCGAGGATCCGCTCCAGGGCCGCCAGATCGGCCGGTCCGGGGTCGGTGAGCGGCGCGCGCACCGGGCCGACGGGCAGGCCGCGCAGCCGGGCGGCGGCCTTGACCAGGGACACGGCGTAGCCGGGCACCGTGTCGCGCAGCTCGACGAGCGGGACGTAGAAGTCGCGCAGCAGCTTGGTCACCGTCGCCTCGTCATCGGCGCGCAGCGCCGTGAAGAAGGCGCCGGCGATCTCGGGGGCGAAGGCGTGGACGGCCGACGAATAGGCGGGGACGCCGACGGTGGCGTACGCGCGGGCCTGGATCTCGGCGGTGGCGGCCCCGTTGAAGAACAGGAAGCCGTCGGGCGCGGCCAGCGTGAGGCGCTGGAGCCGGTCGAGGTCGCTGTGGCCGTCCTTGAGCCCGATGACGCCGGGAACGGCCGCCAGGGCCCGCAGCCCCGCGGGGGAGAAGGCGACCGGTCCGCGCTGGTAGGCGATGAGCGGCAGCCGTGTGCCGGCGGCGATCCGGCGCACCTGCTCGACCAGGCCGGACTCCGGGGCCTCGACGAGATAGTGCGGCAGCACGAGGAGGGCGTCCGCGCCGGCCTCCTCGGCGATCCGCGCGAAGCGCAGCGCCTGCGCCCATCCGTAGCCGGTGCCCGCGACCACGGGCATGCGGCCGTCCGCGATCTCGACCGTGGCGGTGACGACCGCGCGGTACTCGTCCTCGTCCAACGCGCTGAACTCGCCGGTACCGCAGGCGGGGAACACCGCGCCCGGGGCCGTGGCGAGCTGTGCGGTGAGGTAGGCCCGATAGGACTCCAGGTCGAGACCGCCGTCCGCCGTGAAGCTAGTGAGCGGGAACGACAGAACCCCACCCGCCATGCCACCCCGCAACCGCTCGGCCACACTGTCCGGATCCACGCTGAACCCTGCCATGAGTCTCATCCCTGTATGCAGACGTCGTCTATGTATGAGAACACAGGTTAGATTCGTGAACCTCTGCGGTCAATGGGCAGGGTCGGTGTCGGTGTCGGTGTCGGGGGCCGGGGGTCGGGGGTCGGGGGTCGGGTGTCGCGGCCCCCGGTCTCACGCATGCCCGGGAACAGCGCAGCGGGCCCGCGGCCGGTGTGGCTGCGGGCCCGCTGGGTTCGGGCCTGGGTGGTCCGGGGTGGACCGCGATGGGCCGGGGCGGTGGCCGGCCGGGGGTGTCAGGGGGACGTGGGCGAGGTCGCTGGGGTCGGGTTCGAGCCGTACGCGGTCATGAAGCGGTCGCGGAACTTGTTCATCGGCCATTCCGGCGCGTCGTCCGCGGGCTTGAGTCCGTCCGTCCAGCCCCAGTCGGCGATGCGGTCCAGCACCTTCGGGTCGCGGGCGACGACGGTGACGGGCACGTCCCGGTTGGAGGTGCCGCCCGTGACCGTCGGGACGGGCTGGTGGTCGCCGAGGAAGACGAGGACCGTGTTGTCGTCGCCGTAGCGCTGCATCCACTGGGTCAGGCTGTCCAGCGAGTACTGGATCGCCTTGCGGTACTCGGTCCGCACCCGCTTCGAGCTCTTCCAGACCTCCGTGGGGTTCGTCCCCTCCTTCTTGATCTTGTAGAAGATCTTGCCGTCCCCGAGGTCGTTCCAGTCGATCGTGTGGGCGATGGGGGACCAGGGGTTGTGGCTGGAGGCGAGGATGATCTCCGCCATGATCGGGTCGCGGTTCTTCTTGCCGTGCTCCAGCTTCTGGAAGGACTCCAGGCTGAACTGGTCCGGCACCGGCGTCCAGCTGAAGTACGGGCCCTGGTAGCCGAGGTGCGTCGAGTCGTAGATGTGGTCGAGGCCGAAGTACTTGCCCTCGGGCCAGGACTTGCGCACGCCGGGGACGATGCCGACCGTGCGCCAGGCGCCGGTCTTCTGGAAGTAGCTGGTGAGGGTGGCGCGGTCGCTGGTGGTCAGGGACCGGTACCGCTGCTGGTTCTTGACCCAGGTGCCGGACAGGAACGTCGAGTGCGCGAGCCAGCTTCCGGCGCCCGTCACCGGCGACTTGAGCCAGCCGCTGCGTGCCGAGAAGCCCGCCGCCTTGAGCCGCGCGCCGCCCTCCTTGAGCGTCGCGTCGACCTCCGGTCCCATCGTCGGATCGTCGATCGCCACACGGCCGTAGCTCTCGATGAACGTGAGCATCACGTCCTTGCCGCGCAGCCCGGTCAGCAACTGGTCGGACGGGGTCTTGGCGAAGGCGTCGACGGCCATCTGCTTCTTGTAGACGTCGGCGTCGCCGAGTCCGTCACGGACGTACTGCACCCGGTTGGAGAGGTACTGGGCGTAGCCCTTGGTGGCGATCGTGACGCCGCCGGTCTGCAGGCCCATGGTGAAGCAGACGACCCAGGCCACGCCGAGGACGAGCGTGCCGCGTACGGCCCCGGTGCGGTGCCGGGCCAGGACGTTCGCCAGCCGCATCGTGGCGAGCACGCTCAGGGCGAGCACGGCGATGACCAGGACGATCACGCCGACCACCGCCAGCACCTCGCCCGAGCGCCCGAACGAGTCCTTGACCCAGTCCGCCCCGTCGCTCAGCAGGACCCAGTCGAAGACCAGGTCGAACGGCCGGGCCAGGGTCTGGCGGAAGCCCATGTCGAGGCACTTCAGGATGCCGGACAGCCCGAGGAGCACCCCGAGGGCTCCGGCGGTGATCCGCCGCGCCCTCGCCGGCAGGACCAGCAGCACGGCCGCGAGGAAGACGGCCTCGACCGGGAGGCGGAGGAAGGCCCGGACGCTCATCCAGTCGAGGCGGTTGGGCACGATGAGGATCGTGACCACCAGCGCAGCGGCGAGGACGGTCGTGGCCACCCCCACCGCACGGGCGGCCCGCGGGTAGCGCCGACGCCAGCCGAACCATCCCGGGCGGCCGGCGGAGGTCGCGTCCGCGGCGGGCCCGGCCGCGTCCGTGGGCGCGGGGTCGACGGGCCGCGTGTCAGTGGGTTCGTCGGCGGGAGCCGACTGCGGTCCCATGGGATCCGCGTCGCCGGACAACTCACCGGTGGGTTCGTCGGCGGCAGCCGACTGCGGTCCGGTGGGATCCGCGTCGCCGGGCCGCTCACCGGTGGGTTCGTCGGTGGTGCTCTTCACGGCCGTGGGTTCCTCGACGGCCACGGCGGGCTCCGGGACGGCGGGTTCGCCTTCGGCCACGGCGGCCTGCGGGATGGCGGGTTCGTCTTCGGCCGGTGCGGGCCGCGGGACCGTGGGTTCGTCCGTGGCCGCGCCGGGGTGCGGGACCGTCGGTTCGCCGTCGGCAGGGTGGGGGACGGTGGGCTCGGCCGCGGTCGCGCCGCGCGCCGCGCCGCCGGCCGGCTCCTCGGCCCGCTCTCCCGTCCCGGAACTCGCGTGCGTCCCGGTCCGGACGTCCGTACCGGACTCGTCGCGGGTTCCGTCCGTCGCCGTCGCGTCGGGGTCCGGACCCGCGTCGGCATCCGGCAGTTGACGTGGAGGCGTGTGGTGCGACACCCGAAGTCCTTCCGTGCGTAACCCGGTGCTGGTGCGACGGAGGCGATTCCGTCATCCCCCATACGGCTGTCGGCCACCTCCGGTTCAACGAGGCGGCCGGCCGCGCACAGAGTACGTCGCGAGGATCAGCCGGATGACACCGCAGGTCCTACCGGTCCGCGGCCACGGCCACCTCCCGGGCCCACCGGTAGTCGGCCTTGCCGCTCGGCGAGCGCTGGATGGAGTTCGTGATCACCAACTGGCGCGGGACCTTGTACCCGGCCAGCCGGGCACGGCAGTGCGTCTGGATGTCGTCGAGCGACAGCAGCGGCGCGCCCTCGCGGACCTGGACGACGGCCGCCACATGGCTGCCCCACCTCGGGTCGGGCACCCCGGCGACCAGGGCGTCGTACACGTCCGGATGCGACTTCAGAGCCTGTTCGACCTCCTCCGGGTACACCTTCTCGCCGCCGGTGTTGATGCACTGCGAGCCGCGGCCGAGGACGATGACGATGCCCTCCTCGTCCACCGTGGCCATGTCGCCGAGGAGCACCCAGCGTTCGTCGCCCTTGCGGAAGAACGTCTCGGCGGTCTTCTTCGGGTCGTTGTAGTAGCCGAGAGGCACATGTCCGCGCTGCGCGACCCGCCCCGGCTCACCCGCCGCGACCGGCTCGTACGTCACCGGGTCCACCACCTGCGTACGGGCGTTGACGCGGATGCGGAAGCCGCGCTCGGGACCGGAGTCGGCCGTCGCGGTGCCGTTGAAGCCGGACTCCGAGGAGCCGAAGTTGTTGAGCAGCATCACGTTCGGGACGAGCGCCTGGAACTGCTCCCGCACGGTGTCCGACATGATCGCGCCGGACGAGGAGACGCTGAACAGCGCGGAACAGTCCGTGCCCTTCAGCGGGCCGTTCAGCGCGTCGATCAGGGGCCGCAGCATCGCGTCGCCGACCAGCGACACGCTGGTCACCTTCTCCCTCTCGATCGTGCGCAGGACGTCCTCCGGCGAGAACTTGCGGTGCAGCACGACCCGTTGACCGAAGTTGAAGGCGATGAACGCGGTGAGCGTCGACGTCCCGTGCATCAGCGGGGGAGTGGGGAAGAAGGTGATCCCCGCGCCGCCGGCCGCGACGCGCTCGGCGAGCTCCTCCGGCCTCGTCACCGGATCGCCGGTGGGCGCGCCCCCGCCGAGCCCCGCGAAGAAGAGGTCCTCCTGCCGCCACATGACGCCCTTGGGCATTCCCGTCGTGCCGCCGGTGTAGATGATGAACTGGTCGTCCGCGGAACGCGGCGGGAATCCGCGCAGAGGGGAACCGGAGGCCTCGGCGTCCCCGAAGTCCACGGCGTCCAAGGCGCTTTCGGCCCCCGCCGGGCCCTTCGCGTCCACCGTGCCCGCTCCGGGAGCGGCGGCCCCCACGCGGACGAGATGGCGCAGCCGCGGTGCGCGCGGCCGGGCGGCCGCCACCCGGTCGGCGAACTCCGCGTCGAAGACCAGGGCCGCCAGGTCGGCGTCCTGATAGAGGTAGGCCAGCTCTTCCTCGACGTAGCGGTAGTTGACGTTCACCGGCACGATCCGCGCCTTCAGGCAGGCCAGTACCGTCTGCAGGTACTCGACGCCGTTGTACAGGTGGAGGCCGAGGTGTTCGCCGGGGCGGATCCCGCTGTCGATCAGATGGTGCGCCACACGGTTCGCGGCCGCGTCCAGCTCGGCGTACGTCAGACGGCGCTCGGCGCCCGTGCCCGGGAGGTCGACGTGGACCAGCGCCTCGCGGTCCGGGACCGCGTCGACGACCGACTCGAACAGGTCGGCAAGGTTGTACTCCACCGCTCCTCCTGACCGTGCACGTCCGTGGCCGAGTGCCGCCAGGGCGCCTCGGCCCCGGCCCGACGGTCATCAGAGCAAAGCCCGACCCAAGTGGGAAGGGCCCCGGCACAAGAAATCTGACTGTCTGTCAGAAAACCCTTGTACTGGACGGACGCCTCCTGCAACCTGTTCTCGCATCCGAGACGGGAGGACGCCCATGGGTGGGACCGAACACCTCACCGTGCACCGCGAAGGCGCCACACTGGTGCTCACGCTCAACAGGCCCGAGGCCAGGAACGCGCTCTCGCTGCCGATGCTGGTCGGCCTGTACGACGGCTGGGTCGAGGCCGACGAGGACGACGCCGTCCGCTCGATCGTGCTCACCGGCGCCGGCGGTGCCTTCTGCGCCGGGATGGACCTCAAGGCCCTGGCCGGCCGGGGCATGGAGGGCGAGCAGTACCGGGACCGCCTCAAGGCCGACCCCGATCTGCACTGGAAGGCCATGCTGCGCCACCACCGGCCCCGCAAACCGGTGATCGCGGCCGTCGAGGGGTACTGCGTGGCGGGCGGCACCGAGATCCTCCAGGGCACCGACATCCGGGTCGCGGGCGCCTCCGCGACCTTCGGGCTGTTCGAGGTCAGACGCGGACTCTTCCCCATCGGGGGCTCGACGGTCCGGCTCCAGCGCCAGATCCCGCGCACCCACGCTCTCGAAATGCTGCTCACGGGACGCCCGTACACCGCGCAGGAGGCCGCGGCCATCGGGCTGATCGGTCATGTCGTGCCCGACGGTACGGCGCTGGACAAGGCGCTCGCCGTCGCCGAGCAGATCAACGCCTGCGGTCCGCTCGCCGTCGAGGCCGTCAAGGCGTCCGTGTACGAGACCGCCGAACTCACCGAGACCGACGGGCTCGCCGCCGAACTGCGGCGCGGCTGGCCGGTGTTCGACACCGCCGACGCCAAGGAAGGCTCCCGGGCCTTCGCCGAGAAGCGCCCGCCCGTCTACCGGCGGGCCTGACCCGCAAGCCCGGCCCCGGACGCGCCCGTCCGCCCCGCGGACACGGCCCGGCCGGCCTTTGGAAGGAGAGATCCGGGATGCCCGAAGTCCTCAAGGCCCCCCTCGTCGTCGAGTTCCCCTTCACCCGATCGCTCGGACCCGTGCAGAGCGCGTTCCTCACCGGCCTGCGCGAAAAGGTCGTCCTCGGCGTACGGACCGCCGACGGACGCACCCTCGTCCCGCCCGTCGAGTATGACCCCGTCACCGCCGAGGAACTGTCCGACCTCGTCGAGGTCGCCCCCACCGGCACCGTCACCACCTGGGCCTGGAACCACGAACCCCGCCGCGGCCAGCCCCTCGGCACCCCCTTCGCCTGGGTCCTGGTCAAGCTCGACGGTGCCGACACCGCGCTGCTGCACGCGCTCGACGTCCCCGGCCCCGACGCCGTGCGCACCGGAATGCGCGTCCGCGTCCGCTGGGCCGCCGAGCGCTCCGGCGCCATCACCGACATCGCCTGCTTCGAGCCCCACGACGGAGCACCCGACGAACCCGCGGGCCGCGACGGCCGGTTCGAGGACATGGTGACCGGGATTGTCGCCCCCGCACGGCTCGACTACGTCTACTCACCGGGCCGCGCCCAGGCCGCGTACATCGCGGGCCTCGCCGAGCGGAAGACCCTCGGCGAACGCTGCCCCTCCTGCCGCAAGGTGTACGTCCCGCCCAAGGGCGCCTGTCCCACCTGCGGGGTGGCCACCTCCGAACAGGTCGAGGTCGGCCCGCGCGGCACCGTCACCACGTACTGCATCGTCAACATCAAGGCGAAGAACCTCGACATCGAAGTCCCCTACGTCTACGCGCACATCGCCCTCGACGGCGCCGGCCTCGCGCTGCACGGCCGGATCGGCGGCATCCCCTACGACGAGGTCCGGATGGGCCTGCGCGTGGAGCCCGTGTGGTCCGAGGACGGCCGCTACCCCGACCACTACCGGCCCACCGGGGAACCCGACGCGGACTACGAGACGTACAAGGAGATGCTGTAGATGGAGCCCATCAGGGACATCGCCGTCGTCGCCTTCGCGCAGAGCGACCACCGGCGCACCTCCGACGAGCACTCCGAAGTGGAGATGCTCCTGCCCGTCCTGCACGAGGTCCTCGACCGGACGGGCCTGCGGGCCGGCGACATCGGCTTCACGTGCTCCGGCTCCAGCGACTATCTCGCGGGCCGCGCCTTCTCCTTCACCATGGCGCTCGACGGCGTCGGCGCCTGGCCGCCGATCTCCGAGTCGCACGTCGAGATGGACGGCGCCTGGGCGCTGTACGAGGCCTGGACCAAACTGCTCACCGGCGACGCCGACACCGCGCTCGTCTACTCCTACGGCAAGTCCTCGCCCGGCTCCGTACGCGACGTCCTGACACGGCAGTTGGACCCGTACTACCTGGCCCCGCTGTGGCCCGACTCGGTCGCCCTCGCCGCCCTGCAGGCGCAGGCGCTCATCGATGCCGGCGAGACCGACGAGGCCGGACTCGCCTCCGTCGGCGCCCGCAGCCGGGCCTCGGCGAGCGCCAACTCCCACGCCCAGCTCCGTGGTTCGGTGCCCCAGGGCGACTACCTCGTACGACCCCTCCGTACCGGCGACTGCCCGCCCGTCGGCGACGGCGCCGCCGCCGTGATCCTCGCGGCGGGGGACCGGGCCCGCGAACTGTGCGAGCGGCCCGCCTGGATCCGGGGCATCGACCACCGCATCGAGCCCCACGCCCTCGGCGTACGCGACCTGACCGACTCGCCGTCCGCCCGGCTGGCCGCCGAACGCGCCGGAGCCTTCGAACGACCCGTCGACACGGCCGAGTTGCACGCCCCCTTCACCTCCCAGGAAGTCGTCCTGCGCAAGGCGCTGCGGCTCGATGACAGCGTGCGCGTCAATCCCTCGGGAGGCGCCCTCGCCGCCAACCCGATCATGGCGGCGGGCCTCATCCGCATCGGCGAGGCCGCGGCCCGCATCCACCGCGGGGAGTCCGACCGGGCGCTGGCCCACGCCACCTCCGGCCCCTGCCTCCAACAGAACCTGGTCGCCGTACTCGAAGGGGACGCCCGATGAGCAAGGAACCCGTGGCCGTCGTGGGCATCGGCCAGACCAAGCACGTGGCGGCACGCCGGGACGTGTCCATCGCCGGACTCGTCCGCGAGGCCGCCCAGCGCGCCCTGGCGGACGCCGAGCTGACGTGGGCCGACATAGACGCCGTCGTCATCGGCAAGGCGCCCGACTTCTTCGAGGGCGTCATGATGCCCGAGCTGTATCTCGCGGACGCGCTCGGTGCCACCGGCAAGCCGATGCTCCGGGTGCACACGGCTGGTTCCGTCGGCGGATCGACGGCCCTCGTCGCGACCAACCTCGTCGCCGGCCGCGTCCACGGAACCGTGCTGACCCTCGCCTTCGAAAAACAGTCCGAATCCAACGCGATGTGGGGCCTGTCCCTGCCCATCCCCTTCCAGCAGCCCCTGCTCGCCGGCGCCGGCGGCTTCTTCGCCCCGCACGTACGCGCCTACATGCGGCGCACCGGCGCCCCCGACACCGTCGGCTCGCTCGTCGCCTACAAGGACCGCCGCAACGCGCTGAAGAACCCGTACGCGCACCTGCACGAGCACGACATCACCCTGGAGAAGGTCCAGGCCTCGCCCATGCTCTGGGACCCGATCCGCTACTCGGAGACCTGCCCCTCCTCCGACGGGGCCTGCGCGATGATCCTCACCGACCGCGCCGGCGCCGCCCGTTCACCGCGCCCGCCCGCCTGGATGCACGGCGGCGCGATGCGCAGCGAACCGACCCTCTTCGCCGGCAAGGACTTCGTCTCCCCGCAGGCCGGCAAGGACTGCGCGGCCGACGTGTACCGCCAGGCCGGGATCGCCGACCCCCGCCGCGACATCGACGCCGTCGAGATGTACGTGCCGTTCTCCTGGTACGAGCCCATGTGGCTGGAGAACCTCGGCTTCGCCGACGAGGGCGAGGGCTGGAAGCTCACCGAGTCCGGCGTGACCGAACTGGAGGGCGACCTGCCCGTCAACATGTCGGGCGGGGTCCTCTCCACCAATCCGATCGGCGCCTCCGGCATGATCCGCTTCGCCGAAGCCGCCCTCCAGGTGCGCGGCCAGGCCGGAGAACACCAGGTCGACGGGGCCCGCAGGGTGCTCGGACACGCCTACGGAGGCGGCTCCCAGTTCTTCTCGATGTGGCTGGTCGGCACCGAGCCGCCCACCTCCTGAGACCGTCCCTCCCACATGGCCTGTGCGCGGCACCGGCCGATCGCTAGGCTGGCCGCGGACGACGAACCGGGAGGAGCACGGACGTGGCCGAGAGCACCATCGAGCAGCACCCGCTCGCGGGCTGGGACAAGCCGGAGCTGGACCTCAGCAACGCCGACTGGCAGTCCAGCAGCCGAGGGCGCGGAGATGTCCAGATCGCCTTCGTCGAGGGCTTCATCGCGATGCGCAACAGTGGCCGCCCCCAGAGCCCTTCCCTGATCTTCACGCCCGCGGAGTGGGGGGCGTTCGTATCGGGGGCCCGCGAAGGGGAGTTCGACCTGACCTGAACCGACGACCGCCGGAACCCGCTCCGCCGCCCCGACACCAGCCAGGGCGGCGGCCGGGGTCCCCGCGCCCCGGAGGCCGCCCGCCGTCCGGCCCTCCCACGGCCCCGCCGCCGCGCGAGAGGTTCTGACCTGGAGCGTCCGAACGGGCTGCCCCGTGGATGATCGGGGCGTACGCTGAGGTGCCTGTAGGTCACGGTGCGCATCCGCTCCCCGCGCGGACGCGCGATCGTGGCAGGGGGTGATCATGGGGCAACGAAGCCTTCGCAGCCGTCGGACGCTCTTCGAGCGCGAGAGTGAACTCTCCGCGGCCGACGAGGCGTTGAGCGACCTGGTCGGCCTGCGCCGGGAGCCCGGCGAGCCGCCGGGCCGCCCACGCGGCGCGCTCCTGGCCTTCGCCGGACGCGCCGGCATCGGGAAGACGACCCTGCTCGGCGAGGTCCGCAGGCGCTCCGCGGCCAAGGGCTGCACCGTGCTGAGCGCGCGCGGCGGGGAGCAGGAACAGCGCGTCGCCTTCCACGTCGCCCGCCAGCTCCTGCAACCGCAGCTCGCCGGCTACTCCGAGGCCGAACTCCGCGCCTCCCTGGGGAGTTGGTACGCCATCGTCGGCCCCGCGCTCGGCCTGTGCGCGCCGTCCGAGGGCGCCCCACCCGACCAGCAGGGCCTACGCGCCGGACTCGACTGGGTGCTCACCCACCTCGCCGTGCAGCGCGCCCCCATGGTGCTCCTCCTGGACGACGCGCACTGGGCCGACGCCGAGTCGCTGAGCTGGCTCGCCGCCTTCGCACCCCGCGCCGAACAGCTCCCGCTGCTGCTCGTCGTCGCCTACCGCCCGGACGAACTGCCCGAACACGCCGAGGCGTTCAGGGGACTGCCCGGCCGTGCGGGACAGCGCCCCATCGGCCTCGAACCGCTCAGCGCCGCCGCCGTCGCCCGGCTCGTCCGGGAGGACCTGGGCACCCAGGCCGACGACGCGTTCTGCCGCGAGTGCTGGGCGGTCACCGCGGGCAACCCCTTCGAAGCCGTCGAACTGACCGCCAAGGTCCGCGACCGCGGACTCACCCCGACCGAGGACGGAGCGCACCTCCTGCGCGACCTCGCCGCCGCCGTCAAGGGCAGCGGCATCGTCGCCCGCCTCGAACGCCTCGGCACCGCGACCGTCCGCTTCGCCTGGGCCTGCGCCGTGCTCGGCACCGAGATCCGCCCACCGCTCGCCGCCGCCGTCGCGGGACTCGGCTCCGAGGAGGCCGCCGACGCGGCGGACGCCCTGCGCACCGCCCGCATCCTGACCGGCGTCGACCCCCTCGAATTCGTCCACCCGCTGATCGCCACCGCCGTCTACCGCGACATCCCCGGAAGCGTCCGGGTCGCCCTGCACGGCCAGGCCGCCTGGTGCGTGATCGACGAAGGGCTCGGACCGGCCGCCGCCGCCCGCCACCTCATGGAGACCCACCCGGACGGCGACACCTGGATCGTCCAGCAACTGCGCGCCGCGGCCCGCGAGACCCAGCGCGCCGGAGCCCCCGACGCCGCCCGCCGCTACCTCGCCCGCGCCCTGCGCGAACCCCCGCCCTTCGAGGACCGCGCCGCCGTCCTGTACGAACTGGGCTGCGCGTCCCTGCTCACCGAGCCGGGGACCACGGTCAACCATCTGCGGGCCGCCCTAGAGGAACCGATCACCGACCCCGAGCTGCGCCACAACATCGTCTACCGCCTCTCCCAGGTGCTCGCCCACAGCGACCGCCTCGCCGAGGCCTCCGAGACCCTCGCCCGCGAGATCCCGGTCACCGGCGACGCCCGGGTACGCCTGCGCATGCAGTCCGAACAGTTCATGTGGGACGCCTTCCGCGCCGACGAACCCGACTCGCCCGCCCGCTCCCGGCGCCTGGCCCGCCTCGCCGACCGGCTCACCGGCCACGACCTCACCGAGCGCTATGTGATCGGGCTGCGCGCCTGGGACGCCACCCTGCGCGGCGAACCCGCACCCGTGGCCCTCCACCACGCCGAGCGCGCCCTGGCCGGCGGCCTCGGCTGGGCCGAGGCCGACCGCGGCTTCGAGGTCCCCGTCCTGGTCGCCATGACCTTCATGTACGCCGACCGGCCGGGCCGCACCGAGGAACTCTTCGCCACCGGCATCGCCGACTTCGAATCCCAGGGCTGGCACGGCGCCCACCTCTCCTTCGGCTACACGATCCTCGGATACGTCCGCTTCCGCCGCGGCCGTCTCGCCGAGGCCGAGGACTTCGTCCGCGCGGGCCTCCGGCTCGCCGAACGCGTCGGCCCCGGTACCCCCGTCCACTGGTACGCGGTGGGCACCCTCATCCAGGTCCTGCTCGCCCGGGGCCAGGTCGACGAGGCCGCGCGCACCGGCGAGGCCTACGCCTTCCACGCGCCCTTCCCGGCCGCCGTGACCTTCCCCGACGCACAGACCGTGTACGGCGAACTGCTGCTCGCCCGCGGCCTCACCAAGGAAGCCGCCGCCGAGCTCGCGTCCGCCGGCCGCCGCCTGGACCCACGCGGCATGCGCAACCCCGCCTGGTGCCCCTGGCAGCTCCACCTCGCCCGCGCCGAGAGCCACGACGCCCCCGAGCGCGCCGTCGCCACGGCACTCGAAGCGGTGAACCGCGCCCGCCAGTACGGCGCCCCCTCCACGATCGGCCAGGCCCTGCGCGTGGCCGCCGAGGTCTCCCCGGGCCCGGACCGCGTCAAGCTCCTCGAGGAGTCCGTCGCCCACCTGGAGCGCTCCCCGGCCGCCTACGAACTGGCCTGCTCCCTGGTCGCCCTGGGCACCGAACTGCGCCGCGCCGGACGCCCCAGGGAAGCCGCCGAGCACCTGTACCGCGGCCTCGACGCGGCGGTCCAGTGCGGCGCCGACGGACTGATCGAGGACGCCCGCGACGAGCTGGCCTCGGCCGGACTGCGCCCGCGACGGCTGCACAGCACCGAGACGGACGCCCTCACCGCCCGCGAGCGCACCGCCGCCTCGCTGGCCGCGATGGACCGGACCCCGGCCCAGATCGCCGAGGAGCTGCACGTCGACGAGCACGCCGTCGCCCGGCTCCTGTCCGCGGTCTACCGCAAGGTCGGCACCGACCGCCAGGGACTGGCGGCGGCACTGGGGGAGCAGGCCATCTCCTGACACCGGTGCGGGGCCGCCCTCCGGCCCCGCACCGACTGCGTCCGCGGGGGCCCACCCACAGAGTCCGCGGGGGCCGGTTCCCACGGCGCCCGTGGGGACCGCTACGCGCCCGTGCACGTACCATTGCGGCATGTCCTTCCTCCGCCGCCGCAGCGCCACGCCCGCCGGGCCCGACTTCGATGTTCTGGCCATGGATCCGGGCGACTGGCCCGGCAATCTCGGCGCGGGCCTGCTGCCCGCCCCCGACGGAAGCTGCCAGGGCGTTTTCCTGCGGTACGACCTGTTCGGCGGCCGCGGTCCCGCGATGATCATCGGCAATCTGCCCGAGGGCTCCCAGGCCCGGGACGTCGCCGAGAACGAGGTCCCCTTCGAGGTGGCCCAGCTCCTCATCGCGCTGGAGAACAACGAGGAGGTGACCGTCACCGGGACCGAGGACATGCCGGTGATGCAGGGCGACAACCTCATGATCGTGCGCCGGCTGAAGCTCTCCGAGACCCGTATCTCCTGCGTCCAGTTCGACCGCAGCGACAACGTCCTGGTGACCATCGCCGCCTGGGACCGTCCGATCACGGACGACCTGTACGCACTCCTGAAGCCGCTCCCGGCGGAGTTGTTCCAGCAGGGCTGAGGCCGAACACCCCACCCGGCGTCACAGTTTGAGGGTGAACCAGGTCGTCTTGCCCGCGTCGGTGGGCCGTACGCCCCAGTTGTCGGCCAGCGTGCGGACCAGGATCAGGCCCCGTCCCGACTCCTCGTCCTCGCCGGCCGTGCGGGGCTGCGGCAGATGCGGGCTGCGGTCGCTGATCTCCACGGTCAGGTCGGTCGCGCTGCGGCACAGATGCAGGCCGATGGGCCCCTGCGCGTGCTGCACGGCGTTGGTGAGGATCTCCGAGAGCAGCAGCCGGGCGTCGTCCGCGGCGGGAACGCAGTCCCAGGCGGTCAGCGCCTTGCTGAGGAAGGCGCGGCCCTCCGGGACCGACTCGGGAACCGCGGGCAGGTCGGTGTTGACGGTGGCCAGGGGCCCGTCGGGGAGCCGGGTGAGCAGCAGGGTGACGTCGTCGTTGTGCCCGTCGGCGTCCGGCAGCAGGGCCGACAGCACATGGTCGGCGGCCTCCTCCAGATCGGGCGCGGCGGTGAACAGGTCCGTGAGCGTGGAGGTCAGCTCGGTGAGCTGGTCCTCGATGTCGCTGCCGGGCGTCTCGATGAGGCCGTCGGTGTACAGGACGAGGGTCGCCCCGGGAGGGATCACCGAGGTCGACTGTTCGTAGAGGATGCCGCCCACACCGAGCGGCGCGTTCACCGGCGCGGCGAGCTGCCGGGCACCGGCGCCGGGCGTGGCCACCAGGGTCGGCAGATGCCCGGCCGAGCAGACGGTCACCTCGCCGGCGTCGGCGGAGATGACCAGATAGCAGCAGGTCACGAGCTGGTCGGGCACGTCTAGATCGCCGACGACGGCCTCCAGGGCCTGCATCAACTGGCGCGGCTGCATACCGGTCTTGGCCAGGGCGTGCGCGGCGGACCGCAGTTGGCCCATCACCGCGGCGGCGTCCAGACCGCGGCCCATCACGTCGCCGATCAGCACGCCGACCCGGCCGGCGCCGAGAGGGATCAGGTCGAACCAGTCCCCGCCCACGCCCGCGCCCTGCGTGGCGGGCCGGTAGCGGCTCGCGGTGGTCAGGCCCGGGATGGCGGGCGGCGTTCCCATGAGGCTGCGCTGGAGGGTCAGGGCGATGTGCCGCTGCTGCTCGTACAGGAAGGTCAGCTCCGCCTCGGCCCGCTTGCGGTCGCTGACGTCCCGGACGATCGCGCACGCGCCGATCACCGTGCCGTCCGCGTCCCGGGTGGGCCACAGGGTGATGTCCACGTCCAGCAGGGCGCCCGAGCGCGTCAGCCGCAGGGTCTCGAAGTGCTCGACCTTCTCACCGCTGCGCAGCCGGTCGAGGAGCATGTCGATCTCGCCCCGCCGCTCCGTCGTCGCGAGCAGGGACACGTGCTTGCCCATCACCTCGGCCCGCGAGTAGCCGTACAACCGCTGCGCCGCCGCGTTCCAGTACGTGATGTGACCGTCCAGGGTCTTGGCCAGGATCGCGTCCTGCGAGGACTCCACGAGGCCGGCGAGTTCGTTGATGCGTGCCTCGGCGCGCTTGCGCTCGCTGACGTCGCGGACGGCCGCGGAGACGAGGAGCCCGTCGGTGGTCTCCAGCGGGCTGAGGCTGATCTCGACGGGGAACTCGCTGCCGTTCTTGCGCAGGCCGTGCAGTTCGAGTCCCGCGCCCATCGGGCGGACCTGGCGGTTGTCGGTGTAGCCGTTGCGGTGCTGGTGGTGGTGGCCGCGGAAACGGCCCGGTACGAGGAGCTCCACGGGGTGCCCGAGCAGTTCCTCGCGGCGGTAGCCGAACAGGGCCTCGGTCTGGGCGTTGACGAGTCTGATGGTTCCGGTGTCGTCGACGATGACCATGGCATCGGGTGCCGCCTCCAGCAGACCCCGAAACCTTTCCTCTGCGGCCTTGCGGTCGCTGACGTCGCGGACGGCCGCGGAGACGAGGAGTCCGTCGGTGGTCTCCAGCGGACTGAGGCTGATCTCGACGGGGAACTCGGTGCCGTTCTTGCGCAGGCCGTGCAGTTCGAGTTCGGCGCCCATCGGGCGGACCTGGCGGTTGTTGGCGTATCCGTCGCGGTGGAAGGTGTGGTGGGCGCGGAAGCGGCTCGGTACGAGGAGCTCCACGGGGCGGCCCAGAAGTTCGTCGCGGGTGTAGCCGAAGAGGACTTCGGTCTGGGCGTTGACGAGCTTGATGGTTCCGGTGTCGTCGACGATGACCATGGCATCGGGTGCCGCCTCCAGCAGACCCCGAAACCTTTCCTCGGCCCCCGCGGGCGCGTCGTTGCGGGGTTCGCCACCGCACTCGCAGCGCCGGGGGACCGCCGTACCGGACGGCCGCGTTGAAGTCTCTTTGACGAAGTTGCCCATGCCTGCCCCAGGGTGTGCCGTGTTCGTGAACGGCCCATCACAGCGTACGGAGAGCAGGCGTGCGGTTACATGTCGTTAACTGACCCGAGCGCGGTCGAACCTGTTCTGGACGTCACTTTCCCTGGTCGCTTGCCGGTGTCATTGTCTTCGGCGATCCGGACGCCGGGCCCGCCCCGCGCGGACCCGGCCCCGGAACGCCGGACGGACTACGGAACCAGGTCCACGTCCGCGGCCCGCACGAACTCCACCCGGTGCCCGAACTGGATCTCGTAGTACATGTCCGTACCGATCACCACCCGGTGCGGCGCGGTGTCGAAGGTCGGTGAGTAGAAGTACTCGCCGGGCACCTTGTCACCGGCCGCGTAGAGCTGGCCGGCGAGGATCTTGTACGGCAGTGGCGAGACGGCCTGGACGGGCACGCCCGCCGGGTACGCCTCCTTCTCCGGGTACGCCCTGCCGTACACGGAGATCTCCGCCAGGCCCTCCTTGGGGGTCACGGCCGGCCCCGACGCCCGCACCGCGGTCGGCTGCTTGCGCGGGTTCTTGAACCAGGCCTTCTGGCCCAGGTACCAGATCGCCGTCCAGTCGCCGTCCCGTCCGGCGAGCGCGTACCGCTGTCCCGTGGAGACACGCGAGCCGACGTCGTTCACGCCGGTCGTCGACGCGTCGCCCTTCGGGTACAGGCCGATGTCCTTGATCAGCGGCGAGGTCTCGTCCGGCTGGGAGTACAGGCGCACCTCGCTGGAACCGTGCGCGGCGCAGGGCTGGCCCTGGGTGACGCAGCCCGTGTACACCGGCTGGTTCGCGTCGAAGTCCGGCAGCACGGTCACCAGCTCGGCGCCCTTGCCGTACGCCGGGTGGAAGGGATGACCGAGGAGGGTGAAGTAGTGCTGCCAGTCCCAGTACGGGCCCGGGTCCGTGTGCATGCCCGGGATGGTGGAGGTCGTCGGACCGGGGACGTTGTCGTGCCCGAGGATGTGCTGCCGGTCCAGCGGGATGTCGTACGTGCGGGCGAGGTAGCGCACCAGGCGCGCGGAGGCCCGGTACATCTCCTCCGTGTACCAGGTGTCGGGCGCGGTCAGGAAGCCCTCGTGCTCCAGACCGATCGACTTCGCGTTGATGTACCAGTTGCCGGCGTGCCAGGCCACGTCCTTGGCCTTCACGTGCTGGGCGATGTGCCCGTCGGTCGAGCGCAGGGTGTAGTTCCACGACACATAGGTCGGGTCCTGGACCAGGTTCAGCACCCCGTCCCAGGTGCCTTCCGTGTCATGGATGACGATGTACCTGATGCTCTGGGAGGCGGGCCGGTCGCCCAGGTCGTGGTTGCCGTAGTCGCCCTCGCCGAACTCCTCGTACGGGGCCGGGATCCACTCGCAGGACACGCTCCGCGGGCACTCCGTGCCGTCGGCGGAGGCCGTCCGCAGTCCCGTCCGGCGCAGTTGCGCGGTGTCGGGGCTCAGCCCGGGCCGGGCGGCGAGCCGCACCTGCTGGCCGGTGTCCGTGGTGCGCGACTCGCCGGTGCGCATCACGTCGTACGCGTCGTCGGCGTAGGTCGCCGCCGTGCCGCTGTCGTCCGCTCCCGAGAAGCGTGCCACCGCGCCGTACCAGTCGGCGGGGTCGTCGCTCAGGGGTTCGCCGAGGTCCCGCTGGGCGGCGGCCAGGAGCGCGGCGCCGCCCGCGACGTTCGCCGCGGCGTCGGTGCGCAGCCGCTCCGCGGGCAGTCCGGTGAGGTCGGCGGCCTTCGTCAAGGTCTTGAGACGTGCGGGCAGTTGGGCGTTCGTGGGCACGGCCGTGTCGGGCCTGAGGGCGGCGCGCGAGCTGTCGCCGCGGGCGTCCTCCGTGCCGTCGCTGTGATGCGGGGTCGCGGCGATGGCCGTACGGGCGTCGGTCAGGTGCATGGGGCCGTAGCCGCCCGTGACGCTCGGGGCTCCGGCGTGCGTGTCCCAGCGGGACTGCAGATAGGAGACGGCGAGCAGCACGCTCGACGGAACGTGGTACTCGGCGGCAGCGGCGGTGAACGCGCCCTGCAGCCCGTTCGCGGGCGCCTCCTCGGCCGAGCTCGAAGGCGCCGCGCCGAGCAGCGGCAGCAGCAGCGCCGCCGAGGCGACGGCTCCCGCGGATCTGCGCACGCGTCTGTGCCTGGTGGTGCCGGTGTCCTTGGGGTCGGTGGCGGACCGATGCAAAGCAGCCTCCTGGGACGGTCGAGCGCGGTGGGGCGTGCGAGAGCCGAACGCGTCAGTGCTACCGGCTCTCCGACGATCCGTCAATCATGCGCAGCAGGAGGCGATTTCCCATGTCAGCGTGGGGTGAGCGGGGTTTCGTGGCGGCGGCCTCCCGGCCTGCGGGGCGTCAGTGGCCTGGACCAATGCCCCGAACGGCGGGTCGTGCAAGAGGAGGTCCGCGGTGCGCCCGTGTGCCGGCGTCACCGCGGACCTCCATCCCCTTCAGCGAGTGCCGACCGCCGCACGCACGGCCCGGCGGGCCATCTGGCAGTCGTCGTGCAGCCGCCTCAGCAGCAGCCGCTGTTCCTCGCCGGACGGCGCGGCAGCCGGGTGGGTGGGGCCCGCTGCCGCCGGGGCCGCGTCGTGCAGCGAACGCTGCACGGCCATCTCGTACGTACGGATCTCGCGGGTCAGGACGATCATCAGGTTCACCAGGAAGGCGTCCCGTGCCGTCGGGCCCGCCGACTGCGCGAGCTGGCTGATCTGACGGCGGGCCACGGGGGCGTCGCCGAGGACCGCCCACAGGGTCGCCAGGTCGTAGCCCGGCAGATACCAGCCCGCGTGCTCCCAGTCCACCAGCACTGGACCGGCCGGTGAGAGAAGGATGTTCGACAGGAGGGCGTCGCCGTGGCAGAACTGACCCATGCCCTGGCGTCCGGAGGTCGTGGCGATACCGTGCACCAGCTTCTGCAGGTCGCCCATGTCCCGGTCGGTGAGCAGCCCCAGCTCGTGGAAGCGGGAGATCCGTTCCGCGTAGTCCAGCGGGGCGTTGAAGGTCCCCGCCGGCGGCCGCCAGGCGTTCAGCCGGCAGATGGCGCTCAGCGCGGCACGGATGTCCGCGCGGGGCGGCGCCTCGACCGGGTGCCGCTGGAGCGCGGCCACCCGGCCCGGCATGCGCTCGATCACCAGTGTGCAGTTGTCCGGATCCGCCGCGATCAGCCGGGGCACCCGAACAGGCGGGCGGTGCCGGACGAACAGACGGTATGCAGCTATTTCGTGCCGGATCCGCTCGGCCCAGACGGGGGATTGGTCCAGTAAGCACTTGGCGACGGCCGTGCTGCGCCCCGTCGTGCCCACGAGGAGCACGGAGCGTGCGCTGCGGCGCAGCACCTGCACCGGAGCGAACTCCGGACAGATCCGGTGCACCGACGCGATCGCCGTGCGGAGCTGGGCCCCCTGTGGGCCGGACAAGTCGAGTCTCCCGCTGAGCGGTTGGGTGCCGAGCCCCGGCACGCGCCGCGTCCGGCCGGCGCCGAGCACGGGGGCCGCCTGACGCGTGGGGTCGAGGTAAGGGCCGCTGCCCACCGGGCGGGGGTGCAACGACCGGGGCGGAGCGGACACGGAGGACGATGCTGTGTACATGGGCGAAACAGATCCCTTCGTGTGCCTGCGAGTTGCCGCGCTGCCCGCCCCGGCCGCCTGGTTCATCCTGGGGAATGTCCCTGGCAACCGGGTCGGGGTGGCGCATTCCTACCTGACACCCGATGTCCACTGGCACACCATCTGGCGCACCCTGGCGAACCCTGGCGAATAGTCGCTCAGCAACTGACAGGCGGTTACTGTCGAAATCAGCCGAGAACCTGGGGGCTTGACGTGAACGGACAACCCAACACTCGTCTGTCGGACCTGTTCGGCCTGGCCGGCTGGTCCAAGGGTGAGCTCGCGAGGCTGGTCAACCGGCAGGCGGCGGCCATGGGCCATCCGCAGCTCGCGACCGACACCTCGCGGGTGCGGCGGTGGATCGACATGGGAGAGATCCCGCGCGATCCGGTGCCGCGGGTGCTGGCGGCTCTGTTCACCGAGCGTCTCGGCCGTGTCGTGACCATCGAAGACCTCGGTCTGGTCCGGCACGGGCGCGCGGGGAAACGGCAAGGCGCCGCCGGGAGTGTGGAACATCCCGACGGAATGCCGTGGGCGCCCGACCGGACTGCCGCGGTCCTCACCGAATTCACGGGAATGGACCTCATGCTCAACCGACGCGGCTTGGTGGGCGCGGGTGCCGCGCTCGCCGCGGGCTCCGCACTCAGCTCTGCCATGTACGACTGGCTTCACACCGATCCGGCCCTGACGGCCGACGCTCCGACGTTCGAAGACCCCCTGCACGCCGACCCCGCCGGGTTCGACCGCTACGAGGCCGCCCCCATCGGGTCGCAGGAGATCGAGGAACTGGAGCGTTCCGTCGAGGTGTTCCGGGCCTGGGACGCGTCCCGGGGCGGCGGGCTGCAACGCAAGGCCGTGGTGGGCCAGCTCAACGAAGTGGGAGGCATGCTCTCCTACCGGCACCCCGACCATCTCCAGCGGCGCCTGTGGGGCGTCGCCGCCAACCTCGCCGTCCTCGCGGGCTGGATGTCGCACGACGTCGGCCTGGAGCCCACGGCTCAGAAGTACTTCGTCATCGCCGCCCACGCGGCCCGTGAGGGCGGCGACCGGCCCCGTGCGGGGGAGGCGCTCTCCCGGGCGGCCCGGCAGATGGTGCACCTGGGCCGGCCCGACGACGCACTCGACCTCATGAAGCTCGCCAAGTCCGGTTCGGGGGACGAGGTACTGCCCCGTACCCGGGCGATGCTGCACACCATCGAGGCGTGGGCGCAGGCGTCCATGGGCAAGGGCCAGGCCATGCGGCGCACCCTCGGTGTGGCGGAGGACCTGTTCGTCTCCGACCGCGGGGACGTCCCGCCGCCCAGTTGGATGCAGTTGTTCGACGAGGCCGACATGCATGGCATGCAGGCGCTCGCCTACCGCACGCTCGCCGAGCACGAGCCGGCCGCCGCGGCGATCGCGCAGCGGCACGCCAAGGAGGCCCTGAAACTGCGGGAGTCGGGGCGGGACCGGTCGAAGATCTTCGACCACATCTCGCTGGCGTCGGCCTGCTTCATCGCCGACGATCCCGAACAGGCCGATCGGTACGCGCGACTGGCCCTGACGTCGATGGGCTCGAACTCCTCCCATCGCACCTGGGACCGGCTGCGGGAGATGTACCGGCTCACCGGGCAGTACTCCAGCTATCCGAAGATCAGCGATCTGCGTGAGGAGATCAAACTCGCGCTGCCGAAGGGCTCGCTCAAGCCCCGGCGCGGCGACAGCACACGCGTCTAGGGCCCGGCGGCCCGGCTGACAACGACGTCAGCCGCCGTGGGGGATGGATGCCGGTCCCGGCTTCCGTGCCGTCCCCGGTGTCTTCACGGTCCCGGCCGACTCCCGTGTCTCCACCGTCCGTCCGGATCCGGTGCCTTCGGACTCCGGTGTTCTCGGCGTTCCCGTCGGCCTCGTCGCGCCGGGCGTCCTCGGCGTGCCCTGCCTCAGGAGCCGATCCGGGCGATGAGCACGCAGGCGTCGTCCTCGCGCTCGGTCCCGCCGAACTCCTCGACAACCATCCGAATACAGTCCTGGGCCGTACGGGCCTCGCCGAAGCGGGGGGCCAGGTCGAGCAGCCTCTGGACGGCCCTCGCTCCTTCCTGACCTCCGGTCTCCTCCTGGTGCGGGGCCCCTGTTGGCCGGGGTACCAGTCCCTCGGTGTGCAGGAGCAGCAGGTCGCCCGCGCGGAGGCTTTCCTCGGCCTGCCCGTAGACGGCACCCGAGGTGGCTCCCAGCAGGACGCCGTCCGGTGCGGACAGCGCGCGCCCCGTCCCGTCGCGGTACAGCAGCGGGGCGGGGTGTCCCGCCTGCGCCCAGCTCAGGGTGCGGGTCGCGGGGACGTAGCGGCAGCAGACGGCGCTGCCCAGCGCGGGCTGGACGGTGGAGTCGAGCAACTGGTTGAGCCAGGAGAGGAGTTGACCCGGCTGGGTGCCGGCGACCGCCATGCCGCGCAGTGCGCCGAGCAGCATCGCCATGCCCGATGTCACGGTGACCCCGTGGCCGGTGAGGTCGCCGACGCTCAACAGGGTCTCCCCGTCCGGGAGTTCGAGGGCGTCGTACCAGTTGCCGCCGATGAGGGCGCTGCTCGACGAGGGCAGATAGTGGGCCGCCACGTCCAGCGCCCGGGGTCCCCGGCGGGGGAGGCGCAGGGAGCCGCGCCAGGGCGGCAGGACGGCCTCCTGGAGTTCGACCGCGAGCCGGTGCTCGGTCCGGGCGAGGTGCCGCTGCCGCTGGAGGGACTCCCCGGTCTCGCCCACCGTCCGCTGGGTGCGGCGCAGTTCGCTGACGTCGCGCAGCACGGCCCACATCGAGGCGGTGCTGCCGTCGGCGTCCAGCACGGGTTCACCCATCATGTGCACGGTCCGCACGCCGCCGTCGGGCCGCACGATGCGGAACTCGCCGTCGATGGGTTTGGCGTCGATCAGGCAGTCGGTGACCATCGCCGTCAGCATCGGCCGGTCCTCGTCCTGGACCAGTGAGGGCAGTTCGTCGAGGGTGAGCGGGGGAGCGGCGGCGTCGCGGCCCAGGATCTCGTAGAGCTCACCGGACCAACTGGCCTCGTCCGTCAGCAGGTTCCACTCGGCGCTGCCGACCCGGCTCAGCAGCGAGCCGGCCGGGGGCGCGGCCTGCGCGGTCCGCGCGGCGGCGGTGGCCTCGGGCGGGACGGGCAGCTCCGTCGGCCCGTCCCGGAGTTGGGCCAGGTGCGCGTCCAGGTCGTTGAGCTGATGCAGCGCCAGGTTGCACAGCGCGCGCTGCCAGCGCCCTTGGGCGTCCTCCTCGTCGGCGGGCGCCTCGCGCCGTACCGCGTCCACCTCGCCGCGCAGGGCGCGGGTCTGCGAGATGAGCGCGTCGACCGTGCCGCGGCTGGGCGGCTGGGCGGCGGGGCGGTCCGCAGAGAGATGGGGTGGCATGACGTACTCCGATGCGGGGACGGTACGACCTCGGTGACGGAAGGACCGCTACGACTGTCGCACAGCCCGCGACGCACTGTAAGTGGTTTGGCAACACCCGATACGGTCATGCTTCTGGCATATGCCGCAGTCCTCCCGGAGTGGGTGACCGGTCCCGATGCGGTAGTCGCCGTGTGATGTCAAGTCGTAGACACCGTACGCGACTTGGGGGGCGCGGGCAGTCCCCGGCGGGGCTTTCATTCTGCTGTTCGAAGGGCGTTTGTGCGAGTGTCCGGGGTTCGTTCAGAGCGATCGCGCGAAGTCCGTCAGCTCGGCCTCGTACAGATAGGACGGATCGATGCCCATCGACGCGAAGTTGCCCTCGATCTCCAGGGCGACCATGCCGTGCAGATGGGCCCACAGGAGGGTGGAGCGCGCGGCGACCGCCTCCGGCACGTCCTCGAAGCCGTGCCGCTCGCGCCACTCCAGGAATCCCGCCGCCGCGCCGTCCGGGGCCCGCGGATCCGGCTCGGCCAGGGCGCTCACCGCGTCGAGGAGCACGGCCATGGCCGGCTGCGAGGCCTCCACCAGGGTCGCGGCCTGGGCGTCGTAACCCTGGAGCGGGGCCCGGAAGAGCAGGCGGTAGCGGTGCGGCTCGGCCAGCGCCCAGGCCCGGTAGGCGTGCACCAGCCCGGCCAGCCGGGCGGCCGGGTCCGCCGGGCCGCTCTCGGCGGCCCGGGCGAGACTCGACGCGAGGTCCCCGTAGGCGTCGACGACGAGGTCGGTCAACAGGCTGTCGCGGTTGGCGAAGTAGCGGTAGAGCGCGGGCCCCGTCATGCCGAGCTGCTTGGCGATCGCGTTGAGGGACAGCGCTTCCGGACCGCCCTCGGCGAGCTGGCGCAGCGCCGCGGTCTTCACTTCCTGGCGCACCTGTGCGCGGAACCGGTCGCGCGGGCCGGTGCCGTTCCGGCTGTCTGCGGCCACGGGCGTCGCCTCTTCGTGTCGGGGTGCGGAACATCGGTCTGTTAGATCCTATCACGGATGCGATAGGCCATAACGGAGTCGCGGACTCGACTCGACCGGAACGCCCCCGACGGCGCGCCGGTCAGGCGTAGAGAGCCGGGCGCGCGACGAGTTCGACGGTCGTCCGGACGCCGCTCTCCAGCGCCCGGACTCCCGCCTCGGCGACGGCGGACGCCGCGTACCCGTCCCAGATCCCGGGGCCCGTGACCCGGCCGGCCCGGGTGGCGTCCACCCATGCCTGCACCTCGCGGTCGTAGGCGTCGGCGAAGCGCACGAGATAGTCCTGCGCCACCTCCTCGCTGCGGCCGCCCGCCGCGGTCACGGCCATGGAGCGTTCGTCCCCGATCCGCGCGCTCCCCGACTCGCACACGGCCTCGCACCCCACCTGGTAGCCGAATCCGCAGTTCACGAAGACCTCGACGTCGACCAGCGCGCCGCCGGCCGTCTCGAACAGGACGAACTGAGGGTCGATCAGCCCCTCGGGCGCGGTCGCCGACGACCGGGGGCGCACCACGGTCACCGCGGTGATCTCCTGCCCCAGCAGCCAGCGCGCCGCGTCGATCTCGTGCGAGACGGAACTGTTGACGAGCATCGCCGAGGTGAAGCCGGGCGGCGAGGAGACGTTGCGATGCGTGCAGTGCAGCATCAGCGGGCGGCCCAGCCGGCCGCCGTCCAGCAGGGACTTCAGGCGCTGGTACTCGGCGTCGTACCGACGCATGAACCCGACCTGCGCCAGCCGTCGCCCGAGCCGCACCTCCGCCTCCATCACCCGCAGCGCCCCGGCCGACTCCGGCGTCAACGGCTTCTCGCACAGCACCGGAAGTCCCCGGGCGAACGCCGCGAGGAGGGCTTCCTCGTGTGCGGGGCCGGGGGAGGCGACGAGGACGGCCTCCACCCCGGGTGCGTCGAGCGCGGCCGCCGGCTCGGCGTGGACCGAGGCGCCGTCGATACCGGCGACCGCCTCCTCGGCGCGCCCGGTGTCGGGATCCGCCACGGCGGCCACCCTGGCGCCGCTCACCACCCGGTCCAGGCGGCGTACATGGTCGGCCCCCATATGTCCGGCACCCAGTACCGCCACACCCAACAGCTCACTCACGCGGTGCGCACCTCTCCGACGACTGCCGAGACCGCTCCGGCCCGGTGATCCGATTGTCGGCCGCGGGCATCGGCGACGCAGCACCCGGGTGCCGGTCCTCGCCGCACATTCCGGGCAATTGGTTGTTAATGTCGCTCAGGTCGCCAGATGACGTTGCCGCATCGTGGTCGCGCACGACGATGCCCTCCCCGCAGGACAGCCATGACGCAGGTCGACACCGAATCCGAGGCGGCACCGGCCGCCAAGCTGACCCTGGTCACGCTCTCCATGATGGTCGTCGGCTCCATGGTCGGCGCCGGGGTGTTCTCCCTCCCGCGGCGGTTCGCCCAGGAGACGGGTGTCGCGGGCGCGCTGATCGCCTGGGCCGTCGCCGGCACCGGCATGCTGATGCTCGCCTTCGTCTTCCAGCGGCTCGCCGTCAGCAGGCCCGACCTCGACGCGGGTGTCTACGCCTACGCCAAGGCCGGCTTCGGCGAATACCTCGGCTTCTTCTCGGCCTTCGGCTACTGGGCCAGTGCCTGCGTGGGCAACGTGACCTACTGGGTGCTCATCATGTCGACCATCGGGGCCATCGCGCCCGCGCTCGGCGACGGGGACACCGTCCTCGCCGTCGTCCTCTCCTCGGTCGGCCTGTGGGCCTTCTTCCTCCTGATCCGGCGAGGCGTCAAGGAAGCGGCCGCCATCAACCGGATCGTCACGGTCGCCAAGGTCGTGCCGATCCTCGTCTTCGTCGTCCTGGCGCTCTTCTATCTCAAACCCCATGTCTTCGCCGAGAACTGGGGCGGCGCCGCGTACGCGGGCTCACTCTTCGATCAGGTCAGGGGCACCATGCTGGCCACCGTCTTCGTGTTCCTCGGCGTCGAGGGGGCGAGCGTCTACTCGCGCCACGCCAAGCGCCGCGAGGACGTCGGCCGGGCCACCGTCCTCGGGTTCCTCAGCGTGTTCGCCGTCTTCGCCTCGGTCACGATCGTGTCGTACGGGCTGCTGCCCATGGCGGAGATCGCCGAGCTCAGACAGCCGTCGATGGCCGGGGTCCTGGAGAGCGCGGTCGGCACCTGGGGCGAGGTCTTCGTCAGCGTCGGCCTCATCGTCTCGGTGCTCGGCGCCTACCTCGCCTGGACGCTGATGGCCGCCGAAGTGCTGTTCGTCGCCGCCAAGGACGAGGACATGCCCCGCTTCCTGGCCCGCTCCACCCGGGCCGACGTGCCCGTGCCAGCGTTGCTGCTGACCACCCTGCTCACCCAGGTGGTCCTGGTCGTCACCCTCTTCTCGGACGACGCCTTCAACTTCGCGCTCGACCTGACCAGCGCCCTGACCCTGATCCCGTTCCTGCTGGCGGCGGCCTTCGCCCTGAAGATCGCCCGGCGACGCTTCGGCGGGGATCTCGTCGTCGCCGCCCTCGCCACCGTCTACACCGCCTTCCTGCTCTACGCGGCCGGACTCAAGTACCTCCTCGTCTCCTTCATCATCTACGCGCCCGCCACCGTGCTGTTCGTGATGGCGCGCCGCGAACAGGGCAGGACGCCGTTCTCGCCCCGTGAACTGGTCATCCTCGTCGTCTCGGTCGTCGGTGCCGTCACCGGGATCGTCGCCCTGGCGCTGGGCTGGATCAGTCTGTGAACCCGTCCGCCCCCCGCCCGGAGAGAGGCACACCGTGACCAGTGAAGACACCACGAGCCGTCCGCCGTACGGCGTCCACTCCGAGGTCGGCAGGCTGCGCAAGGTCCTGGTCTGCGCACCGGGCCTCGCCCACCGCAGGCTCACCCCGACCAACGCGGACGATCTGCTCTTCGACGACGTGATGTGGGTGGAGAACGCCCAGCGCGACCACGCCGACTTCGTCGACAAGCTGCGCGCACGCGGGGTGGAGGTCGTGGAACTGCACGACCTGCTCGCCCAGACCATGGCCCTGCCCCCGGCGAAGGACTGGCTCCTCGACCGGAAGATCACCGCGAACGAGGTCGGACTCGGACTCGTCGACGGCACCCGGGCCTTCCTGGAGTCCCTCGAACCCGCCGCCCTCGCCGAGTTCCTGATCGGCGGACTCTCCACCGCCGACCTGCCCGACGAGTTCCGCACCGGCTACCTCTCCCTGGCCCGCGAATCGACCGGCGTGCGCGAATACCTCATGCCGCCGCTGCCCAACACCCTCTACACCCGCGACACCACGTGCTGGCTCTACGAGGGCCTGACCCTCAACCCGCTCTACTGGCCGGCCCGGCACGACGAGACGCTCCTGATGAAGGCCGTCTACTCCTTCCATCCGGACTTCACGGGCTCCACGGTGTGGTGGGGCGACCCCGAACTCTCCTGGGGCCAGGCCACCTTCGAGGGCGGCGACATCATGCCGGTCGGCAACGGCGTCGTCCTCATGGGCATGAGCGAACGCACCTCCCGGCAGGCCATCAGCCAGGTCGCGGCCGCCCTGTTCCAGGCCGGGGCCGCCGAGCGCGTCGTCGTCGCGGGCATGCCGAAGCTGCGCTCCGCGATGCACCTCGACACCGTCTTCACCTTCGCCGACCGCGACCTCGTCACCCTGTATCCGGCCATCATGGACTCGGTGCACACGTTCTCCCTGCGGCCCAGCGACAAGGCGCCCGGCGTCGAGCTCACCGACGAGGGCTCACGCGCGTTCACCGACGTCGTCGCCGAGGCCCTGGGACTGCCCGAACTGCGGATCGTCGAGACCGGCGGCGACGTGTACGCCTCCGAGCGCCAGCAGTGGGACAGCGGCAACAACGCCGTCGCCCTGGAGCCCGGTGTGGTGTTCACCTACGACCGCAACACCCAGACCAACGCCCTGCTGCGCAAGGCCGGGATCGAGGTCATCACCATCGTCGGCTCCGAACTGGGCCGGGGACGCGGCGGCGGCCACTGCATGACCTGCCCCATCGTGCGGGACCCCGTGGACTTCTGACGCCCGTCCGTTCAGAAGGCGTCCGGATCGGCTGCGGCCCAGTCCGACGCCCAGTCCGGGGGCGGCTCGGCCAGCAGGACCCCGGGCGCCAGCCACTCGTAGAGCTCCGCGTACGACCTCACCGCCGTCGGACCGACGCGCCGCATCAGCAGGTCCGGGGTGAGCCCACCGGCATCCCGCACACCCATCGCGGCCATGATCCGGCTCGCGCCGAGCACGGTGGCCCGCTGGTAGCGCCGTACCCGCTCGGACTTGTCGGCCACGTCCAGGGCACGGACCCGGCGCGGATCCTGGGTCGCCACCCCGGTCGGGCAGGTGTCCGTGTGGCAGCGCCCGGCCTGGACGCAGCCGAGGGCGAGCATCATCGCGCGGGCCGCGTTGGTGTAGTCGGCTCCCTGGAGCAGGCGTCTGACGATGTCCGAGCCGGTGGCGATGCCGCCGCTCGCGCCGATCCTGACCCGGTCCCGCAGCCCGGTGCCGACCAGCGCGTTGTGCACCGTCATCAGCCCCTCGGTCAGCGGCGTACCGACCGTGCCGGCGAACTCCCGGGGACCGGCGCCGGTGCCGCCCTCCGAGCCGTCCACGACGACGAAGTCGGGTGTCACCCCCTCGGCGAGCATCGCCTTGCAGACCGCCAGGAACTGGCACCGCGAGCCGACACAGAGCTTGAAGCCCGTGGGCTTGCCGCCGGCCAGCTCCCGCATCCGCGCGATGAACAGCACCAGTTCCCTCGGCGTCGAGAACACCCGGTGACACGCGGGCGACACCACGGTCACGCCCTCGGGCACACCGCGCTCCCGGGCGATCTCCGGGCTGACCTTCACCCCGGGCAACACGCCCCCCACCCCCGGTCCCGCTCCCTGGGACAGCTTCAGCGACACGCACTTCACCTCGGGCAGCGCGGCCTTGTCCGCGAACTCCCGTGCCTCGAAGTCCCCTTCGGGGGTACGGCACCCGAAGTACCCCGTGCCGATCTCCCAGACGAGATCACCGCCGCCCCGCAGATGGTGGTCCGAGAGGCCGCCCTCGCCGGTGTCGTGCGCGAAACCCCCCAGCGCCGCGCCCCTGTTGAGCGCCAGGACGGCGTTCGACGACAGAGCCCCGAAGCTCATCGCGGAGACGTTCAGGAGAGCCATGTCGTAGGGCTGGGTGCAGTCGGGACCGCCCACCCGGACGACGGGCGGCTCGTCCGGCACCCCGACCGGGCGCAACGACGGCTCCAGGAACTCGTGGCCGTCCTCGTACACCGCACGCCCCGTGCCGGACGGCGCCTCGGCCTCGGCCCCCGCGGCACGCTCGTACACCAGCGCGCGGACGCTTTGGGCGTAGGGCCGCCCATCGTAGGGCCGCCCGTCGACGGAGCGCTCGACGACGTACCGCCGCCACGTCGGGCGCACGGCCGCCGGCAGGAACGGGACGCGGCCGAGCAGCGGATAGTTGCGCAGCACCGAGTCCCGGCGCTGGGCGAGGTCCCGGGCACCGAGCGCGGTCAGCGCGAGCAGCGGGCCCGCCGCGCACCACCACCACGCCGAGACGGCGCCCGCCAGGAGCAGCGCCCCGGCGGCACCGAGGGCGACGAGCAGCAGTGGGAGCATCCGGCGCACATCCCGAGTCAAACCCATGGGGACGAAAGCCGCCGATCGGGAGACCCGCGCGGGTTGTCACGCTCACTCGGTGGGGTGTCCGTCAGTAGCCGTCCGTGTTCTCCGGACCGCAGGAGCTGCCGCTGGCCGGCAGGGACCCGTACAGCAGGAAGTCGTCGACCTTGCGGTGCACGCACTTCGAGGACGCGTACCCGGTGTGCCCCTCGCCCTTGTTGTCGAGGACCACGGCGGAGGAGCCCAGACGCCTGGCGGTCTCCAGGGTCCAGCGGTACGGAGTCGCCGGGTCCCCGCGGGTGCCGACGAGCAGCATCTTGGAGGCGGGTACGTCGCGGACCTTCTCGCGTATGTAGTCGGTGCCCTTCGGACGGCCGTAGCACATCAGCACCTGCGCGAGCCGGTACTGCCCGAAGACCGGGGACGCCTCCTGATAGGAGGCGCGCAGGGCGGCGACCTGCCGTGCCACCTCGCCGGCGCTGGGCCGGTCGGGGTCGTCGGCGCAGTTGATGGCCATCAGGGCGGCGGGGAGGTTGTCGAGGGGGACGTCCTCCGCGTCGACGAGCCCGCCGTTGTGCGGCGGCCGCTGCCGGACGGGCGTGGCGGTGGCGGGCAGGGAGGCGCCGCCGTAGAGCTGGTCGAGTCCGTGGGTGTCGCCGTCCTGGATCAGCTGACCGAGGGCCTGTTCGAGGACCGGCCACATCTGCTTGCTGTAGAGCGCCTGGCTGATCGCCCCCACCAGGTCCTGTCCGGAGAACGCCGGGCCGAAGGCCGACGGCACCGGGTCCTCGTCGAGCGACTTGACGAGCTGGACCATCTGCTCGCCCGCGCTGCGCGGGTCCTGGCCGAACGGGCAGGCCAGGTTCTTCGCGCACCAGGTGATGAAGTCGTCGAGCGCGGTCTGCTGGCCCTCCGCGCCTATGCGGCCCTGTTCGGTGATCGGCTCGGTGAGGGTGTCGACCCCGTCGAGCACCATCCGCCCCGTCCGCTTGGGGAACTGCGCCGCGTACACCGCGCCCAGCCGCGTCCCGTACGAGAAGCCGAGGTAGTTGAGCTTCTTGTCGCCGAGCGCCGCGCGGATCACGTCCAGGTCGCGGGCGGCGTCGACCGTGCCGATGTGCGGGAGGACGGCCCCCGAGTGCCGGGCGCAGGTGTCGGCGGCCTTCTTGACCGCCTTGAGCGCCGCCTGCACATCGGTGTCGGCCGCGGCGGCCCCGAATATCTCGTCCGCGCCGTCGCCACAGCTCACCGGCGAGGAACGGCCCACTCCGCGAGGGTCGAAGGTCACCACGTCGTAGCCGTTCGTCAGGCCC
Source organism: Streptomyces sp. NPDC056738 (assembly GCF_042790435.1). Taxonomy (NCBI): domain Bacteria; kingdom Bacillati; phylum Actinomycetota; class Actinomycetes; order Kitasatosporales; family Streptomycetaceae; genus Streptomyces; species Streptomyces sp. NPDC056738. The sequence goes on from NZ_JBHTZF010000025.1 coordinate 64,059, forward strand.
ATGAAGTCCTTGCCGCTCGCGGCCAGACCGGGAACGCCCGCCCCGCCCGGACCGCCGAAGTTCAGCACCAAGGAACCCCGCGAATGTCCGGTCGCCCGGTAGCGGGCCAGCGCCAGGTCGAGCGTGCCCCGGCCCGGCCGGGCGTAGTCCACGGGGACGGTGACCTTGCCGCACTGCAGGTCCTTGGGCATGCCCTCGCCCTTGCAGGCCGCCCAGGTGACCTTCTGGTCCCGGAAGCGGGACAGGTCGGGCCCGTCGTCGGCGGTCGCCGCGGCGGGCAGACCCGCCGCCAGCAGGGTCAGCGTCGCGGTGGCGGCTCCCGCGACCGCGAAGCGTTGGTGCACGGACAGCATGCCTGCCTCCCGGGTCGCCTGCGGTGGACCGGCGATACCTCCCGGATCACGATAGACGCGGCTTTCGGGGCACGCCTCCGGGCGAGCGGCCCGGCCGCCGTCCCTGCCGGGGGCCGCCGTGCCCCGTGGCCGTGGGCCGCCCCGCCGTACGGGATGCGGCGGCCGTTCGAAAGAGGTGACGCTCGAAGGGGTGAAAGGCCGACAAGCCATAACTCGGATGGTCCGCAGACGTTCTTGGCAATGTGGGCGAGCGCCCACGTCGTTGTCAGGAAGGCAGTGAACGAATGAAACGGGTGACCCGAAATGGTTTGATCGCCGCGGCCGCCGCCTCGGGCGCGCTGGCCGCGGCCATGCCGGCGCACGCCGACTCCGCGGCGGACGGCGCGGCGGCAGGCTCGCCCGGCCTGATCTCCGGCAACACCGTCCAGCTCCCCGTGCACGTGCCCGTGAACCTGTGCGGGAACACGGTGAACGTGGCCGGGCTGCTCAACCCCGCCGCGGGCAACCGCTGCGCCAACCAGGGTGGCGGCACCGCCGCGACCGGCGGCGTGCGGCACGGGGGAGCCGGAGCGCACGCCGGCACCACCGGCCGCGGCGGCACGGCCGGCCACAGCCGCGACGGCGGGGGTGCGGTCGCGCACGGCCGCGGAAAGGATTCACCGGGTGTGCTCTCGGGCAACGGCCTGCAGCTCCCGGTGGATCTCCCGGTCAACGTCAGCGGCAACTCCGTGACGGTCGTCGGCCTCGGCAACCCGGCCGTCGGGAACGAGTCGGTCAACACCTCCGGTGCGAAGCCCGTGCGGGCCCACCACGGCGTGAAGCCCGCCCCGAGGCCGTCCACCCCGGCGGCGGTCCCCGCCACCGCGGGCCCGGAGCAGGCCACGGAGCGGGACGGAGCCGTGGCCACCCTCGCCCACACGGGCGCGGACGGCGCGATGCCGGCCATCGCGGCGAGCGCGGCGATGCTGCTGGGCGGCGCCGTCCTGTTCCGCCGGTTCCGGCCCGGCGCGGTGCGCTGAGCCGCGGCGGTCACGAACGGGAGGCTCCATCGGACGGGTGACCGGTGGAGCCTCCTTCCGGTCCTTCCCCCGTTACGGGGTCCGGGGGCCCGGCGACGACGGGGGCGAAGGCGGGCGGGTGCGCGGAGGTGGCCGAATCCCTTCCGGCGCGCGGTGCCCGTCGCTGCGAGCGGCACGGAGATCGGCAAGGATGCTGCGCGACCGACCGGCCGGCGGACCGCGTGCCCGTACGCCGGCGCGCATCCGACCCGTACGCATTGGAGTGCCCCCATGACCTCTCCGGGACCCGACGGCCTCGTCGTCAGCCAGGCCACGCTCGACGACTGGAAGGTCGTCGGCGGCTGGGCCGCGGACGAGGGATGGAATCCCGGCCTGTCCGACAGCGCGAGCTTCTTCGTACAGGATCCCGGGGGCTTCTTCATCGGACGTGTCGACGGGGAGCCGGTCTCGGCCATCTCGGTGGTCAACCACAGCGACGACTACGCCTTCCTGGGCTTCTATCTCGTACGCCCCGATCTGCGCGGGAAGGGCTACGGCCTCGCCACGTGGGAGACGGCCCTGGCCCACGCGGGCGGCCGGACCGTCGGCCTCGACGGCGTGGTCGCGCAGCAGGACAACTACCGCAAGTCCGGTTTCGAACTCGCCTACCGCACCGCCCGGTTCACCGGCGCGGTGCCGGCCCGGGAGGAGCCGGCCGACGTGCGCGCGGCCGGGCCGGCGGACCACGCGGCGATCACCGCGTACGACAGCGCCTGCTACCCGGCCGACCGGCCGGCGTTCCTGGAGTCGTGGCTGACCGCCCCCGGACACCGCACCTTCGTCCGGCACACCGACGGCCGGCTGAGCGGGTACGCCGTGATCCGTCCGGCGCGTGACTCCCTGCGGGTCGGCCCGCTGTTCGCCGACACCGCCGACGACGCCCGCGCCCTCTTCTCCGCGCTCGCCGCCGCCGCGGACGGCGGGCCGCTCGCCGTCGACGTGCCCCTGATCAACACGGCGGCGGTCGCCCTGGTCGAGGAGCTCGGTCTGGCCCCCTCCTTCGAGACGGCCCGTATGTACACCGGCCCGGTCAGGGAGTTCGCGGGCGAACGCGTGTACGGGGTGACGTCACTGGAACTCGGCTGAGTCCGCGGCCGCGACCCCGGTGAGCAGGACCATGCCGGAGTCCCCGTAGTCCGGCAGGGTCGGGTCCGACGGGATCCGGCTGACCGTGAGCCGGTCGGTGAGCGGGGTGAACACCTCGGTGATCACGTCCGTGTCCACCGGGCAGCCGGGCCAGCGGGACTCCGCGCCGATCCGGTAGGTCGGCATGTTCTCCATGAAGGCGGCGACCAGGTGCCCGCCCGGTGCCGCGCACCGGACGAACCGGCGGCAGAAGTCCTTGAACTCCTCGAAGTCCTCGGTGGCCCCCTCGGCGACGAAGTGCATCGAGGCGAGGTCGTAGCCGCCCGGTTCGATGGACCTCAGGTCGCCGTGCACCAGACGTACCGGGGACAGGGCCGCCTCCAGGGTCTCGGGGACGTCCGGGTTGAGGCTGCGGCACAGGGCGTGGAACGGCAGCCAGCTCTCGTCCGGCGGCCCGCCCAACTGCCGTGACAGGTAGGCGGCGTTGGAGGCACCCGCCTCCACGGCGTCGATGTGACGGCTCGCGGCGGACGCGAGGATCAGCGGATAGAGGTTGGGGCCGGCACCGACCTCCACGGACCGGCGGATGCCGCCCGGCGCGAACGCGCGGTAGAACGCGCTGTGATGGGTGATGACCGCCGCGTCCGCGGGATGCAACTCGCGGTAGTTCTCGCTCAGATAGTCCTCGACGGGCCAACTGTCCCAGTTGACGTCGTCATTGAGAACCGCCATCGCTGACTCCGTCCCTCGGCCGCAGCCGGTAGCGTTCGGTGAGCCGGGTGAGTGTGTCGTTGAGCCGGTCGACGTCCTCGTCGGAGTTGAGGGCGGTGAGCTGGACCCGGAAACCGACCCGGTCGCGTGGTACGAGGGGGTAGGCCGCCAGGGTCACGTAGATGCCGTTGTCCCACAGGAACCCGCCGACCCCGTCCAGGTCGTCGGCGTCGGCCAGGGGGATCTCGATGATCGGCAGACGGTCCGTGTTGAGCGTGCCCACCCCGAGCTCCTCCAGATGGTCGAGCACCCGCCCTGTCTTGCGGTACAGATCGGCCCGGATGTCGTCCCCGCGGCTGTCGTTGACGTCGAGCCCGGCCAGTGCCGTGGCCAGGGAGGCGGTGGGGGAGGGACCCGAGTAGAGGTAGGGGCCCGCCGCGGTCTTGAGGCGGTCCTTGAGCGAACTCGGCAGCGCCAGGAACGCCAGCAGCGACGAGTACGCCTTGGAGAAGCCGCCCACGAGGACGATCCCCTCGTACGACTCCCCCGTGTGCCGGACGATGCTGTTGCCGCGGTCCCCGTACGGACACGACTCGTTCGGGCCGCGCTCCCCGATGACGCCGAAGCCGTGCGCGTCGTCGATGTACAGCAGGGCGTTGCGCGGCCTGCACACCTCGGTGAGCTTCGGCAGGTCGGGGATGTTCCCGCTCATGCTGTTCACGCCGTCCAGGCAGACCAGACGGGGCGACTCGGCGGGCACGGCGTCCAGCATGGTGGCCAGTTCGTCGGGGCGGCCCGCGTGGAACCGGTGCAGCGTCGCGCCCTGTCCGCGGGCCCCCACGCAGCCGTCGAACACGGTCCGGTGCGCCGTGGCCTCGACGAAGACATGACCCTGACCCGCGAGGGCGGGGATCACCGAGGCGTGGATCAGGGTCAGCGTGGGCAGCAGCAGCGTGTCCGGGGCGCCGAGCAGGTCCGCCAGCCGCTCCTCGATGTCGGGGTACAGCCGCGGACTGCCGATCAGCCGGGACCAGCTCGGGTGGGTGCCCCAGCGGCGCACGGCCGGCTCGATCGCCTGGATGATCTCCGGATCGCAGTCGAAGCCGAGGTAGTTGCAGGAGGCGAAGTCGATCATCCAGTGGTCGCCGCTGCGGATGTGCCGGCCACGTACCTCGTCCAGCACGGCGTCGCTCATGGGGCTGGTCTGGCGCAGGTGTTCCAGATCGCGCCAGCGCCTGGAGCGGCGGGTGCTGTCCGACTGCGCGCCGTCCGACCGGGTGCCGTCGGTCCGCTCGCCTTCCGTCCGCCGGCTGTCGGTGCGTGGGCCGTCGCTCCGTGGGCCGTCCTTCTGCGGGTCGTACGGCCGCGGGCCCTCCAGCCGCGGCCCCTCCGACGGCGGACCTTCGGACGGCGGGTGGTCCGACCGCCCGGTGTCGCTCCGCGCCGCCCCGGGCAGGGCGGGCGGCCGTTCGCGCGGGCCGGCGGATTCCGGATCCGTCTGTCCCATGGAGTACCTCGTTTCCGCCGCCCTGTCGGCGGACCGTGCCGGGGTGCGAACCCCGTCGCGCTGCCGCAGCAGGAACTCGCTCTGCTGCACCGTCATCGGCCGGGCGAAAAGGAAGCCCTGGCCGAACCGGCACCCCATTCCGGCCAGGAGATCCCGTTGCACCGGATCCTCGATCCCCTCGGCGATCACCTGGATGCCCAGGGTGTCCGCCAGACCGACGATGCCCTCGACGAGTGCGACCTGCCGGGTGTCCAGCGCGATGTCGTCGATGAACGTCTTGTCGATCTTCAAGACGTCCACGGGGAAATCGCGCAGGTACCGCAATGAGGAGTAGCCGCTGCCGAAGTCGTCCACGGCTATATGTACCCCGAGGTCCTTCAGCGAATACAGGACCGCCTGAATCTGCGCGTCCCGGCGCATGAGCACCGTCTCGGTCAGTTCGAGCTGGAGCGACCCCGGGGCGAGCCCCGGGGTCTCCAGCGCCCTGCGCACCTCGGCCAGGAACCCGCTGTCGCGGAACTGGCGGGGCGAGACGTTGACGCTGACGTAGGGCGGGTCCGCCCCGTCGGCCGTCCGCTGGAGTCCGGCGATGTCGGTGGTGGCGTTCGACAGGACCCACGCGCCCAGGGGGGTGATGTGCCCGGTCTCCTCGGCGAGGGCGATGAACTGGTCCGGCGGAACCGGCTCGTGGTGCGGGCGCGGCCAGCGGGCCAGCGCCTCGAAGCCGACGACCTCGCCCGCGCTGATGTCGACGACGGGCTGGTAGCGCAGGGTGAACTCGGACCGGGCGACGGCGCCGTCGAGGCGTGCCTGAAGGTCGTGCCGTTCCACCATCCGCACCCGCAGCCGGGGCAGGAACCTGCGCCACTGCCGCTTGCCCGCGGCCTTGGCCGCGTAGAGGGCCAGGTCCGCGTGACCGAGGAGTTCCTCGGCGTCCGTGCTGTCCCTGGCGGTGGCCACGCCGACGCTCGCGGACACGCTCACCGAGCCCTCGCGCAGACTGAACGGCCTGCTCAGCGCCTGGATCACCTGGGCCGCCAGGAGTTCGGCGTCCAGCGGTTTCTTCGCGTCCTCCATCAGCACCGCGAACTCGTCGCCCCCGAGGCGCGCCGCGGTGTCCGTGCGGCGCAGCGCCCCCGAGAGCCGCTCGCCGACGGCGGTCAGCAGATGGTCGCCGGTGGAGTGCCCCATCGTGTCGTTGACCATCTTGAAGTCGTCGAGGTCGATGAAGAGCAGACAGGTGAGCGTGGTCCCGCGGCGGCTGCGGAGCAGGGCGCGCTCGATCCGCTCCAGGAGCAGGGTCCGGTTGGGCAGACCGGTCAGCGGATCGTGGAACGCCCGCTCCGTCAGCTCGTGTTCCAGGCGCCGTTGCTCGGTCACGTCCCGCAGGGTGATGACCAGACCGGCGACCGTGGGGTCCTTGCGGAGATCGCTGCAGCGCACCTCGACCTCGATGCGGTTGCCGTCGCGCAGCACCCACCAGTGGTCGTGGGTCTCGGGGGCGCCGCCGTTCCGCAGGGCGGCGAGTCCCCTGACCACCCGGGTCCGGTCGCTGGAGTCCACCAGTTCGGGCAGCGGCACCCCGGTCAGCTCCACCTGGCCGAAGACGGCTCGCGCGGAGGGGCTCGCGTACCGGACGGAGTTGTCGTCCTCGACGATCAGGATGACGTCCGAGGCGTTGCGCACCAGCGTGCGGAAGTACGCCTCGCTCTCCTTGCGGATGATCTCCTGGCGCAGCGCGATGCGCTCGACGGCCAGACCTGCGTGCGAGGCCAGGATCTCCAGCGAGCTCTGGATCTCGCGGAGTTGCTGCTCGGGACCCGCCGCCATCAGCACGCCCGGCAGCTCTCCGGTCGGCTCGTCGGGCGGGATCATGGGGCACACCAGGGTGGTCGGCAGACCGTCGAGGCGGCCCGCGATGTCCGCCCCGAGTTCCGTGGTGGGCACGAGATGCGAGCGGCGAGTCGCCAGCCCGCTCGCGTATTCGGCCGGAAGGACGAGACTCCGGTGCAGGACCTTGGGCCCGAACAGCGTGCTGACGGTGGTGTCGCAGGCCCGCGCCACGTCCTGCGGTCTCGATGCCGAGACGAGGGCCGTGGCCGCCGTGCGCAGTGCCTGCTCGCGCGCGACGGCGTCGCGGTGGGCGACCACCATCCCGGAGAGCCGCAGGATCACCAGGAGGAAGAGCGCGGCGGAGAAGACCGCGATCACGGCGGCGTCCTGCGCGTTGCCGCGTCGGCCCTCGTACAGCAGGATCCCGGGTGCCACCAGGGTGGCCGCGGCGAGCAGGAGCAGCCGTCGGGGCGTGGGCCGCAGGGATTCCTGCCGCATCACGGGCCGGGTGAGTTCCACCATCGAGGGATGGAGCCCGGCGAGCCCCCAGGCGGTGTAGAACACGATCCAGCCGGAGTCCAGCAGGGTCCCGGTCTGCCACAGGTCGTTGAGCTGGAGGATCCCGTACGCGATGTCGAAGGTGAGCAGCGTCGCGGTGCCCAGCACGAGGAGCTGCAGTGAGCGGATGCGGCCGGAGCCGTGGCTGGCGGCCAGCAGGCGGGCCAGCATCGCGAGGACGAGGACGTCGCCGATCGGGTAGGCGATGCTGATGGCGCGCTGCTGCCAGGTCATGCCGGGCACATGGGTGAGCGGCTGTACGAGGAAGACCCAGACCGGCAGGGCGAGCCCCAGCGCGAAGATCAGCGCGTCGAGCAGGCTGGGGAGGTCGTGACCGGGCCAGCGGTAGCGGACGAGGCCGTAGAGGCCGCCGGCGAACAGCGGATACACGGCCAGGTAGCAGGCGTCCGCGGGGGAGGGGAACGGGTTGTTGAAGTGGAAGTACGACTCCATCACGTTGTACGACGTGTCGCCCGCGGAGAAGGCCAGCAGCCCGCCGGCCAGCAGGAGCCACGGCCAGCGGTGGGGCGGGCGGTTGACGCGGATTCCGGTGATCATGGCGGCGACGCCGCCGAGCCCGATGACGGCCCACAACGGGGTCCTGGTCGCGGGAACCGCCATGTAGACGACGGTGGTCGCCCCCACCAGGAGGGCGTAGACACCGAGACGCCGTGGCCGCAGGAGGCCGCCTGCGCGGTGATGTGCCCGCAGCAAGCCGAACCGCCTCCCTACGTCGGACGGCACTGGACCGTTCGCCGGGTTCCGGGGCATTGTTGATCGTAGGCACGGGGGGAGGACGGGTGCATCTTCAGTCCGGGGCGAAGCGGTCCAGGAGGGCGTCCAGGCCGGCGTCCAGTCCGTCCGGTCCGCCCCGCTCGGCGAGGGTCGCGGCGATCGCGCGGAGCCGGGGCAGTTCCTGGGGCGGCATCCGGTGCAGGCCCAGCCGGAAGGCGGGGTCCTCCTCGTCCGGGTTGTCCACCATCGCGCGCAGTTCCACGGACACGTAGCCGAGGACCCAGCCGGTGAAGGCGCGGAAGACGGCCGCCGAGCGGGCATCGCCGAGCCCCGCGTCGTGCAGCAGCGCGAGCACCCGTTCGTGTTCCTTGAGCACGGGGAGCGGTCTGCGGGCCAGCGGAACGGCGAGCATGCGGGTGGCGAGCAGCGGCACGGCCCGGGGATGGGAGAGGCAGACCTCGTACATCGCCCGCGCGATCCGGTGCAGTTCGTCGCGCCACGCAGCGGGGTCGGGCGCGGCGGAGCCCTCCGGGGCGGAACCGGCGGACAGGCGCTCGTCGAGTTCGAGGTAGAGGGCCTCGACCAGTCCGTCCAGCAGGGCGTCCTTGCCCTCCGCGTAGCGGTACAGGGCCATGGCCTCGACACCGAGCCGGCCGCCGAGCCGGCGCATGCTCAGGGCCGAGAGTCCTTCCTCGTCCACCAGGTCCAGGGCGGCGGCGAGCACGAGCTTGCGGCTCAGCCGGCCGTAGTGGCCCCGGTCGCTGGCGCGCCGCGCCGGTGTGGCGGCCTCACCGCTCTTGTCCCGCGCCCGTTCCCTGGCCATCTCCGCCTCCGTAGGCCCCGCCCGAAGTCCCGCTGCTGTCGACTCTATTCGCCTATGAGACCTACGCGTACGTATACAGCGTATGGGGGGTGAATGTTCGGGATTGACCGGAACGGGTCGCGGGGTGATGATGTACGTATACGTCGTAAATATACGTATTTGCACAGTCGTCCATCGGTGGTGATCGTTGATGCTGTACGGGACTTCCGCCCCCCGCTCGGGGCGGCCGGGCGGCACGGTGGCCGACAGGACGGCGCCGCTCCCGAAGGTCGCGCCCGTCGAGGCACTGCCCCCGGCCCCGCTCCTGCCGCGGATCAAGGTCCTGTACGTCGTCACCCGCTTCGGTGCGGGCGCGGGCGACACCACCCTGCTGGCGGCCGAGGGCACGGACCCCGACCGCTACGAGGTGTGGGTCGCCGGAGCGCCGGGCGGTGACCTGTGGGAACCGGCGCGCGCCGCGGGCGTGCGCACCCTGGGGACACCGGGCTTCCGGCACGCGCTGGGCCCCGCCGACGTGCTCGTACTGGGACGGCTGCTGCGGCTCATCCGCCGGGAGCGGTTCACCGTCGTGCACACCCATTCCCCGAAGGGCGGGTCCCTCGGCCGGGTGGCCGCACGGCTGTGCCGCGCCCCCGTCGTGGTGCACACCCTCCACGGACTGAGCTTCCACCCGTACACCGCCCGCCCCGGGCACCCGGCCCACCGCGCCCTGGAGCACGTGACACGGCGACTGGCCCACCGGTTCCCCGCTCTCGCCCCGCGCGTGCCGCGGACGGCGGGGGCCGGGGAGCCTGTGGCGCCGCCGCACCGCGGGGAGGTCCCGCCCGCCGCCGTACGGCCGGGCGACACCCCCGTGACGTTCGACCCGGCGGCCCGCGAGCGGCTCGGCGTCCCGCGCGAGGCGGCACTCGTCGGGACGGTCGGCAGTGCCGGCACCCGGAACAACTCCCTGGCCTTCGTCCGTATGGCGGCCGCGGTCCGTGCGGAACACCCGGACACCGCGTTCGTCATGATCGGGGACGGCCCGCCGGCGGAAGAGGTGCGACGGCTCGCCGCGGACCTCGGCGTCGAGGTGACGCTCACCGGACCGCGTCCGGACGCCGACCGGCTCGTGGCCGGACTGGACGTGTTCGTGACCACCTCCCTGTACGAAGGTCCGGGCCGGGCGCTCACCAGGGCCCTGGCCGCCGCCCGTCCCGTCGTCGCGACGGCCGTGAGCGGGGTGCCCGACCTGGTGGAGCACGGAGCCACGGGACTGCTCGTGGCACCGGCCGACCCGGCCGCCACCGCACGCGCGGTGGGCTGGCTTCTCGACCACCCGCGCGAGGCGACCGAGATGGGCCGCCAGGGCAGCCGCCGGGTCCGCGGCCCCGTCGTGTCCGAGCCCGCCGTCACGTCCGAGGCCCGCCCGGGTCCGGAGAGCCGCCTCGCGCCGGACGCCCCCGTGGCACCGGGGAGCCCCCTCGCGTCCGAGGGCCGCCCGGCGCACGAGACCTCCTTCGCCGACGAGAGTTCATCGGCACCCGACCCCGCCCGCACACCCGACACCGCCCGAGCGCCCGGCACCCCGCGCGGGGCCGTCCGCGCCCGCCGCCGCGGACGGACGGGCCTGCCCGGCGGCGGGCGCGTCCCGGAAGGTGCCGCACGCCCCTGAATCCTTCGGTCCCACCGACACCACCCGCCCGGCGGCCACGAGCCGACCACACGCCGACCACGGAGAACGACATGCGTCTGACAGTCATCGGCACCGGATACGTCGGCGCGGTGCACGCCGCCTGCATGGCCGACATCGGACACGAGGTCCTCGGCGTCGACGTCGACGAGGACAGGATCGCCGCCCTGACCGCGGGCACGCCCCCGTTCTTCGAACCCGGCCTGTCCGAGACGCTCATGAGAGCCGTGGACACGGGCCGGCTGCGCTTCACCACCTCACCGGCCGAGGCCGCCCGCTTCGCCGACACGCACTTCGTCTGCGTCGGCACCCCCCAGCATCCCGAGACGGGCGCCGCGGACCTCCGCTATGTGGAGGCGGCCGTGGACGGGCTGGCGTCCGGGCTCCGCGACAGCGGTCACGAACGGGTCCTGGTGGTCGGCAAGTCCACCGTCCCGGTCGGCACCGCGGCCCGCCTCGCCGAACGGCTGCGCGCCACCGCTCCGGGAGCCGACGTGGCCTGGAACCCGGAATTCCTGCGCGAGGGCTGCGCCGTCCAGGACACCCTGCGGCCCGAACGCATCGTGGTCGGCACCCGGAAGGGCGCCGACTGGGCCGAGGCGCGGCTCCGCGAGATCTACGCGCCGCTGCTGGATGCGGGCGCCCCGTTCATCGCCACCGACCCGGCCACCGCCGAACTGGTGAAGGTCGCCTCCAACTCCTTCCTCGCCACCAAGATCTCCTTCATCAACGCCATGGCCGAGATCTGCGAGGCCGCCGGGGCCGACGTGCTCACCCTGGCCGAGGCGATGGGCCGGGACTCCCGCATAGGACCCCGATTCCTCGCCCCCGGACTCGGATTCGGCGGGAGCTGCCTGCCCAAGGACATCCGGGCCTTCGCCACCCGCGCCGAGGAACTCGGACGCGGCGGCTCCGTCGCCTTCCTGCGCCAGGTCGACGAGATCAACACACGGCAGCGACTGCGCACCGTCGACCTCGCGGCGCGCCTTCTGGGAGGCTCCTTCACCGGCCGGAGCGTCGCGGTGCTCGGTGCCGCCTTCAAGCCCGGCAGCGACGACGTCCGGGACTCGCCCGCGCTCGTGGTCGCCGACGAGATCCGCCGCCGCGGCGCACAGGTCCGCGTGCACGACTTCGAGGCGATCGACAACGCCCGAGTGGCGTACCCCGCGCTCCAGTTCGCCCTGGACGTGACCAAGGCCTGCGAGCGGGCCGACGTCGTCCTGCACCTCACCGAGTGGCCCCAGTACCGGGACCTGGACCCCGCCGCGCTCGCGACGGTCGTGCGCTCCCCGGTGCTGGTGGACGCCCGGAACACCCTGGACCCGGAACGGTGGGGCTCGGCGGGATGGGCGCTGCACGCCCTGGGCCGTCCGGGACCCACCTGACCTGCGGGAGGAGAGACCATGCGTGTCGTCGTGTCCGGCGGAAGCGGCTTCCTGGGATCGCATCTGTGCGAGGCCCTGCTGAACCGAGGTGACAGCGTCTGCTGTCTGGACAACCTGTCCTCGGGCCGCCCCGCCAACATCGCACCGCTCCGGCACGATCCCCGGTTCGCCTTCGAGGCGTGGGACGTCACCGAGCCGTTCAGCGTCTCCGGGAACGTGGACGCCGTGGTGCACCTCGCGAGCCCCGCCTCGCCCGTCGACTACCAGCGCTTCCCGCTGGAGACCCTGGCCGCGGGCAGCAGGGGTACCGAGAACCTGCTGCGGCTCGCCGACCGGAACTCGGCCCGGTTCGTCCTGGCCTCCACCAGCGAGGTCTACGGCGATCCCAAGGTGCATCCGCAGGACGAGTCGTACTGGGGACACGTCAACCCGATCGGACCCCGCAGCGTCTACGACGAGGCCAAGCGCTACGCCGAGGCCCTGTCCATGGCGTACCGGCGGTCCCGCGCGGTCGACGTGGGGATCGTCCGCATCTTCAACACCTACGGCCCCCGCATGCGCTCCTACGACGGCCGGGTGGTCTCCAGTTTCATCCGCCAGGCCCTCGCCGGCGAGCCCCTGACCCTCTTCGGGGACGGCAGCCAGACCCGCAGCTTCTGTTACGTCGACGACCTCGTCCGGGGTCTGATGGCCATGGTCGACTCCCACCGGCCGGGCCCGTTCAACCTCGGGAACCCCAACGAGAGGACCGTGCGCGAGCTCGCCGAGCTCGTCGTGACGATCACCGGATCGCGCAGCGGGCTGCGCTTCCTGCCCCTGCCCGTCGACGACCCGGTCCGGCGGCGTCCCGTCGTCTCCCGCGCCCGGGAAGCGCTCGGGTGGTACCCGAGGGTGTCCCTACAGGACGGTCTGCGGCACACCGTCGACTGGTTCGCGGCGCAGTCCCGGGGAACCACGCGGCCCTACGAGCCGTCCCCCGTGGGACGGTCTTCGTGACGGGGCCAGGAGGCGAACTCCCGTGGCGCGGACATATGCTCAAGGGGCTGCAATCTCCACGGCAGCGCGGCTTCGATCATGAACGCACCCATCGAGGACTACGCCCTCATCAGCGATCTGGAAACCGCTGCCATGGTCGGCAGAGACGGCTCCATCGACTGGCTGTGCCTGCCCCGGTTCGACTCCCCGGCCTGTCTGGCCGCGATGCTGGGCACGGAGGACAACGGATTCTGGCGGATCGCGCCGGCCTCCCGCGCGGTGCGCGCTCCCTGTACCGGCCGCGCCTACCGGCCGGACACGCTCGTCCTGGAGTCCCGCTGGGAGACGCCCACGGGCGCCGTCCGCGTCATCGACTTCATGCCGCCGCGCAGTCAACTGCCGTGCATCGTGCGCATGGTGGAGGGGCTGTCGGGCTCCGTGACGATGCGCAGCGAACTGCGGCTGCGCTTCCACCAGGGCAGGGTCGTGCCGTGGATCCAGGCCGGTGAGGCCTGTACGGTCGCGGTCGCCGGGCCGGACGCCGTGTGGCTGAACGCCGAGGGCATGGAGGCACGGCCCGGAGGCGAGGCCTCCACCGTCCACGAGTTCACGGTCCTGGCCGGGCGCAGGACGACCCTGACGTTCGTCTGGGCACCCTCGTACGTCCCGGAGCCGCCCGCGCCGCTGTCGGTTCCGGCGGAGACGGTGCTCAAGGAGACCGGTGACTTCTGGCGGCGCTGGACCGCCCAGTGCCACTACCAGGGGCCCTGGCGCGACGCCGTCGTGCGGTCCCTGATCACCCTCAAGGCGCTCACCTACGCGCCGACCGGGGGCATCGTCGCGGCCCCGACGACCTCGCTGCCCGGCCGCATCGGCGGCGAGCGCAACTGGGACCACCGCTTCTGCTGGCTGCGTGATTCCGCGCTGACGCTGTCGTGCCTGCTGCGCGGCGGCTACCGCGAGGAGGCCACGGCCTGGCTGGGCTGGCTGCTGCGGGCCGTCGCGGGGGACCCCGCCCACATCCAGACCGTGTACGGCGTCGGCGGACAGCGGCTGCTGCGGGAGACGGAGGCGCCGTGGCTGCCGGGCTACGAGGGCTCGCGGCCGGTCCGCTTCGGGAACTCGGCCATGAGCCAGTTCCAGCTCGACGTGTACGGCGACGTGCTCGACGCGCTGCTGCTGTCGCTGCGGGCGGGCATCCCCATGCCCCGTCAGGTGTGGAGCCTGGTGGAGGCCATGATGGGCCAGCTCCGTCTGCACTGGCGCGAGCCGGACCAGGGCCTGTGGCAGGTACGCGGCCCGGCACGGCAGTTCGTCCACTCCAAGGTGATGGCCTGGGTGGCGGCGGACCGCGCGCTGCGGATGGGCGAGCTGCTCGGCAAAAACGGGTCCTCGGACGTCTGGCGGGCGCTGCGGGACGAGGTGCACCGCGAGGTGTGCCGGGAGGGCTGGGACGCGGGACGCGGGTCCTTCGTCCAGTCCTACGGTTCGCCGGCGCTGGACGCCTCGGCGCTGCTGATCCCCCGGCTGGGCTTCCTGCCCGCGGAGGACGAGCGGGTGCGAGGCACCGTGCGGGCCATGCGGGAGCTGAGCGACGGAGGATTCGTGCGCCGGTACGCGCCGAACGGGCAGGGCGTGCACGGGGTGGACGGGATGCCCGGCGGCGAGGGCGCGTTCGTCGCGTGTTCCCTCTGGTACGCCGACGCGCTCGCCGCGAGCGGACACCGGGAGGAGGCGACGGAGGTGTTCGAGCGCGTCCTGGCGATCCGCAACGACCTCGGTCTGCTGTCGGAGCAGTGGGACCCCGAGGCCGGCCGCCAACTGGGCAACGCGCCGCAGGCGTTCAGCCACATCGCGCTGGTGGAGACGGCGTTCCTGCTGTCGGAGTGATCAAGCCGCCGCTGTCGGCGTGACCGAGCCGCCCGTGATGGAGCCGTCAGGGGGTGAGGGCGGGTGTCGACGGGGGAGTTCGGGTGTCAGTCCTTGCCGGAGGAACGCCGGGCGGACCCGGCGTAGCCCTGCGGGTTGAGCTGGATGAACCGCCACGCGTCCCGGCACATGTCGGCGAGGTCCCGTGAGGGGTGCCAGCCCCAGGCGCGCGCCACGGCCGAGGCGTCCGCCACGAGTTCGGCGACATCGCCCGGACGGCGCCCGACCATCTCGTACGGCAGCGGTCTGCCACATTCCGCGGAGAAGGCGGCGATCACGTCGAGGACCGAACTCCCCTTGCCTATGCCGAGGTTGTACACGTGCATGCCCCGCTCGTCGGCGAGGTGGTCGAGGGCGACGCGATGGGCCTCGACGGTGTCCATGACGTGCAGATAGTCGCGGATCGCCGTCCCGTCCGCCGTCGGGTAGTCGTCACCGAAGACGCGGAGGCGTTCCTGCCGCCCGATGGCCACCTGGGCCAGAGCCGGCAGCAGGTTCTCGGGGGAGTCGCCGGGGTCCTCGCCGAGGAGTCCACTGGGGTGGGCGCCCGCCGGGTTGAAGTACCGCAGACACAGCACGGTGTACTCCGGGTGGCGGCGGCAGACGTCGGCGAGGATCTGCTCGCAGATGACCTTGGAGGCGGCGTACGGATTCGTCGGCCGGGCCGGGGTCGACTCGTCGAGGGGTCCGCGGCCGGCGTCGCCGTACACGGAGCAGGACGAGGAGAAGACGAGCTGGTGCACGCCGTGCTCGTGCATGGTGTTCAGCAGCGCGGTCGTTCCGCCGACGTTGGTGTCGTAGTACTCGATGGGCATCCGCGTCGACGTGCCGACCGCCTTGTGGGCCGCGAAGTGAAGGACGGCGTCCACGGAGTGACGGTCGAAGACGGCCGAGAGCGCGCGGCGGTCACGGATGTCCAGCTCGTAGACGGTGCCGAGGAAGCGGCCCGCGATACGTTCCACCCGGGCGAAGACCTGTGGGCTGCTGTTGGAATAGTCGTCGACCACGATCAGCTCGTAACCGTGGTCGAGCAGTTCGACGCAGGCGTGACTACCGATGAATCCTGCGCCGCCCGTGACGAGAATGGTCGAGGGGGCGCTCATGTGCCCGGCTCCTTCGTGTGCGCTCGGGCGGCGGTCGGGTGAAGCCAAAGATCAAACGACGTATGTTTACGACGTATATGTACAACTTTGCACCGTTCCGCCCCCTCCGTCAAGTGGCGGCGGGCCCCCGTGGCCGTCGGGCCGGCCGTCGGGCCGGACGGCCGGTCGGGCTCCCGCCGCCCGGCTCGGTCAGCCGGCCAGCTCCCGGGCACGCCGGGCCGCCTGGCCCACCGGAGCGCGGTGCACGGGCCCGTGTCCGGGCAGCAGCACGTCGGCCTCGAGGGTCTCGATCCGTTCGAGCGAGGCGAGCGCTCCGGCCCGCTCGGTGTCGAACATCCTGGGCAGGAGCTGGGGCCCCCGTATCCGCGAGGTGGGGTGCCCGCTCACCAGGGCGTCACCGGAGATCAGTACGCCGGCCTGCGGCAGGTGATAGACGCAGTGGCCGGGTGTGTGGCCCGGCGTGTGCACCGGGACGGGCCGCCCCGGCAGGTCGAGCGGGCCCGCGTGCGGGAAGGCCTCGGGCTTCGTCATGGCCACGTCCGCCGTGCCGCCGGAACGCAGGGCGTGCACCATCCAGGGCAGCACGCCGGGGCGCCACGCCTGCCGCACCACCTGTCCGACGCTCACCTGGTGGAGGAACTCACGGCGCGCGTGCGGCACCTCGGTCTCGTGGAGCTGGACCGGAGTGCCGTAGGTGGCGTTCAGGAACTCGGCGGAGCCGAGGTGATCGCTGTGGGCGTGGGTGATGAGCACGGCGGTCACCGCCTCGGGCGCGTGGCCGAGGGTCTTCAGTGACGCCAGGAGCCTCTCGCGGTCCCCGGGGTATCCCGTGTCGATCAGGGTGACGGAGTCGCCCTCGGACAGCACCACCCAGTTCGTGTTGCTGCCGTGCACCAGATGGACTCCGGGCGCTGCTTCGACGATCGTTTCCTCGCTCATGACCATCCTGACGTCGGACAACCGCTGCAAGCCCAAGGGGCTCTGACAGGGCAAAAGGTATCGCGAACGCGGGATGCGACCGGAGGCGGAGCCGGGTCCGGGCCGGGTCCGGGCCGGTCCCGAGCGGGGACCGAGCGGGGACTGGGCCGGGAGGCGATCCGGGACCGCGCGCCGGCCCGTGGAATCGGCCGCCTCAAGTCCGGTGCCGAACTCCGGCTCGGCGGAAGGGAAAACCTCCGTGCCGAGCTCCGCCCGGCCGGACCGGTCGCGGAAAGCCCGGTCCCGCGCCCCGGCCCGCCGGAAGGGGAAACCCCCGTCCCGCGCCCCGCCCCGCCGGGCCGGTCTCGGAAAGCCCGGTCCCGCGCCCCGGCCTGCCGGGCCGGTCGCGGAGACCCCGGTGCCGCGCCCCGCCCCGCCGGACCCGTCTCGGAAAACCCGGTGCCGAGCCCCGGCCCCGTTCCCTACACTCGCCACGGAATCGCACACCACCGCTCCCGGTGACGTGTGCGCCGTGACGAACGAGGGGAGCCGGGCCGTGCGTTACCGCACCGCTGTCGTCGTCCCCCCGTCACAGTACGAGGTGATCCTCGTGTCCTCGTGGGCCCGGTACCGGCTGCGCGGCCGGAACCGGACGCCCGCGACGACTCACTGACCTCCGCCCGCACGCCGGCGACCGCACACCCGGTCGCCGTGCGCCGTGCCCGCGGGAGGTCCGCCACCGCCTGATCCAGGCGTGTCGTCCGGGAATCGCGCCGACCCGTTTCCGGATCGTCCGAAAGGCCCTCGGCCGTGCGTACCGACCTGCACCGTCACCTCACCGACCCCGTCACCGGCCCCCTCGCCGTCGTCCGCAACCTGGGCATCCTCGCCCATGTCGACGCCGGGAAGACCACCGTGACCGAACGGATCCTCTATCTCACCGGCACCATCCACAAACGGGGCGAGGTCCATGACGGCACCACCGTCACCGACTTCGACCCGCAGGAGCGCGACCGCGGCATCACCATCTTCGCCGCGGCCGTCACCTGCGCCTGGGACGGCCACCGGATCAACCTGCTCGACACCCCGGGACACGTCGACTTCTCCGACGAGGTCGAGCGCTCGCTCCGCGTCCTCGACGGAGCCGTCGCGGTGTTCGACGCCGTGGCGGGCGTCGAGCCGCAGAGCGAGTCGGTGTGGCGGCGGGCCGACCGGCACGGCGTCCCGCGGATCGCCTTCGTGAACAAGCTGGACCGCGCGGGCGCCGACCTGGACGCCGCCGTCGACTCGATCCGCGAGCGGCTGCATCCGGCGCCCCTGGTCGTCCAGTTGCCCATCGGCACGGAGGACGCCTTCACCGGCGTGGTCGATCTGCTGCGGATGCGCGCGCTGGTGTGGGCCGACGGCGCCGAGTCCGCCGAGGAGATCCCGGTGCCGCGGGACCTGCTGGAGGAGGCCCGGCGCCGGCGCCGGCTCCTGGAGGAGGCGGTGGCGGAACTCCATCCGGCGGCCCTGGAGGAGTTCTGCGTCAGCTCCACCCTCTCGGCACGGACCCTGGCGTCCGCGCTGCGCGACCTGACCCGTACCGGTGAGGGCGTCGTGGTGCTGTGCGGCTCGGCCTACCGCAACCGCGGTGTCGAACCACTGCTGGACGCCATGGTGGCCTACCTGCCCTCGCCCCTCGACGTGCCCGCCGTCCGCGGCACGCACCAGGGCGCGGAGCGGGAACGGGAGGCGGACCCGGCGGCACCGTTCGCGGGCCTGGTGTTCAAGGTGAACGCCACCGCGACCGGACGGATGACGTACCTGCGTGTCTACTCGGGCACGGTGGAGAAGGGACAGACGGTGCTGGACGTCGGCACGGGGCGCACCGAGCGGATCGCCCGCATCCTGCGCGTACGGGCCGACCGCCACGCGGCGCTGGAGCGCGCGGTGGCCGGTGACATCGTCGCCGTGATCGGGCCGAAGTCCGCCCGGGCCGGGGCGACCCTGTGCGCCCCCGGGGCGCCGCTGCTCCTCGAACCGCCGGTCGTCGCCGATCCGGTGGTGTCCGTCGCGGTCGAGGCGCGCACGAGCACCGAGACCGACCGCCTGGTGACGGCGCTGGCGCGGCTGGCCGAGGAGGATCCCTCCCTGGTCGTCCGCACCGACCCCGAGACCGGGCAGACGGTGCTGTCGGGCATGGGAGAACTGCATCTGGAGGTGGCGGTGGAGAAGATCCGGCGCGCCCACGGGCTCGACGCCGCCGTCGGGCGGCCGAGGGTGGCCTACCGCGAGACGGTCGCCCGCGGGGTGTCGGGGCTGGTGTACCGGCATGTCAAACAGGACGGTGGCGCCGGGCAGTTCGCCCATGTCGTCCTCGACGTGGAACCGCTGGGGACGGACCCGGGCGGTACCGGGGAGGCGGCGACGGGCTTCGTCTTCGGTTCGACGGTCGTCGGCGGCCGGGTGCCGCAGGAGTACGTCCGTGCCGTGGAGGCGGGCTGCCGGGACGCGCTCGCCGAGGGGCCCCTCGGCGGTCACCCGGTGACCGGGCTGCGCGTCACCCTCACCGACGGGGCGACCCATGCGAAGGACTCCTCGGAGATGGCGTTCCGCGCGGCCGGCCGGTTCGGGCTGCGCGAGGCGCTGCGCGCCAGTGCGATGGTCCTGCTGGAGCCGGTGGCCGAGGTCACCGTCACCGTGCCCGAGGAAGCCGTGGGCGGAGTGCTCGGCGACCTCGCGGCCCGGCGCGGCAGGGTCTCGGGCTCGCTCACCCGCGGGAGCACGTCGGTGATCACCGCCACCGTGCCGCTGGCCGAACTCTTCGGCTACGCGACCCGGTTGCGCAGCCGGACCCAGGGCCGGGGCGTGTTCACGACCCGCCCCGCCGGCCTCGCCCCGGCCCCCGCCCAGGGAGCGCCCGCCCGGTGACCCCGAGCGGTCCCGTTCCCGAGGACGCCCGCTGAGGACGGCTGTTGAGGAAGCCCGTCGAGGACGGCTCCGCCCCGAGAAGGGCGGGGCCGTTCTCGCGTCAGCCCATCTGGTCCTCGTCCGAGAGGTGTTCGACCGTCTTCCCGGTCGCGGTGAAGGTGCGGGTCACATGGCCCGAGGAGTAGACCCACAGGATGCGCAGCGGCCCGTCGCCGATGTTCCTGAAGAGATGGGGGACGGGGGAGGGGACGTACGTGGTGTCGAAGCGCCTCAGCTTCGTCACCTCACCGTCGACGACCACCTCCGCCTGGCCCTCCAGGATCGTCACGTGCTCGTCGCAGTTGTGGGAGTGCAGAGGGGCTCCGGAGCCGACCGGGTAGACGCTCATCCCGCTGGTGACGCGGTTCTCCCCGCCGGCCGAGCGGGTGGTGATGAGCGGCGTCGTCACGACGGCGCCGCCCCGGTCCAGCAGGGGCACGGACGCGGCTTCGATGATCGTGGTCATCCGGAGTTCCTCTTCGGTCGACGGTGATGCGTCGACCGACGTTAGGTCGCGTGTCCGTGAACGGGTGCCGTCCGGCGTGCAGTTTTACCTTGCATTCCAGGGAGGGTGAGCTTTCCGCGCCCGGCTGTACCGTCCACTGGCATCGCACGGCATACCCGTACGTGCCGGAAACACGCCGGAAAGAAAAGGCAGGTAGCAGCCACATGAGGCTCCCCGTTCTGACCGATGAGGACATGGAACCGCGCCAGCGGGAACTAGCCGCCCGCATCGCCGGCCGGCGCGGCGCCGTCCGCGGTCCCTTCCGGGTCTGGCTGCACAGCCCGGAGATGTGCGAGCGCGCCGAATCGCTCGGCGCCTTCGCCCGGTTCGACTGCGGTCTGCCCCGGCATCTGCGCGAACTGGCCCTGTTGATGGCCGCCCGGAACTGGGACGCCCAGTACTCCTGGAACGCGCACGTGGACCAGGCCGTCGAGGCGGGCGTCCCCGAGGCCGCGGTGAAGGCCGTCGCCGAGAGGCGGGAGGCGGTCTTCGACGACGAGGCCGACCAGGCCTTCTACCAGTTCTGCCGGGAGGTCCTCGAAGAGCACTTCGTCCGCGACGACACCTTCGCCCGGGCGCTCGGCCACTTCGGCCCCAGGGGCCTGGTGGACACCATCGGCGCGCTCGGCAACTTCACCATGCTCGGGATGTGCCTGAACACCTTCCAGGTGGACCTCCAGGCCGACCGCGAGCCCCCCTTCCCCGACATCCGCGGCTACGGGCGTCTGGGCCACGGCGACGGACCGCGGCCGTGACCACCCTCGCGGACCGGGACGCGCAAGGAGGCGCCGCCGTGACCCCAGGAACTCCGACCACGACGGCCGACGGCGCAGGGACCGCCCGTGGACCCGTCCTGCGCGTCCGCGGTGTCACCAAGAACTTCGGCGGCGCCGCCGCGCTCACGGACGTCGATCTCGACCTGTACCCCGGCGAGGTCCACGCGCTCATGGGCATGAACGGCGCCGGGAAGTCGACGCTGGTGCAGATCCTCTCCGGGGTGCACCAGGCCGACTCCGGCACCGTCGAGGTCGACGGACACACCCAGCACGCACTGACCGTCCGCAGGGCCCGACGGCTCGGCATCGCCTCGGTCCCCCAGCGCCGCGAACTGGCGATGGGCCTGAGCGTCGCGGAGAACGTCATGCTCGGCGACCTGCCCACCCGGCGCGGCGCGGTGCACTGGAGGACGCTCAAGTCCGAGGCCGCGCGGGCCCTTTCGGGGCTCGGCATCGACATCGACGTGGACCGGACCGCGGGTTCGCTGAGCGTCGCCGAACAGACCATGGTCGAAGTGGCCCGCGAGGTGCGCCGCGGCGGCCGGATCCTCGTCCTCGACGAGCCGACCGCCTGCCTGAGCGCCGAAGCCGCCCGCCAGATCAGGGAGTTGGTGCGCACCCTGCGCGACGAAGGTGTCGCCGTCGTCTACATCTCGCACTACATCGATGAGGTGATGGCCGTCGCGGACCGCCTCACCGTGCTCCGCGACGGAGCCGTGGTGCGCAGCGCGCCGGCCGCCGAGCTCGACCCGGACGCGCTGGTGCGCGCCATGGTCGGCCGCGACGTCGTCTCGCGCCGCTCGGAGCGCCCCGCCCCCAAGGACGAGATCGGCCTCGCGGTCCGCGCGCTCAGCGACGGCCGGGCCGTGCGGGGCCTGGACGTCGAGGTGCGCAGGGGTGAGATCGTCGCGGTCCTCGGACCGGCCGGCGACGCGCAGTCCCGACTCTTCGACCTGCTCTCCGGCCGCCGCCGCCCCGACTCCGGCGAACTCCTCGTCGACGGGGCCCCGGTGCCCTTCGGCCGGGTGCACGCCTCGCTCGCCGGCGGACTGCGCTGCGTCACGGGCGACCGACGGGCCCTCGGACTGGTGCCGGGCATGTCCCTGGACGAGAACCTGATGCTCGCCGGCGACCGCTTCGCCCGCAGACGACTGCACCGACGGGGCGAACTCGCCCGCCGCGCACGGCCGCTGCGGCGCAGCTACGGAGTCGTGTCGCTCGCCGGCAACCCGCCGGTGAGCGCCCTGTCCGGCGGCAACCAGCAAAAGGTGCTGCTCGCCAAGTGGCTGCAGACGGAGCCGGTCGCCTGCTTCCTCGAAGACCCCACGAACGGCGTGGACATCGCCGCCATGGCCGACATCCACGCCCTGATCGACGACCTCGCCTCGCGCGGCGCGGCCGTGCTGCTCGCGTCCTCGTCCGCCGAGGAGGTCATGCGGCTCGCCGACCGCGTGATCGTCGTCAGCGCGGGCCGCCCGGTCGCCGAGCACGACATCACCGCCATCACCCGCGACGAACTCGTCGCCACCGCACTCGGAGGTCAGCCCCAGTGAGCGTCAAGACACGTCCCGCCGCGCCGCGGGTCGCGGACCCGCAGGGCCGGAGGGGGCCGGGGAACCGCCTCGGCGCGCTGCGCCGCGCCCCGCACACCGGCCTGACCGCCGTCCTGGCCGTCGTGGTGGTGGCCACCGTGCTGCGGACCGACGCGTTCGCCACCGACACGAACGTGATCAACATTCTGCGGCAGGTGAGCGTCACCGCCGTGATCGCGGCCGGCCTGACCCTGCTCATGACCGCGGGCGGCATGGACTTCTCCATGGGCAGCAACGTCTCCGTCACCACCGCCCTCGGCGCGCAGATGCTGTCGCACGGCCACTCCACCGTCCTCACCGTGGTGGCCACGATCGCCCTCGCCACGGCGATCGGCCTGGTGAACGGGCTCGTCGTGACGTTCACCAACGTCGCCCCGTTCGTCGTCACCCTGGCCACGGCCACCCTGCTCGACGGTGTCGCGCTGCTCGTGCTCGACAGCGTCAGCGTCTCCATCGGCACCCGGATGTTCCCGCTGGGCAACGACAAGATCCTCGGCATCCCCTACCTGCTCGTGCTCGCCGTCCTGGTCCTCGTGGCGACGGCCCTGGTCATGCGGTTCACCGTGTTCGGCCGGGACGCCTACGCCATCGGCGGCAACGAGCACGTGGCCCGGCTCAGCGGCATCGACGTCACCGCCCGCAAGCTCACGCTGTACGCCCTCACCGGTGCCCTGTCCGGTCTGGCCGGTCTGATGCTGCTGTCCCGGCTCGGCTCCAGCAGCCCCGGCACGGGCGGACTCTCCGTCCAGCTCACCGCGGTCGCCGCGGTGGTCATCGGCGGCACCTCGCTGGCCGGCGGCCACGGCACCGTGATCGGTACCGCGCTCGGTGTCGTGCTCCTCGGCGTCGTGGCCAACGCGCTGAACCTCCTTCAGGTCTCCAGCAATTACCAGCCGGTCTCCGTGGGCGGGGTCCTGCTCGTCGCGGCCGTGGCCAACGAGTTCCACAAGGCCCGTTCCGCACGGAACTGACGCCGCCCGCGTCACCTCACCCATTCCCGTCCCGTCGCAGGCGATTTCCTTCTCCCGCATTCCGAAGGCGATCCCCCCTGCCCTTTTCCCGTCCTGAAAGGCGTACGACCATGAGACTTTCCGTCCGTACCCGCCGCGCCCTGATCGCCGCGGCCGCCGGCACCACCCTGGTGCTGAGCGGCTGTGCCGAGAACGACAACGCCGCCTCGGCCGGGGCGAGTTCCGGTTCCGTCACGCTCGGATTCGTCAACGGCGCCGACACCGCGTTCCACACGTGTCTCCAGAAGGCCGTCGAGCAGACGGCGAAGTCGGAAGGAGCAAAGGTCTACACGGCCAATTCCCACCAGAACGCCGGGACCGAACTGTCCAACATCGAGGACATGATCTCCCGCGATGTCGACGCGCTGATCGTGCAGACCGTCAACGTCGACTCGCTCGACGGGGACATCGCCAAGGCCAAGGCCTCCGGCATTCCGATCTACCTGACCTCGGTCGCCCCCGCCCAGGCCAACGACATCCTCGGCGCGGCCGTCGTCGACCTCCAGAAGGTCGGTGCCCTGGACGCCGACTGGGTCGGAAAGGACGCGGACGGCGAGAACGTGAAGGTCGGCGTGGTCGCGGGCGCGCCCGGCGCGGCCTCCGACCTGCTCGTGGGCGGGTTCACCAACGAACTGCCGGCCAACGCGAAGGTCGTGGCGAACCAGCCCGGCATGTTCAACCCGGTCAAGGCCCAGGAGGTCGCCGAGAACATGATCCAGGCGCACCCGGACCTGGACTACGCCTTCGTCGCCAACGAGGAGATGGGTTTCGCCGTCCGCAAGGCGTTCGACGCAGCCGGGGCCAAGGACGTCAAGATCGTGACCGTCAACGGCACCGACGAGGGGCTGGCCGCCGTGAAGGACGGCCGGTTCTCCGCGACCGTGTCCAACTCGGCCATGGTCATCGGCCGGACGGCGGTGGAGAGCACCATCGGTCTGCTGGGCAAAGAAAAGGTTGACAAGATTGCCAACATTCCTCTTCTCTTGGTCACCAAGGACAACCTGACCAAGGCCCCGCAGTACTGCCCCACGTCGTAGCGCCCGCACGCCCGAACACCGGCACCGCCGCCGGGGCCCACCCCTGGCAGTCGTGGGCCTCCGGAGGGAACCATGGACCGCTTGCTCCTCATGCACAGCTTCGTCACCGTCGCACAGGTCGGCAGCTTCAACGGCGCCGCCAAGAAGCTGGGCTCCTCCGGCTCCCTGGTCTCACGCCACGTCGCCGAACTGGAACGACAGGTGGGCGTCAGGCTGGTCAACCGCACGGCCCGTTCCGTCAGCCTCACCGAACCCGGCCGGCGCTACGCCGACTTCGCCGCGCGGATCCTGGAGGAGATCGAGGCCGAGGACGCGGGGATAGCCCAGCTCCACGACCGCGCCGAGGGCACGCTCAGCATCATCTGCCCCAAGTGGATCGGGAGCCTGGATCTCGGCGACGCGATCGCCGCGTTCTCCGCCTCCCACCCGAGGATCCAGGTCCGGTTCGAACTGGGCGGCATGTCCGACCGGACCTACGACTTCCTCGACAGCGGGTTCGACGTGGCCTTCCACACCCGGGATCTGAGGGACTCCAGCGTCCGCCTCAAGAAGATCGCCTCACTGCCGTTCGTCCTGTGCGCCTCCGAGACGTACCTCGAACGCGGCGGACCGCTCACCGAGCCGAACGGGATCGCCGCCCACGAGTGCCTCGTGCACGTCAACGACCCGGTCTGGCGCATCGGTCACGGCCACGCCTCCACCCTGCACAAGATCCGTAACGTCGCCTTCTCGTCGAACTCGTACATCGCGCTGCAGAAGGCCGCCGTGCACGGGCGCGGCATCGCCCTGCTGCCCCAGCGGTCGGCGTACGACGATCTCATCTCGGGCGCCCTCCAGGTCCTGCTGCCCGAACTCGCCGTCCCCGACCGCCCCTTGTACGCGATCTACGGCCCGGGACAGGGCACACCGCGCAAGGTCAGCGTCTTCCTGGATTTCCTCACCGCGTGGTTCTCCCAGAATCCCATTCCGGCCATCCGCTCCTGAAAACCATCCCGTGCGGAACATCCCGAACGGATCCGTCCGTACGGCATTCCCCGGCCGCAAGAAACGATTGCGCATTCCGTCGAACCCGGACCGTTGAGCCCGCCGGAGCCGGAAACCTACGCTCACCAGGCGACCCGCGAAACGAGGAACCCATGGGAATCCAGAGAATCGAATCGGTCACCTACAGCGTCGACGACCTGGACGAATGCGTCCGGTTCTTCGACGACTTCGGGCTCTTCGCGCTGGAACGGACCGACGAGCACGCCGTGTTCGAGACCCGCACCGGCCAGACCCTCCACCTCGACACCGCACCGGGCAGCCCGCTCCCGCCCCCGGTGGAGGACGGACCCACCCTGCGGGAAGTGGTCTGGGGCGTCGACACTCCCCGGGAGCTGGAGCGCCTGGCCGCCGCGGCGGGCCGCGACCGCCCGGTCCGGCAGGACGCCGCGGGGGTGTTCCACACCGTGGACGAGACGGGCTTCGGCGCCGGTCTGACCCTCGCCCGGCCCCGGCCCGCCGACCTCACCCCACGGCCCGCCAACGCGTTGGGCAGTGTCACCCGCTGGAACACCGCGCTGGAACCGATCACCCGCGTCCGCCCGCTGCGCATGTGCCATGTGGCGCTCAACATCCGCAAGGAGGGCCGCGAGGAAGCCGTCGCCTTCTACGTCGACCGCCTCGGCTTCCGGCCGACCGACGTCGTCGAACCCATGGGCGTCTTCATGCGGGCACCGGGCGACGACGACCAGCACACCATGCTGCTCTGCCACCGCCCCGACAAGGCCGGCGTCAACCACATCGCCTACGAGGTCCCCGGCTTCGACGACGTCGTCGAGGGCGGCAACCACATGATCGACCGGGGCTGGCGCGAGGCCCGCAGACTCGGCCGCCACACCGTCGGCTCCAACGTCTTCCGTTTCGTGCACGCGCCCTGCGGCGGGCGCGTCGAGTACGCCGCCGACATGGACCGGGTCGACGACTCGTACGAGACCCGCGTCCACACGGCCACCCCTCCGCACCACATCTGGGCCCTGCGCACCAACCGCGACCAGCAGGACGCCTCCGCCTCCTGACCGGGCCCCGGCCCCCGCCCCACCCCCCGGCCTCCGCGCCGCGGGCTCCCACCGTCTCGTCCGCCGGCCTGAGAGGGCTCCCACCCATGACCACCGACCACGGCTATCCCGCCGTCCGCCTGCACATAGCGGGGCAATGGTGCCCGGGCGGCACCGGACGCACCGCCCCGATCGTCGACCCGGCCACCGAGGAGGTGATCGGAGAGGTCCCCCTCGCCACCACCGCCGACCTCGACCGCGCGCTCGACGCCGCCGCACGGGGATTCAGGACCTGGCGCGACACCCCCGTCGCCGGGCGCACCGCGATCCTGCACACCGCCGCCGACCTGCTCACCGAGCGGGCCGCCGACGTGGGCCGCGTCATGACCCTCGAACAGGGCAAGCCCCTCGCCGAGGCCACCGGGGAGGCCCGCCGCGTCGCCGACACCCTGCGCTGGCACGCCGACGACGCCCGCCGCGCCTACGGCCGCGTCATCCCCTCCGCCCCGGGCACCCTGCTGTCCGTACGCCGTGAACCGATCGGCCCCGTCGCCGCGTTCGTCCCCTGGAACTTCCCGGCCGGCGGACCGATGCGCAAGATCTCCTCGGCCCTCGCCGCGGGCTGCTCCATCGTCATCAAGGCCTCCGAGGAGACCCCGGCCACGGCCGCCGCCCTCGTCCGCTGCTTCGTGGACGCCGGACTGCCGGACGGCGTCCTCAACCTCGTCTTCGGCGAACCCGCCGAGGTGTCGGCCCACCTGATCGCCTCACCGGTCGTCCGTCTCGTCGCCTTCACCGGCTCGGTCCCCGTCGGCAAACTCCTGGCCGCCGCCGCGGGCGCGGTCATGAAGCCGTCCCTGATGGAACTGGGCGGCCACGCCCCGGTGATCGTCTGCGCGGACGCCGACCCGGCCCGCGCCGCCCGCCGCGCCGCCCAGGCCAAGTTCGCCAACGCCGGCCAGGTCTGCACCTCGCCGAGCCGCTTCCTCGTCCACGAGAGCCTCGTCGACGACTTCACCACCGAGTTCGTGAAGGCGGCCGAGGCGGTCGTCGTCGGCGACGGCCTGGCCGACGGCACCACCATGGGCCCCCTCGCCAACGAACGCCGGCTCCGGGCGATGGAACGCCTCACCGCCGACGCCGTGCGCCGGGGCGCCACCGTCCGCACCGGCGGCGAACGCCTGGACCGCGCCGGCTACTTCTTCGCGCCGACCGTCCTCACCGACGTGCCCCCGGAGGCGGACCTGATGCGCGAGGAACCCTTCGGGCCGCTCGCGCCCATCAGCTCCTTCGGCGACCTCGACGACGCGCTGCGCACCGCGAACGAACTGCCCTACGGACTCGCCGCCTACGCCTTCACCGAGTCCGCGGCCACCGCCGAACACCTGGTGCGCGAACTGGAGGCGGGCATCCTCTCGCTCAACCACTGCGGCGGCTCCGTCAGCGAGGCACCCTCGGGCGGCGTCAAGGAGAGCGGCTACGGCAGGGAGGGCGGACCCGAGGCCCTGGACGCCTACCTGATCACCAAGCGCGTCTCCCACCTGCTGGCGGGCTGACCGCCATGCGATACACCCGCGTGTCGGCCGGCGGACGGGCGGTGTGGGGCCGCGTGGGGGAGGAGGACGTCGAGCTGCTGTCCGGGTCCCCCCTGACGTCCAGGGAGCGGCGGACGTACGACGACGACCCCGGCCTCACCGTCATCGGCACCGTGCCCCGGGCCGAGGCCGTCTGGCTGCCGGCCGTCGTCCCGCCCGTGTTCTACGCCGTCGGCCTGAACTACCCACGCCACATCGCGCACTGCGGCGCCGAGGTCCCCACCCGCCCCGAAGTCGGCTACCGCGCCAACAACGCCCTGACCGGCCACGGATCGCCCATCGTCAAACCGGACGGTGTGTCCGGCCGGTTCGAGGCCGAACCCGAACTCGTCGCCGTCATCGGCAGAACGCTGCGGCACGCCACCTACGAGGAGGCCCGCGCCGCGGTCTTCGGCTGGACGATCGGCAACGACGTCAGCGCCCGCGACTGGCAGCACCGGGACCGCACGTTCTGGCGCAGCAAGAACAGCGACACCTTCAAGCCGATGGGTCCCTGGATCGAGACGGACGTCGACGCGCTCGCGCAGACGACCACGCTCCGGGTCAACGGCGAGGAACGGGCCGCGTTCCCGACCGGCGACATGGTCTTCGACCCCTTCGACCACATCGTCGAGATCACCCGGCACATCACCATGCGCCCCGGCGACGTGCTGTGGATGGGCGCCGAGTCGACCTGCCCGATCGAGCCCGGGGACACCGTCGACATCGAGATCAGCGGCATCGGCGTGCTCTCCAACCCCGTACATCCGGAAGGGAATCCCGCATGAGCAAGGCTCCGCTCTACATCCACCACGTCAACTTCCCCACCACCGACCCCGACCGCACCGCCGAGTGGTACACGAAGGTCTTCGGGATGAAGCGCATCATGCCCAGGTCCAACACCCGGGTCGTCCTGATGACCCGCGGCACCTTCGACCTCCATTTCACCCCGGTCGAGGAAATGGAGCGCATGGCGCCCTACCACTTCGCCGTCGAGGTCGAGGACTGGGACGAGTTCCTGGCCCACCTCAAGGAGCTGGGCATCCGGCACACCCGCCCGATCGAACGCCCCGAGAACCAGTCCAAGTTCTGCTACATCCACGACCCCGACCACACCATGATCGAGCTGGTCTTCCACGGCAGGCGCCCCCACTGAGCGCGCGCGGCCAGGATTCCCCTCCCCCGTACCTCCAGGAGCCTTCTCCCATGCCCTTCGCCGACTCCGACGGCACCTCCCTCTACTACGAACGTCACGGCAGCGGACCGGTGATCCTCTTCGTGCACGGCAGCGGCGGCAACCACGCCGCCTGGTGGCAGCAAGTGGCCGCCCTGCGCGAGGAGTTCACCGTCGTCACCCTGGACCTGCGCGGCTTCGGCAAGTCCGACTCCGCCATGCCGGAATTCGACGGCCAGGACTTCCCGGGCGACGTGCTCGCCGTCCTGGAGGCCGAGGACCTCACCGACGTGATGCTCGTCGGCCAGTCCATCGGCTCGGTGGCCGCCCTGCGCGCCGGCCTGCTGCGCCCCGACCGGGTCGGGGCCGTCGTCCTCGGCCACTCCCTCGGCGGCATCAGCCACCCCGAACTGCGCGAACTGGCCGCCGCGGACCGCGCCGAGGCCGTGAAACTCCCCGTCGTCGACCGGCTGCTCACCCGGCGTTTCCAGCGGGAACACGCCGACCGCACGTTCCTCTTCCAGCAGATGGGCACCTTCAACGTCGCCAGGATGGCCGACCTGCGCAATCTCGACACAGACGGTCCCTCGCTGCGCGACATCGAGGAGTCGGGCGTCGCGATCGCCTTCCTCCTCGGCGAGAAGGACGCGGTGCTCAGCGTGAAGACCGTGACCCGCGCCCACGAACTGCTCCCCGCCTCCCGGCTGGAGATCGTCCCGGACGCCCCGCACTCCATGTACTGGGAGACGCCCGGCCCCTACAACCAGGCCGTCGCGCACCTGCGCCGCACCCTCGGACGGAAGGACGCCGCATGAGCAGCCTCACCCTCGACGCCGCCGAGGAGATCGTCACCGCAGCACTGGAGCGGGCCCAGGCGCTCGGCAAGGCGGTCAGCGTCGCCGTGGTGGACGCGGGCGGGTTCGTCGTCAGCGTCCGCCGCTGCGACGGCGCCCGCCCCCTCACCCCGGACATCGCCCGGGCCAAGGCGTACACCGCGGCCGTCATGCAGCGCCCCGGCAGGATGCTGAAGAAGTGGCAGGAGAGCCAGCCGGTGTTCTTCGCCCAGCTCTCCCAACTGCCCGGTGCCGCACTGCCCATCATGGCCGCCGAGGGCAGCGTCACCATCAAGAGGGACGGCGAGATCATCGGCGGACTCGGCATCGCGGGCGGCACCGCGGACGAGGACCAGCGGGTCGCCGACGAGGTCCTCGCGTCCCTCGGCTACGAACTGGAGTTCGCGGCCTGGGGCGTCGCGGGCCCGGCGGCCGGCGACCACGGGAAACCCCGGAGCACCGAGGACACCGGCACGCCAGGCGGCACCGAGTCCGATGGGACGGTCCTGAGCACCGAGGACACCGGCACGCCAGGCGACACCGAGGCCGCCGGTACGGCACGGAACACCGGCAGCGCCGAGACGGCACGGAACGCCGAGAACACCGAGAAGGGTGCCTGAGCCATGGCGGACACGTTCAACTACCGCATCGACCACCACGGCAGCCTGGTCCGCCCGGCCGGCCTGACGAACCCGGGCGACGACCCCGCGGCCCTGGACGACGCGGTCAGGGAGGCGGTCGCGCTCCAGCGCACGGTGCGCTCCACCGTCGTCACGGACGGCGGCTTCCCGTACGAGGACTTCCGCGGTGCCGTCCTCGGCGCCGTGTCCGGCTTCCGCCGTACGGGGGACACCGGGCCCGACGGCCTGGCCCGCTGGGTGGCCGAGGCCCTGCCCAAGGCCGACGGCCCGCTGGTGGCCGACCGGGCGGCCCGGCTCACCGAGCTGACGGTGATCGCGCCCAAGGTGTCCCTGCCCTCCCCGGCCTACCTCGCCGCCACCACCTTCGATCCCGCCCTCGCTGCCTCCGGCGGCCCGTCCTCCGCCCGTGAACTCGGCGAGGCGCTGGCGGAGATCGTCCGCGCGGAGATCGGACTCCTCGTCTCCCGCGGCGTCCGGCTGATCCAGCTCGACAACCCGTTCCTGCTGGGCCACTTGGCGGCCGACCCGGCCGCTCCCGGGGCGCTGACCTTCGAGGACGCGCTCGCCGTGGAGTCCCTCGCGGTGCGCCTGGACGAG
Organism: Streptomyces sp. NPDC056738; assembly: GCF_042790435.1. Taxonomy (NCBI): domain Bacteria; kingdom Bacillati; phylum Actinomycetota; class Actinomycetes; order Kitasatosporales; family Streptomycetaceae; genus Streptomyces; species Streptomyces sp. NPDC056738. Next base: position 95,432 of record NZ_JBHTZF010000025.1, read on the forward strand.
CGTCCCGAGGGCGTACGGATCGGGGTCTGCCCCGGCCGGCGGGCACCGGACGCGGTGGACCGGGCCAGGGCGGAGCGGCTGTACGGCGAGGTCCCCGCGGACCGCTGGATCCTCCCGTACGACCGGGGGACGACCGCCGAACTCGACCTGCTCAGGGCGCTGCCGGAGGACCGGGACGTGTGCCTCGGGGTCGTGGACGCCACCAGCCCCGAACCGGAGGAGATCGACACGGTGCTCGCCCGCATCGACGCCGGCGCCGAGATCAAGGACATCGAGGACATGGCCCTTTCGCCGTCCCGAGGCTTCGCCGACGTCGCGACACGACCGCTCCTGACCGCCGAGGACCAGCGCCGCAAACTGGTCCTCGTGGAGACCCTCGCCCGGTACTGCTGGGGCAACGAGTTCTGATCCGGCGACCGGGCCGGCCGGGAGCCACGGGGGGTCTCCCGGCCGGCCGACCCGGGGGACCGGTGGCCCCCGGTCGCGGTCGCGCTCCATGACCGGCGGTTCAGAGCACCTCGGCGAACGTCACCGTGCGTTCCGTCAGCAGCGGCAGGACGACACCCACGACGAACGCCTCGAAGTGTTCCGTCGCCCGGTGCGCCTCGAAGCCCGCGCGGTCGGTGTAGCGCTCGTAGAGCACGAACGAGCCCGGCCGGTCCACCTCGGCGTGCACCTCGTAGGCGAGGTTCGCCGGTTCCGTGGGGGTGAGCTCGCGCATCTTCAGCAGCGCGGCGCGCACGGTGCCGGCGTCGGCGGGCGCGCAGCGGTAGTGGGCGACGACGGCGAAAGCCATGTGTTTCCTCCGGGGGGCGGGCTGTCGGGTCCGCCGATTCCAGCACGTATCCCCTGATGAGCGACCCGTGCGGCGCGCAAGCAATGTGTGCCGCCGCGGGTCTGGCCGACGGGGTCGCCCCTCGTGTGTCCTGCGGACGTCCCACCCGGTTGACCGCGGCCCGCACCGCGGCGGACGAGAGAAGTGATCCTGATGCGAACCCTGGAAACCCTGATCGGCGGGGAGTGGGTGGCGACCGGCGCGTGGATCGACGTCCACGACCCCGCCGATCTGCGCGCCCCGGTGGCCCGCGTTCCCGCGCTGAGCGCCGCCGACGTCACCGAGGCCTACGACCACGCCGAACAGGGCTTCGCGGTCTGGAAGCGCACCAGCCCCTTCGAGCGCGCCCGGATCATGACGGATGCGGCCCGGCTGCTGCGCGAGCGTGTCGCCGAGGTCGCCGAGGACCTGAGCACCGAGATGGGCAAGACCCGCGCCGAGGCGACCGGAGAGACCCTCAAGGCCGCCGACTTCCTCGAGTACTACGCGGGCATCGCGCGCCAGGGCTACGGCACGCTCGTGCACGACGTACGCCCGGACACCCGCACCCACCACCAGCGCGAGCCCCTCGGTGTCGTCCTCGCGATCACCCCCTGGAACGACCCGCTGATCACCCCGGCGCGCAAGCTCGCCCCCTGCCTCGCGGCGGGCGACGCGGCAATCCTCAAGCCGGCCACCGACACACCGCAGGCCGCCCTGCACCTGGCCCGCGCCCTGCACGACGCGGGTCTGCCCGCCGGTGTCCTGGGCGTGGTCACCGGACGCGGCGCGGAGATCTCCGACGCGCTGCTCGGCGACCCGCGCCTCACCGCCGTCACCTTCACCGGCAGCAACGAGGTCGGCGAGGGACTGCGGGCCGCGCTCGCCCACACGAACGTCCGCTTCCAGGGCGAACTCGGCGGCAAGAACGCCACGGTGGTCCTCGCCGACGCCGACCTGGGGGCCTCGGCCAGGGCGGTGGCCGCCGCGGGCTTCGCCCAGGCCGGACAGCGCTGCACGGCCACCAGCCGGGTGATCGTCGAGCGGCCGGTGTACGAGGAGTTCACCGCGCTGCTCCTGGCCGAGACCGCCGCCCTGCGCGTCGGCCCCGGACTCGCCGCGGGCACCACGATGGGACCGCTGGTCAGCGCCCGGCAGCGGGACGGCGTCCTCGCCGACGTCGAACGCGCCGTCAAGCAGGGCGCCGTCGTCCTCGCGGGCGGGGACCGGCCCACGGACGAGGCGCTCGGGCACGGCTGTTACGTCAACCCGACCGTCCTCGGCGAGGTGGCCCCGGACCTCGACATCTGGCGCGAGGAGGTGTTCGGACCGGTCGTCGCGCT
>NZ_JBHTZF010000025.1:97687-103200 GCF_042790435.1 Streptomyces sp. NPDC056738
CGGGCACGGCTGTTACGTCAACCCGACCGTCCTCGGCGAGGTGGCCCCGGACCTCGACATCTGGCGCGAGGAGGTGTTCGGACCGGTCGTCGCGCTGCGCGCGGTGGACTCCTTCGACGAGGCGGTCGAGGCGGTCAACGACTCGGTCTTCGGCCTCGCGGCCGCCGTGTTCACCCAGGACCTCGGCGCCGCCCACCGGTTCGTGGACGAGGTGGAGTGCGGCCAGATCGCGGTGAACACCACCACCTCCGGCTGGGACGTCCACCACCCGTTCGGGGGCTTCCGCGACTCCGGCTCGCCCTTCAAGGAGCAGGGCGAGGACGGGCTGCGCTTCTACACCCGGGTCAAGACCGTCGCCCTCCATTTCGGTGTCTGACGCGGCCGTGGGCGAGGAGAGGAGGAGAGCGGATGGCTGACGAGACGATCGCCGTCGTCGGCGCCGGGATCGTGGGTCTGGCCGCGGCACGCGAGATCGCGCTGCGCCGGCCCGGTACGCGTGTCGTGGTCCTGGACAAGGAGCACGAGGTCGCCGTCCACCAGACCGGCCACAACTCGGGCGTGGTGCACGCCGGCATCTACTACCGGCCCGGAAGCCTCAAGGCCCGTCTGTGCGCCAGGGGCGGGGCGATGATCCGGGCGTACTGCCGGGACCGGGGCCTGCCCTACGACGAGTGCGGCAAGCTCGTCGTCGCCGTCACGGACGACGAGGTGCCGCGTCTGGAGGCCCTGTACGCCACCTCCCTGGAGAACAGGGTGCCGGGCCTGCGCCGCGTAGGGGCGGGCGAGATCCACGAGATCGAGCCGTACGCCGTGGGCCGCGCGGCCCTGCACTCCCCGCGCACCGCCATCACGGACTACACGGCGATCGCCCGGTCGTTCGCCGAGGACGTCGTGGACTCCGGCGGCGAGGTGCGGCTCGGTTTCCCCGTCACCCGTGTCACCCGCCTCACCGGCGGCGGCGTCGACGTCGCCTCCGGGGACGAGACCTTGCGGGCCGACCGCGTGGTGCTCTGCGCGGGACTCCACAGCGACCGCGTCGCCCGGCTCGCCGACGACGGTGACGAGCCGCGCATCGTCCCCTTCCGCGGCGAGTACATGACCGTGACACCGAGCCGGGCGCACATGGTCCGCGGCCTCGTCTACCCCGTGCCCGACCCGCGGTACCCCTTCCTCGGCGTGCACTTCACCCGCCGCGTGAACGGCGAGGTCGAGGTCGGCCCCAACGCCGTCCTGGCCCTGGCCCGCGAAGGCTACCGCCGCTCCGACGTCGACCTCCGCGAACTCGCCCGCATCGCCCGCTTCCCCGGCATGTGGCGCCTGGCCAGGGAACACTGGCGCACCGGCGTCAAGGAGATCCGCGGCTCGCTGTCGGTGGAGGCCTACATGAAGGCCGCCAGGGCGTACGTCCCCGCCATCCACGCCACCGACGTGGTGCGCGGCGGAGCCGGCGTGCGGGCCCAGGCGCTCGGCAGGGACGGCTCGCTGGTGGACGACTTCGTCATCCGTCGCACCGGTGACGTCACCGCCGTACGCAACGCGCCCTCGCCCGCCGCGACCTCCTCCATGGCCATCGCGGAACACATCGCCGACACCGTCCTCGACGAGCCCCGCGCAACCTGAACATGCCCCGTGCGCAGGGCACTTCCGCGCAAGAACTGCTTGCGCTCCCAGCGCTCGGCAAAGACCCCCCGCCGACCTAGCGTTCCCTCCGCACCACCCCGGCACCCCTCCGCAGAGAAACGGCAGATGACATGTTCGTTGTCGACACCCAGATCCACATCTGGAAGGAAGAGACCCCGGACCGCCCCTGGGTCCCGGGCGCACGGGAGCGCATCCGCCTCAACGGACACCGCGAGGACCCGTTCTCGTACGAGGAGGCCCTCGATCTGATGGACGAGGCGGGCGTCAACCGGGCGCTGATTCTGCCCCCGTCCTGGGAGGGCAACCGCATCGACTACGCCCTCGAAGCGTGCGAGGCCCACCCGGACCGCTTCGGCATCATGGCCCGCGTCCCCCAGGACGACCCCGTCGAGGGCACCGCGATGCTGAAGGACTTCGCGCGCAACCCGCACATCAAGGGGACCAGGCTCACCTTCCACCGCCCGCAGGACCGCAACTGGATGATCGACGGGACCAACGACTGGTACTGGCCGATCGCCGAGGAACTCGGCATCCCCACGATGGTCCACGCGCCGATCTGGAAGCGCGAACTCGGCGAGATCGCCGCCAAGCACCCCGGCCTGAAGATCATCATCGACCACATGGGCATCATGGCCCGCTGTGTGGACGACGCGATCGGCTACTGGGTCCAGGAGACCGCGGACCTGGCCGTCCACCCGAACATCTACGTCAAGGTCTCGGCGCTGCCCGGCTATTCGACGCAGCCCTTCCCGAACAAGAACATCGAGAAATACGTGCGCGAGATGGTCGACAAGCTGGGCCCCCAGCGCTGCTTCTACGGCACCGACATCACCCGCCTGCTCGGCCACGGCATCACCTACACCGACACCATCGAACAGTTCACCCAGCACTGGGACTTCACGCCCGAGGAGCTGGAGTGGATCCTGGGCCGCGGCATCTCCGAGGTCCTCGACTGGCCGATCGAAGGCTGAGGGCGCACCGGAGATGACGGACACCGAGAACACACCGGGTGCCGGCGGCAGGGACGGCGGTGAGGCGCTCGTATCGGCCTTCGACGCCTTCGGAGCCGACTACGTCTTCTGCTCGTCGGGATCGGAATGGGCCCCGGTCTGGGAATCCCTGGCCCGGCGCCACCGCGACGGCCAGCAGGCCCCCGAGTACCTGGACCTCACCCACGAGACGGTCGCGGTCGGCATGGCCACCGGCTACGGCCTGCTCGCCCGCCGCCCGCAGGCCGTGCTCCTGCACGCGGCGCCCGGCCTGCTCCAGGGCTCCATGGCGGTCCACGGCGCCCTGCTCGCGGGCGTGCCCATGGTGGTCGCCTCCTCGGAGTCGACCACCTACGGCGACGGGCCCGGGCAGGACCCCGGCGGTCAGTGGTACCGCAACCTGTCCGTCGTCGGCGGACCGCACGGCATCGCGCGGCCGTTCACCAAGTGGTCCAACGAGGCCGCGGGGGTGCACACCCTGCCCGCCATGGTCACGCGGGCGGCCGAGCTGGCCTGGCGGGCACCGGCCGGACCGGCCTACCTCAACATCCCGCTGGAGATCCTGCTGGAGGAGTGGGACGGCCGGGAGGCCAAGCCGGTCGTCCCACCGGGTTCGACCCACAGCTCGCCCGAAGAGGTGGACCTCGTCGCCGAGTGGATCCGCGCGGCGGCCGCACCGGTGATCGTCACCGAGACGGCCGGCCGTGAGGCGGGCGGCTTCGAGGCCCTGGTCGCCTTCGCCGAGGCCTGGAACATCCCGGTCGTCGAACCCGACTCGGCCGTGTGCGGCAACTTCCCGCGCACGCACCCGCTCCACGCGGGCTCGGACATCGGCCCCTGGACGGACGAGGCCGACCTCATCCTCCTCGTCAACTGCCGGGCCCCCTTCTACCCTCCGTCGCGCCGCCCGGCCAAGGCGCGGATCGTGGTCGTCGACGAGGTCCCGCAACGCCCGCACGTCGCCTACCAAGTCCTCTTCGCCGACCGCTACCTGGAAGGAGACGTCGCCAACACCCTGCGCCAGCTCACCAAGCGGGCGGACACACGCCCCCTCGAACCAGGGGCCACCGCCGCCGTCACCGCGCGCCGGGCGGAGCACGAGGAGCGGCACGCGGACGAGCAGGCCGCTATCGCCGCCGCCGAGGCGAAGGCCGCCCAGGCCGAGGGCGTCGACCCCGTGCACGTCGCCGCCACCCTGCGCGGGCTCCTGGAGGGGCAGGACGCGATCGTCGTCGACGAGACGATCACCCACAGCCGCACCGTCAGACGCCACCTGCTGACGGCCGAACCCGACTCGTACTTCTACGTCCAGGGCGGACTCGGCCAGGGCATCGCCGTCGCGCTCGGCGTCAAACTCGCCGCCCGCGAGCGGCCCGTGGTGCTGACGATCGGCGACGGCGCCTTCACGTACAACCCGGTCATCCCGTCGTACGACGCCTCGAACGCGTACGGACTGCCGCTGCTGATCGTGGTGTTCAACAACCGTGTCTACAAATCCATGAACCTCAACCACCGCAGGTTCTACCCCGAGGGCGCGGCCGCCGAGACCGGCGAATGGCTCGGCACCGATCTGCGTCGGCTGCCCCGGCTCGCGCGGTTCGCCGAACCGTTCGGCATGCACACCGAGACCGTCGACCTGCCGGACGCGCTCGCCCCCGCCCTGGAGCGCGCCCTCAAGGCGGTCGCGGAGGGCACCACCGCCGTCGTCGACGTCCTCGTCACCCGCTGATCCAGGAGGCACCCGCCACCATGACCGACACCTCGACACCCCGGCCGGGCCAGGTGCTCGTCGCCGCCGACGCGCTCCGCGGCCTCGCCGCCGCACTCCTGGAGAAGGGCGGCCTCGGCCCCGAGCACGCCCGCACCACCGCCGACGTGTTCGTCTGGGCCGCGCTCCGGGGCATCGACTCCCACGGCACCGCGCGCGTCCCCGCCTATCTGGAACTGCTCGCCAAGGGGGTCGCCAACGCCCGTCCCGAGATCACGCTCGAGTCGGGCGGCACGGCCGTCGCCGTCCTCGACGCGGACCGCGCGCCCGGTCCGGTGGCCCTCACCGCGGCGGCCGAGGAGGCCGTCACCCGGGCCAGGGCGAGCGGTGTGGCGGCCGTCGGTGTACGACGCACCGTGCACACCGGGGCCATCGGCTACTACGTGTCGAAGATCGCCGAACAAGGCCTGATCGGGCTCGCGTTCGTCGCCGGCATGCCCAACATGGGCTACACGGGGGTCAAGGGGGCGGCCGTCGCGACCAGTCCGCTCGCCGTCGCCGTCCCGGCGCGCAGCCACGCCCCGCTGGTCCTCGACATGGCCACCGCCACGATCGCCCTGGGCCGGATCCGGCAGGCCAGGGCGAACGGCACCGCGCTGCCCGAGGGCGCCGCCGCCACCGCGGACGGCACCTCCACCACCGATCCGCAGCAGGCGGTCATGCCGCTGCCGCTGGGCGGCGCCAAGGGGTCCGGCATGTCGCTCGCCTTCGAGCTGCTGACCGGCGTCCTCGTCGGCGCGCCCATCTTCACCGCCTTCCACTCCGAGGATCCCGCGGGCCGAGAGCACCGCCAGAACGCCCTGATCGTCGCCATCGACCCGGCGGCCTTCGGCGACGCCGCCGCCTTCACCGACGCCGTCGACGCCACGCTCGACACGCTCAAGGCGCTGACTCCGGCGGACGCGGCGGTGGGCGTGTTCTACCCGGGGGAGCGCAGCGCCGCGGTCGCGGCGACGCGCGCGGGGGAGGGGGTTCCGGTGGCGGCCAAGGTGTGGCGCGAACTGACCGGGAGCGCGGCCGCGTTCGGCGTCACCGTGCCCGAGGTCCTGGGGTAGCTCCCGGACGCGCGTATCCCCGGAGCGGCCCGGTGCCGCGGCGGACGAACAGTCCGCCGC
>NZ_JBHTZF010000026.1:0-94791 GCF_042790435.1 Streptomyces sp. NPDC056738
GGGCGCCACAAACCCCCCGCCCCCGGGGGGACTGTCCCCCCACCCACCACCCCCGCGGGGGGGCCCCCGGGCCCCCCCCCGCCCGCCCCCACTTCTCGTGCGCCAGAGACCGTCCGCCAAGTGGTCGCTCGGGCGCGCTGAGTCCGTTCTAAAATCTGCCGGCATGCATTGTTCGGACCCGGGTACACCGTCTGTCGCCGGCGTGCACGGAGCCGGCGATCAAGGGCTGGATCACGCAGGAGGGGCCTGATATGGCAGTGACGAAGACAGCAGAAGCACGCACCGAGGTGCTGCCCGAGATAGCGGACCCTTCCCAGATCGCCCCCAAGGATGCCCGGCAGTTGTCCCGGCTGTTCTTCGACCGGCTCGCCGTCCTGGAAGAGGGCACACCCGAGTACCAGTACGCCCGCAACACCCTCATCGAAATGAACATCACCCTCGTTCAGTACGCCGCGGGACGTTTCCGCAGCCGCGGCCAGGACGAGATGGAGGACATCGTCCAGGTCGGCACGATCGGACTGATCAAGGCCATCGACCGGTTCGAGCTGTCCCGCGAAGTCGAGTTCACCTCCTTCGCGGTCCCCTACATCGTCGGTGAGATCAAGCGCTTCTTCCGCGACACCTCCTGGGCCGTCCACGTCCCCCGACGCCTCCAGGAAGCCCGCGTCCAGCTCGCCAAAGCCACGGAAGAACTCCGCAGCAGGCTCGGGCGCACGCCCACCACCCATGAACTGTCCCAGCTGATGTCACTGTCGGAGCAGGACGTCATCGAGGCCCGAAAGGCCTCCAACGGCTACACATCAACCTCCCTCGATGCCGCCATCACGTCCAGCGAAGACGGCGAAACCGCACTAGCCGACTTCATCGGAGTGGACGACAACGCCCTCGAACTGGTGGAGGACTTCCATGCCCTCACCCCGATGATCGCCCAGCTCGACGACCGCGAACGCCGCATCATCCACATGCGGTTCGTCGATGAACTCACCCAGGCCCAGATCGGCGAACACCTCTGCATCTCCCAGATGCACGTCTCCCGCCTCCTCAACCGCACCCTCGCCAAGCTCCGCGAAGGCATGCTCGCCACCCACTGAGCCCACTCGTTCGCCACACACACCGGCGGCGCCCCCACGGTTCGACGTGGGCAGCGCCGCCGCGTCGTTCATCGGTGGAGCCCGGCGCCCGACACAAACCCTCCCCTCATGTGGCTGGGCAACCCCCACCGCGAAGTCAGTAGCCGACGTTCTCAAGGCAGTCGCTGCCAGCAGGGTCGTGGCATGCCTGTCGCCGGCGGATGTCGTTTCGCGAGAGATCGCGCGCTGCGAGCGATCCTGTCGCGCGGCTGCTGAGAATTCGGCTTCCGCTGCCCGGTGGCGGCGGCCATGCCAAGTTCCCCATATGCAGCCATTTAGCGCCCCGTTGGCGGCCTCGAGGTTCCCCGCGCGCGGCTGGTCAGGACTTCCCCGCCTGCTTCGGGAAAGTCCGCTCTGGGCGGCTCAGGGCGGGTAAGGAAGAGCAGGGAGATCCTTCAGGCGTATGACCTGACAGGCGGTTACCGCGCCACGACGGAGTTGGCCGGGTGTGCAAGCCGGCAAACCCTGAGCGCAGGGAGAGCAGCCATCTGGCGGGCGAGCCAGACCTCGAGGGTCTGAAGGAGGTCGTCCTCGAGGAACCGTGGGCGGTGAGGAACCCACGCAGCAGGTGGGCTGCAAGGCTTTTGCCCGAGAGCTGCTGGAGCACGCCGGCCGGCACGGGTCCGCCGGGGGTGACCTGGATGGCCAGCAGGATCCGCTGGACCCGCCGGGCGCGGGTCAGCGTCGAGCGCGTCCAGCCGTGCAGGTCCCCCAGCGGGCCGGCTCTGCCTCCAGCCGGCGGGACGTACCAGATCGAGCGGCACACCAGTGGAGGCTGTCACCAGGCGCGGCGGGCTCGAACAGGACCGGCTGCCGGTGATCATGTGGCGCCGGAACAGCCGGCGGCACGGCGACAGGCTCCGCGCTCCCCTCCGTCCCGGCCCTGCCACCCACACCCGCGCAGGCGGAACGGCGTTCCTGGGGGCGGGTGTTGGCCAGGGACAGCCGCACCCAGGTGCGCCAAGGCGCATTGGCTGTCACCATCGGTATCCGCTGGCCTGCGACTTCGACCGGCAAAGCACGTTGGCTGTCACCAGATCGGCGCGCTTCTGTCACCAGTAGCGCTCGAAGCATGGTGGGTGTCACCGGCTCCTGACCTCGGGTTCCTGCACAGCGACTCCAGGACGGGGCTCACACTTCAAGCCGTCGGCGGCGGCCGTGTCCCGTCAGCCGGCGGGCTCCTCCGGCACCGTGCTGTACCGGTGCCGTGCCCAAAGCGGCAGCGCGACCCAGCACGCGAGGTACCAGGCCACCACCGTGCCCACCAGCCAGGGTACGAAGCCGTCGTGCGTGGCCACCCGGAGGATCAGGAACAGGGCGGAGGTGAGCGTGGCGACCAGCAGCGCCAGGCCGAGGAAGATGAGCCGCGCCGCCCAGCGCACCGCCTGCGCCTTGATGCTGCGGCCGGAGATCAGCCGGTGGAAGGGGACGGGCGCGATGAGGGCGCCTGTCGCCGTCGCGCCGAGGACGACCGTCGTGATGTAGATGAACCGGTCCGCGTGCGACAGGTGCCCGAAGGCCGGGGTGAACGCCACGCTCAGCAGGAAGCCGAAGAGGATCTGGACACCGGTCTGTGCGACCCGGATCTCCTGCATCAGTTCGTTCCACTGCCGGTCGGCCCGCTCGGCCTCGGACTCCTCCCGCTGCGCCTCCTGGGCACCCTCCGCCTGACTCGCCGCCGGTCTCGCTTCTGCGACCCCGCTGTCCGCCACGACCCCTCCCGGTGTGTTCGTCCGTATGGGCGAGCGGATACCCCCATTCGCCGCCAACGTGCACCCCGAATTGGCTTTTCCTTGACCTCGCGTTGAGCGGCGCCATACATGGAACTACGCGTTCACGGCGTGCACCAATGCTGCGATGTTCTCCTGTCGTGCGTTGAGGTGGTCGCACGGACAGAAAAGTGTCCGGCTTACCGGACATGCGGCCGCACCGGCTCCGTGTGGCGTGTGGTGCGGGGCGGGCAGATCCCGGCCACGTGTGTGCGCCGGATCCGAGCATGCCGGTCATCTCCAGACCAGCGGCGGGCTTCGGCAGCTCGGGTTACGTCCGCGATCCCTTGGTTCGCTGGCGCCGCGCGCTCGCTGCCGGCCCGGGTGCAGTGTGCAAGGCCTCAAGCCGGGCGGTGCGACGGTCAGTTCTCTGACGGGATCCGAGCGGCGATCTCCCGAGCCAGCCGGTCCGCTTGCGGAGAAAGGGGATGACTGTCTTGCGCGATCGTCAGCAGGAGCTGGAGCAGGGCGCGTGCTTCCTGCAGCGTTAGCAAGGCGAGCCGCTCGGTGGCGTCGTCCATCGGTGCAAAGTCGATCTCGTCGACGTGGAGGTGACGTAGTTGTCCTGCCGGGGCCAACTCCCCTGCCCGTGCTTGCGTTACGGGCTGGCTCTGCCTGCGCTCAGCCAGGAGTGTGCGGTGAGGCAGGCAGAACTCATTCGGTAGCCCGTACTCGGCTCAGGTCATGCTTAGGGACTCCGCCGTTCGTTGCGCCGAGTGGACGGAAACTCGTAGTTCATGAACTGCGGCGCCGATGTCACTGGACCTCTTCGCTGAGCACCCAGTAGTCGTCTCCTTCATCCATGACAGAACAGACCACCCTGCCGTTTCCGGACATGGCAACAAACTCAATTGACCCATTTTCGGAGAGCAGACGGCCGGGTAGATTCGCGCCGATCAGATCCTTCACACACAACCATCCCACATCGTCGATTTCATCACCGGCCAGTAGTACGAAAAACTTCCCGCCCGCCCCGAACAGCCCTGCACGTTCTGCCACACGACACCATTCTTCGCCAATTTCCTCCACCGCATTTAGCGAAGATTTCTTGACAGAGGCCACCGGTTGTGAATATGCACTCTCCATGAGCTGAAGAGATTCGAGCGCAGTGAATTTTACTGATGGAATTTCATCGACAAATAGCTGAAGACCGACCGAATCAAGCACTGCTCGTACACGACTTGACGGTAGCTTCATGGATTTACCGTTTCCCTGAGCGTTTTCCGGATCAGCCCCATGTTCCCCAACCATTCACATAGAAGAAGTGGTGATCGCCGCCGGGTTTGTTCATCTTCCCGTACCTCGCATAGTCCTTGTAGCGCCGCCCCACACCTGGCGAATTTTCCCATCCAAAGTTTACGCCAGTCCTGCTCGGAACGACCTTAGGCTGCCCCGCATGAAAATGCGTTCCGGCCCTGTCGAAGGTGTGCTCAACGATGACCCTCGACCCGTTCACGGTTTCAAACTGCCGAAAACGGCCCCAGTGAGTCGGGTTGCTTGAGTAAAAATATCCGGGCACATGAGAAAGCTTGACGTTTCCTGTGACAATCCATTCGGCATCAGGCAAAGTCCCGTACGGCACACCAGCCAGGTCAAACGCTGCTGCTTCCGCATCCTCCCGGAGTGCGAAGGGGTTACCTTATCTCCCCCTTCGGCAGCAATGCTGGATCACCTGTACGGGCGGCACCGGGCCCGAAGCCCCTTGGAACTGTCGAAGGCTTGCCGAAGAGGCCTTTGCCCCACCGCCAGGCCGGTCCTATCAGACTCCCGAGTCCGCCCGTGAGGCCGCCGACGAGGAGGTCGAGGGGGGGGGTGGGCTGGCATTGAGCGGTGTTGATAGCCCAGGTGAAGCCCATGCCGATCGCAGCGTCGGTGACCGCAGTGACCGCAAGAGCTCGTCCGCCTTGCAAACCGAGTTGCGTCGCCAGGCTTGCGCCGGCCGGGGCGAGGAATCCGCCAGCTGCGCCGACGGCCATTCCCTCGCCGGTGGCGGCGGCGAAGTCACCCCAGTCGAAGTCGTCCCGGTGCGTGAATGCGTAGACACCGCCGCTGACTACGCCGCCGATGGCTGCGCCGATGCACATCGGGCAGTTACCGGAGAGGTTGACAGGATCGTTGTCGGCGTAGTTGTAGGCCGCCTTGGTTGGGGCTGTCGGCGTCCGCGGCCACGGGGTCTTGGGTGGTGAAGCGGCGCTGGGTGCTGTCGTAGGATCGGGCTCGGAGTTGGAGGCGGTCGGGCAGGGACTGGTCTTTGTACTGGCCGGTCTAGCCGAAGGTGCTGGCCTGGCCGCCGGTGATGGTGGCGCTGCCGGTGGGGGTGCCCCAGGCGCTGTAGGTGTAGTGGTAGTTGTCGGCGCCTGCCGCGTCGTATACGGCGCTGACGGAGTTCTGGCGATCCTGGGTGAAGTAGTGGGTCCCGGCGGTGCGGTCCATGGATCGGGCCGTGCCGTTCCGTGGGAGACCGACGTGCTCACCGTGGACGGCTGGTGGCGGGAGAGCGACGGAGGCGCCCTTCACGCGTACTGCGACCCGGACTCGTGTCCTCACGAACCCTCCGGGCCACCTGTCTGGCCTGGCAGCGAGGCACACCTGTCGCAGCTGCCTCACGACACGATCCTTGTACGAGTGCACTGCCACTGCTGACGCCCCACAACAGCTGTGCCAGAGGGCCGGTTCTCGTGAACAGAGCCAGGCTCTGCAGGCCCGGGTCGCACCCTCCCTTCAGCAATACCCGTCACCCGTCTGGCCTGCCGGTATCGCGGCGCTGGGCGTTCAAGGCAAGGCTGATCGGGAGTGTAAATCTAACGGCGGATCCGACGATCATGGGAGAGACGTCAAGTGACTGACACCGCCGTGGAGTTGGAGACCGTGGAGCCTGTCGAGAGTGCCCTGTTGGGGCAGCCTGAGCCCGTGTCCGACGAGCAGCTGGTCGCGATGCTGGTGGAACGGGCCCGGTCGGAGGGACTGCAGCTGACCGGGCAGGGCGGGCTGCTGCAGCAGCTGACCAAGCGGGTCCTGGAATCGGCCCTGGAAGGTGAGATCACCGATCACCTCGGCTACGAGAAGCACGATGCCGGCGGCCGGGGCAGCGGCAACTCCCGCAACGGGAGCCGGGCCAAGACGGTGCTGACCGACGTCGGGCCGGTCGAGGTCAAGGTCCCGCGTGACACCTCGGGCACGTTCGAGCCGCAGATCGTCAAGAAGCGGCAGCGGCGGCTGACGGGCGTGGACGAGATGGTCCTGTCGCTCTCGGCGAAGGGCCTCACCCATGGGGAGATCGCCGCTCACCTGGCCGAGGTCTACGGGGCGGAGGTGTCCAAGCAGACCATCTCCACCATCACCGACAAGGTCATGGACGGCATGGCGGAATGGCAGAGCCGTCCTCTCGACCGTGTTTACCCCGTTTTGTTCGTCGATGCCATCAACGTCAAGATCAGGGACGGGAAGGTCGCGAACCGTCCCATCTACGTGGTGATGGCGGTGACCGTGGACGGCACCCGCGACATCCTCGGCATCTGGGCCGGCGACGGCGGCGAGGGCGCGAAGTACTGGCTGCACGTGTTCACGGAGCTGAAGAACCGCGGCCTGGACGACGTGCTGATGCTGGTCTGCGACGGGCTCAAGGGCCTTCCCGATGCGGTGGAGGCCGTCTGGCCTCGCACGATTGTCCAGACGTGTGTGGTTCACCTGCTGCGGAATTCGTTCCGTTACGCCGCCCGTCAGGACTGGGACAAGGTCGCAGGGGCCCTCAGGCCCGTCTACACCGCACCCGGCGAGGACGCGGCGACGGAGCGGTTCCTGGAGTTCCAGGAGGCATGGGGCCGGAAGTATCCGGCGATCGTGAAGCTGTGGTCGGACGCCTGGGCCGAGTTCGTGCCCTTCCTCTCCTTCGACGTCGAGATCCGCAAGGTCATCTGCAGCACGAACGCGATCGAAAGCGTCAACGCCCGCATCCGCAGGTCTGTCCGCGCCCGCGGCCACTTCCCCAACGAGGCCGCCGCCCTCAAGTGCATCTACATGGCGCTGATGAGCCTGGACCCGACGGGCAAGGGCCGCAAGCGGTGGACCATGCGCTGGAAAGCACCCCTGAACGCGTTCCAGATCGCCTTCGAGGGTCGCCTGACCCCGAGCAACAACTGACCACTCAACAACCAAGATCAGCCGTTAAATTGACACACCCGGCTGATCCTGATAGGCGGCCCGGAACGCCCCTCCAGTGCATCCCCGGGCCTCTCTTAGGGGTCCTAACAGAAGCTGTTGATCATGTGACTTTCGGGTTGGGTGGTCGTTGGTCCGGTCGTGGGGAAACGTCAGTCGCGGCCGTGGATCGTGTCGGATGAACTGTGCTCGCTCATCGAGCCGTTGCTTCCGGAGCCGGGTCCGAAGCTGGTGGAGGGCAGACCTCGGGTGCCGGACCGGCAGGCCTTGTGCGGGATCCTGTTTGTGCTGCATACCGGTATCCAATGGGAGTACTTGCCCCAGGAGTTGGGCTTCGGTTCGGGGATGACGTGCTGGCGGCGTCTTGCCGCGTGGAACGAAGCCGGCGTGTGGGATCAACTGCATCTGGTGCTGCTGAGGAAGCTGCGGGCCGCGAAGCAGCTGGACTGGTCGCGGGCGGTGATCGACCCCTCCCACGTGCGGGCCGCTCGACGGGGCCCAAAAGCGGGCCCAGCCCCGTCGACCGCGCACGACTGGGCAGCAAGCACCACGTCGTCACCGACGCCCAGGGCATCCCGCTCGCGGTGTCGCTGACCGGCGGAAACCGCAACGACGTCACCCAGTTGCTGCCCCTGATCGACAAGATCCCAGCCGTGGCGGGCGCCGTCGACCGGCCCAGACGCCGACCCGACGCGCTCCTCGCCGACCGCGCCTACGATCACGACAAGTACCGTCGGCTGCTCTGGGCCCGCGGCATCCGACCCGTGATCGCCGAACGAGGCGTCGGGCACGGCTCCGGCCTCGGCACCTTCCGATGGGTCGTGGAGCGCATCATCGCCTGGCTGCACGGGTTCCGACGACTGCGGATCCGCTGGGAGCGACGCGACGACATCCACGAAGCCTTCCTCGGCCTCGCCACCTGCCTGATCACCCACCGGCACGTCCAACGCCTTTGTTAGGACCTCTTAGCTTCGCTTTTATCCCTGCTCTCTGGTCGAGCACGGTTGGCTGCTAGGTAGCCGGGACATGGAACGGCCATCGCAAGGCCGGCTTGGCACCGTTCCGCAGGGGTTGGTACGACTGCCTGGCCCGGCGGGGGATGCGCTGTTCGAGCTGACCGACGCCCTGCTGGCAGCCGGCCGGTTCGACATCGAGCGCACCTTCCGGTTCGCCCGCCCGACCCTGAACTGGATCCTGCCCCGACCCCGCACTCCGGAGCAGGCCGACCGATGGACCTGGCTGGTCATCACCGCCTACACCCAACTCCGCCTTGCCCGACGACTGGTAGCCGACCAACGGCTGCCCTGGGAACAGCCGTTGCCGCAGACCCAGCTCACACACGGCCGCGTTTGCCGACGATTTCGTCACGTTCAGACAGCAGTGGGAACACCGGCCAAACTGCCACAACGCTGCGGACGCTCCACGGGTCGTCCACAAGGCACCCGACGAGGCCCAGCCACCCGCCATCCCGCAGTCAAAACAGCCCCAAGACCTACGATAAGACGCCGCAGGGATAAATGCGAAGCTAAGAGGTCCTGACAGAAGCTGTTGATCATGCGAGTTTCAGCTGGGGTGGTGGTTGGTCTGATCGTGGGGAAACGTCAGTCGCGACCGTGGGTAGTGTCGGATGAACTGTGGTCACTGATCGAGCCAATCGGCGGTCATGGACTTCCGAGACAGCCCATGCACTCGCCCAGCACCACCACCGCGAAACGGCGCTGGTGCCCCGGCGTAGCAGTCGGGGCAGGCGTCGCGGCGGTCGGGCGAGTAGGGGTGGCAGCCGAGCCGTGCAACCCGCCGCGAAGCCGTCTCTCTCGCTCGCCGAGACCTCGGGTTCTTCATAGAGTGGCCTGGAGCCCCGAGGAGGCGTACGGACATGGATCAAGAGCAGATCCTGAGCAGGATCACGGCGATGGTGGCCGACGAGCGACGGCTGCGTGACTCCGTGGCGGCGGGTGAGATCGACAGCTCCACGGAGCACGCGCGCCTCGCGGAGCTGGAGCGCGAGCTCGACCAGTGCTGGGACCTGCTGCGCCAGCGGCGCGCGAAGTCCGAGTTCGGCGAGAACCCGGATGAGGCGCAGCCGAGGTCGTCGTCGCAGGTCGAGGGCTATCTGGGCTGAGCTTCGGGCTCCCGGTCAGCCCGTCAGTCCGAGCACCGGACGGAGCCCGTCCGGGCGGTCTGCGACGGGCAGAAGGTCGACGGGTGCACCGCGCATCCAGCGTCGCCGCTCCGCGGTCTGCCTGCCGGTCGTCGCTGACCATCAGGGTGTCCTCGGGCGCGACACCAAGCGCAAGCGCGGAGCCGGCGATCGCGAAGAGCAGCGAATCCGGGATCGGTACGACTGCGACGGCTGCGAGGCGGCCCTCTCTCAGGAGTTCTCCGACGCGGTGCGCGTCTTCACCGAGAGCTGAAGACGGTCGTGCGGATGCTGACCCGAAGCGTGCAGGACGGAGTCCATGCTGAGGATCTCCCTCTCGTCTCGTCTGGGGTGGGTGGGCCCGGGGCAGTCGTCGAAGCCGATCAAGCAGAGCGGCTTTCCCAGGGCAGATCTACCTCGAAGGGCTTGGAGTTGAGCCAGCTTTACGGGCTCCTTTTCAAGGGCCGGCCGTCAGTCTTCGCAGGACCAGGCAGTGGCAAAGGCTCACTCGGCGAGGAGCACAGCGAGTGCATGGTGACGGTCGACGGCCGCTCCGCCGAGGCGGCCCAACTACGCCTCGGCATGGTCGCCGAGACCTGGCGCGAAGGACGCGCGGGCACGCGGCTGCGCGCCGCCCGGGTACTGACCCTGACGGGTGCCGCGACCGCGGCACTAGTGCCGCATCAAGCAACGTTCGCCCTGCTGGGACGCGGGCGGGAACTGTCCCACTGTTCGCGAGGTCAGCCGGGTGAGTCCCGGTGGCGCTTCAGTCGAAGTCGCTGGCGGAGGTGAGGCCCGCGACGAAGGATCCGAAGTCCGCGGCGAGGGTCAGCTCCACGCTGAAGTCAGCGTCGAACCATGCGACGGAAGGTTCCCCGTGTCGGCCGCAAGCCCGGTAGTCCAGCGCGATCCAGCAGGGACCGTCACCCGAGAGGAGCACGACAGGTGAGGGCAAACCCCATTCCTCGACGAGGTAGGGACTGTCGAGCAACGAGACCGTGTCTTCGCGGTGGCCGATGCCCATCACATGGTCGAACGGGACGTGGTCCTCGCTCCATGAGCTCGGCCTGTCTGTCCGGAAAGCGTTCCGAGCGTCTGTGACCTGGCCGCCGTTCTGAACGCGCAACAGATCAAGCAGCGAGCCAGGGAGCGTGACATCGAGCAGCCGCTCTGCGTCACGCACAGCCTGGTCGGTCAGTGACTGCTGCACCCCGTAGTTGCTGCCGGCATCCCAGAACGCGGGCTGCCCATCGTCAGAACGAGCCATGACTCGAATCGTAGGAGCTAAGGGCTGCGGTTGACCGCCCGAGGTGGCTCAGGCGTCCAGAATGATCACGTGGCTGAAAGACTGCGCGTGCTGGCGATCGATGACGACGAGGGGCGGCGCTTGCTGCGGATCGTTCGCCGGGGCACCGGGTCGGTGGTGACCTGGCGGCGGGCGCAGACGGTGCTGCTGTCCGCGCAGGGCATGCCGGTGGACAAGACCGCTGCGGTGACGTTCACCAGCGCGGACCGGGTTCGCGACGTGATCCACAACTTCAACGCGAACGGCTTCGACTCGCTCTATCCAAAGTACAAGGGCGGCCGTCCCAGAACCTTCACGTAGGAACCTCAGGAGAGGGCGCTGCGGACCAGTCCGCAGGCAGGCACACGCAAGCGGTGCCCTGTCGACAGGTGGAAGAGTGCCCGCGGGGCGACCATCTCGCGTAGCGCCGCGCCCTCGGGACGCCGACTCCGAACTGTCCGGCTGGGGGCGACGCCAGATGTGCTGCCGGGAGCATCGGTCTCCAGGATGTCCGTCCCGAACGGACAGAGTGAGAGCGACTCGACGGTTCATCGAGCCCCCTGAGTCATGTCCGCAAAGTCGCGCCTGTCAGACGACGTCTGGCGCGCTGGCTCTGTCTGCTTCGTGCTGTACGCGTAGAGACCGAGAGGAGTCAGAGCGGATCTCCCGGGCGCGTATCAGATGGAGACGGCGCCACGGACTGCGTCGTACGCCTTGTCGGCGACAGTCAGTGCGTCAGCTTTCCCCGTCCAGCGCTGGCTCTGGTTCTCGACGGCGATGAACACCGCGTTAGGGCGCTTGGCCTGATTGCATGCGGCGTTGAAGGCGTCGACCGTGGTGGCGTCGGTGACCAAGTCGGCGGGCACAGCCTGGGCAGCGACTGCATGAGGGGCACAGTTTCAGGCGGGGGCGGCGCGGAGTTGACGCCGGGCGTGTCCAGGCCGGCATGGTGGCGTTGGTGGGATGACGCGTGTGCAGGTCGTAAAAGCCTTCATGGACCTGTGCAGGCCGGCGACCCCGGTACCTGCCCGGCTCTCGGGGCCGCACCACGTTCGGTCCGATCTGTTTCGAGGCCTGCACAGATGTCGGTCCGGTCGACGGGGCCATCGGCCTGCGCGGCATCATGGAGGGCTGTGGGGCGCGCATGGGCTTCGTCGTCATGGGACGGCGAGATCAGGTACGTGGTGAACGGAACCGTGAGAGAGAAGTACAAGGGTGACGACAATAGCCACTGACATCGAGAGGGCAGCGGGTGTGCTGCGCGCGGGAGGCCTGGTGGCCTTGCCGACCGAGACCGTCTACGGTCTGGGCGCGAACGCCGAGGACCCCGTCGCCGTTGCGCGGATCTTCCAGGTCAAGGGCCGGCCGCCCTCTCACCCGCTGATCGTCCACATCGCCGCCGCTGACCAGCTGGATGACTGGGTCGAGGAGGTGCCCGCGACCGCGCGCCTGCTGGCCGAACACTTCTGGCCCGGGCCG
Source organism: Streptomyces sp. NPDC056738 (assembly GCF_042790435.1). Taxonomy (NCBI): domain Bacteria; kingdom Bacillati; phylum Actinomycetota; class Actinomycetes; order Kitasatosporales; family Streptomycetaceae; genus Streptomyces; species Streptomyces sp. NPDC056738. The sequence goes on from NZ_JBHTZF010000026.1 coordinate 11,962, forward strand.
CTGACCCTGGTCTTGCGTCGCGGCCACCGCGTGCCGCTCGAGGCGACTGGTGGTCTGGAGACGGTGGCCGTGCGTGTGCCCGACCACCCTGTGGCTCTCGCGCTGCTGTCGGCTTTCGGCGGCGGTGTCACGGCCCCGTCCGCCAACCGCTTCGGCTCGGTCAGCCCCACGACCGCGGACCACGTCCGGGCAGAGCTCGGTGACGCCGTCGATTTCGTCCTGGACGGCGGCTCCTGCCAGGTCGGCGTCGAGTCGACCATCGTCGACGTCACGGGCGAGATGCCGAGCATCCTCCGGCCAGGCGGGGTGACGCGTGAGGACCTCGAAGCGGTGCTGGGACACCCGGTCGCGGTCCCGGCTACGAGCGATGTCCGGGTGCCGGGCCAGCACCCGTCGCACTACGCGCCGCGTGCGCGGGTCCTCCTCGCCGAGCCGGAGAAAGTCGTCGCCGAAGCCGAGCTCGCCCAGGCAACGGGGCACCAGGTGGGCGTCCTGCTGCCCCCGTGCCTCGCCGACGCAGCGGTGAAGGCGCACGCCATGGTGGCCCTGCCCGATTCACTGGACGCCTACGCGCGCGGACTGTACGGGTTCCTGCGTGAACTCGACCGACAAGGGTGCGACCTCATCGTCGCGTCCCTGCCCGTGGAGGAGGGGCTGGGGCTGGCCGTCGCCAACCGGCTCCGCCGGGCAGCGGGGCCCCGGCCCTCCGCGTAAGTGCCCACGGCCGGCGCGGTCAGGATGCGGTGGGGACCGCCGCGTCGAGGCCGCGGGTGGCGACCAGTTGGGCGCTGCCGTCGGACAGGCGGTAGGACAGCCCCACCACGGCCAGGCGGCCCGCAGCGACCGCGTCGGCCAGGATACGGGAGCGTTCCAGCAGCAGGTCCACGGTGTGCTCGATGTGCTCGGCCAGGATCTCTTCGGCCGTGTCGCGTCCGGCGGCCCGGGCTGCCAGCACGCTCGGGGTCACCCGTTCGACAACGTCCCGGACAAAACCGCCCGGCGTCTGCCCGTTCTCCAGGGCGGAGCAAGCCGCCGCGACCGCGCCGCACGAGTCGTGGCCGAGGACAACGACCAGCGGCGCGCTGAGGACGCTCACGCCGAACTCTATGGACCCGAGGACTTCGGTACCGGCGACGTGCCCGGCAGTGCGGACCACGAACAGGTCGCCCAGGCCGCGGTCGAAGATGATCTCGGCGGCCAGCCGGGAGTCGGAGCACCCGAACAGCACGGCGAAAGGCTGCTGGGACGGTGCGATCTCAGTGCGGCGCGTCGCGTCCTGGTTCGGGTGCTCGGGAGTGCCTGAGACGAAGCGCTGGTTGCCAGCCATGAGCAGGTCGAAGGCTTCGCGGGGCGTCGGGGTGTGGATCTCGGTCATGGCCGCAGCCTACGAGGCGGCACCCGCCCTCGCAGCCATTGGTCCCGCGGGGCGCGGACGGTCTCAATGCGGAACCTCAGCGCGCAGCGCAGATGCCCAGCTCCGTATGGGTCTTCAACCGTCCCGTTCTCGTTCCCGACTCACGCCAGTGTCTGCCGCTCTCCGCTGTTCCCCGCCTGTTCTGGCACGGCCGTGGCACGGGTCGGGAGCTTGATCATGCGGTCGGATAGAAGCTCAGGGTCGATGGCGGTCGGGGCTGCATGTGGTGGTTGCTGTACTTCGCTGCTGTACAGCGAGTCCCTAGCTTCGACGGTCGTCGTGGTTGTGAAACGGGTGTTCGCCGGGTGGGATGCGCGGGACACCACCCGAGTCGCAGACCTGGCGGGCGACCTCACGAAGCTTGGTGTTGGTCTCTTGAGAGTAACGGCGCAGCACGTCAAACGCTTGGTCTTCGGTGAGGTCGTGTCGGCCCATAAGGATGCCCATGGCCTCACCGATGACGTGGCGGGTGCCAATGGCCTGCTCCATCTGGGCATGGGTACGGGCGCTCGAAAAGGCGATCGCCGCGTGGGAGGCAAGCAGCAGGCCGGCCTGTTCACTGTCCGCGGTGAAAGAGCCGGTCTTGCGTGAGTAAAAGTTCAGCGCACCGAATTCCTCGACATCGGTGAACAGCAGGAATCCCATCATGCTTCCCACGCCCAACTCGAACGCTCGTGGGGCGAACAGCGGCCAGCGCGGCCTCTCCTCCGTGATATCGGTGATCCGAAAGACCCGCTCCCCCTCCGCGCTGTGAGCCGTGTCGAAACACGGGCCTTGCCCCAGCTCCGCTTGGAGCCGATCGCTGTCGACCACCAGAGAATCGGTCGGCGCGAGAGTCTCCACCTCGTGGTCGTGCAGCACGAGGATGCCCGCCGCATCGCAGCCCTCGACCAGCTCCACAGCTGATTCCGTGATCCGCTGCAGGGTGGCGTCGAGCGAATCCTGTGCCAGGAGGTCCTGCGCCATCGCTGCTAGCTTCTGTCCGAACTGTCCCCAGTCCACTTCATCCTCCGCTTCGCATCGGGTCAGGACAAACCGATACCCACGTCGGACAGATTTAGGGTCGGATCTCTAGAAAACGGCACCCACGCTTGCGTCAGTGACGCCCGGCGGCAGCGATCGAACAAAACGTCTCAGCCTGAAGCGTCCAAGTACCCGCTAATCCATACAAGCACCTCGCATCGTCGCTCGCAGACCCGGCCTCTTTCGAGCTAATAAGGTGATGCCTGTCCGATCAGGGGCCCCTCAGTCGTGGGACGCGACCGACGAGCGTGCGAAGCCCCTGACTCACTGGATGCGAACTATGGGCCGGACGGTCTCTGAAGCTTCTACGGCTGGTCACCGAGACGCCAGCGGCCAGGAAAGGTCACTTGCGGTTCAAACGGTTGCTATACCTCACCGCTGTACTGCCCCCTCCCATGAGTAGGGCCACCAGTCCCGCCAGGCTAGGTAGTGCTGCGGGTAGCTGATCTGCGGGAACCTTGATCACGACAGCGATAGCGATCACTGCGATCCCCCAGTTGTGGAAGGGGATGACCTTCCGTCGCCCGTCGGGGCGTACGGCCCCTTCCTCCTCCTCGTCGATCGCCTGGGGTTCGGTAACCTTGGCCTTGGTCACTGGGTCTCCTCTGGACGCGATGACTACGGGCGGCTCCTGGGCAAACAGGCAGCCGCCCTTCTCGCTTCCAGCATGGCTTGCGGGAGTCTATGCATTTGTCAGCACTTTGCTGACAAGGAGCAGGCAGCATACTGATATGCAGTCACCCACTGACGAGCGTATGCGCAACCTTCTCCTGACCCTTGCCCATGCTGCGATAGAGGTGGCAGAGGACGCGGTAGCTGTTGCCGACCCGCTGCACGGACCGTCTTACGCCATCAACTACGGCTCAGGTATGGCTCATCGATCTGCTCGACTGGAAGCGCTCTCTTGCGCCGTCCTGCGCCAGGCTGGCATGTCATGGGACGCCATGGCCGGGCGCCTCGAGGTGTCCCGACAGTCGCTTCACCGGCGCCTTTCCTCACGGTGCGATGAAGAGACTGAGCACGCCCAGAAATATGCATGGCTGTATGAAGAGCAAATGCCAGACGAGCTAGAACGTCTACGGATGGCAGTATCGCGACTGAGTGACAGTCTTGGAGCCACCTTGGACGGCGCTCCGTCGGTCTGGGAAGAACGTCGCAAAACTCCTGGCTGGTGGTGGAAACCAGAACCAGAGAGATGAGGGTGCGGCGCCCGCGGTTCCGCTGACCCTGTCGGGTCGGCGTCTTCCTCACCAGCGGCGACGGCATCGAGATGGCGCTGGAGCCGGCCGCGTACCGGCCGCAGCGCGCCCGGGGCCCACCTGTCCGCGTCAGTCGTGGGCTGAAGCGGCACTCGGCCGGGCACCGTCACAGCGCGACAGGCGGCACCAGCCAGGACAACGACGGTGGCCCTGCCGGGGTCACGGCGCGACGGCCGGCCGGCCGGGGCCCGGGCTGGGTGTGCCGTGCGGTACGGGCAGGCGCATCGTCTGTGCCAGTTGGCGGTGTATGCGGTCGGCTTCACCGCGTACCTGGGCGGGGATGTCGCCGCGCTCGGCTATGAGGCGGCTGTAGATCGGGGTGTCCTGGAACACGGAGGGTCTGCTCGTTTCATCTCGGGGGCGGTATTGGGGGGCTTCAGAGCTGCGGGTCGAGGCCGAACTGGTTCATCACATCGGTGAACAGCTCCTGTGCGGTCTCTGGCAGGGCTTCGGCCTCGTCGAGCGGGGTCAGTGAGGCGGTGACGGGCTGGATCCGGCGGGGGTGGCGGGCGTGGTCGGGAACATCGGTGAAGCCGCCGAAACTGGTAATAACCGGGACCAGGGCTGGCGTCGGTGTCGTGGGAGAGGGAGTGAGGGCGGTGAGCGTCGCGGTCAGATGCAGCGCTGTCCACCCGCAGCCGACGGGCCAGGTTCCAGGCAGTGGTGGTCAGGTCGCGGCAGCAGGCGCCGATGAAGTTCTGGGACACCGCGACGCCCGCGTCGGGCAGGTCATCGGCGGCCAGGTTGCGTGCGGCGTGCCAGGAGGCGTTCGCGGCCAGCAGCACCGTCCCGTCGTGGTGCAGTTCGGCGTGGACCTCGCGGGCGCCCTGCAACAGCAGAGTGCTCAGAACCCAGCGGCGCAGTCCGGGCCGCGGATTGCCGGTGACGATCTCCAGACTGGCCAGGGGGCCGGGCCGCATCGGATCACCACCCTGGCAGCGGCCGGCCTGGGCCACGGCGGTGGCTTCCTCGCGGGTCAGACGCGGAGCGGTGCGCGGCAGCGGGCGCTCGGGGCGGGCCAGGGCGAAGAAGTAGGCGGCCGGCTCCCTTTGCTGGGCAGACACGGTCTCCTGAGCGTAGGCGAGCAGGTGGTGTGCTTCGTCCTCGGTGCGCTGAGCGCGGGTGAAGCGGTCGCGGTAGGCGCGTTCGAGTTGGTGTTCGGCCATCCAGGCGGTGTGGTCCCGGTCGCGGTAGGGGGCGACGGCGGCCTGCTGGTCCTTGTCCCGTGCGGCGGTGCCGTAGACGAGGTGGGGGGCCATGGGGCTGGCCGGGACGTCGGCGACCAGCACGCTGGTGGCGCCGTCGGCCGAGGTGAGGACCGTGAAGGTGAGGTCGGGCAGGTAGGGCTGGACGTGGTCGCGGACCCACTGGGCGTACTGCTCGATGTTCACCGCGCCCGGGTCGATGCCGACCAGTTCCCACGTGGTGTCCCGCACGCCGAAGATGATCAGGCCGCCGCGGGTGTTGGCCATCGCGGCAACGTCCTTGGCCAGTCCGTTCCAACGGCCCTCACGCGGGGGCTGCGGAAGCTGTTCCTTCCAGTCCAAGTCGTCGGACTCCGCCAGCCGGTCGGCGGCAGCCCTGGCGACCATGCCGAAATCCACGGGGCCGGGCGCAGCACCGAGGTGCTCATGCAGTCGTGTCCAGGAACCGGCCATGCCCGGCACCCTAGGGCCTGGCACTGACAACACCGGCCGGCCCAGGGGAAGGTGCATCGTCTCGGCTTGCCGTCGGCCGTGAACTGCCGAGAGTGGGCAGCTCCATCGAGGCGGTCCCCACGCTTGGCCGAAGCGTGTGCCGCAGCCGTCCCTGGGGTCCGGACATGCCTGCTCGCGTCTCTTACCCACCGCGGATCGTCCAGGACCTCATCGGGGTCCGGGATGGCGGCGTTCTCGTAGAACACGACCAGATCGTGATCACTGTAGGCGATGCCCAGGATCTGGTCCCAGCATGCACCGTGCACCCAGCCGAACTCCAAGGCGTTGGACTCGCAGACAGCGTTCGTCTTCAGCGCAGCAAGTGGGCGTATGAGAGGCGTCCAGCCTGGCTTCGAGGAGTCCTTCCAGACGTCGGGAGCGAGGGGCGACCACAATGGCCGAGGTGGCTCTCCCGACCCGTCGGCGTCTGTCACCGGATTTAGAAGATCGTCCTAGCGAGCGAGCGGGCAGCCCCGGCGAAAGGAATGCCGCTGTCTATCCCCGGAGGTGGCCGGACGGGCGATGTTGGGCGTGACTGGACGACTTGCAGGCGGTCGCCTTGACGTGGAGAGGCGACCGCCTGGTCCTGCCGTCGCTGGCCACAACGGCAGAGAGCCGCCCTCGCCAAATCTGAAAGTGAGAGACGAAGTGACGACCGAATCGTCCCGCAGCCGTCTGCCTCCGGGGCGACGACTCGCCCAAGACAGTCGTCGGCCACCGGCAAGACCCACTCGTCTGCCCTCGGAAGGGCGCATCCGCTTCGAGCCTCTCCCCCTTGTGCCGCATCCGCGTGGCGCTGGCGTTCTCGCTGATGCAGGCTGACGTTGCGGTCCGGCGCCGACTCACCCTCCGATGCCGGGCCGCCTCACCGATTCCCGGCCAGCATCTGTCCCTGTTGTGTGCGGAGCATTGGGAATCTGGGATGTTCGGCCTGGATGGGTAAGGGGGTACAGGAACAGCAAGCGGGCGAAGGCATCGTCCAGCAGACCCCGCAGCGCGAGGCGGGCTTGATCGTTGTTGTAAGGCGACGGAGATCCTGCGGGTAGGTCTCGACCGGCGGGCATGCTCGATACGTCCTGCATTCTCATGTCGTGAGCAACGAGACACAGCCCGAAATCCGTGTGACCCGAACGGGTACGCGTACCGGCTCGGCGCCCACAGAGTACCGACCGACAGGGCGGAGCCGACAATCTAACGCCCAAACCCGCGCCAAATCGCCTGGACCGGCGCAAGGCGCGCACGCGAGCCGCGCTAGTCGCCGCCGCGCAGCTGATTCTCGCCGAGCAGGGGCGGGCCGACGTGAGCATCCAGGAGATCACCGAGGCGGCGGACGTCGGCTTCGGCTCCTTCTACAACCACTTCACCAGCAAGGACGAGCTGTTCGAAGCCGCCGTCGCCCGCACTCTGGAGGAACACGGCACACTTCTGGACTCCGCCGTGGGAGACCTGAAGGACCCGGCGGAGATCTTCGCCGCCAGCGTCCGTCTGACCGGCCGCCTGCAGCGCACCCACCCGCAAATCGCCAGAATCCTCATGCACCGGCATGCCCTACCTGACCTCCGACAGCGGCCTGGCCCCGCTCGCGATGCGGGACCTACAGACAGCCGCCGACAACGGACGGCTAGACATCGACGACGCACGCCCCGCGGTCGCCATGGCCGGCGGCGCCCTGCTCGGCGTGCTCCACCTCCTGGAGATCCGCCCCGACCTCGACGCCGAGCGCATCACCGATCAACTGGCCGTCCGCCTCCTGTGCATGTTCGGCATGACGCGCGCGAAGCGCAGGAGATCGCCACTCGGCCCGTGCCCACCACCCCTGCCCGCGACCTGACATGAGCGAAACGCGGATGCCGGTAGGCACTGTCCGGCCCGGCATCTTCTCCCGCTAGCTCGCCCCGGTCGACACCCTCGACACCGAGACATCTCCGCGGACCCCGAGGCCTGCGCCCTGAACGCTCCATATCCCGATCACCGAGCAGGCCAAGCCCCGCAAGATCAGCGTCAACAGCACCGGCGAACGCGTAGTGGGTGACCTCCGACGGCTCATACACCGACGTCCAGGCATCCGGGCCGACAGCTCGGGACTCACGGACCGGCAACGCCGGGTGATCGAGGTGATCCGGGACTCCGTGCAGCGCCGCGGCTACCCGCCGTCGATGCGGGAGATCGGGCAGGCCGTCGGCCTCTCCAGCACCTCCTCCGTCGCGCACCAGCTCATGGCGCTGGAGCGCAAGGGCTTCCTGCGGCGCGACCCGCACTGCCCTCGTGCCTACGAGGTGCGGGGCTCGGACCAGTCGTCGGTGCAGCCGACGGACACCGCGGGCAAGCCGGCCGCGTCGTACGTACCGCTCGTCGGCCGGATCGCCGCCGGTGGCCCGATCCTCGCCGAGGAGTCGTCGAGGACGTCTTCCCTCTCCCCCGCCAACTCGTGGGGTCGTGTAGGCCGGCCGGGGAATTGCAGATGCTCGGCCTCAGTGGAAGCCGAGCATTCCGGGTGAATTGATATCGACAGTGACGACGCCCGGGGGGTAGCGGTCCTCGTGCTCGGTGAGCAGGATCGACATGCCGGTGAACTCTGCTCGCGGCAGTGCGCAGTACAACGCGTGGCATGTGTCAGGGCCGCCGTAGCCGTCACGGATCATGGTTCCCACGGTGGTGGCGGCCAGCGTGTCGAGGGGATCGACAAGAACGGAAGAGAAGGCCAGCACACGCCGGTGCAGATGTTCTTCATCGGCTTCAGCCTGCATGAGGCACAGGGCAGGGATGCGGAGCTGCTCATGGGGACTGTGGGCCATGTTGCCGGCGAGCAGGTTCAATGCTTTGTGCCCGTCCGCCAAAGCCCGCACGGCACTCGTATCAAGAATGATCACGCAGCCGTGTCCCGGGCCGAACGAGCCTTCTCTGCAGCAATCTTGTAGATGTTGCCCAGAACGTCCGGAGCCTGCTCAAAGTCTTCGTCGGTCAGCTCAATGCCCACGAGCCGCCGTACAACATCCCGGTCGGCCGCCAGACGCTCAGCGCGCTGCGCAGCGGTGGGCTGCTCAGCCGCCAAGGCCTCGACCAGCTGGCCCAGGCTCAGCCCCCGCTCCTTGGCGAGTTCGGCCAGGTGATCTCTCACTTCGCGGGACACTTGGATCGTCGTCGTAGCCATAGACCCACTATAGCCAATCCATGGAGATAGCCGAAGGGCCGTCCTCTACCGCATCTCTGCTTCGAACCGGAATGAGGCAGTGTGAACTCGTGAGCCCGGCCGCCCTGTCACTTGCCCCAGGGCGGACGTCCAAAGCCACACGGGATCCGCGCTGTCGTTTTGAAGGTGAGCCATCCTGTTGGGTTTCGGCCTGACGGGCCGTGTATGGCTTGGGCCGGTGTTGCACCACGGAGCAGCTCGCCGCTGACCAGGACGCCGCGCGCTACCTCGTCGGCTGGCCCTTTCGACGAAACCGTCGGCTGTGGTGCACGCGCTCCAAAGTATGGATTGTTCAACGATCCTTCAATAGACGGTTCAACAGTTGGCCGTCTGCTTCGCGGACGCGGACCCGGAACGGCAACCGGCCGGGGAGGCAAGGGAGATGAGCTGGCATCAGTTCGAACAGAGCGACCGCCACGGACGGATCCTGTTAAGCGACGCCCACGCGCTGCGGCTCGAGCGCGTGCTGATTAGGAGTCGTTAGTGGCCGCCTCGGTCATATCCGTTGGCCGGCAGTTTCGTCCCGGCCAGCGGCACCGGGGACCTTCTAGGCTGGCCTGATGATGGAAGGTTCCCAGGACTGCACGAAGCCGGCCCAGGTGCTGCGCAGCGCATATGAGGCTTTCGCCGCTGTAGTAGCCCGCCTCGAAGACCAGGCTTCCTGGCTGCCCACCGGCTGTACGGGTTGGGCAGTTCGAGACCTGGTCTTCCACTGCCTCGCAGACGCCCAGCGCGGACTGGTCGCCTTGCACACCCCGTCATCCGGCCCAGCGGACCGGGACGCGGTCACGTACTGGCAGGACTGGAAGCCCGACACCGTGGGCGCGGCGAACGGCCGACGCTGGGCCCGGGTGAACGCGAGCATGTTTCTCGACTTCCATCAACTGCGTGAGCTGTACCTGGAGACCGCGGCGGCCACCGTGACGGCCGCTGCCCTAGCCGATCCAGAACGGTATGTATCCACCCAAGGCCATGTGCTGACTTCCGGTGATCTGATGACCACCCTCGCCATTGAAGCGACTATCCACCACCTCGATCTCACCACCGCCCTTCCCTCCGCTCCCCAACCGTCCCCGGCCGGACTCTCCTCGGTACGTTCCGTCCTCGACGGACTCCTGGGCCGCCCCGTCCCGCTGGACTGGGACGACCAGCACTATGCGATGGCGGGCACCGGCCGCGTGCCTCTGACGGAGACGGAACGGCAGGCTCTGCAACCCGACGCCGCTCGCTTCCCTCTCTTCGGCTGAAGCTTTCACCTCACTTGCATGAGAATCCATGCTGGCCCCCATCCCCTTCGGCTCCTGGCAGCCAGCCGCAGGAGTAGGCACGGGCGGCATCCCGGAGGGGCCGTCAGGGCCGGCTCCAGGCCAAGTTCGGCATGGGCCGCGTGCCGACGCCCAGCGCCTTCGTCCCCGCTGACCGGCTTGCCGCAGGAGAAGAACCCCGCCCACGGCGGACGCCGTATGCCCGCCGTGCGCGGCGACAAGGCGGCGCGCAGGCAACCACGACCTGTTGGCGACCTCACCGGCTCCGAGAGGGAGGGCCAGGAAGTCTGGATGCCGGCGCTGCACGTGCTCCAGTCCACGCAGATGCGCGTCAGCAGGTTCAGCTCTGCGCCTGGTGGCCGTTTGCGGCCGGTGGTGACCCAGGTGCCGCGCCCGTGGAGGGCTGTCATCTCGCGTGCCGGGGTTGAGGAGGTGTCCTTTCGAGGAGTGCAGCCGTCCTTACGTGGCAGCGACGGGGTGTCCCGGTCCCTCAAGAGCGCCAGGTTCAGGCCGAGCCGGTCGAGCCGGGCCTCGCTCCGGCAGGCCCGCCCATGACGGTGAGCAGGTTCACGACGAAAATCAGCGTCGAGCCCGCCGGGATCCACAGAGAGGGTGACTGCTGGCCCTAACCGAGACGGGGGGAACGATAATCTCGCACCGGCCGCCGACCTTCATTCCCCTTACTCCCCGGTCCCAGCCCTTGATGGCCCTGCCGCCGCCCACGGCGAACTTGAACGGCCGGTCCCGCTCCCAGGAGAAGTCGAACTCTCTTCCGAACGCGAACGTGACCCCTACATAGTGAACCTGGACGACCCTGCCCGGCTTCGCCTCGGGGCCGTCCCCGACCACGAGGTCCCGGATCGTCAACTCGGTGGGCGCGTCACCCTCCGGAATCTCGATTCCGGGCTTCGCCAGTTCGCTCATCGCGGCCCCATCGCTCGCCACCGGAATCCCTCGCACGGGCCGGACGGACGCATGGCCATTCCATGCGGCAGGCGATCACGCTACCGGCAATGCCTATGTCGACGCGGTCGCCCGACACGTCGCCGAACGCCGCCCGCCGCCCGACGGCAGCACTGACATTCAAGATCGTTTTTGGCGGGTTTGACGCTCATCTCGGCGACACCCCGTGACCCCCCAGACGCGCATACGTGAGGGCTGCTTCTCCTATGGCCTCGTGGCGAAGTCGTTTTTCCCCGTCACGAGGTTGCCCCCTGCCGCGTGTGATGATCGGTGGATGGCGAGCGAGGGCGCGGTCGGTGGCGGGGACGACGTCGATGCGGTGTTGCAAGCGGCGCTGCAGCGGCTTGCGCTGCTCGCGGAGGCTACCGATGCGCTCTCGAGCACCCTGGACGGTGCGGTAGCCCTGAGGCGGTTGTGCCAGGTGCTGCTGCCGCAGTTGGCGGACTGGTGTGCGGCGGATCTGCTCGATGAGCACGGGCTCGCCCATCGGGTGGTGGTGGCGCACTGGGAGCGGCTGCCCGCCTCTCATCTGGAGGGACCGCTCCCGCCCGTTTTGGAGGCGTCGTCCGACCCGCTGGCGCGTGTGTTGAGGGGGGCGGGGCCGCTGGTGGTCGATCACGGGGTGATGGCCTCGATGGAAGACGGCAGTGCCTTGCATGCGGCGCAGGGAGCGTTGTTCTCTGAGCTGGGTGCCCGCTCGGCGGTGATCGCGCCGCTGAGGGCGCGGCGGCAGACGCTCGGGGCCTTGACCTTGGCCAGGAGCGGGGATGCCTTCACGCTCACCGAGAATGATCTGGCTCTGGTGGAGGATCTGGCGCACCGCACGGCCCTGGCAGTGGACAACAGCCGCCTGCACGCCTCGGTCCAGAGCACCGCCGAGCATTTGCAGCGGTCCCTGCTGCCGACGCTGTTGGATGTGGCCCCGCTGAGTGTCGCTGCTCGGTATGTGCCGGCCCGCACAGCGGTGGAGGTAGGCGGGGACTGGTACGACTGCTTCGCGCTTCCGGACGGCGCTGCTGCACTGATCATCGGCGATGTCACCGGCCATGATCTGTCCGCGGCGGTCATCATGGGACAGATGCGCAACATGTTGCGCGCGCTGGTCTGCGACCGGCTCGAACCACCGGGCGACATTCTGCGACGCCTGGACGTGATCAGCCACACTCTTTACGGCGGGCACACTGCGACCTGTATCTACGCCCATCTCGAACCCGGCCCGCACGACAGCTGGCAGCTGACATTCGCCAACGCCGGCCATCCACCGCCTCTGCTGGTGTCGCACGACGGTGATACGCGCTACCTAAGCTCCGGCCACAGCGTCCTGCTCGGCATCGAACCCGACACACCCCGGCCCAGCAGCACACACACGCTGGCGCCAGATTCCACCTTGCTGCTCTACACCGACGGCCTGTTCGAACGCTCTGGCGAAGACCTCGACCGCGGTCTCGCCCGGCTGCGTCAGCATGCCGCAGCCCTGACCCGCGAACCGCTGGAGGTCTTCTGCGACGAGCTCCTCGCCGGCCTGGTCCATGGCGGTAACGACGACATCGCCCTCCTGGCGGTCCGCCTTCCGCCCCGAGGCCTGAAACCCCCGGCTGAGGAGCCCCGAGGCGCGGGGCGGACAGTGCCGCGGCGCTCGCGTCCGCCCCGCACGTCGCCGGCTATGCGGCGGGGGTGAGTTCGGCGCGGCCGAACAGCAGGGCGTAGCCGGTGGGGAGCCGGCCCAGGATGCGGGTGATGAGGTCGGGGCCGGCGTGGGCGGCGACGGCGGAGAAGACGGATCCGGTATCCCAGCGGGTGGTGGCCTGGGAGGCGCCGGTGCGGGCGGCGAGGTCCTTGACGAAGGCCCAGCCGGTCAGCGGCTGAGTGTAGGGGATCTGTGCGGTCAGCACACGTGCGGCTTCCAGGGGCAGACAGGCGGCGAGGTCGACGCGTTCGTCGCCGGTCAGCTGGCGGCCCAGCCCCGAAAGGACCAGGCGGACGGCTTCGTCGGCCTTCTCACGGGTGGGGTAGGCGCCTTCGTAGCGGACCTTCTCCAGCATCTGCTCATACGCCGTGGAGTACGGCTGCCGGTGCTCAAGCGGTACGCGCACGTCGGTGATCACTGCAGTGCATGCCTTTCGTCAAGCAGGGTGGGACGGTGTTGGTGTCGGCACGGGTGGTCAGGTGGGCTGGGGGCGTCCGAAGAGCAGGTCGTAGCCGATGGGGAGCTGAAGCAGGATCTGTCCCAGCAGGTCCTCGCCGGCGGTGTCGGCGACCGTGGACAGCACAGCGCTGACGTCCCAGGTGGCGGTCTGCTCGGTGGCGCCCTCGATCCAGGCCGCGGTCGCCCGCACGAACCGCTCCGTCGGCAGCGGTTCGGCGCTCTGGAGCGGGTTGAGGAGGATCAGGGCGAACTCGTCCGGCAGGCGTGCTGCGAGCTGGGCGCGGACCTCGCCGACCAAATGTGCGCCGAGCAGGACGAGCACCACGCGGGCCGCGCGCTCGGCTTCCTCCTCGGTGCCGTACTCGCCGCGCTCCTTCACACTAGCGAGGAACGCTTCGCGTCGCAGGGTCATCTCGACCGCCACCCCTTCTTCTCTTCTTCAAAACTGCCCGCAGGGGTGCGGAGGGCGGGGTGAGGGGGAGATCAGGTGTCCCGTCCTCCGCACCTTCGCCGGCCGGTGTCAGCCGGCGATCTCCTTGTGGCCGGATCCGACGCCGATGGAGATCTTGCGGGGCTTGGCGCGCTCGGCGATCGGGATGCGCAGGGTGAGCACGCCAGCGTCGTAGTCGGCCTGGATGTGCTCAGTGTCGAGGGTGTCGGCGAGCACGATCTGGCGGGAGAAGGCGCCCAGCGGCCGTTCGGACAGTTCCATCTGCACGTCGTCGGCTTTCGCCATCGGCCGCCGCTCGGCCTTGACGGTCAGCATGTTCCGCTCGACGTCGATGTCGATCGCGTCCGCGGTGACACCGGGCAGGTCGAAGGCCACCACGTACTCGTCACCCTCGCGGTAGGCGTCCATCGGCATCGCCGACGGCTTCGACCACGTGCCCGGGCCCATCAGTTGCTGCGCCAGCCGGTCCAGCTCACGGAAGGGGTCAGTGCGCATCAACATCGTGAAACACCTCCAGCAGGTTCAGGGCAGTGGTTGCCAATGCGCTGCACTGACACCGTTGTAACATGTCATCTAATGGATGACAAACACGGTGTCGTCTACCTGATGACAACTCGAGGGAGGTACCCGTGACCCCGGCCGACCAGCCGTCCTCGCCCAGCACCGACGCCCACAGTCCGGCGTCGTTCCTCGCTGCCGCGGCGGCCCTTGATGCCATAGACGACGCCCTGCGCGCCGCCCAGCACAAGACCCCTCACGGCACCGAGGTCGGCCCTGGCCCGGAGCAGGCCCTAGCCTCCCTGCTGCTGCTGCGGCAGGTCCGCGAGCAACTGGCCGGATGGGAAACCGGCCTGATCGAGACCGCCCGCGACGCGGGTGCCAGCTGGGCAGACCTCGCCCAGCCTCTCGGCGTCGCCAGCCGCCAGGCCGCCGAGCGCCGTTACCTGCGCGGCCGCCCCGGCCCGGCCGGGACCACTGGCGAGCAGCGCGTGACGGCCACCCGCCGGGCCCGGGCCGCCGACCGCACCGCCGCCGCCTGGGCCCGCCGCAACGCGGCCGACCTGCGCCGCCTCGCCGGCCAGATCACCTCGCTCACCGACCTGCCCGCCGCCGCCCGCTCGGCGAACTGCACGCGGCCCTCGCCCACGCTGATCCCGCCGACCTCATCGGCCCCCTGGCCGCCGCCCGCCCCCACCTGGCCGCCGCCCACCCCGATCTCGCCGCCCGGCTCGACACCCTCACAGCCCCGTCGCACGAGTCGACGATCCAGCCGCCCGTCGGCGGCGCCGGGCCTGAGGTCTTCAGGCTGCCGACCCGGCCGCACCGGCCGCCGCCGACCGTGCGGCTTCCGCCTCGGGCGAAGTGCGGGGCCCGGCAGCGTGGCCGCCGCCGCGGCGAGGACGAGGTAGGAGTTCATGTCCAGCTCGAACCGGCCGTAGGGGTTCACGTGCGTCCAGAACAACGGGTCGGCGTCGGTGAGCCGCTTCTGCCACTTCGCCTCGCTCAGCATGCCCTGGAGGAGCAGGGTGTTGACGTGCACCAGCATGGACTGGAGCAGGTGCAGCGCGAGCATGGACATCTCCTGGGACTCCTTATCGGAGCCGGTCAGGTCGCCGTCCTTGCCATAGAGCAAGTCGTAGTTGGCGCTGTTCCAGTTCTCCACGGCCTGGAGCCCGTCGTTGATCTCCGGCGCAGGTCGGCGTCCGCGAGATAGTCGCAGATGAACGCCGTACGCACCGCCCCCCGGCCCCAGTTCCTCGATCGCCCGATACGTGGAATGCTTCGGCCCGCCGCGGGTGAAGCGGCGCAGGACTTGCTCGGCCTCAGCGGTGCCCTGGCGCAGCGCGGAGGATGACCCGGACGGGGTGAAGCGCAAGGCACAAGCCGAGCTGCTGCAGGACATCGTCCATTCGTACACTCCACTCCGGCCGGCTATCGGACGGTCTACGGGGGCGATTTCAACTCGATCCAGCCGGACTCCGCCCTGCCGCCTGCCCCGTAGTCGTCTCGCTGACCAGCGGAAATCGTCACGATGTCACCCAACTCATGCCTCTGCTGGACGCGATACCCCGCTCGGCGAGGTCCGTGGACAGCCACGTCACCGGCCCCGCCGTCTGTTCGCCGACCGCGGCTACGACTACGACACCTACCGTCGGTTGCTTCGAGCCCGCGGCATCACACCGAAGATCGCCCGCCGCGGTACCCCGCACGGATCCGGACTGGACAGGACACGGTGGGTCGTCGAGCGGACCCTCGCCTGGCTCCACCAGGGCGGGGCACTGTAAGTGACGCGGCGCGTACAGGGCACACCTGTCCGCGTCAGTCGCGGGCTGATGAGGCCCTCGGCCGGGCACCGCAGCTGTAGATCGGGGTGCCCTGGAACACGGGAGCCACCTCGCTCCATCGGCGTGGCACAGGACAGGCTCCACATGAGAAGAGCGTTCGTGGAGAACTTCACCCGTCTCTCGGAAGGCCACGCCTGGTCATTCATCCGTCTGCTTTTCCCTGCCACTGAAAGGCACTTCGGTGGCGCAACTCTACGGCTCTGACTGGATTCCGACCTGAGAACGGGACCGGCACGTGGCCTGCAGCACGGTGCTGACTTCTACTACCTCCCCCGACAGTGAGCCCGCTCGGCGTGATTGATGGTCGGCTCGCTGTGGAACACGGTGCTGCAGTCCCAGTAGGACTGCGCTCGGACCGGCTAGGGGGCAACCGCGGTCAGTGCATGCTGCTCTCATCGTGGGCGCCCTCCCATTCGCGGTCTTCTCGCCCTGCATCTGGCAGCCGTTCATCTGGGCACGCCCCTGACACGCCGAAAGCTAGAGGCTCAAACTTGCAACAAAGCCCAGAAAAGTGTGTCAACCTCACCGCCGTCGGAGACCGAGCTGCCGGTGTACCGGGTCAGCCCGCGGTGGGCGGGTCGGCTGATGCCGCGCGGCGGTATTCGGCGTTGATGCGCTGCGCTTCTTCGAGTTGGTCCTCGAGGATGACGATGCGGCACGCGGCCTCGATCGGAGTGCCCCGGTCGACGAGTTCGCGGGCGCGGGCCGCGATGCGCAGCTGGTAGCGGGAGTAGCGGCGGTGGCCGCCCGCGGAGCGCAGCGGGGTGATCAGGCGGGCTTCGCCGATCGCGCGGAGGAAGCCCTGGGTGGTGCCGAGTATCTCGGCGGCCCGACCCATCGTGTAGGCGGGGTAGTCGTCGTCGTCGAGCCGGCCGTACGAGTCGTCTGCTGTCATTGCACCTCTCTCGTGGAACGCGTGGAGGGGCCCTGGCACCATGTGTGCCAGGGCCCCGAAGGAACTGCTACACCATCCGCCGGCCCTGATGCTGAACCGGCCTACTGTTTCCGCGGACCCGACCAGGATTGCTGTCGGGGGCGCGGGGATCGCGGTTGTTCGACCGGGGACCACCTCACTATCGATGTCCTGCGGTACCCGGGCTCAGCCATTCCGCCCGGGCGATCCTGATGGCGCCTCGCTCCTCCGTTCTTTCCCTCTTGACCAACAATTACCAAAGGGGGACTGCGTCATGCTGGCACTGCTCTACTGCGTGTTCCGTGGTGACCTGAGGAAGCGTCACCCTTCGGCAGCCGGCCCCGTGGCCCGTCGTGCATCTGCTCTGGCTTGGAACCCCACTGCCGAACCTCCCGGTGCGCGCGCCCGCAGCCGACGCCTTCACCGAGGTACCACTCACACACCTTCACTGCTGGGTCCTGCGAACTGCACCTGCCAGTACTTCAACTGCGGTCCTGCTCACGGCGGCCCCTGATCACTGCGGGCCACCCGGTCCGGCCGTCAGCCCCGTCGCCGACCTGCGACAACCCTGGCTTCGGAACTCCACCACCGCACCGCCCTGCCAACTGCAACTACCGGTACTACCGCCCGGCAGTTCGTGTCTGCCGGGCCTTTCCGATCTCGACTACGAGAGAAACCATAGCCAGACGATCAACCGACCGGTTCGAGCTCACCCGGGAGGTCGAGTTCACCTCCTTCGCCGTCCCCTACATCGTCGGCGAGATCAAGCGCTTCTTCCGCGACACCACCTGGGCCGTACACGTCCCGCGCCGCCTGCAGGAGGCACGCGTGGCGCTCGCCAAGGCCACCGAGGAACTCCGCAGCCGGCTCGGCCGCACGCATGCCCACGACGCGGGAGCTGTCGGAGCTGATGTCCCTGTCGGAGAGGGACGTCATCGAGGCTCGAAAGGCCGCGAACGGCTACACCTCGGCATCTCTCGACGCCGCCATCACCTCCAGCGAAGACGGTGAGACCGCTCTCGCGGACTTCATCGGCGTGGACGACACGGCCCTCGAACTCGTCGAGGACTTCAACGCTCTCGCCCCTCTGATCGCCCAGCTCGACGAACGTGAACGCCGCATCATCCACATGCGGTTCGTCGACGAACTCACCCAGGCCCAGATCGGCGAACACCTCGGCGTCTCCCAGATGCACGTCTCCCGACTCCTCAACCGCACCCTCGCCAAGCTCCGCGAAGGCATGCTCGCCACCGACTAGCCGTCCCAGCCGAAGGATCCGGCGGTGTTCCCCACCTGCACGGTGGGGAACACCGCCGGATCCGTGTGGGCCGCTAAGGCGAGGAGTCTTCCCTCAGCTTGACTTCGGCCAGTGCCCCGTCGGGATCTGTGGCATCCGCTTCGATCTGCAACTCGCCCAGGATCTGCTGCCCAGGCGATGATCTGCCGGGCCATCGCCGAGAAGAACCCGTTCGGCTGGGTGACCGTGGACGCCGCCTACGGCTTCGGCAAGGGTCTCGTGCGGGTACGAAATCCTCTCGGTTGCAGGCGCGCCGTTCGCCCACTCCCCTGCGTCTCCGGGGTCTTACCCGATCGCCTGGCGGGGGACCGTCCAGCGGGAAGCGGCGGGCTCGTGTCTTCGTGCGGTTCCTTCGCCGGTTCGAGCTGGCTCGTAGACATCGCGTCCGGCCTGGTCGTGACTGGGTCGGCAATGACCTGTTCGGCCCAGATGGTTTTTCCCCGGGCGGAGTAGCGGGTGCCCCAGCGGTGGGCGATCTGAGCGACCAGGAAGAGGCCACGGCCGCCTTCGTCGGTCTCATAGGCGTATCGCAGATGAGGAGCGGTGCTGCTGCTGTCGCTGACTTCGCAGATCAGCCCGCGGTCGCGGATCAGGCGGAGGCCGACGGGCCCGGCTCCGTAGCGGATGGCGTTGGTGACGAGTTCGCTGACGATCAGTTCGGTGGAGAAGTCCAGGTCTCCTAGGCCCCAGTCGGCGAGTTGTTGCAGGCTCATGGCCCGTGCCTCGGCGACGACGGCCGGGTCCGGGGGAAGGGTCCAGGTCGCCACCCGGTCCGCGGAAAGCACCCGCGTGCGGGCCAGCAGCACGAGGGAGCCGCCGTCGGCGGGTTTGCCGGCGCGGATGAACGCCTCGCAGCTGTCCGACAGATCGCGACGGGGATCGCTGCTCAGAATCTGGCACAGGATCTGGGCAGCGGGCGATGGACCAGCGCTCTTGGCCGGTGCCGGAGCGGTGTTGAACAGTCCCAGGCTGGTCCCCTCCGGCAGTTGCATGTCCACGCTCCGGTACGGCGGATGGCTTGTGCCCAGCAAAGGGCCCTCGGGGATGTCGCAGATCTCGGGCCTGCCCTGCGGGTCGACGACCACCGCCGCCGGGTGACCGGCTCGGGCGAGCGTGCAGCGGCGTGAGACGGGGTCGTAGACCGCGTACAGACAGGAGGCTCCTTGCATGTGGTTCCTGGCGGATGCCGCACGAGGATCGTCGGCTGTCTCGTCGCTGCGTCCGGTGACCATGTCGTGCAGTCGGCCGAGGAGTTCGTCGGGCGCGAGGTCCTGTGCGGCAAGTGTGTTGGTGGCCGTGCACAGTTGCCCCATCGCGGCGACCGCGTCGATCCCTTCGCCGGCCATACGGCCCACGACCAGCGCGACTCGCGCGCCGGAGAGGGGAATGACGTCGAACCAGTCACCCGGGCTCTGCGTCGATTCATGCCGCCAGGCCACCTCCACGGCGCTCTGCGACGGCGCGGAGCGCGGCAGGAGGGTGCGCTGCAGGGCCTGGGCCGCGTTGTGCTCACGGGTGTACTGACGCGCGTTGTCCAGGCACACGGCCGCTCGGGCGCAGAGTTCGGAGGCCAGGACCAGGTCGCCCTCGTCGTAGGGATCGGGCGCTTGGGCCCGGTAGAAGCTGGCCAGGCCGAGGAGTACACCGCGGGCGGTGAGCGGGACGGCCAGCAGGGAGTGGGCGCCATCGGCGTGGATGCGCGCTGTGCGGCGGTCGTCGGCGGGTGTTTCGCCGTGTCGAAGGTGCGGCACCAGGATGGGGTGCAGTTCGGTCAGGGCGGCGATGTGGGCGGGGAGCAGGTATTCGACCAGTTCTCCGGTGTCGTAGGCCGCTCGGGCCCCGAGGTCCCGGGCGGTGTGGAAGGCCACGCGGCGCAGTCGGGTCTGCTCGCCCACAGGCCCGGGTGTGTACGCCTCGCCGTAAAGGACGCCGTCCAGGACGTCGACCGTGACGATGTCCGCGACGGCCGGAACCGCGGCGGCGCCCAGTTCCTGCGCCGTGGTGCGGACCTCGAGGGTGGTGCCGATCCGGGCGCCTGCTTCCACCATGAGGTCTAGGCGGGCCCGGGCCTGTTCCCTTTCGGTCACGTCCTGGGAAGCCACGAGAGCCCCGACAATGCGGCCGGCCGAATCCCTCAGCGGTAGCAGGGTCACGGAGTAAACGTGGTCGTGGGTGGGATCGGAGGGAGGGCGACCCCTGTGCAAAAAGCTCAGGGGCTGACCGCTCTCGATCGTATGGCGCAGCTTCGCCTCGACCGTTTCGTCTACCAGGCCTGGAGCGATGTCGCGGACATGCCGGCCGATGGCCTCGTGCCCCACAGCACCGCGGACGCCCACGCCGGAGAGGTTCAGGCGCAGCAGGCGCAGATCCCCGTCGACGACTTGGACGCCCAGCGGAGAGTCGGTCAGCAGCGCCCGCAACAGTGCAGTGTCGATCTCGTCCTGGACGGTGTCCGACACCGTGCTCAACCGCACCACCCAGTGCAGGGGCTCACCAGGCTGGGCCATGGTGTCGACCGTTGCGCGGACCATCACCCGTCGGCCGGACCGGTGCCGCGCCGCGATCTGCTCGCCGGCAGGCCCGTCTCCCTGTTCCTGGTCCAGGAACAGGGAGACGGGCCTGCCCAGCGCCTCCTTCTCGGAGTAGCCAAGAAGCTGCTCAGCCTCTGGGCTCCACTGCACGACGGTGGCCCGCTCGTCGACCACGAGGCGGGCGGAAGGCAGCCGTGCAGTCATGGGCCGCGTGCCACCAGAGGCTGTGCTATGGCCGCGCCTCCGGTCCCAGAACGACAGAGATACTCCCATTTGCCCACAGAGTCCGTCGCCTGGCAATCGGCGCCCTCCTCGACACTCACGGGCCCGGGCACATCCATTTCCCGTCGCCCGCCATCTGCTTGCTACGGGAGAGCCCGCCGCCCGCCAGCCGACTTCGATACGCGAAGCGATTATTAGACGGCCGCCGGAGCGGTGGTCACCACAGCCTCACTGACGAGCACCTTGAAGGGCTGCACCCTCGAGTACCTCCGGGGCGCGTCGATGTCCGCGGGCGCCGGAGACATCACGTAGCGGCCGCGGTTTCGGCGAGCTTCTGGAATTCGCCGAGGTCGTAATTGGCCAGGGTCGAGTCGAGGTTGGTGAGTGCGCCGAGGTGCTCGACGAATCCCTTCGGGTCGTACTCGATCTGGAGTGCGACCCGGCTTGAGGCGTCGCTCAGATGGTGGAACGTCACGACACCCGCGTGGTGGACGCCCTGGGTGGTGTGCCAGGCGATCCGCTCCCCGGGGATTACTTCGGTCAGTTCAGCGATGAAGTTCTTGTCCGCGCCCGGCAAGGACAGCTGCCAGGCGAACCGGCGGTCGCCCAGGGGCTCCACCAGACGGACGTGGCTCAGGAAGGACGGCCACCGGGTCACATCGCTCCACAGATCCCAGGCAACGGACACAGGGGCCTGGATGTCGACGGTCTCCACCAGGGAAGCGGACACGCTGATACCTCTCTCGTGCTTGGGTCGACGCCAGGGCGGCGCCAAGTCGGTGGAACCCGGCTACCCGCGCCCGCGCGCCCCATACGACACTCCCCAGCGTGCCAGTCCTGCCGGCGGCGGTTCTCCGATCTTGGTCGGCCGCCCCGCGGATGGCGGCCGCCGCCCCGCCATGTCATCGCCAGGCAGGGCTGGGAGCGGGGAAAGGCGGTACAGAGTGCCGAAGGGCATCCGGCCGGGGACGTCCGACCCGCGGTCAGGGAGGGGCGGGGATGTTGCCCAGGCTCCTGCAGCAGCGCAGGGCCCCGCTTCGTGCGGCCGCGCGGGTGGGTCGCGGCCCGGCGGACCGGATCATCGATGCCCTCGGGCCGACTGCTTGCGTGCGTACTTTGCCCGCGCCTGGGGTCTTTGCCTGCTCCCATTCGTAGAAGCCATCGGCGGGCAGCAGGCAGCCGTGTCGGGTGAACGCACGGCGGAACGCGGGCTTTTCGTGCACCGTCTCGACCCGCGCGTTGATCACCCGGGCCCCGGCCCCCACGTCCTTCGCCCAGAACGGGACCAGACCCCAGCGCAGCAGCCGGAGCTCCCGCTCCACCGGGCTGGTGTCGTCCTGGCCGCGGGGTGCGCGTCCGAGGACAGCCCACACGTCGTCGGTCGGGGCGACATTCCAGCTCGGCGCGAGCGTCTCCGGTGGGTGTACGTCGGGCACCTGGAAGAGCGGCGCCCGATCCTGCGGGCTGCGAGTGGATACGTACCGCCTGACCGCCGACATCGTGTCGCCAGGGACCGCAGCCCGTCGGGCAGCAGGCCTTGCCTGGATCGTGTGCCGCCCTGTCGAGGACAGCCGCCGTGCCCCATCAGGTACCCGCTGGGGTCCTGCAGCCGGATCGGTGCTGCCTTCCTGGAGGGGCGGGAGGTCAGGAGACGCGGAGCAGGGTGGTGGCGGGGCGGACGGCGTCGGGGCCGAATTTGGCGCGGATGCGGTCGCTGACTTCCTCGGCGGCCAGGCGGGCTTCGCGCGCGTGGTCGAGGCTGATCTGTTCGGCGACCTGGCCGGCGTCGATGAGGTCTTCGGCTTTCAGGGTGATGCCAGTGATCCTGCCGCGTTGCAGGCCGGCTGCGTCGATGAGTCGGTAGGCCGTTGTGCGCAGGTCGTCGTCGTGCGCGGAGGCTTCGGCGAGCCGGCGGGTCTTGTCCCAGCGGGTGCCGCTGGCGAAGTGCAGGGCCAGGGTCAACCCGCGGGCGGCCTGGTCGCGTCGGCGCAGTTGGAGGGCGAGGGTGACGACTGTGTCGAGGAGGGCGGCGCGGACGGTAGCGCCGTCCAGGGTGTGCGGGGGAAGGTGCGATGGACGCTCGCGGTGGCGGGCAGGGCGCGCGGGGTGACGGGGCGGGGGTCGATGCCGCGGGCCCGGTCGGCGGCCTGCCGTCCGGCCCTGCCTCCCAACAGCCGCTGAACGGTGGCAGGCGGGAGGGTCGCGAGCAGGCCGATGCAGTGGACGCCGTAGTCGCGCAAGATTTGGGTCTGCCGGGGGCCGATGCCGTGGAGGGTCTCGACCGGCAGCGGTCCGAGCCACTGCGCAACCTCGCCAAGGGCCACGGCGAGGACACCTCCGGGCCCGGCGATCTGGCCGGAGGCGGTGGCCGCGACGGTGATGGACGGGCCGATCCCGACCCGGATGTCCACGCCGAGGCGTGAGATGGTCCGCACCCGCAGCACCGCTCCCAGCCGGGCAGCGTCCACACCGTGGTAGCGCAGCGCCCCCTTCAGCTCCACGAGGGCCGCGGTCGGGGGCAGCGCCTGGACGACCGGCGACAGCTCCGCCATCTGTTCGAGAACCTGCCGGTAGAGGTCCTCCCCCAGCCGGTCCGGGCAGCGCACATGCATCACGCTCGCCACCCTCCGCGCCCCGATCTCTGTCTTCACGACACTCACCTCCTCCACCCCACGTTATCGAACTAAAATTCGAACACGCGAGTGACGCAGCAGGCGCACATGGATCTAGAATCGTAAACATGTTCGATGACTTGCCACCTGACCTGGCACGACTGCTGACCCTGCGGGTGTGGCACGCCATGTGGCTGCAACGCATCGACACCAAGATCGCCGCTCTTCAGCAGCGGGAAGCCGAACAGGCACGAGGCCACAGAACCGGCCCCCAGAGCCAGACTGGGTCGTCGAACTCGGCATCGGCAACGGCCGCCCGCCCATAGAGGTTCACGTGGGCGGCTGCTACGCCGCCGGCAAAAGACGGCGCGCCGTGCCCCGCGACGAAGCACGCCGACTCCTCACCTCAGGCGTCCGCGCCTGCGGCCACTGCCAGCCCGACACCGCACTGAACATCCTCGACTTATCCGCCAACCCAGCGCCTATGACCGCGACGCACTGACCGGCCGCTCTACTCCTGCGCTCGCGGTGACCGATCCGCTCATCACCGAAGAAGCAGCGCGATGACCAGTACTACCCCCGCCTCCGGCCAGCGAACGGACCCGTCCACCTTCCCTTGCTCCACCAGCCGGGTCGGCCCATGTTCCAGCGACAACAAACCCACAGGTACGGCAATGGCGGCCCGCCACTGCCAGTGCGCCTGGCCCCCGCTCAGGACGACTGGGCCCCGACGTCCGCTTTCACCAGCACCCGCCCGCCCCAAGACGCGCGGTCCCGGAATCCGGGCTCATGAGGCCTCGCCGACGGTGACCTCCACCCTGGGGCAAACCGGTGCCGGCGGCACCACCCATGGAACGACGTCCACAGCTCATCCGGCGCCATCCGCTCGACAAGCGCAGAGTCATCACCTCAGACTGCCGCAAGATCACACCAACTGAAATGGCGTCTACGCGAGCCAGTTCGCGAGAGCCGTACCTTCACCCAAGGCCGACCCCTACTTCCACACACTTTCATCGCATGCCGCCCGCGACTAGAGAAGCAGTATTCAGATGAACCTGGGCGCCGTTTGTGACAGATAGAGCTCGGGGCCAGCCGAGATCAGTTCGCGGAGGCCGCGGCTGCATGGAGATGTTCCAGAGCATCAAGCGCAACGGTCTGGCGATGCCAGTGGAGCCAGCGGCCCACCGCGGCGCCTGTGGATGCCAGCGTTGCGAGCTGCGGCTCGCTGAGCCCTGGCAGGCGCTGCTCGTGGTGAGAGGAAATCATGCCAATCACCCGGCCTGCGGGACTGGTCAGCGGAAGGCTGTGCGCGGCACGGCTGCCAGCTTGAAGGATCGCCTGACGAGATCCCTCATCAAAGATGTCGGCCGCTTCGACATCCTTGACGGTGACCTGCTGGCACTGCTGGGCCGCTTGCGCGCACGAGGTCGTCGAATCCTCGACGAAGGCGAAGAACTGGGTGAACTCCCGGCTCAGTCCGATGTGTTTCTCCATACGGAGCATGCCGTGCTCCAGAAGTTGCACATTCCCCATCCCGGTCTCGGTGATGTGCAGGACCCGCCGCAACGCGGCCGTCAGCACTGCCCCGTGCTGACGCTCCGCAGGCGCGACACCCAGACCTGGAAGCGCGGGAGCAGTAAGGCGGGGGCGCCGAGGAAACCAGCGCACCGCGCCCGCGTCCGGCCCTTCGACGCGCACGACGAGGTCAGCAAGCGTGTGCAATTTGATGTTGAAACGCTGCGAGGCTCCTCGCAGCAGATCGAAGCCCTCCGCAGTCGACGCCAGCCGGTAACGGCCTACCAATACCCGCTGGGCTGACTCGACGGCCGCCCGGGCCAGCTGGCGGTTGCGCAGCTCGAAGGCACTTACATGATCAACCGGAGCGTTTCCCCGGCGCTCATACGTCCCAGCAGAGATCTGACCGACCACGGCGGTTTCATCGCTCATAACGATCACTTCCCAGCAGCGTATAGACACAGCGGACCGCAGAGCGTTCCATAGAGCGCCCTGCGGCGTGCCTGTGTCCTAAGCACCCTCGCTAGCCAAGCACACCCGCAGGCGACTGCGAAACGGCTTCTCGAGTGGCATCACAGTGCATAAAGGTGGGGCTCGCACACTCCAGGCGGTGAGGCTGCCCGGCAATGCGAAGATCGGTCAGAGCGTAACGAGGGAGTCGTCTTGCGGACGGGCGCCGGGCAGCTGGTGGCGGGCAGCGATGAGAGCTGCATCGATGTCACGGGTGCCTGTTGACACGCACAGTGTGTAGGCAACGTCGTCCATACGCCGGCGCACCTCGGGGCTGCCCTTTTCCGCCTGCAGGATGCGCAACGTCTCGTACTGCTCGACCAAGCGCGCCAGTACCGCGGGGTGTGCCATGAGCATCGCAGAGTCTCCCTGATCACCATCATCACCAAGGCCTGTACACGAACCCCTGTGCCCCACGCCCCGCCTGCCATTCCCACATGTTCAGGGAAAGCGGCCGTGGACCGCACAGGGAGCACCGCACACCGGAGAGCAGGCGAGGCCGACAGCGGCGCGCCGAGTTGTTCTCGTGCCCGACCGCAGATCCGCCGGCGCGACGGCGTCGGCATGGGGCTGCGGAAAGCTCCCACGGGCCCGGCGTCCCGTCCGTCTCAGCGACCGTCGGGATGTAGGACCACCTTGGTCCAGCCCTGGTCCCGGTTGTCGAAGTGCTCGTAGGCCGATGGTGCCTCGTCGAGGCTGAGTTCGTGCGAGACGACGAAGCTCGGTTCGGCCTTGTCTGCGGCAATCAGGTCGCGCAGGGCTCGGTTGTACTTCTTGACCGGCGCCTGACCGGTTCCCATGCGTTGTCCCTTGAACCACATCAGGCCGTAGTCGAACGGAATCCTGCCCTGGGCCTCCAGGTCGCTCTGGGCCTCGGCGCCGCCCGGGTCTTCAGGGAGGAACACGCCGACCACACCGAGCGATCCGGTGAAGCGGACGCTGTCGATCAGACCGTTCAGGGTCAGGGCGGCGTCTTCCTGTCCGCTCGGGTCGTGAGCCTGGTAGCCGACGCACTCACAGCCGTTGTCGGCACCGAGCCCGAGGGTTGCCTCTTTCACGACCTCGGCCGGGTCCTGGCTGCTGGTGTCGATCGGGATGGCACCGATCTCCTCCGCCTTGCGCAGCCGGTCCTGCTGGTGGTCGGCGACGCACACCCGGCCTGCACCCTTCAGGATCGCCGAGTAGGCGGCCATGAGCCCCACCGGTCCGGCGCCGTAGACGATGGTCTGGTCGCCGGGACCTACATCGGCCATCTCGGTGGCGTGGTAGCCCGTCGGGAAGATGTCGGCGAGCATCACGTAGTCCTTCTGCCGCTCGACAGCGTCCTCACCGAGCCGCAGAGCGTTGAAGTCGCCATAGGGAAAGCGCAGGTACTCGGCCTGACCGCCTTGGTAGGGCCCCATCTCCGCGAAGCCGTAGGCGGCTCCGGCCAGCGTGGGCTCCGGCTGCATGGTCAGGCAGTAGCTGGTCAGGCCCTGCTCGCACTGCTTGCAGAACCCGCAGGCGACATTGAAGGGCAGGACGACGTAGTCACCGACCTTCACCTTGCTGACGGCGGATCCGACCTCCACCACCTCGCCGAGATTCTCGTGCCCCAGGCTGCGGCCCGCCTCGAAGGACGTCCGTCCCTCGTACATGTGCAGGTCCGAGCCGCAGATGTTGGTAGTCGTGATCCTGACCAAGATGTCGCAGGGGTGCTCGATCTTCGCGTCCGGCACGTCCTTGACGGTCACGGTACGCGGTCCCTCGTAAACGGCGGCCTTCACGATCCCTCCTTTCACGCCACGCCACTCCGATCGGGCCGACCGAAGGCGCCTGAGCGGGCTGTCGCTGCACCTGCCGGGTCCCCGCACACCATTCCGACGAAACGGACTAATGAAAGGCTGCTGCGGCAACGGCGTTGACTCGGCATACCCGTACGCACCACCTCGGCAGCGAGGGAAGTTAGCAATCATGACAGCGCGCAAGGACTCCGGGGGTACTGGGTCAAGGCCTAACCCGCTCCCACCGTCCGTCGGTGTCGCAGTGGCGGGCGGCGACGTTGCGGAACTCGGCATGGTCTGGGTGCTGCCCCGGCGCAGGCGTGAGGTAGCGCTGCGGGTTGGACGGATCGCCGACGGCGTCAGCGGCCACACGACTGCACACACTCGTGTACGGCCACCGGCGCCGGTCCTGCGGCCGCGAGAACGTGACTCTTCTTGATCACAGCGGGCCAGCGCGCATTCAGCCGAGAGCCTGCGTTCGCCGTGGGTGCGGAGCCCTCCCGTGCGGCCCGGGTCCGCAATTGCGGCTCTGCAGACCCGTGTCGCACCAACAAGACCGCTCTCACGGGTGGCCTGGGATGGCAGCAGCCGGAATTCGGGTCCAGATTAGAAGAACAGCGGTCCGGGTCGCTGAGCCCCCCTGAGGCCCGGACCGCCGCATCACTTCCTCTTGAGCAGCCGGGCTACCTGCCACGGGGGCGATACCTCGATGACACGCGTGTAACGGAGCCGTCGGCTGAAGGTGATCCGGTTACCTCGGCACTCCGCTCCTACCGCGTCCGCGTCCCACCGGGGCACCTCAGCCGTCCGGGACACCGGTCAGTAGGCGCCCTGCCGGCGCAGGGAGCGCGGGCGGCCGTCGGGATCGGCGATGACCCGGTAGAGGGGGTCGGTCAGGGCCCGCGTGAGGCGGGACAGGCGCGGCGGGTGATAGGTGCGCAGCCGTCCCGACGGTCGCGGCCCGTGGCGGCCGTCGTCGTGCCAGGCGTCCAGAGCGGCGGCCGAGTCGGCGTAGGCCGCAAAGGCGCGGCCCGGGTCGCAGAGTGCGGCTGCTTCCCCGTCCCCGTCGCGGTCAAGGTGTTCGAGATTCAACGACAACCGCAGCTCGCGCGCGAAGACGCGGGCGCCGTCACCCAGGCCGCCGGGGTCCACCGGTTCACGGGAGTCACGGGTCTCGTCGAGGACAGCGCAGCTGAGTTCCGAATCGTGGGTCCAGGAGCGCCGGTTGACGTTGTCGGAACCGACCGCGGCCCAGACATCGTCGATGACGCAGACCTTGGCATGGACGTACACGGGTGTCCCGGCGTGATTCTCCAGGCTGTAGACGGCCACCCGGTCGCCGCCGGCCCGTCGCAGGATTTCCAGGGCGCGGATCCGGCCCAGCAGATTCATCGGTGTGCTGATACGCCCCTCCTGGTCCGGCACTGACGGGAGGACGGCGATCATCCGCAGGCCCGGATGATCCGCGAGAGCCTGGGCAAATGGCTGGACAGCACTCTCCGACCACAAGTACTGGTCCTCCAGGTAGATCAGCCGCCGTGCCCGCCGCAGGGACTTCATGTAGGCGCGGGCGATGCTGCGTTCACCGTCGGGAGCGAACGGATAGCCCCTGAGGAGGCGGTTCGGGTAGGTGCGCAGGATCTGGACCGTGTGGGAACCGCGCGGGCCCGGGTCGGGTTGCTGTACCGGGAGCGGATCCGCCCGCGTGTCCTCATCCCGGAGTGCCGCCCGCAGCCGGCTGCGGGGGCTGCGACTGAGCGGAGCCGGGTCCGTCCACCGCTCACGGAACGTGGCCTCGACATCGCCGACGGCGGGCCCGCGCACCGCCAGCTGGATGTCGTGCCAGGGCGGACGGGAACCGTAGGCGTCGGCGATGGGTTGCGCCAGCGGGTCACCCTGATGAGCGGCGTCGTCCCGACGGCTGTGGCACAGATCGATCCCGCCGACGAAGGCGACGTCCCGCTCGGGCCGACCCGGGTGACGCAGCACCACGAACTTTTGATGGTGCGAGCCGCCCGGCCGCACCCGCATGTCGAGCAGGCACTCGCCTCCCGCCTCCTCGATCTCCTCCCCCAGGTGGTAGTTCTCCTGTTCACTGAACTGGAACCGATCCAGGTGCGAGCGCCACACCAGCCCCTTGACGACGACACCGCGGCGTGCGGCGTCGCACAACACATCGCCGATAGCGCTGTCCGGACCGTCCAGCAGTTCGTCAGGGTCACCCCGCCAGTCCGTGAACATCAATACGTCGCCGGCCCGCTGCGCCCGAACGGCCGCGAGCAGCTCGGCGAAGTACACCGCCCCGTGTACCAGGGGGCGGACGTCGTTGCCCGTGGACCACGCCGCGCCGTCGGCATGACGGCGGTCCACCCGCGACGCGGGATTGCCCCGCTGAGCGGGGGTGAGTAGCCAGTCGGCGCGTTCCACGTGACAGTCCTTCCAGCCGACGGCCCCTTCCTGGATCTCCTGGTGGGTCCGTTACCCCGTGAACGCGCGGCCCACGCAAGTCCTGCTCCGAACAGTCCTGCGAAGACCTCCATTGCCGGAGTCGAGGCCGCATGCGACGGACCGGCTCGTGTACATCGTCCTGTCCGCCGCATCCAGCTGAATCGCGCAGAGGTTGCTGCCGCGGTGGGCTGCATCCCCCGGGCCTTCCTCTCGCAGAGGGCGCGCCTGGGGGTGTTGAAGTTGTAGGCGTGGCGTGCCGTTTCCTGCGTTCCAGGGCGCTCTTGGCGTTGGTGTTTCTACCCGGGTGGTGGCGTTGGCTTCGGCGTAAGCCTCGCGGCGCGTGACGGTGCGTTGTTGTCGGCGACGGGCGAATCCGCCGAGAATTACCTTCGAGTAGCGTGTGTGATGACGGCCGCGCTCCCCGGCGTAGGACGCCCGACGGTCGGCGTAGACCGTTTTCCCTGAACGGCGTACGCGCCCCTTGCTCAGGTTCCCGCGTTGACGGTGGCCTTCGGGATGGCGATTCCCGGCACGTGGTACTTCTCAAGGATCTTGGTGTAGGTGCCGTCGTCCATCAGGGACTGGAGCGCCGCCTTGACCGACCGTGTCAGCTGTGGGTCGGTCTTGGAGATCCCGATGCCCATGGGAGAGGGGCTGTGGGGGCCCACCGCCTTGTCTCCAATGACCGTGGAGAACGTCTTGCCGCCGTCCGTGGTCGAGGCGACCCAGGCGGCCGTCACCTCGTCCAGGTAGTCCGCCACGACCCGTCCGCTGCGCAGTGCGAGCTGGGCCTCGGAGTCCTTGGCGAACGCCAGCACCTTGATCGGAGGGAGACCGGCCGCTCGGCAGGTGGCCTGGCGGTCCTTCAGGAGTTGTTGGTGGTTGGTTCCGCTCTGGACTCCGACCGCCTGTCCGCACACGTCGGTGATCTCGTCGAGTCCGGTGGGGTTGCCCTTCTTCACCAGCCAGCCAGGCCCGGCATTGAGGTAGTCGACGAAGTCGACCGCGCTCTGCCGTTCCTTCTTGTCGGTCATGGCGGACATCACCACGTCGAACTTACCCGCCTGCACGGCGGGGAGAAGCCCGTCGAACTTCTGCGGCGAGAACTTGAACGTGACGCCGAGCCGCAGGGCGATGGCACGGCCCATGTCGTAGTCGATCCCGGTCAACTGCCGACTGCCCACCTGGGTGAACATCTCGAACGGTGGATAGGGCACGTCGGTGGCCACCTGGACGACCCCGCGCTCGCGGATCCGCCGGCTCAGACCGGCACGCAGCTTGGATTCGGTCTTGACGGTGACTCCGGGTATCACCTCGGCAGACTTCGCCGCATCCGACGACGGACCGGCATCCCCGTCGCTTCCGCAGGCGGTCAGGACGAGCGAGCCGGCCATGATCAGCGGCACCGAGATGAGGGTGAGCAGCCTGAACTGTCTGGGCATGACGAATCCTTCGGTGGACAGGGAGCAAGGAGGAGGGCCGCGGGCGTGGCCGGAAGTGCGGTGCGGTCTCTGGGTGAGGTGCCCCGGGCAGCGATGCGACGGGATCGACCGGTCGCGCACCGACCCAGGTGAGGGTCCGAACGGTCAGACCAGGCCGATGCGCTGGGCGATGTCTTCACCGTGGCGCAGGCGCTGGTGCGCCGTCTCGCCCAGCGACACGATGACCGCGGCTACGACGGTCTCGATCACGGCCATCGTCGGGACCAGGCTGTCGTACGGCGAGGGCGACGTGACCTGGCTGGGCAGGACGACCTCCGCGTGGGTGGTCACCGGGGAGAGCCAGGTGTCGGTGAAAAGGACCACCTTGCCGCCCCGTTCCCCCAGAAGCCGGGCCATGGCGACCTTGTCGTCCTCGTAGCGCCGGTAGTCGAACACGACGAGGACGTCCCGTCGTGTCAGTGCGGCGAGGACGGCGGTACGTTCGACGTCACGGTCCGGCAGGAGGGTGACGTCGTCGCGGAGTTGCATGAGGTGCAGACCGAGGTACTGCGCCAGCAGGTGGGTGAACCGGCCGCCCGCCAGAACGATCCGACGCTTGGGGTCGGCGAGGAGCTGGGTGGCACGGTCCAGGTCGTGCGGCGGGAGTTCAGCCAGGGACCGGGTGAGAGCGGCTGCGAACAGTCTGCTGCCGCTCTGCAGCAGCGGTTCGTTGTCTTCCGGGTGGCCGGGGTCGTCGGACCGGGTCAAGGCGGCCGATTCGTACAGTGACAGAGGTGAGGCGCTGCGTTCCTCGAGTTCGTCGCGCAGAGCGGCCTGGAAGTCGGGGTAGCCGCGAAAGCCGAGGCGTCCCACGAACCGGAGGACGGTCGGTGCACTGACCGCGGCACGTTCAGCGATGGTCGCGATGGTCTCGAAGCCGGCTGCCGGATACCCGGCCAGCATGACCCGTCCGACCTTGCGTTCGGCGGGGCTGAGTTCGCCCAGCTTGAGCCGGATCTCGTCGGCCAGCGTGCCAGAAGCCATCGTGAAGTTCCTTTTCCGAGCCGCAAAGGCCTTGTCCTTGAACCCTACCGGGCAGATCGGAGGCCGAGGGTGCGTGAGATGTGGACCGGGTTCTGCGCGGGTCCACGCCGCCCTGCGGGGCTGGGCGCCCCGTCGGACATGCCCGGGCACCCCCGGCCCGTTCCGCGCGAAGAGCGAGATCAGTTGGGGGTGACGGACACGGTCATCCCGATGAGGCTGTCCGCCGTGGTGCCGTCGTCGGTCAGCGGGGTGAAGTGCCGGTTCTTGTCGAAGGTGACGGTGAACCGCGGCCCGGACTCGAAGGTGGTGGCGGTGGCCTCACGCTGCCCGGCGGACTGCGCGAGGGCTCGTGCGGTGCCCAGGAAGCTGTAAGGGACGCCGTCGGCGTTGGCGAGAGAGTAGAAGACGTCGTTGTTCGCGGGGACGGCAGTGTGGTCCTGCGGCTGGAGCGGGCGCTTGTCTGACGCGGGGCGGACCAGCCAGCGGTGCGGCTCGTAGCGGTCGCCGTCGGTGAGGTAGTTGTACCGCGCCCCGGTGAGGGACCAGCCGCCGTCGCGTCGGCCTGCATGCGCGTGCCGCAGATCAAACACTGCGAGTCCCTGGGGGCCGACCACGCGCATGCTCTCGTCGGGCGAACCAGGGTGCTCGACGACGAGCGCGGTGTTCTCCTCCAGCGCGTAGACCCGCTGGTGGCCCGTGTCGGAGGCCAGCCGCAGCGAGCGGCCCTCGCGCCCGGAGGTGCCGGTGTGGGTGTCCAGCAGCCCCGAGCGCAGGAAGCCGAAACCGCCCTCGGGCAGGTAGCCGAGCTTCGAGGCGTCTTCGAAGTAGCCGGGGGCGCTGCCGTCCCGCAGGGCGTCGTAGGAGTCGCCGCCGGTGATCATATCTGCTCCGGCCGCGATCTGCGCGCCGGCGCTCGACCCGGCCACCACGGCACCGCGTGCGAGCTTGGCGCGGATGGCGGCCAGCACCTTCGAGTCGGTGTGCGCGGAGCCGTGCAGCAGGCTGGTCACGTACCGGTATTGGTCTCCGCCGCCGAAGAAGAAGCCGGTCATGCTGTTCACCTGGTCGACGACACGGTCGGAGTCGGCCGCGGAGAGGTGGTCGATGTCGACGGGGATCCACTGGGCGTCGGCGGCGCCGTGACGGGTGAACAGGTCGGCGTAATAGGCGCCGTTGCAGGCGGAGTTGGAGCAGGTGTCCGGGTCACCGGCGTTCGGGTCCTGGCTCTCGGGCACCGAGGCGGCGGTCAGCACGCCGATCCGTGCGCGCCCCTCGCCTCCGGCCCGGTCGATGATTTCGCCGTACACCTGGTCGTTGTTGTCCTTCAGGCCGCCGCCGACCAGGACAAGGGAGCCGATGGAGCGGTGTTTGGCGGCCGGGTGTGCCGAGGCGGCCGGGGCGGCTGCGAGGGCCAGCAGAAGTGCGGTGCCGGCGGCCAGTACGGTACGGCCGGCTCTGTGCGGGGTGCGCATGAGGTGCCTCCTTGATGGGTGCTGACGTGGGAGATGTACGGTCGGGCAGGCCTGTGCTGGGCCGCCTTCGGCTCGAGGGGTGCGGGTGCTGTTCGGCGAGGCCGGGACCGGCCAGGCGACGGCGCTGCCCCAACGGGGTAGGAGTGCCGGTTCAGCCGGTCAGGGTGTTCTCGCGGCCGAGTTCGGCGATGAGCGAGGCGAGCAGGGCGACACGGGTGACGATCGTGGTGGTGTCCAGCCACTCCTGCGGGCTGTGATCGCTGCCGCCGACCGGTCCCAGTCCGTCGAGAACGGGAACTCCCGTGCCGGCGATGAAGTTTGCGTCACCCACTCCGCCGGTCGCGGCCGCCCCGAAGGACAATCCCAATTCCTCGCCGATGTCCTGGGCGGTCCGCAGGATCCGACGTGAGGCGTCGGTGTCCTCCATCGGTGGGCAGAGGTCGAGTTGCTCCACCGTCACGCTGGTTCCGGCCACGACCGGGCGCGCGGCTAGTTCCTCGATCGCCTGCCGGGCCTGCTGGATGCCTAGAGTCGTCGCCGAGCGGACCTCGACGTGCAGTTCGGCCTCCGGGCAGACGATGTTGGTGCGGGTGCCGGCGTGCACCATGCCCACGTTGACCGTCACGTCGCCCCAGCGGCCGTTGAGCCCCTGGAGCGCGACGGTGAGATGAGCAGCCGCCAGCGCGGCGTTCGCGCCGCGTTCCGGTTCGATGCCGGCGTGGGCGGCCCGCCCCTTGACGGTCAGCCGGAAGTCGGCCACACCCTTGCGGGCGATCACGACGTCGCCGTTCTGGCGCGCGCACTCCAGCGCAAGGGCGTAGTGCATGCCGCGTGCCGTCTCCTCGGTGAGGGGGCGGCTCGCCGGGGATCCGATCTCCTCGTCGGGCACGGCCAGGAACACCAGCTCGGCGTACTCATGGAAGCCGGCCTCCTCGAGGATGCGCAGCGCCGTGAGTCCTGCGACCAGTCCGCCCTTGTCGTCGCTCACGCCCGGCCCGTGGGCATGCGAGCCGGCCAGGGCGAACGGTCGCGCCGCGGCTGTTCCGTCCTCGAACACCGTGTCCATGTGAGCGGCGAGGAGGATCCGGCGGCCGCCGTCCTCGACCGGCAGCGATCCCCTCTTGCGCGCCACGACCAGGTCACCCGTGCCGCAGGCACCGACCGGCGGTGGGCTGAGGCGCCGGGTGTCAAACCCGAGAGCGCGCAGCCGTTCGCCGACGATCTCGCCGACCCGGTTGACACCATCGGGGCTGTAGGACCCGGAGTCGATCGCGACGAGTTCGGCCAGGTCCCGTAGGTAGCGGGACTTGTGGGCGCGGGCGAGCGTCAGCAGTGTGGCCGTGCGGGGCTGCTGACGGACCGAGGAGCTCACAGAACCTTCGAGAGGAATCCGCGGGTGCGTTCCTGCTCGGGATCGACCAGTACCTGCTGCGGGTGCCCGGCTTCCACGACGACGCCCTCGTCCATGAAGACGGCGGTGTCGCCCACCTCGCGGGCGAAGCCGATCTCGTGGGTGACGACGACCATGGTCATGCCGTCGCCCGCCAGTTGCCGCATGACATCCAAGACGTCGCCGACGAGTTCCGGGTCGAGTGCCGAGGTCGGCTCGTCGAACAGCATGAGCTTCGGCTTCATGGCCAGGGCGCGGGCGATGGCGACCCGCTGCTGCTGTCCGCCGGAGAGCTGCGCAGGGTAGTGCCCGGCGCGGTCGGCGAGGCCGACCTGCTGCAACAGGCGCATACCGTCCTCGCGTGCTTCGGTGCGGTTGGCGCCCGTGACCCGTACGGGTGCCTCGGTCACGTTCTCCAGGGCTGTGAGATGGGGGAAGAGGTTGAACCGCTGGAAGACCATGCCTATGTCGCGTCGGCGTGAGGCGACTTCCTTCTCCCGCAGTTCGTACAGCCGATCGCCCTGCCGGCGGTAGCCGACGAGCTGGCCGTCGACGGACAGCCGGCCGCCGTCGACGGTCTCCAAGTGGTTGATGCACCGCAGGAACGTGGACTTCCCCGAGCCCGAGGGGCCGAGCAGACAGCACACCTCTCCCGCGCCGACGGTTAGGTCGATGCCCTTGAGGACCTCGAGCTTCCCGAAGTGCTTGCGCACGCCCTGTGCGTGCACCATGGGGGTGCTCATCGCTGCGACTCCTTCTTCGCGCGGCTCAGACCGGCGGCGCCCGCGAGCATGCGCTGCAGGGGTGAGATCCTGCCGCTTCCCGAGGTGCCGCGGCCGTAGCGCCGTTCCATCCAGGCCTGCGGGATGCTCAGCAGGCTGACCAGGGCCAGGTACCAGATGCTGGCGACCACGAGCATGGGGATGACCTGGTAGTTCTGCGCGTACACGTCCTGGATGTTCGACATCAGGTCGTGGGCGGCGATGACGGAGACGAGTGCCGTCATCTTCAGCATGTTGATGGTCTCGTTGCCCATCGGCGGGATGATCACCCGCATCGCCTGGGGCAGGACGATCCGGCGCATGGTCAGGGCAGGCCGCATGCCGAGCGAGTGGGCCGCCTCCGTCTGTCCATGGTCGACCGACTGGATGCCGGCGCGGACGATCTCGCTGGCGTAGGCGGCCTCGTTGAGGCCCAGCGCGAGCAGGGCCGCTACCGCCGGGGTGAGCAGGGAGTTGGTGTCGGCCTCGACGAACGTGATGCCGGTGAACGGGATGCCGATCAGGACCTTCTTGTACAGCGCCGCGGCATAGCCCCAGAAGATGATCTGAACGAGCAGCGGTGTGCCCCTAAAGACCCAGACGAACAGGGAGGACAGCGCGTACAGGACGGGATTGGCCGACAAGCGCATGACGGCGATCAGGGTGCCCAGCACCAGACCGAGGGCCATGGCCGCGGCGGTCAGCCAGAGCGTCGTCACCAGGCCGTCGAAGATGAGGCCGGCGAAGAGGTAGTGGCGGATGACGTCCCAGTGCAGGTTGGCGTTCTTGGCCAGCGAGCCGATCAGTCCGCCGACGGCCGCCACGGCCGCGACGGCGGCGATCCAGCGCCCGTAGTGCCTGACCGGGATGACGTCGAGGTCTGCGGGGGCTGACTTGCCGCGCACCGCTGCGCTCGCGGGTGTGGAGGGAGCGGCCATCGTCAGTCCACCGCCGCGTTACGGGTGGCTTCCTTGACCGCGATCGAGGCGACACCGTACTTGTCGAAGATCTTGGCGGCCGTGCCGTCGTCGATGAGGGCCTGGAGCGCCTTCTGGACCGCTTCGGTGAGTTCGGGAAGCTTCTTGCTGATGGCGATGCCGTTGGGTGAGGCGTTGTAACCGCCGGGCGCCTTGGAGTCCTCCACGAGCTCGAAGGCCTTCCCGTCGTCGGCCGTCTTCGCGGTCCAGCCGGCGGCGGGCTTGGTCAGCACGTCGGCTACGACCTTGCCCGAACGAAGCGCCAGCTGGGCGTCGGAGTCCTTCGGGAAGGTGGAGATGGCGATCTTGGGCTTGCCAGCCGCGGTGCAGTCGGCCTGCGTCTTGGTGAGCAACTTCAGCTGGTTGGTGGCGGCCTGCACACCGACCGGCGACCCGCACAGGTCGGTGAGCGTGGTGATCTTCTTCGGGTTGCCCTTCGCCACGAGGACGCCGGACCCGGACTGGGAGTAGTCGACGAAGTCGACCACCTTCTGACGGTCGTTGCTGTCCGTGATCGCCGACATCGCGGCGTCGAACTTGCCGGCCTGGAGGGCTGGCACGATGCCATCGAACTTCTGCGGGGTGAAGTCGAAGTTCACACCGAGCTTGGCCCCGATGGCCTGACCGAGGTCGTAGTCGAGTCCGGTGATCTCCTTTGCGCCCTCACTGACGAACATCTCGAAGGGTGCGTAGGGGACGTCGGTGGCGACGCGGACCGTGCCGGACTTCTTGATGGCGGAGGGCAGGGTGTCGTGCAGAGCCTGGTCCTTCTTCACGGTCACTCCGGCGACCTTCACAGCCGCTGCCGGCGCGGACTTGCCGGTGTCCGACCCGTCGTCGCAGGCGCTCACCGTCACCAGCGCCACGACTACGGTCGCGACAGTGATCACGGCACGGCGGGAGGAATGTGGCATCACGATCGGTCCCTCTCGGAAGTACTGCCGGGGAAGGTCTGCCCTCACCCTCTGACAGAGCAGGAAACTACAGGCGCCCACCGGCTCTGCATAGATGTAACGCTGGTTACATTCCGGCAACGCGATCTAGGAACCGCCAAAAGACCTGAAGTGTGCCGATTTTGAATACTTCTGACGCCTTGGCAAACCTCGCTTCCAGAATTCTGCATTACATCTTCCCGTAACAGACGGCTGCTTGTATGTTCCGCTACTGCCAGCCGAAACCCCGCTGTCGGCCCCTCAGGCAGGAGGGCGGGGCCCACACCCACCGGAGCCCCGATGACGCCACGCGCCCTGAACAGACCCCTCGCCTCACTCATCGTGATCGTGGCGACCGCCACGAGTCTCGCCGTCACCAGCGACCCCGCCCACGCCTCCGCCGACCGCATCCGCCTCGGCAGCACATCCGACGTGAGCCGATCGAGCTGGTCCGGCCCCGCCTTCACCATGAACGGCGACGGCAGCGTCGTCGGCGGCTCCATGACCAGAGCCATCGACGCGATCCGCGGCAACACCGGAAGCCTCGACGTGGTCGTACTGGCCGGCTCGGCCCCCACGTCGGGCAGCAAAACACCCGAGTGCGACACGATCACCGCGCTCTCCGGCGTCAATTCCTGCACCACCTGGACACTCACCGCCGCGTCCGACGGCAACAACACCCAGCTGAACACCGATATCCGCAACGCGGAGTTCGTCTACTTCGCCGGCGGCGACCAGTGCCGCTACGCGGCCTGGAAGGGCACGGCACTCCAGGCGTCCGTGCAGTCCGTAGTCGCCAAGGGCGGCGGCTCAGGCGGCGGCAGCGCAGGCCTGCACATCAACAGCTCGATCGTCTATGACGCCTGTACCGCGAGCGCCACCTCGGCCGGTGCGCTCGCCAACCCGTACGACAAGTCACTCACGTTCACCACCGGCATGTTCAACTGGCCGAACTACGGCGACACCATCAACGACTCCCACTTCGTGGCTCGCGACCGGATGGGCCGCACGATGGCATTCGTCGCACGCGCTCTCAAGGACGGCCTGACCACACAGGGCAAGGCCTGGGGCGTCGGCATCGACGAGGGCGGCAGCTCTCTCTACATCGACAAGAACGGCCTGGCGACGCTCTACGGCAGCGACGCGTACGTCGTACTCGGCGACCACCAACCGGAGAAGGCCGTCTCCGGCCAGCCCCTGACCTTCTCCGGATACAAGATCTGGCACCTCACCAGCGGCCAGTCGTTCGACTTCAAGAACCGCCCCACCTGCGGCTACTACCGGCGCAGCGTCACCAACGGAGTCGCCGACACCAACCTCTACAGCGGCACACCCGAGACCAGTTGCGGCACCACAGGAGGAGGCACGACGGTGAGCGAGAGCGAGCCGAACGACTCCCGCTCAGCTGCCGACGACATCACATCGAGCACTCCCCCGGTGACACTGACCGGCGCGCTGAGCACCACCTCCGACCGGGACTACTTCAAGTTCACCCTGGGCTCAGGCAGGACCGCGAGCATCTCCTGCGCCATACCCGATGCATACGACGCGGACGCCTATCTCCTCGATGCGTCAGGATCCACGCTGACGAGGTCGGTGAACGACGGCCGGGGCAGCGACGAGTCTCTCACCTACACCCGCACCGCCTCGGGCAGCGGAACGTACTACCTGGACCTCGAGGCATACGCCGGATCCGGCTCCGCCACCTACGCATGCGACCTGAACACGGCCTGAACACGGCCACGGTCCGAAGACGCGTCGTAGCCGTTCGGCTGCCTCGCGGTGGGCAGGGCCCGGCGGCCGCGGTCGCTGGCCACCGACGGGGCGTTCTACTGGCGGCTGGCCGAGCGGATGGGACGGGACTGGCCGGGGCCGCTAACCGCGGTCGACTACGGCGGCCGGCTGATCGCCTGGATGGGCGCTGTCATCCGCCTGCGTCAGGAAGCGGGCGAATCGCCCGGTCCGGCGACGACCTGGGGTGGGTCCGGCAGGAGCATCAGCCGGTGACCGTGGCAGGCGGGCTGCGGGTGCAGGGTGCTGCGTCCTGGCTGCACTTGGCCAACGGGCAGGAACACAAGGTGCGTCTGATCGGAGTGCCGTGGATGAGCGACCAGGGCTTCCTGATCGTGGCCTTCCTGGGCTAGGGAACAGCCCGGACCGGATGATGCCGCTGACAGTCTGTGCCGGACGATAGAAGAGAACAGAGAGCGGGCACGGCAGAGGTGGTGCTGCGGGGACATCAGGCGACGGTCCGCTACTGCGCGGCAAGTCGTGCCCGGCGTGCTTCACGCAGTTCTTCCCGAGGGAGTCCAGTCTTCAACGTCGGCGGGCGTACCTCGGCTCGGAGCACGGAGGCTGAGGACGCCACGGCGTGGCGGCCTTCCCGGAGCGGAGCCCCGGGTGGGTGGCGGCCGGTGCCGCGCCCGGTCCCGCCCCGTTATCTTCTTCGCGGTCCTGCAAGAGGGCCGCTGGCCTCCGGGCCCGGCATGACTGTTGCCCCCTGTCGAAGGGATGACCTGGGGGGTGGTGTCACCGGGCCCGAGGGGTGCCGTCGGAGACGCTGATCAGAGGTCCGATCACCGCCTGGCCGGGCGAAATGCCCGGCTGCTCGCGGGCGGCAGGTCTGCATAACGTGGCTGCGCGAGAACGGCTCCCGACCTCGGGGCCGGCATACGTCGACACATGTGGGGGCACGGTGATCAGCATCGACGGGGTGGGCGTCTTCCTGGGCCTGGACGTCGGCAAGCAGACCCATCACGGACACGGACTGACCCCGGCCGGGAAGACGGTCTTCGACAAGCCGCTGCCGAACAGCGAACCGAAGCTGCGGGCGGTCTTCGACAAGCTGAAGGCCAAGTTCGGCACCGTCCTGGTGGTCGTGGACCAGCCCGCCTCCATCGGCGCCCTGCCGCTGAGCGTCGCCCGGGACGCCGACTGTCAGGTCGCCTACCTGCCAGGCCTGGCGATGCGCAGGATCGCCGACCTCTACCCCGGCGAAGCCAAGACCGACGCGAAGGACGCCGCCGTCATCGCGGATGCCGCCCGCACCATGCCCCACACCCTGCGCACCCTCGACCTGACCGACGAGGTCACCGCCGAGCTGGCCATGCTCGTCGGCTTCGACCAGGACCTCGCCAGCGAGGCCAACCGCACCTCCAACCGCATCCGCGGCCTGCTGACCCAGTTCCACCCCAGCCTCGAACGCGTCCTGGGTCCGCGCCTGGACCACGCAGCCATCACCTGGCTCCTCGAGCGCTACGGATCTCCGCAGGCACTCCGCAAGGCAGGCCGCCGCAGGCTCGTCGAGGTCATCCGCCCCAGGGCACCGCGCATGGCCGAGCGGCTGGTCGACGACATCTTCACCGCGCTCGACGAGCAGACCGTCCTCGTCCCCGGCACCGGCACCCTCGACGTGATCGTGCCGTCGCTGGCGAAGTCGCTGGCCGCCGTCCACGAACAACGCCGGGCCCTGGAGGCCAGAATCGAGGCCCTGCTGGAGGCCCACCCTCTTTCACAGGTCCTGACCTCGATGCCCGGCATCGGCGTCAGGACCGCCGCAGTCCTCCTGTCCACCGTCGGCGACGGCAGCTCCTTTCCCACCGCCGCCCACCTGGCCTCCTACGCCGGCCTCGCCCCGACAACCCGGCAATCCGGAACCTCGATCCACGGCGAACACGCCCCCAGAGGCGGCAACCGCCAGCTCAAACGGGCGATGTTCCTGTCCGCGTTCGCCGCCCTGCATGATCCCGCCTCCCGCACCTACTACGACCGCTGCCGAACCCGCGGGAAGACCCACACCCAGGCACTTCTCCGCCTCGCCCGCCAGCGGATCAACGTGCTGTTCGCGATGCTCCGCGACGGAACCTTCTACGAACCCAGAACCCCACGCCTCGCTTGACGAAAGACATAGAGGCACCCCCCCGTGACCTAGAGAAGAAGGGCTGTGCTGGGCCCGGATTCGGCGCCGCTGATATTTCCGCTCCACACTCCCCGCTCGTCCCCTCTGGGGCACCCCTCGATCCCCTCGTCCTGAACCGCCCAGGTGCGGGACTAACGCCAGCCACGACTGAGCCTTTCTGGACGGTCCGAGCCCGGGCAGGCGGCCCGGCCTACTG
The DNA here is from genome assembly GCF_042790435.1 of Streptomyces sp. NPDC056738. Lineage (NCBI taxonomy): Bacteria > Bacillati > Actinomycetota > Actinomycetes > Kitasatosporales > Streptomycetaceae > Streptomyces > Streptomyces sp. NPDC056738. The sequence continues at coordinate 53,638 of NZ_JBHTZF010000026.1, forward strand.
CAAGCAGTTCGTTTGAACGAGGGCGGCGCCCGTGGGCTGCGTTAGCGGTCGCGGTCTTGCTGTGCTGCGGTCGAAGTGGATAACCGGCACAAACGGGCACTCGGACGTTGGGCAGCAGAGGACGGCAGACCATGGACACGGACCGTGAGGCAGGAGGGCGGGCGATGCTCGCCGGCCTGCTGGACGCTAGCCATCTGATGCCACTAGACGCCCTGCCCGAAAAAGCCAGCAAGTATGCCCAGGCCGCAGGCTTCACCGACCTGCTCATCTACGTGACTGATCTGGAGCGCCGGGAGCTGCACCTGCTGACCGGCCCGAACGGGCCCCTGCCGGACACCGCACAAGACATCCGCATCGAGGGCACCACCCCGGGACGGGCCTACCAGTACGGCTGGCTCACCTCTTCTTCCCTGAACGAAGCGGTCGGCATCGACTGGTGGCTGCCCATCGTGGACGGCACCGAGCGCATCGGAGTGCTGCGCGTGCGCTCTGTATACGACGATGCCCGCGCCCGCGAGGACGCCGACCGTCTCGCCGCGCTCCTGGCGCTGCTGATCGTCGCGAAGCGGGCCTCCAGTGACGCGCTCGCGAAGCTGACACGGACGGAGCCGCTGAACATCGGGGCCGAGATGGCGTGGAACCTGATGCCGCCGAGCACCTACGCCGACGGTCGCATCGTGATCTCTGCGTCGCTGGAGCCCGCCTACCGGATCAGCGGTGATGTGTACGAGTACGCTCTGGACGGCCCTTTGGTGCACCTGACGATCTTCGACGCTATGGGTCACGACAACGCAGCGGGGCTGTGCGGAGCCCTCGCGCTCGGTGCATGCCGCCAGGCCCGCCGTCAGGGCGCCAGCCTCGCCGCCACGGGGGAAGCCGTGGAAGCCGCCCTGATCGACCAGTATCACCAGCGGCGCTACGTAACCGGCATCCTGGCCAGCCTCGACACGCGAACCGGGGTGCTGAGCTGGGTTAACCGCGGTCACCACCCGCCGGTCATCATCCGCGGCAACCGCTGGAGCAGCCACCTCACGTGCCCGCCGACCCACCCCATGGGCACCGACCTGGGACTGCCCAGCACCGTGTGCCAAGAACAGTTGCAACCGGGTGACCGCATCGTCCTTTACACCGACGGCATCACCGAAGCCCGCAGCGCCGACGACAGCGAATTCGGCCTGGAACGCTTCACCGACTTCCTCATCCGCTACCACGCCGACGGCCTGCCCGTTCCCGAAACCCTGCGCCGCCTGATCAAAGCCGTCCTCGACTACCACGACGGCAGCCTCCAGGACGACGCCACCGTGCTGATGTGCGAATGGCTGGGCCCCACCACCGAGGACACCGAACCAGCGGCGGCCCTGACCGGACTGCTGGACCGCGATCCACCGCTCATCTCAACCACGGACGGGAATAGTCGGCGATGAACTCCCTCCTGCGCATCGACACCACCGACGCCCGCAGCCAAGCCGCTGCCCTCACCGTGGCAGGGCCTCTCGACCTGAAAACCACCTCCATCCTGGAGCACACCGTGGACCAGGCCATCAACGGCCGTCACACCGTGATCCTGAATCTGGCCGACATCACCTTCTGCGACTCCTCCGGCCTCAACACCCTCATCCGCCTACGCCGCCACGCTCAGCACTCCGGCGGCGAGCTCATCCTGGCCGCACCACCGCCTCAGATGATGCGCCTGCTCACGGTCACAGGCGCCAACAGCGTGTTCCCCATCTACAGCAGCCTGGCCGAAGCCTGGCAGGCCGCTCCCAGCACTCCGCCCACGACCTGACCCCATGGGGTCAGGCCTTGCCCCTTAAGGTCACGCCTTCTGCGGGCCAAGTGTTTCCCAAGGCCGTATCCCGGGCAGCCCAGGACGGGCCGGCCCTGACAACGCTTGAGGCAAGACCGCGAACCAACCAGCAAGGTTGCGGCGAGTCCGGGCCAAGCCCGGAAGCGGGACAGCGTGCTTCGCGCGCACCTAGCCCGGGCAAGTTCGTTGCAGCATGCACAGGATGGCTCCTGAACGGGGCCGGAACATCCCCCGAACGTCGCTCGGGCACAGCCCGAGTGAGGTCTGCCAGATCCGTCGTGCGGAAATTCACCAGCTCGCAGAGGGAGCCGTGTGAAGATTCCGACTCGGCGCCGCGCCTCCGATCTGAAGCACGAAGCTCGGGTCCCAACCCGATGGCTGGTGAGCAAACCACAGACCGGCCAGACCGCCGCCCTGCTGCAGGAGATGTCGGGCGCGAGCCCCCGAACCTGAGATCATCGCCCGGATCGTGCGCGACCTCGCCAGCCGCGACGACGCACCGGTACGCCTCCTGCTCGACGCCGACACCTACGGCCTCACAGCCGGTGAAGCACTCGCCATGTCCGACGGCAAATGGCACACCCTTGCACAATGGGGCACGGACAGTGAACGAGGCGGTATAGGGCAGAGCCTCACATCGTTGAACGGATCGGCGCGGGACATCGACGCTCTTGAGACCCGCGCGCCCATTCCAGGGCTCGAAGCACGGAGGAGCCCGCTTCGGGCCCTCACCCCTGTGCCGCACCCACGCAGCGCCCAGGTCGCGCCGATGCAGCCTGGCCTTGCGGCCCGGCGCCGACTAATTGCTGCGAACCTACTCCTGCGGTCTGATCCCCAGCACTGCGCAGGCCGCCCGTGCCAGTCGGGCCGGCGCAGTGCCGGGCTCGGGGAGCGGCAGCAGCATGTGGCTGATGCTGAGGCGCACCAAGAGGTCGGCGGCCTCGGCACGCCGGCCCTCCTCCACTTGCGGCAGGACGTCGTCCAGCCACGTGGAGACCAAGGTCCAAGCGGCGGTGAGGATCGGTTCGGGACGGCTGGTAAGGAAGGGTAGGAGGGCGTCGGTTCCCCCGCGGGCGGCGCTGAGGACGGCTTTGATGAACGGATCGCGTTCGGCCTCAGCCAGAACGTGTCCGACGCCTGCCTGGAGTGCGAAGCCCACGTGAGTGCGATGGCGCTCCAGCACATCCCCCAAGCCGGTGAGGAAGCGGTCTGACTCCCGGTGTACCAGGGCGTGCCCTACTCCCGCGCGGTCGCCGAATTCGGCGTAGATCGAGGGGCGGGAGACATCGGCTCGTTGGGCGAGGTCGGCGACCCGCACCCGGTCCCATCCGTTCTCCGCAGCAAGGGCCCACGCCTCATCGAGCACACGCTGGCGCATCTCCTTGCGCCAGGCGACACGAGGGGGATCTGGAAGTTGTGCGGCCTGCGCCAACTGTCCTTCGGGCGGCCGAGCTTGCTGCCCAGAGCCGACTGCCTGCTGCATCACATCACTCCGCCCTCTACCACTCTTGATAGGTAGTCAGAATATTTACACTGTGCTGGCTTTGTCAGCCGTTCAGTCGCCTGCCAGTCTGAGGGCCCCCACCGCGTGCTTCCGCCTCCACCCGGTCGGCAGAGGCGGAAGCACGCGGATCTCACCATGAAGGAGTGGGCGCGATGAGCCAGGCTGCTGAGGGCGTTCGCTGGCGGGACCCCAAGCGTCTGTGGTGGCCTTTGGCACTCGCTGTTCCGACCCTGCCTTGGCAGGCAGGGGCCCTGGTGCACCTCACCGGGGTGACGGCGTTCTGGTGGTGGGGGCCGTTCTTCGCCTTCGTGCTGGTGCCGTTGTTCGATCTGGCCACCGGTGCGGATGGGAAAAATCCGCCTGAAGCGATCATGGAACGCCTGGAACGGGACCGATATTACCGCTGGTGTACCTATCTGTATTTGCCGCTGCAGTTCGCGTCCCTGTTCTGGGCATGTGCCCAGTGGTCCAGCAGGGGTCTCGGTATCTTCGCCTCGATCGGGCTGGCCGCAACCACCGGGGTGGTGGCGGGCGTGGCCATCAACACAGCCCACGAACTCGGCCACAAACGCGAGCGGGTGGAGCGACGGCTCAGCCGCCTGGCACTGGCCCAAAGCTGCTACGGGCACTTCTACGTCGAACACAACCACGGTCACCACGTACGTGTCGCGACACCGGAAGATCCCGCCAGCTCCCGCATGGGCGAAGGCTTCTGGACCTTTCTGCCCCGTACAATTATCGGCAGCCTGAACTCCGCCTGGTCGCTGGAACGACGCCGCCTTCAACGCCGAGGCCGGCCTACGTGGAGCAGGCACAACGACATCCTGTCCGCCTGGGCACTGTCGGTGACTGTTTTCGCGGCCCTCAGCACAGCGTTCGGCCTCGTGGTACTGCCCTATCTAACCCTGCAGGCGGCGCTCGGTGTCGGCCTGCTGGAATCGGTCAACTACCTCGAACACTACGGCCTGCTGCGCCAGCGGCGCCCAGACGGCCGCTACGAGCGAGTCGCCCCCCGGCACAGCTGGAACAGCAACAACACCGTCAGCAACCTCTTCCTCTTCCAACTCCAGCGGCATTCCGACCACCACGCCAACCCTCTGCGCCGCTACCAGACCCTGCGCCACTTCGACGAGGCCCCGCAGCTCCCCGCCGGCTACGCAGCGATGATCGTCCTCGCCTGGGTCCCACCCCTGTGGCGCCGTGTCATGGACCGGCGACTGCTCGCCCATTACGACGGCAACGCCGGCCTGACCAACACCAAGAAGCCCAGCGGCAACCGACCGAGAACCGCTCAGACCGGTCCCACGACCCTCACTATCCGGTGACACTCAAGCGTCTTGATCCGGTCTTCCTTCGGGGGCCCGAGCTCCAGTGGGGGTGAGTTAGCTCGGCGGGCCTCGCGTCGAGTCGACTTCCGGTCCGCTGACGAAGAACTCGGGAATCCCCAATGGGCTACGACCGCGGGACTGGTCCGCCGACTACCCGCCGTTCGTTCCCGTTCCGTTGAGGGCGGCGCTCAGGTCTATGGGTGTGGAGGTGGGGTTGGGCGGTGGATTGAGAACAACCTGGGGCTGACCAGGCACCGGCGCCGGCGGGGTCATGTCGGTCTTGGGCAGCTTGGGCGGAGTCGTCTGGTTGAAGACGGTGGTGTCGAAGTCGACGAGGCCGGTCTTCTCCATCACGGTGATGTGGTCGAGCACAGTGTTGTTCGCCTGGTTAGCCAGTTCACGGATCAGCGTGTTCTTGGTGGTCGAGCGGATCTTGGCGATCGCGTTGAAGATGGAACCGTGGGTCATCCGCAGGATGTTGGCGAAGTCGATGTCGAACTGCCGCCCCGACTCGGCCTTGAGCTGGGTGACGAACCCCTGCTGCTGGGGGCTGGCCACGTTGGGGAGCGTGATGTTCAGCATCGGTGCGATCTTGCGGCAGCTGGCATCGAGGGCTGCATGCCCGTCGACAAGGTGCTGGCTGGCGGTCTTGACGGCCTTGCTCTGCCCCTTTTGCAGGCCGATCAATCCGAGCGGGTGCTCCCAGAGGCCGGCTGCGCGTACCTTGACCACGAAGTCGCGTTCGCTCTCTGTCAGCGGTCCCCATTGTGTGTTGGCGATGATGCGGTCGTTCGAGGTCGAGGCGTTGTCCAGGCCGAGCATCGCCGGGTAGGCGAGGGCTGCCAGTGTCAGGGTCAGAGCACCACCCACGAAGAGTGTTCCCATCACGTTTCGCGAAGACTGCACCATTTCTCCTGCCCGTGCTTTGTCCGTCGGCGTCGCCCTGAGGCAGACGAACAGAAGTACGCACAAGAAGCCGTTCGGACTCAGTGAATGGCATGGCCGGCAAGGCAACCTGCCGCGGATGCTCGCAGCCGGTACCGGCCGGCCGCTACAGCACAGCCCCGAACGCGATCACCGCGAGCGCGACCGCGGAGAGTAGGAGCCACGCGGCAGGCCACCCTGTCAGGGCCGGGGGGCGCCCACAGCCCAGGATGCTCAGGTGGCGCGCGATCCGGCTGCAGGCAGGAGGGCATGCAAGATGGACGCGCAGGCATGGACTCCCTTGGTGCGCATCAGGCATCGGCACTCACCTGATCACCAGGGCCATATAGCAACGAGTAACGTCCTTCCTCGCGAATCGACTCGTAATCGATTACGGCGAGGGCTACGCTTGGGGACCGTGCTCTGTGCGGCGCGGCGCACGCTGTGCAGGATCGGACTGTGTGATTCGTTAACGCGTACCTTCTGCCGACATGGGCAGTTGGCCGTTTCCGGTACCCAATGTCCTCGGGTGCGCCAACCGAATGGAGCAGTAACGTGACGAGGCCCCCTGGAGACGATCCGTACAGGACACACCGTCCTGCACCGCCCGCGGCTCAAGACCCTCGATCCCAAGTGGCAACGGGCAGCCGCGCCAAGCCCTCCGCCCTCGTTCGGCCCTACTCCATGACTGGAGGCCGCACCCGCCCGAGCCACCACCTCGCCATCGAGGCGTTGGTTAGCACCAGAACAGAGCTCTGGGAGCCTCGTACCCAAACACCGGAGGCGTATCGGATATGCCTTCTCTGCCAAGAGGTCAAGTCGGTCGCGGAAATCTCCGCACACCTTGCCATCCCGCTGGGAGTCGCCCGAATCCTCGTGGCGGATCTCGCGGAGGCGAGGCTCGTGACAGTGCACCAGCCCCACGGGGACGACGCCAATGGGGGAAGGCCCGACGTGACGCTCCTCGAAAAAGTGCTCAGCGGCCTTCGGAAACTCTAGGACGACCCGCACAATACCGGCCAGGTCCTGCGCTAACACCGTCGCGGCAAGGGCGTGGAGCAGTCGCTGACATCCGCCTTGCAGGTTCGGTTCCACTCCGAGATAGGACAGGGTCTCGGCCGGCAGCAGGCCCTTCCCACGGTTAGTCCGGGCGAGAGAAGACACTTCTCGCGGCCGGTATCCAGACGCCGGGCAACGTCGTGGGCGGTGGCGCCGGTCAGGTACCTGACCGGCGCCGACGGCGTTTTCGAGACGGCCGCCGGTGATGGAGGAGGTCACAGCGAGGGTGTCCCAGGGCTGCCGTCGATAGGGAGAATGGTCTGCCAGGATATCGAGGGTCAAAGCGGCCCAATAACCGTCGCCGCAGACACGTAACGAACTCCGGCCCTACGCGCTGCGGTCCAAGGATACCTTTCCCTACCCGGCTGAAGCCGGGGATGCCCAGGCAAGATCAAGGATGGATAGGGCCATCGAGAATCTCCCTGCTGCTTGCAGGCGGCCGCCTCTACGTGGAGAGGCGACCGCCTCCTGCCGTCGCTGACCACAGCGGCAGAGAGCCACCTTCGCCAAATTTGAAGGCGAGAGGCGACGTGACGCCTGAATCGTCCCGCAGCCGTCTGCCGCAAGGACGGCAACTCGCCCGCAGGCAGTCACCACCGGCAAGAACCCATTCGTCTGCCCCCGCAAAGGTTGGTGCATCGTGTCGTACCTGACGTTCCGTCGTTGAGCGGATCGGCGCACGGGCTATCAACGCTCTCGAAACTGTGCGCCGATCGAGGGTCCGAAGCCCTGAGAATCCACTTCGGGCCCTCACCTCTGTGCCAAATCCACGTGGCACCGGCGTGCTCGCTGATGTGGGCTGGCGTTGCGGACGGGCGCCCACTCACCCTCCGAGGGCCGCCTTCCCCTTCCCGACCAGCAGCCGTCCCTGTTGTCTTCTTACCCGCTCGCACATCGACGGCCGGGGCGGCAGCCACGTGCCGCACCGTCAGACGAGCCCTGCCCGCCGGAACCTTGGAGACATCGTTGACGAAAGCGTCCAGGACCGGCTTGCCTTCCTCGGACAGGTGCGCGACCAGCGTGGCGTTCGCGTCGCATGCTGCCTCCTGCGCGCCCTGATCGCTTCCATTTCCACGTAGCCCACTCAAAGCCAAAGAAACGTATTTACGGGAACTAAATTAATTTGATCGGGGTCGTGCGGAACCACTGTGGCCCGGAAGGATCACTCCACCGGGTCTCAACGGCGCAGTCCGTACACTTGGTGCTCCCGCGCGTGTATGACCGGGCGATTTACTGCTCATGGTCGTGAGCTTGGGTACTCGGTTGCAATGACAAAATTCAGCCCGGCGGGGCGTAAGAGCAAAACAGTGTCGATGACGTGCCAACCCCTGAGGAGGCCGGGCCCGGGCCCGAGGTGGAGGAGCGGGCGCCGGACGCACCGACGCAGTTGCCCCGGCGGGCGTGGGGCAAGGTGTTCACCGGAAGCCTGCGGGAATTCCAGAAGGACGAACTGACCGATCGCGCGGCGGCCTTGACGTACTACAGTGTTCTCGTCCTGTTCCCCGCCCTGCTCGTCCTGGTCTCCCTGCTGGGCATCACCGGCAGGTCGACCACGGACAAGGTCCTGGAGAACCTGCAACAGCTCACCCCCGGCTCGGCTCGCAACATCCTCACCAACGCCGTGGAGCAGCTGCAGGGCAACGCGGGAATCGGATCCGTTGTGGCCGTCGTCGGCCTGGTGGTGGCGCTATGGTCGGCCTCCGGCTACGTCGCGGCCTTCATCCGCGCCGCGAACGCCGTCTACGACATGCCAGAGGGCCGTCCCATGTGGAAGATCCTCCCCGTGCGCGTCGGCGTGACGGTCGTCCTGATGGTGCTGGCGGTGGTCAGCGCACTGATCGTGGTCTTCACCGGCGGCGTGGCCCGCCAAGTCGGCGCCGCGCTGGGCATCGGGGACACCGCGCTGACCGTGTGGTCGATCGCCAAGTGGCCCGTCCTGGTGCTGCTGGTCACCGTAATGATCGCGATCCTGTACTGGGCCAGCCCGAACGCCAAGGTCAAAGGGTTCAAGTGGATCACCCCAGGGAGCCTGCTTGCTCTGCTGATCTGGATGATCGCCTCCGCCGGATTCGCGTTCTACGTCGCCAACTTCGCCTCGAACAACAAGACCTACGGCACGATGGCGGGTGTCATCGTCTTCCTGGTATGGCTGTGGATCAGCAACCTGGCCGTCCTCCTGGGCCTGGAATTCGACGCTGAGGCCATGCGCCAGCGCGCCGTCGCCGGCGGTTTGCCGCCCGATGCAGAGCCCTACACCGAGCCGCGCGACACCCGCAAGTGGGACGCGGAGGACCTACGCCGCCTCGACGACGGCGAAAAATGATCACGCACATGCTGTGGTGGGCGCGTACCTCAACCTCATGAGATTTCTGGCAGCGGTACGTGATGTGGATCGTCACCTGACGCAGCAGGCCACCTTCCGTGTGGCGTCTGCGTCTGCCCATCTGTTGTAGGCACTGGAGGAATCAGCGGAGAGCTGCAGGGTGTGATGCAGCTCGGCCCTCGCGATGGCGGCAGCCGCCGCGGACGAAGGTCCGCAGTTACGGGGCTCAGGGCGCTTACCCTCGCACAGGTGAGTGGTGGGTTGACCGGCCCGGACCGCCCACGAAGAACGGCGAGGTGAGGGGTCGGCCATCCTGCTGGCCGTCGAGCGGGTCCAGTTTGGAGCCCACTGCTCCGCTGCCGTCGCCGCCAGCACCCTCATCGGGATGGGCAGTACCTGGCTCATCCTGCAGCTCTCGGCTCGATGTAGCACTGCGTGAAGCTCCCTGAATTCACTGCTCCAGCAGATCGTTTTCCCTGCGGTTCGGGGGTACTCGCGCCCTGCTGGCCGGGCGCGGCGGTGCGATCCGGCCGAGCGGCACGAAGACGAGCAGGAGGTGATCGCGTGTCGAGTACACAACCGCACGGTCCTGGTTCGGGCCCGCTCACGAACGGCGCGAGCCACGAGCCGGTGGGCGAGCTGGTGCAGCAGGCGTCACGACAGCTGACCGAGCTCGTGCGGGGCGAGATGAAGTTGGCGCAGGCGGAGATGACGCAGAAGGGCAAGCGCTACGGCAAGAGCGGGGGCCTGTTCGGCGGCGCCTCCTTGGCTGGCCTTCTGATGCTGCAGGCCTTGGTCGCCGCTGTCATCGCGGCCCTGGCCCTGGCATTGCCTGTGTGGGCCGCAGCGCTCATCGTCACCGCTGCTCTCGGCGTCATCGCCGCGGTCCTGGCGCTGGGGGGCAAGAAGCAGATCACCAAGGCAGCGCCCCTCACGCCCGAGAGCACGATCGAGAACGTCAAGGCCGACGTGGCCGAGATCAAGAGGAGCGCACATCGGTGACTCGAACACCCGCTGACCAGCAGAACGCCGTCGGCCCTGGCCAGCTCCGCGAACAGGTCGAACAGACCCGTCAGGAATTCGGGCACACCGTCCAGGCTTTCGCGGGCAAGATCGATGTCAAGACTCGTGTCCGGCAGAAGACCCGACGAGCTGAAGGACCAGGCAGGCTGTCAAAGCCGGTGGACTGAAGACTCACGTCACAAAGGTCGTCTCTCGGCTTCAGGACAGCTCCGCGTGGGGTCAAGGACAAGTCCGCCCAGGCTGCGGGACACGCGCACGCTACGGCGGCCTAGGCCGGACAGATGTGGGAGAAGAAGGCACCCGCACCACTGCGGCAGAAGGCTGACCAGTCTGGCGCGGGACAACCGAACCGTGCTGCTGCCAGGTCAAGGCAGTCGTCTGGCATCGGCATGATGGCACGGTTCCCCCAGCACATGAATCCGGACCGGGGGAACCTTGACCGAGTCGGCCCCCTAGGGGAAGGCCACCTGATCGGCCTTTCTCCGGAGTGCCCGTTAGACCGGCCAACCAACATGCCTTGCACTGACAGATCCCTGGAGGCCCGCAGGACGTGCGGGTGCAGCATCCGGACCTCAACGGGGAGAACTCATTCCTCCGTGCCGAGGATGCAGTCGATCACTTGGTCCATGCGCAGGTACTGCGCCTCGGATCCGTGAGGGATCAGACGAAAAGTCTCCTTGAGCCACGGGGCAAGGACAGTCCTGCTGACCTCCACCACCACATGGTTCGATGCTGGCCCCAACCGAATGCAGATCACACTGTCGCCCCGGGAGCGGGCCACCGGCCACACCACCACATCACCCCAACCGTCATGCCAACGCAGGCCCATGACTATCTGCTCGCGGGAGAGATTCCACTGCGCTTCGACACCGGACGCGTGCAGGGTCATCACGATGGCAAAAGCCTGCTCTACCGAATACTGAAACATCACATCCATGGTCACCGGCGGCTGACCGTCCGAAATGAGCCGGGCGCGATGCACCAGATATGTGAAAGGGAACGGATCCGTCTGCCGCAGAGAAACCGAGATGAACGGATACAAGGCAGTCCTTCGAAGACCAAGGGAAACGCGGACTGCGGCCTTCATTACTTGGGACCGCAGCGCCTGCGGTCCCAAGCGCATCGCCCGGCTACCCCTTTGCCTCGAGGGGGAAACAGAAATGTCTTCCTCTCGCTGTCGTCGGCGGACGAATAAGAACTCGTAACAGGATCTTGCTGAGGTGTCCTGGTCAAGCGGGATCGGTGTGATGATCTGGCCGTTCATGGCGTGTGGCGACTCGGTCACGGATCGTGGACGACGACGTGTGGGGCACAGGGCGAACCGCTGCTGACGCCTTGGCCGCAGCGGCAAGGTGTGGCCTGACGACCGGAAGCCGGGATAGCGCCGCGCCCTCAGGGCCGGAGCTCGACAGATGGCAGCAGCGTCGAAGTTTGCCGGCCACCCGGTGGAGCTGTCGGCGCCCTTGCTGAGGATCGTTCAACAGCTCTCATCGTGCCGCAGGAGAACGAGCGAACCTTTCGCGGCCTTGTGGCGTCGAAGGTGCGGCAGGCCGCAGGTAGCGGCAGCTGAGGGAGGTCGGTTCATGACGGGCAAGCAGACGGTCAGTTCGACGACGCGCAGAAGGTTCGCGCGGTCCGTGAGCTTGCGGGCGGCGCTCGCGGCGGCGGCCCTGATCATGTCCACGTCCTGTGCTGGTGCGGGCACCACGCAAGGTGGTGCAGACAGTTCCTGCGTGGCCCTGCTCGAGTACGAGGGCCGCACCTATCTCGGCCACGGGCTTTATCCCGATGACGAGGGCGACAGCGACGACGTCAGGGCGGGCAGACGGCTGGGCACAGGCGCCATCCCCGGATGTGACGACACTCCCACCGACGATGATCAGGAAGCGACTTCGGAGCCGGTAACCGTGTACGCGATTGAGGGTGTGGACCCCGTCTACGCCGTGACCGTGGACCATCCGGCCGGCGGAACCCTCTACATCGAGCAGGCATCGAAGAAGACCCTGCCGGAGCTACGGAAACTGATCATGGCCCAGGAACTGGACGCGGCCACCAAGTGAGGCGCATCCGCGGGAGAAGTGCTCTCCTGTCATGAGTGGCGGGTGTGTGCAGGGTGCTGTCCTGCACACACCCGCCGAGGACCAGTGGCAGCAGGTGAACTGGCATCGGGCCAAAATCGCGGCGCCGGTGCACTGCTCGCGACTGACACTGCCCAGGCACGGGCGGATCTTGTGTGACCAGTTGAGCTCGCCGACCGGGTTCGGTTTCTCGAGCAGAATGCGGTGCAACTGGCACAAGCACCGGATCACGCCGCTGATCTCCCGTAGAGCTCATTACATGATCAGGAATGGGTCTTCCTCAGGCGTCGCCAGCAGATGAGGCTGCAGGCCAACGAGAGGAAGGCGTTGTGGAGTTCGAGGCGTCGTTCCCAGCGGACGGCGAGGCGTTTGAACTGGTGGAGCAGGGCGAAGGTCTGCTCGACGACGTAGCGGAGCTTGCCCAGGCCCTTGATGTTCGGGGAGCCCTTGCGGGAGATCACCGGCAGGATCCGGCGCCTGCGCAGTTCGCGGCACACCGCCCTGGAGTCATACGCCCTGTCGCCGAGCACGGCGTCGGGGCGTCTGCGAGGGCGGCCGGGGCGTCCGGCCACCGGTGGGATGCCGTCGACCAGGGCCAGAGTCTGCGTGATGTCGTTGACGTTCGCCGCGGTGGTGTGGACGTGCAGCGGGGTGCCCTTGCCGTCACAGATCAGGTGGTGTTTGCTGCCCGTCTTACGCCGGTCGACCGGCGACGGACCGGTTGCGGTTCCCCCTTTTTCGCACGGACGTGGGAGCCGTCCACGCACGCGCGGGACCAGTCGAGTTCGCCGGCCGCATTCAGCTTCGCCAGCAGGATCCGGTGCAGTTGCTCGAAGACGCCGGCCTGTTGCCAGCGATCCAGCCGCCGCCAGCAGGTCTGGCCGGAGCCGAACCCCAGCTCCAGCGGCAGGAGTTGCCAGGCGATGTCCTGGTACAGGACGTACAGGATGCCCTGCAAGCAGAGCCGGTCGTCCACCGGCTTCGGCCCCGGTGACCGCTCGGGCCAGGGCGGCAGCAGCGGCTCGATCAGTTTCCACAGGTCATCGTCCACGATCCACGGCCGAGTACTCACACGGCCACCAACGGTCCGATCATCACGCCGGTCACGCTCGACCAGCACACTCGCTGAAGATCGTGTTACGAGCTCTAAGGAGGAACCAGCACGGCCCAGCGACCTGTGCGTCCGCAGCACGGTGGGCGCCCGTCGCCGTCGGGACAAAGGCCGCCTGAAAGGGAAAGGCGCCCACCGAACAGAACTCCATCGGCACCACCCGCTGGCGGCTCAGCGATCTCCACCCACCCACGTAGGCCGCTATCTGATCCCACCGACAGCCGTGGGAGCTGGCTCTCGTCACCTTCAAGGGGGTAGGGGCGGCGCTCCTTCGCTCAGGAGCCGACCAGGGCCTTGCCGACGGCGCCGAGGAAGTCGTCAAGGTCCTTCGGTGTCCGGGAGGTGACCAGTGTGTAGCCCTCCGCGCTGTCACTCACGACGGCTTCATCGACCCACGCCTTGGCACCGGCGTTCTGGGCATCGGTGCGCACCGACGGATAGGAGGTCAGGGTCTTGCCGTTCAGCACGTCGGCTTCGACGAGTGCCCAGGGTCCGTGGCAGATCGCGGCGATCGGACGGCCCGACGCCGCGAACGCCTTGATCGTGTCCACGGCTTTGGGCTGGAGCCGGAGCTGGTCGGCGTTGATGGTGCCGCCAGGAAGCAGCAGTAGCTGATGGTCACCGGGATCCAGCGTCTCGAGCGTGGTGGTAGGTTCCACCGTCTCGCCGGGGTCCCGGTCACCCACGAGCGTCTGGATGGGTTCTGGTTTCACGGCTGCAATGGTGACGTCTGCGCCGTCCTCCCGGAGCCGGCGGATCGGTACCAGCAGCTCGTCCTGTTCAACCCCGTAATTGGTGACGAGTACCAACACACGGTGTCCGTTCAGCGGTTCGTCCGACATGATCATGCACCCTTCTCTTGTCCGTACGCCGCGCGCCGTATCTCTGACGGTGTCCTGTCACTCACGGAACCAACCCGCGCTGTCACGCAGTATCCGTCAGCGCCGTGGCTATGGCTCATCCGTGCTGGCTTGGATGACAAGCCACCGTGTTCGGGTGCACGTCAGCACGGCCGCCACCAGGGCTCTTTTCCAGGGGTCCGCTGCTACGGGTGCCCCCTGACGATTTCGCAATGCGCTGTAAACAGCAGAAACCTCCCTTCGGTTTCTGGATCGGCCAGTCGGCGTTTCTGTCCCGTGTCCTGCCTGTGATCATCCGGCGAGAACGCCCGGCAGGGCCAGTGCGCCGAGCCAGGTGATGCCCGTCAGGAGCCAGGCCACGTAGTCGCCAATGTGCCCGAGTGGAGGCGGCGGAGTGGCCTCGTCCAGGCGTGCGGCTTCTGGTGGGCCGGGCCGCGGACGCCCGCGGGCAGTGAGCGCCATCGTGAGTGCCGCCGAGGAGATGCCGAGGACGAGGCCCGAGAGAGTCCAGTGGAGGGGCTTCGCGGCTTCGAAGGTCTCGCCCACCCGGGTGGGGAAATCCGGGACTAGACCCGCCGCGAGCGCACCGACGAGCAGTACGGCCGGAACCGCGGTCATCGTCACGGGCACCCGGCCGCCGAGCCGCCCCCGGCTTTCCAGGGCTGTGCCCACGAGCAACGGGTTCACCGGCCGCTCACCGCCCGGCGCGCCGCCAGCGCGTTGGCTAGCCCGCCGAACACCTCCAAAAGATCGACCGTGCTGATGAGCACGAGCCAGAGCGCCGACAGCGCCACTTGCCAGACGAGGACCGCTGCGACCACGGCAGTCGGCCGTCCCACTCATCCGGTCACAACCCTGTCGGACCAAAGGGATGTCGTTGTCGCGCGCAAGATGGCCTCCGCGTGGTCGTAGTCCGCGCGCCGTAGTGCGTGAGCCGGTTCCTCCTCTGCCCTGCGAGATGGCGGCCATGCACGGTGGGAGGGAGGCGCAGCGGGGAACCGGCGCCGGTAGTCCTCACGCGGGACCGCTGGGCCGGGCAGGATGCGGGGCGTTCCGGCGGTCACCTGCATCATCACGAACGAGAGGGGTACTTGCGCGTCACGCCACACCCGTGCGAGGAAATGAGGACGCTGTGAGCGAGCCCCGCCCGCATGGCCCCGGGACCGGTGAGGGGCCGATGCCCAAGCCCATACCGAAAGACCTTCCCGATCAGCTGGCCGCGCCCGACGGGGACCCCTTGGCCGTCGGCGAACCGGGGCAGCCCACGGGGAGCAACCAGCCCAGGGCGGACCGCCGTGGCGGGAGCGAAGGCAGGGAATCAAAGGAGCAGGAGGCCGACGTACCCGACACGGACGAGGCGGGCACTGGCCGCAGGGGCGCCCCGCGGTCCGGCAGCGCTCCCTCTGAGCAGCCGGTGCCGGACGAGGCGACCGACTGACGTCGTCGTCCGTAGCGACCGGTCAGGTGTGTGACGCGAGAGCGGAGCTACGAGGTCGACCCGCGCCTCGTGGCCAGGCGGCCGCCGGATCGAAGAACACGGGGCTGGTCTCACGGGCCGACCGCGACGGGCGCCGAATACTCCGCCCGGGAGAGGAGCAGAGCGACATGGTGCAGATCGGATACACGATGATGACCGAGCAGGCCGGCCCACGCGAACTCGTCGACCACGTAGTCCGCGCAGAGCGGGCCGGATTCGACTTCTCCGTCACGTCCGACCACTACTTCCCGTGGCTGGAGTCCCAGGGACACGCCCCGTACGCGTGGAGCGTGCTCGGGGCGGCGGCGCAGGCCACCGAACGGATCCCGCTGATGACGTACGTGACGTGTCCGACGACCCGCTACCACCCGGCGGTCGTCGCTCAGAAGGCTGCCACCTTGCAACTCCTGTCCCAGGGGCGCTTTCGCCTCGGACTCGGCTCCGGCGAGAACCTCAACGAGCATGTGGTGGGAGGTGGATGGCCGGCAGCGCACGTCCGCCTCGACATGCTGGAAGAAGCCGTGGAGATCATCCGGTCCCTCTTCGGCGGAGACAACGTCAACCACCACGGCGTCCACTTCGACGTGGAGAACGCGCGGCTCTTCGACCTGCCGGACACTCCACCGCCGATCGGCATAGCCGTCTCGGGCAACCACTCGTGCGAGATCGCCGGTCACCTCGCCGACCTCCTAATCGCCACCGAACCCGATCCGGAACTGACCTCGGCGTTCGACCGGCACGGCGGAGCCGGCAAGCCCAAGGTCGGCCAGCTTCCCATCTGTTACGACATCGATCGGGACGCGGCGATCGCCCGTGCCCATGACCAGTTCCGCTGGTTCGGCGGCGGCTGGCCGGTCAACTCAGAACTCCCCGGACCCGATTCGTTCGCGGGCGCCACCCGGTTCGTACGTTCCGAGGACGTGGCCGACTCCATACCGTGCGGCGACAACGTGGAGAATGTGGTCGAGGCCGTACAGCCGTTCGTCGACGCGGGGTTCACTGAGGTCGCGCTGGTTCAGATCGGCGGAGACCGCCAGCCGCCCTTCATGGACTGGGCCGAGCAGAAGCTGTTGCCCGCCCTCCGTGACCTGTGAGGACACGCGATGAGCACGAAGCGAGCCGCGATCTTCGATGTCGACGGAACCCTGGTCGACACCAATCACCTGCACGTCGTCACCTGGTGGGAGGCCTTCCGGCAGGCCGGACACCGCGTACCCATGCTCGAGGTGCACCGGGCTATCGGTCTCAGCAGCGACGACCTCATCGAGCATTTGCTCGGAAAGGACCGCGATCATGAGGACGACGGACAGCTTAAAGCCGCCCACCACGCCCTCTACGCCACCTTCTTCGACCGGTTGCCCGCGCTGGAGGATGCGGGCGAGCTGCTGCGCGCGCTGGCCGGGCGCGGCTGGGAGATCGTCCTGGCGACCTCGGCGGGCGGCGCAGAGCTGGCCGCGCTGCGCCGCGCCATCGACGCCGACGACGTCATCCTCGGAGCGGCCAGCGCGGACGACGTCCGGGCGGGCAAACCCGCCCCCGACCCCGTCGCGCGGGCCAGAGATCTCGTCGGCGTCCCGAACGGGCGGGCCGTGTTCGTCGGCGACACCGTCTGGGACATGGAGGCCGCCGCCCGGGACGGGGTGACGTCTGTGGCAGTGTTGTCCGGCGGTATCCCGCGGACCGACCTGGAGATGGCAGGCGCCGATGCGGTCTACCGCGATGTCGCAGACCTCCTCGAGCACCTCGGCAGCAGCGCTTTCGCCGACCGGCGATGACATCAAAGTGCACGGCGATTTGACGGATCACATGTCACTTCGCGCTACGTCGCCGTGACTGCGGGCACGCAGGCGCCCGTTAGGCGACGAGCGCCCGGCCCTGTTCCAGGCGACCGATAAGCTCCCCGTGATGGAGCGCAGCCAGGCGCAGCAGGGCCGCGGTCGCCTGTCGCCGTCATCCGGCGACGTCCGGCGCCCGAATGTCACAGGCGCGACCCTGACATGCTCCCGTCGGCGAGCGCAGCGACCCCCAGGTCGGCCAGACGGGCGTCGGCCCAACTCACGACGGCCCCGTCCCAGCTACTGGGCCGGTGGCGAACGTAACGTCGGGGCACGGATGGCGCGTTCAGGAGCCAACGTCTCTCTCGGGCACGGAGGTCTTCTGAAACCGAAACCCGATCACTTACGCAAGCGTGGTTTCGACGCGCGGGCCCACACATCTGGCAGTTCCCGTTCGCACCTGGCTGCTACGTCTTGCTGCTGGCCGTACAACAAACCCCAGGTGAAACTGGGTTCGTGCGCCGCGTGGGCCTCTAGCGCCAGATTCCGCAGGGCCGGCCGCGCGACGACGCTGTCCTGATGCTCTCCCAGCACCTTCTGTACGCCCTTTACCCGCTTGCCGAGCCGCTTCGCGCGCTTCCCGACTGCGGCACGCGCCGGTTCGGTGGCGTACCGCGTCTTCTTGGCCGCCTTGCGCGCCTGGTGAAGAGCCTCATCGCGTTCCGTTCCCGGGCTCAGTTCCAGTGCGTGCGCCACCCGGCCAGCCAGCCGCTCGTACTCCTTGAGGATGGCCTTGACCATCACCTTCTCCGGACTGTGTTCGGCTTTCCGAGCCAGCGGGGGCTGCTCCGCCAGCGCGGTCAAGGAGTTCAAAAGCTCCAGGTAGCGAGGTGAGCGCAGGGCATCCAGGGTCCGCTGACGCGCCTCGGTGGTACGGGTGACGTTCCACTCCTGCAACCGGGTCCCGACGCGCCCAAGGACCAGCTCGCGGGGAAGTGCCCTGATGCGCGAGCCGAGCTCTTTCACCAGAACCTCCTGGTCGCGTGCCGCTCCCAGTTCGCCACCGAGCCACTTGAGCTCCTCGCGGATCGGATCGGTGACCTTGCGGTCCAGCACCAGCCGATAGGAGCGCAGGGTGCTGCGCAGTCGCCGACAGGTGACGCGCATCTTGTGCACCGCGTCGGGCAGGTCACGGCGTACCGCGGGATCGATGTCCACCAGAGTCCGCACCTGGTGGTCCACATATCTCAGAACCTCATCGGCAGCCGAGCCGGGAACGATCGGCGGTTCGCATCGATGGTTGTCCAGGCATGATGCGACGATTCATGACGTCATTGGGGACTGCTGTCCTGGTTACTGTCGTGCTGGCGGGCCCTGGATGCTTCGGCGGTCGCCTCAGCGAGAACGCCGGCAGCGGCGGCCACGGTTTCGTGCACGCCGAGATACAAGGTGATCGCGCGGGTGGTCGCGGTGCGGCGGCCGGCATGGAACGAAGGTCTGGTGGCCAGGCCTAGCAGCCCGGTTGACCACTACGTGCACCGTGGCGATGTCCTCACCTCGTGCATCGGCGCGATCGTACGGACGGAGCACGGTCCGGCGTATCGCAAATGCGGCCGCACCGGCTCAATCTGGCGCGTGGTACTAGGTGGGCAGATCCCGGCCACGTGAGTCCGCCGGAACTGAGCATGTCTGCGCCCCGACACCAGCCACGTGCTTGGAGGACAAGGACAGCTCGGCTCCTGCCTGCATTCCCCAGGCTCGCTGCTGGCCGGGGCCCGGTACACGAAGCCGGGATGCCGGCGAGGGCGTGGTGGTCAGTTCGCTGACGGGATCCGTGCAGCGATCTCCCGTGCGAGCCGGTCTGCTTGCGGTGAGAGGGGATGCCCATCTTGGGCGATCGTCAGCAGGAGTTGGAGCAGATCATGTGCTTCCTGCAGTGTCAGCAGGGCCAGTCTCTGGGTGCAGTCGTCCATCGGCGCAAAGTCGATCTCGTCGAGGTCGAGGTGATCGTAATTGTCCATGCCGGGGCCAACTCCCCTACGGGTGCTTGCGTTACGGGCCGGCTCTGCCTGCGCTCAGCAAGGGGCATCTGCGCTGAGGCAGGCAGAGCCTTTCCGGAAGCCCGTACTCCGTCCGGGTCGCGCTCAGTTGGTGCAGGTGTCGATCATTGAGGACAGGGCGGTCTTCTCGTCGTCGGTGGTGGTGAGCTTCCAGACCGATTTGATGTGGGTGTAGTCCTTGGCGTAGGTGCACCAGAAGGCATGGTTGGTGGGTTTCCAGTCGGCGGGGCCGCTGTCGGACTTGGAGGAGTTGGAGGACTCGGAGGCGATGAGGAGCTGGGGGTCTTTGAGGTCGTTGCCGAAGGCTTTGCGCTGGTCGGCGGTCCAGGTGTCGGCGCCGGAACGCCAGGCTTCGGCGAGGGGGACCATGTGGTCGATGGTGGCCTGGGCGACGACGGTGACGGTGGTGTCGTCGTAGGCGGAGTACCAGGAGCCGCTGGCGGGCTGGCAGGTGTTCGGCTGGGCGTGGATGTTCTTGCCGTCGCGGGCGAGGACGTCCTGGCGGGTGGTGCAGCCGTCGGGCTGGCTGGACCAGATGTCGAACTTGTCGCGGGCGTAGCCGTCCATGGAGTGCGGGGCGGCGACGGTCAGGGCGGCGAGTTCGGTGCGTGCGGTCGCGGTCGACGGGGGTGCGGGAGGCTCTGCCAGAGCCGGCGCGGCGCAGATGCCGAGGATCAGCAGGGAGGCTGTGGGCAGGCCGAAAGCGGTGCGGCGGAACATGAACTCTCCGAGGAATGTGGGGGGTTGGAGATGTGCGTTCCTGAGGAAATCGCACCGCCCACGGAGTGTGCTACGCGCGTCGACAGGGCGTTTCAACCCTTCCACAGCGCCTTCACCTGCCGGTCACCACACCGGCAGTGGACAAAGAGAGATGGGGCGGGCCGGAGTGACCGGCCCACCCCTCTTGGATGGCGGTCTGATCCGGCGTTTGCGATGTGCCCGGCATGGGTGGACGGGGCGGAACTGTCCTCGTTCGCGGGCGGACCATATGACGTTCGGGCAGCGGTGGCCGCCCTCCGGCCCCAGGTCAAGGACGGCTTCCTGCTCGATCAAGTCCCCTGGGAACACTTCCCGAGGGCAGATCGTGTCAGGGAAGCCGCTCACCTGATGCACGTGAACGACTCGTCCGCTCGCACCGGAAGGCGCGTTGTGGTTGGTATGTGCGCCAACGACATGCGGCCGCGGCCGCTCTGGCTGTGCCGTTCCTGATCCGCATCGCCGCCGATACCCGCCACCCCTACCGTGCCAGCGCGCTCGCAGAGGCCTCCGCCCCGGCACGCGCCCGCTACTTCGGCGTGGCCTCCCGAGACGAACTGCTGCTCCACCGCACCGACACCCAGGACAGCGATCCATACGACGACTACGGCGTCGAGGTGACCGGCTACCCCGCCGGCTGGTCGGTCGCCGCCGCCCGGGCCGCGATCACCCTCCTCCAGCCCCTTCTCAACTCCCCCCGATCCGTCCATACGCATCCACGCCGCCTACACACTGGCCACCGCCGCAGACCCCCACGGGACGGTGCGCTCCTCCTTCCGTGCCCGGCTCGCCACCGAGCAGGACCCGATCGTCTGCGCCGCCCTGGTCCTCGCCACCGCCGAAGCCACCCGAGCCCACCCCCACGCACCGACCATCGCCTGGATACGCGAACGGTGGCGGCACCGGTCACAGGCACCCGAAGTCCGGCTGGCCGCCGCGATCGGCTCGCTCTGCCTCACCGACGAACCCGTCCCCGACGACCTGCGCGCCGCCGTCGACGACCTCGCCACCGACGAACGCGCCCACGCCATAGACGCCCTGCCCTGGATGACCGCTGCCGGCGGATCCGGCGAAACGGGACTGCACCGCTGCGTACGAAAGATGCTCTACCCCGACCAGCCCGATCCTGAGCATTGCGACGACCCATGGGCCATCTCGTCGAAGTCCTGACGGCCCGCGGTCTGGACCAGCGCGGCAACGTCGCAAACTGAATAGGCCAGGGCGAGGATCACCCCGTCTGCGCGGACGCGGCGGCTGCAGTCCTCGTCGGGCGCGTGGCGATCACCAGAATGGCCAGACACCCAACTTGGCGGGCTACAGAGGCGGTGCGCGGTGGGTTCGTCAGTTCGAGCCGAGCCCGCCGCCATCATGTCGACTGGGGTGCTGAGGACGGACGGACAGCCGACACTGGCCCGCCCTTGGGTCGGGGGCGGGTCGGCCCTCTTCGCTGGCGGCCACGGGGCGGGCGGCGAGAGTCAGATGCGGGTGCCCACCGCGAGGGTGTCATTCCCTGCGAGGCGCGCAATGGCGCGGAGCATGACCGCCAGGCGCCGTTCGTCGAGGCCGGACACCGCGGCCAGCGAGACGCTGAGGCCGAGCACCCGCTGCACACTCCCGCGGGCGAGGATCGTCTCTTCCTCGACCAGAGTCTGCCCGGCGGGCCCGCTCGCCGACGGACGCGGCCGACGTGATCAGCCTCTGCGCCCGGCCTTCGAGGAGAACGCCGTCTGTGCTGTGGGCCGAGGTCAAGGTCATGCGAACGCCTCCGCAGGGTGTCGGGGCCCGCCACCGGGCCCTCGCCAGCAGTCCCGGCTACACCTGGCAGACCACCCAGCAGTCCCCCAGGCCAAACAGTTCTTCCCCGCCCTGGAGAAGGAATGCCCGGTCGCGCTGCCCGAGTTCGGCGGAGTCTGCGAGCACCTCGCCTCCCCCACCGGCTACCGCCCTTGCCCACCGGGCCGGCGTCCGCGGCCCGTGCTGGAACGCAGGGTGTGAGGCCAGGGGACGCGAGCAGGTGAACCAGGCCGCAACGGCCTCGTCGTCGTGCACAGTGTGCGGACTCAGGCCGGCACGCTCTCCCAGGCGTTACGCAAGTCGTCCGGCCAGAAGCGGCTGGGCAGGATCATCGTTTCGTCGCAGGTGGGATGGATGATCAACGGGAAGAGTGCGTGGTTGAGTGTTCCTGTCGGCAAGTGCCGCCGGGCAACCATCACGTCCGTGCAGTACACGTCGGGGCTACCGGTCAGGCTTTGCGGGACCGGCATCCGCATCTCCCGGGACAGTTCCCTGCAGAGCATGTTGGCGAACGGCTGCAGCAGCGGATCCGACAGGAGCTTGCCCTTGACGGAGAACAGCCTGCGTGCGACGTACTGCAGGTGCTCGGGACGGTCGTCGAACTCCTGGTCCGCGCTGTAGAGCACGACGGCCGGGTGATCGGTACGGCCCGGCTCGTACAGAAGATTGTTGGCCTGCACCAGCGACGCCCAGACCACGACGCCTTGCTCCAGGAGAAAGTCCTGCCGTTTGAGAATCTCGAGCAGGGGATCGCCGGACATCCATATCCGACGAGGTATGCGGAGATACGTCCGCCGCTCTCGCCAGGAGAACGACCGCGGCCCGGAGCCGAAGTTTTCCCGGCACTGCGCTATGAGCTCGGAGGGGGATCGGTGCATCAGTGGATCTTAGGCACTCAGACGGTACGGGACAGGCGGAGGCGGATCTCGATACGGATACGGCTGACCTGCAGGTCACAGGCATATCGACACCAAAACGGTCGTCAACTACGGCCTGCGTCGGAGCCGCGCACTTCGCCAGCCCCGACGGATCAGGCACCCGTTACGCCCGTCAGGAGGGAAAGGGTTAGGAATCGTCCCATTTCTATCCGGTTTCGGGAAACTGCTCGAGCAGAGCAGAGAACGAAGCCGCCTGGTGGACGGCGAACGACCAGCCCTGAGCGGAGCCGTCGAGCAGAATCCCCCGCATGAGTGACCTGATCTTCCACCCCTCGGACGACCTCCAGGACGCGTCTGCGGAGCAGATTGTCGATGCGGCTCTGAAGTACCGGCCGATCGCACTCTGAACCCGCCAGCCGGCCGTGGTGTTGTTCGACGCGGGCGCGGGTGGTGGGTCAGGAAACTGCCGGTAGCGGCGCAGCAGGGAGGCGTCGAGGTCCTGGCGCTGGAGGTGGGCGGCGAGGGGACACACGTGGCAGCGTCCAAGCAACTCAGCGCACCGTGGCGGCGTCTCGCGGGACGAACCGCGTGTCAGGGCGGGCGGGGTCCGGGCTCGGCTCGCCCGGCGGCAGCACGGGAGCCAGGGTCTCGAAGACCCCCTCCATCACCTGGTCCGTGTACCCGTCCATCGTGGCCGATGCCTGGAGCAGCACACCCCTCGCCCGCAACGGGAGCACCCGGTGGAACGCGCCCGAGTCCTCCAGCGCTGCGGCGCCGCCGAGGCGCGCCGCAAGTTCCGCCGGACAGACCGTCACCCACGCGTAGCCGCGCAGGAACTGCCTGCCCTCGCGCAGGGACGTGCGCGGCTTGCGGCGCAGCACGGTATCGAGGTTGGTGAGTTCGTCGAAGTCGTCCCATTCGATGTGGCCGTAGAGGGGGTTGCTCCCATCCAGCGCGGCGTGCAGGAAGTCCACCACCGCGGTGCAGGACGCGGCGTCATCCGGGGAGTTGACAGTGGTCAAAGCCGATGCGCGCCAGATGGAACCGTCCCTCAGGACGTGATAGGAACTCGCCCGGCCCAGCACCTCCGGCTCCCCGCCCTGCGTGAGAAACACGAGTTGGGCGCCCCACGGGAACGCGGCGAGCTCCTCCTCGAACTGCGGCCACGTCTTCCCGATGCGGGGGAAGCGGCGCACCAGGTCGTCGATGTCCGGGACGATATGCGCCGCGGAGACAACCCCTCCCCCGCTCCCGGCCTCCGCCTCCACCAAGCCGCGGTACAGCCCGGTGCGGGCGGTACGGAACCACCGGATCAGCGATGCCCCAGGACCGTCCGGCACCGCGGCATCGAACGAGGCTTGGACGCTTACGTTCATTCCGCGACCCTACTGGTGCCCAGCCATAGGGAATCCGGCGACGATCACCACATTCCGAAGCAATCACCAACACTGCATTTCGGAGCACTCCCGACGTCCACACGGAAAA
Source organism: Streptomyces sp. NPDC056738 (assembly GCF_042790435.1). NCBI lineage: Bacteria > Bacillati > Actinomycetota > Actinomycetes > Kitasatosporales > Streptomycetaceae > Streptomyces > Streptomyces sp. NPDC056738. Next base: position 77,880 of record NZ_JBHTZF010000026.1, read on the forward strand.
CCCCAGCTCGAAGACATGCCGCTCCACAGCAAAATCCAGAAACGATCACTAGATCCCCTGACTGGCCCGTCACCTGTCCAGTGATCACTACCGGATTTGTCAGAGCCGTCCCACCGTGCGGCCCCGCGAAGGTGGCTGCGTATCGGACGTTCCTCCAGTCAGATCCGCTTCCGCACCTGGCGGCCGACGCCCACAGGTCACCAGAGGCACGGACGAACGCACCGTGCGGCGTCGGCGGCCGGGCCGCGCGGGGATGGGCTGGACCCATATGTTGTCGATGCTGGCGACATAGTCGACACGGCGGCTGCCGTCGTAGGAGAAGCCAAGGATCCACTGGTCGAATTTGAGACGGCCGAGGCTGATGGTGCCTCTGAAGTCGCGCAGGAGCAGGTCGTAGGGGCGTTTCTGGCAGCTTTCGAAGCGGGATTTGATCCAGCCTGCGGTGGCTTTGGCCTGGGCGGCGTAGTCCGACCTGCGCTTGATGCCTGGATGGGAGCTGCACGGGATACCCGATGAACAGCCAAAACTGGATCTGTGCCTCGGGTACACCTACTCCCGGCTGAAACTGCGGAGGCCCGACGGTGAGATCTACTCCCGGACCTGGGTCACGCACGACCTCGAGTGGGCGGCCACCGCCCTGCGTCACGGCTACGTCGTGTGCTTGTGCGGCGTGGAACTGGGGTCCGCGCACCGTATGCGATGACCGAGGCGCAGCACACCGCGAGCATGCGCGACAAGGCCTTCCGCTGCGGATGCACTGCGGGGGACAGTGGGCGGATTCGTCACCTACGTCGACCACCGCTGATGCACAACACCGAGCGGGCATGGATCGAGTACAAACCGGGCCGCAACGCGGTGTCCGAGCGGGCCTGGCGGACGATGTGAGGTCGACGTGCTGAAATCCCGGCTGTGAGGCTGACTTCAGTTCTGAGCAAGGATGACGATTCCGCCCACCAACAAGAAAAGCCCAGCAGCAATTCCGGTCCAACCGAGCACGCCGAGGAACACCGGACGAATTATTATCAGCGAGGAAGATATGGGAGCCGCGCTCAACTGTCGGCGACGGAACGCAAGTGAACGGAAACCGGCAAGCAGGGCAACGAATCCCATGATCAGGTACGACATGCTTTCCAGACCTCCAGGTTTCCCAAATATTCTACGAGCTCGAAGAGCGCTACCGGCACTCCACCTTCACTTCACACATCACCCTACGAGAAATTCATCAATATGGGTGACCCTAGGAGGCCTGGCTTCCATTCATCCCTCATGATCCTCAATTTTGGCGACCCCGTCAAGAAATGACACCTTCGTCAATTCTCACAACATAAGCACAACATCGTCGAATTGCAGCAAAATCTGCAGACAGAGTCAGGCCAAGGCTGCTAGACGGCTGCCAAAGTTACAGATTTGTAAGACCTTCACGCCAGTGCCTTGCCTTCTCAGGCTGCCTTACGCGCGCGGAGGGCGCGGTTTCAATCAGATGCAGCAGGTTCCAGGCCAGACCAAAGCACAAGTCCTCACCGAAACACTCAGCTAGAGCGTGCGCCTCCTCGTCAGTCACCGGGCGCTCAATGAGATCCAAGAGAGCCCCGGCACGATCAACAGCCTGCTCAAGGACCTCATCAGGTTCACCCCTCTCAGAGGGAAGCGCACCTAGAGCGACGAAATCACTAACCTGTGGACGAATCATGAAAGTCCTCCCTAAGACCGTGTCCTACGTGGTGAGGCAGATGATGTAGGCACGCGCGGCCTGCGGCCATGCAATGGGCGCGGCCCGAGACCTGCGCGGCGCAGCACTGCATGCCGGCCAGGTCGCGGTCGTCGCACCCGTCGCCGCGCACGAGCTCGGTGCAGCATCACCGATCGCGGGCGCAGGCAAGAAATGCTTCAGCCCAGTTGTCAACATTTGACCAGGCAATAGCCTCTTTAATCTCGGCCATGGTCAGTTCCCCCGCTATAGTGCGGCTGCCGGCAATGCCATCACGATCACCGAGTTCTACTGATTTCAAGGCACCCCCGAGCGCCTTAATTTTGTTAACGGGACCTCCCATGCCGTGATAGCACATGGCGGAGAAATTTTTTGCCGACAAGGGAGGAATTTCTCCCCCGGGGACAATCTTGTCGAGGATTCCCCGGGCTCCCCCATAGTCACCGATCGCCCCCTTCATATCTGCCAGCTGCGCCGATGCGGCTGCTAGGCCGGCATCCGATGCCTCTTCTAGCAGCCGAGTTCCTCTTTCTTCAGACTCGGGAACCCCCAAGCCTTGCAGATACATGTTACCTAGATTATATTTCGCGAATGGGTCACCAGCATTCGCGGACTTACAGAAGAGGGCTGCCGCCATCTCAAGGTCCTTCTCAACACCCAGTCCTAGGGCCAACATGTGACCCAAGCCTCGCTGGGCGGATGAGATCCTGGCGTCTGCGGCAAGCTTGAGGTACCGATATGCTTTAGGGTAATCCTTTTCGATTTCAAGAGCTGCGGCCCCGATTACCTCCTGAAAATAGGGGTTTCCGGAATCAGCAAGCTTCTGAACCTGAGGGAGCGTCTCATTCAGCAGATCAAGCTCCTCCTCCTGGATGGCCGAATAGGCCTTTTCGAAAAGTCCTTGCAGCTCGCCATCCATCATCGCCGCCCCATCCCATCGCATGATATGTGGGTAAAATTCGCCAGAAAAAGTGTGTCGTCTCGCTCACCCTTCGTCCTCCCAGTCATCCTCGGGAAACGGCAACGGATCCGTGACCCAGCCTGCCGTCAGCACGAGCCGTGTGTGGCGGTGCAGGGCGAGGAAGCCGAAGGGCCGGTCGAAGGCGGCGCTGGTCCTGGTGGTGACGTACCGGAGGTCGGGCATTCCCGCGCCGGCCGCGGCCGCGAAGGCCGTCACCGCGGCGGCCTCAAAACCCGACGCGCCGAACTTCGCCATGGTGTTCTGCTGGGCCGACCCGATGGCGAGCGGGAAGTCGAGCAGATTCGAACGTCCACCACTCTCTGCGATTGCTCTCCAAGATCTGTGCCAGAACCGAAAATCGACAGGCCAGGCCCGAGTACCGACTTCTGACCGCGGCAGCAGCCGACGCCGAGCGGTGGCGCCGGGTGAGCGGGTCAGGACGTCCAGCAGGTGTAGGCGAACCAGGTCTGGACCTCGTCGGCGGACAGCACACGAGTCAGCTCGGCCGTCGCCGGGAGCATCGGGAAGAACCGGTCGGCGTTCCAACTGCGCGGGTACATCGGCTCGTCCAGCACGAGCAGACGGCGCCCCTCCACCACAGGGATATCGTCGGGCAGCCCCTCGTTCCAAATACGCTCCCCGTCCGAGGCAAGGAGTTCGAAGGCCCCGGACGCGACGGCCCCGGTGCGCCCCTGAGCGGGCTCGGGGTCCGTGGCCAGACGGACGCTCTCCGCCGACGGTGCGGTGCCGGGCACGTGGCCGCCGCCGACGAGCACATGGGCGAGCAGCGTGTGCAACTGAAAGTTGTCCCCGATGCCCCCGATGCGCACTTCGAACCCGGTCCCGGTGGGCCGGTGCAACACCACCAGGGGCTCGTCGTCCAGGATCGCCAGCGCGTAGGCCAGGCACTTGAGGTCGTGCCGCTCCAGGGCCGCCAGGTCGCGGCAGGCGGGGAGGAGCGCGGATGCGTGCCTTCGGCGCACCTCGGTGCTGCGGCACAGCACGGCCAGCGCGGGGGGCTGCCACTCCTCGACCGAGCACCAGGCCAGCGCCAGCCGCAACGCCTCGTGCGCCTCGCCACCCAGCCGGGCTATCAGCGCGTCGTCGATGATCTTCTCGTCGGCCTCTGGCAGTTCGTCCCCGGCACCGCCGGCGTCGGCCCAGCGGCGGGCGAACTCCAGGGCATCGAGCAGGTCCCGGTGGGTGCCGTCGAGGACCGGCTCCGCACAGGCCGCCGGATCGGCACCGCGTTCCACGCAGAAGCCGGCCATCGTCGCCAGCATCGGGCGCGGACCGGTGGGCGGCAAGGCAGGGAGTAGCGCGGCCAACCGGGGTCCCACCGGCACGCATTCGGTGCCCGTTGCCGACTGCAGGCCACTCATCGCCGCTTTGAACGCACGCTCGGTGCGGCCACCGTCTCGAGCGGCCACTGCCTGTTCCAGCTCTGCTATGACGGCGGCCAGGTCCGCGGCCTTCTGCTTCCTTCTGAAGATCACCGGCACACCTTAGGCCCGAGGTCTGACAGGTGTCATCAAGCCACCATCGTTCGAGGATTCCGGACCACTCCGTGCTGTCGAAACTGGTGAACATTCGCTGTCGGTTCTCGGGTTCTGGCTCAGCTTTTGTGGTGCGCGGGAGCCGAACCCAAAAGGGAGCTTGAGACGGTGCCGGCGGTCAGGTGTTCGCTGCCGCGGCCCAAGAGCCTGGCCACGACGGCATCGAAGAGGCGGTCTTCCCCCGCCGGAAGCAAGATTTCAAACTGCCGTCCGCCTGTGTTGTACACCAGCATCGAGCGCTCGGGAACGACCTCGACACTCGTGAGCGGAGTTCTGAACTGCAGCTGCTCAACTGTTCCGTCACTGGTGGAAAGGGAAGCGCCTTCGGCTTCCACCGTAAGGCGCGCACGGTGTCGACCGCCGCCTGAGTTGCGGCATCGTGCAGCGCAGCGGATGCGGGCGGTGTCCCCACGGCTCAGTGCAGCGACCGTCTGGCGGACGCGCATCCTGTGCCACCGCCTCCGTATCCGGCGAAGGAGTGACTCGGCCATGATCGCGAGAATCATGGTGACGAAGAGCTTCTCCCACACACGCATCTCCTTCAGCTCGGCATGTCGTGATCAAATACTTGGCCTGCCGTTGACCTCAGGACCTGGCGCTTCGGAATGATCCCATGGCCCCTGTCCACGCGTTTCACCTCGGCTGCGCTTGGGGCATGTGCCTGGGCGAGGCATGGCTCTGCCGGCCCCCGCACCCACCACAGAACGACCGGAGGCTGACCGTGCGCCTCCCGCTGGGTCATATCCGGTCAGGCCGGCTGCTCCGCGCTGGTCGTGGTGATCACCGCGAAGGCGCCGCCCTGCGGGTCGGAGAGGACGGCCATCCGGCCAACCGCCATGTCGAAGGCCGGGGTGAGGACGGTGGCGCCGGCGCGGACGGCGGCGGCCTGGGCCTCGTCGACGTGGTCCACCTGGAAGTACGTCTGCCACCGCGGCGTTACGCCCGGCGGGAGCTGGGCCAGGTCCGTCATCCCGCCGACCGCGCGCCCGTCCACCTGGAACTCGATGACGCCCTCGACGCCGGGGATTTCGGAGCGCGGCGTAGTGACCGGCAGGATGGATGAGTAGAACGCGGACGCGGCCTGGGGGTCGGCGGTGAGTAGCTCGTTCCAGATGAGCGCGCCGTGCTCGTTGGCGATGCCCGCGCCGTCGAAGGTGCCGGGCTGCCACAGCCCGACGGCGGCCCCGGTGGGGTCGGTGATCACGGCCATCCGGCCGAGGTCCATGACGTCCGTCGGGCCCATCATGACCGTGCCGCCCGCGTCGGTGGCGGACTTGACGGTGGCGTCGATGTTGTCGGTGGACAGGTAGGTGGTCCACGCCGTCGGGGGCAAGGGGTCGGGGACCGTGCCGTCCGGGTTCATCGCCTTCATGATCCCGGCGACCGGCCTGCCTTTGAGGGTGCAGACGGCGTACCCGCCGGTCTCGGGCGGGCCGACTTCGCCCTGCCAGCCAAACAGGTCGCAGTAGAAGTCGAGAGCTGCCCGCTGGTCGGGGACCATCAGGTCGATCCAGCAGGGAGTACCGGGCTTGTAGGGGCTGTTCACGTCAGACACGGAAGTCTCCGGGTGGTGCTCGGGGGAAGGACAGGCCGTCCCTCCCCGGTCCCCGCTGGCGGAAATCGGGCCGTTTGGGTGACGGTCCTCACCATGGTCCCGGTCGCCTCCAGAGCGGCCAGCTGCGTCGGAGTGAACCCCGCCGGCGGCTGCTCGTGGTGCGAGGAGATCATCCCGATTACCTGTCCGGTGGGGCTGGTGACGGGGAGGCTGTGCGCGGCCCGGCTACCGGCATGCAGGATCGTCTCACGGGAGGCCTCGTCGAAGATGCGGATGACTCGACGTCCTTGATGGTCGTCTGGTGGCCCGACTGCGCCGCCTGGGCGCACAGAGTGGTGGAGTCACGGACGAGGGCGAAGAAGTCGGTGAACCGGCGGTTCAATCCCGTGTTCTTCTCAGGCGCAGCATTCCCTGCTCGGTGAGCTGCACGTTGCCCATCTCCGTCTCGGTGATGTGCAGGACCCGCAAGCCTCGGTCCAGGACCATCCCGTGCGTCACGTCGTTCTCCTCCCCCGCGGCTACCAGGCCCGGCAGGCCGGAAGCGGCACGCCGCGTACGGCGGGGGAACCAGCGTGCGGCGCCGGCGGAGGCACCGGGCACCCGCACCACGGCGTCAGCGAGGGTGTGCAGTTTGAGGTTGTTAGTGGACGACCGTGACGGGATCGCGGTCATCCTTGTCGGGACACATCTTGCAGCGGGGTAGGCCCTTGCGGTCCCGGAAGCTGATGCGTCGGACGTTTCCGCAGGTGGTGCACTCAACGGTCTCTCCCCGCAGACCGAGCAGTACCAGTCCTGGCCCTTGCGCTGGATGGTTCGCAGCTGCTTGCCGCACTCCGCGCAGACCGGTGCCGCGATCGCCAAGGCGCCGGCCTTGCGGAGCTCGATGAGTAGATCCCTTGCCGTCGGTCAGGACGGCCGACCGCATCACCAAAGCCTTGGCCACCTGGCGGGACTTCGCTCGACCGCCCGCGACCGCGGTGACCACGGCTCGGGTCCTCTCGGCGCCGAGTCCCTCCGACTCGGGCGCCGAGCCGGCGGCGGCTGCCTTCTTCTGCTTCTTCGCCGTGCCGGCTGCCGCGATGGGCTCGATGAGGTCGTCCATGGTGCAGTCGAGGATGTCGAGCAGGGCCATGAGGATCTTCAGGCTCAGTCGCTCCGGTCGCTCGACGACGAGCCGGTAGACCTGGCTCGTGGACAGCGTGATGCCGCGTTCGGCGAGCAGTGGAAGGAGGTCGGTGGTGGAGAACATCCCGCGGTCGGCCATGACTTTGCGCAGGTGCCAGTAGTAGTCGAGCTTGGCGGCCAGCGTTTCGCCCCGTCCAGCTGGACCACGACCGTGTCGTGGTCGTCCCAGTGGACGCCGAAGCCCTCGGTAGCGCTCCAGGAGGCGTAGAGGTTCGCCTGCACGCGGGTGCGCAGCTCGCGCTCGATGGCTTCGCGGAGGCGGGCGATCGGCGGGTGGAGTTCGTCGACGCTGTCCAGGGCGAGGGATGCGCCCTCCTGGAGGCGGCTGTGCAGTTCGGCCGGGTGGAGGCGGTGCCACACCGTGTGGCGGCGGGTGGCGACCGGTGTGGTGTAGCCGCCGACCAGCAGCGTCTCGCCGTCGCGGGACAGCCGCATGCGCGGCGGCTCCAGCCGGTGCACGGCCAGGATCTGGTTGAGGTCGTCCCAGGTCATCAGTCCGGCGACATCGAGGGCGCCGGGTACGTGGCGGTGTTCGCGGTGCAGTGCCTGGGCGAGGAAGTCCTCGCCCAGGCATGCCGCGATGGACAGACCGTTCTCGCGTCAGGGCTCCCGGTCCGTCAGTCGTTGCCGTCGCTGCGGCCGGTACCGCCGCCGTCCGAGGGGATGGCGTTGCGGCGTCGGCCGACCTGGACGTAATCAGCAGCCACAGCTGGCAGCTGGAGCCGGTCCCTCGCACCGTAGGTCGCGCAAGCCGAGGTGGCCCGCATCCACAAGGTGACTGGAGACTGCACGTCGTGCGGCAAGCCATCTTCACCCGGAACCCGGGCGTCCCGCCGACTCTGTGTCCGCCCTGCGCGCCGCCTGTGGCCGAACGTCGTTCCGCCGCAGTCGCCTGACGGGTGCCCGCGCCGGCCCCCCGGGGGCGTGCGGCGCCCAGCCAGAGCGTGGAGCAGCCACGATCGGGGACGTCCTGCGGAAAGGTGAGGTCGAGGCGGGAACCGCCGGTAGCCTGCCCCGCGGTTCCCGCTGACGACGGCTCAGCGCAGGCTGTCGGCCGGGCCGACGTACAGATACGTGTCCCGTTCGGTGACGTGGGCCGCGTCGTCGTCCCGCACGTGGTAGATCTCGAGGAGCTGCCCGTCGGACGGCCGCACGATCCACTTCGGATCGTGCGGGCTGTGTGCGAAGTTCTTGGACCACTTCCAAGAGATCTCGGTGCCGATCCGGCCGGCTCCGTCCTTCACCCGTTCCGTCACCTCGGCGCCAGGCGTGTCCGCCAGAACGCGGTAGAGCGCGGCGCGCAGGCGCGGAGAGGCAGGTGAGTTGGTCAACAGCTCGCCCGACTGCCGGACGGTCTGCTCGGCGGCGGATGCTCCCTGTGCGCCCGCCGACAGGAGACGACGCAGTGCGTCCGGTCGGGTGGGGAGCTTGTCGAGGTTGTCCCAGCTCACCTGCCGGTTGCCGACACTCCAGCTCGTGCCACCCCGCGGACCCTTCTTCGCGACGGTTCGGCCGTTCTGGGTCTTGATCACGAGCGCATTGCGGCTCAGGTAGTACTCGTCAGTGTGGGTCCTGTCGCCTTCCACCCAGGTCTTGACCGTGGTCTTCCAGTACGGGGTGTTCCGCTGGGTCCCGGAAGCGGCCCGGTCGGCCATGGAGTTGAAGAGATCGGCCGCTGAGACACTGGCTGCCGGCTCACTGCCGACATCGACCACCGGGAGGATGGCCACACCCGCAGCGACGGCTGCGACTGCGGCAGCGCAGGCGAGAAGCCGGCGCCTGCCGAAGCGGGGCGTCACCACAATGGCGGTGGCGGGAGTGGCGGGTACGGCATGCTCGGTGTCCGCCGCCATCGCCTGGCGCAGAAGAGCGTGGGCCGCCGTGAGCACCGCCGGGTCCGGTGGTTCGGTCCGGCCGGCGTTCTTGAGGGCAGTGGCGCCCGGGAAGTCGAGTACGTAGGTGTCCTGCTCCTCGTGCGTCATGCGAAGTCTCCCGTCAAATTCGTGAGGGTGGTCCCTGTCAGCGCGACACGAAGTCGGGTGCGGGCCCGGTGAAGGCGAGAGCGGGCGGTGCCGGCGGGGATGCCGACGACGGCCGCGGCCTCGGTCGGCGTCAGTTGCTCCCAGGCGACGAGCAGGAGCAACTCGCGCTCCGACTCGGGAAGCCGGGCGAGCCCCTCGCGCAGCTCGGGCCCCATTGCGGAAGCGTCCAGTCGCTGGTCGACAGCCCGCCACGGGTCGCCCTCCGGGATCTCCGACGCTGCCTGCGAAGCGTCCGTCGCCCGGGACACGGTCTGCCAGTGACGGGCCAGTACGTTCCTGGCGACGCCGAACAGCCAGCCTCTGGCGGGACCCCGTGCGGCGTCGTAGGTGTGGCGGGTGGCATAGTAGGACTCCGTTAGGTCTTCCTATCAGTGCTGATCAAGAGCATGTTGGGTGTGTGGACGCACATGAAGTGAACCGTGTCCGGGCGACGTTGGCGTTATACGTCGCTGATGTGTTCGCGTCGGTGCCGCGCAAGGACCAGCGGGCCAAGGGCGACTGTTATCTGCGGGGGCTGATGCTGGACGGTCGCCGCAAGTCGATCCAGGCGATGGCCTCGCGGCTGCCGGACGGCAACGAGCAGAACCTGCAGCAGTTCGTGAACCAGTCGACCTGGGATCCCGTGCCGGTGCAACGGCGGATCAACGAACGCATGCTGCCGCTGATCGACCCGGCAGCCTGGGTTATCGACGATGTGTCGGTGCCCAAGGACGGCCAGATGTCGGTCGGTGTGGCTCCGCAGTACTGCGGAGCCCTGGGCAAGCGGGCGAACTGCCAGGTCGCTGTGAGCATCCACGCCGCGACCGATACCGCGTCCTGCCCGCTGCAATGGCGCCTGTTCCTGCCCCGGGAGTGGGCCTCGGACACCGACCGCCGGGCCCTCACCCGCATTCCGCCGGAGGTCACGCACCACGAGAAGTGGCGCCTGGCCCTGGACATGCTCGACACGCTCGCCGGCTGGGGCATGAAGCCGCCGGCCGTGGTGGCCGACGCCGCCTACGGCACTAACACTCACCTGCGGTCCGCGCTGGCCGAGCGCGGGCTCGCCTACGTCCTGGCCGTCCGCTCGGACGTGAGCGCCCACCCCTTCGACGCGAAGCCCGTGACCCCGGCCCGCAACGGGCCCATCGGCTGCTGGCCCCAGCCGCGTTACCGGCAGAAAGCACCATCGGTGGCAGCCCTGGCCGTCGGCCTCGGGCGGGAGGCATTCACCTCTCTCACCTGGCGCAACGGTTCGCGAGGGGCGTTACGCTCCCGGTTCGCCGCCTTGCGCGTGCGCCCGGCCGGCAAGGCCGTCGAGCGTCCGATCAAGGCTGCCGCCTCGGCAGAACAGGGCTGGTGGGACGGAGTCCTGCCCGACTGCTGGCTCCTGGTCGAATGGCCCGCCGGCGCCGATGCGCCGACCGACTACTGGCTGTCCAACCTGCCCGCCGACACACCGGTCGCCGACCTGGTCCGTCTGGCCAAGGTCCGCTGGCGCATCGAACACGACTACCGCGAACTCAAACACGGCCTGGGCCTGGACCACTTCGAAGGCCGGTCCTGGCCCGGATGGCACCACCACGTCACCCTCGCGACCGCCGCCCACGCCTTCCTCACCGAACAGCGCCTGGCCCCAAAAGTGCCCGCACCGGCCCCACCCTCTACCAAGTCCTCGACACCCTCCAGGACGTCTTGAGGTGCTGGACCGGTGTCTGCATCACCTGCCACCAAGCCCTGCCCGCCACAGCACGCACGACGCCGAGATCGAGATAGACCTAACGGAGTCCTAATAGGCCTGCAGCCACACCTCGGAGAGCAGGTCGTCGGCCGCTGTCGGTGCACGGCGTACGAGATAGCCGTGCAGGGCGACGGAGTGCCGGTCGACCAGGGGCTCGAATGCCGCGGGCTCGCTTGCGGCGCGAATCAGCAGATCCTCGTCCGGGTCCATGGAATCTCCTGTCCGAGGCCGCCAGGGTGGCGGTCTCATCCCGTACTTGCACGGAAGCGGCGCAAGCGTTCGCACGACCACACGATGGCGGGTCGGGCCGTACGGCCCAAGAGTTCGCATGCGACCGGCCGCACGGGGTGTCAGGCGAGAAGCCGTCCGGCTCCAAGACACCGACAGCGACCCCGCGCAGACCGATGAGCCGGCACTGGACATGGACAAAGCAGAAACGTATCCTCCCAGCTCATCCACCTCAGCCTTGCCGATATCCGATGACTGATCACCCGCCTCACCGACAGCCGCCCCACCCCGGTCGACCACATCCTGCACTGGTCGACCTGGCACCGCAGATGCCAGTACCAGGCCCGCATCAGCCACTACGAACGACGCGGACACAGCCCCTGAACTGCCCAACAATCAGAGCAAACACCGTGGCAGTACCAGCGGATCTTGACGGACCCCAAGGTCGCCGATGACCCGCGGCCCAATGCCGGTACGACTGTGCGGGCGGTGAGCGGACGCCCGCACGACAGGCGTCGTCCGGGCGCCTGCGCGCAAGGGCCACTGTCAGGGGGTGAAGACCTCGTCGAGGCGGTCGATGGCACCATCGGCGCCCAGGTGGTAGGTGAAGACGAGTCCCGAGTTCGGGTGCACCTCCAGCCAGTCGAGGAACTCCTGCACGCCGATGTGCTGGTTCTCGGTGCTCTCCACGATGGGGTTGGTGACGGTGACGTACGCGGCCTGGTCCATCGGGATGAACGTCTCCTTGCCGACCGTCTCGAACGGCGCGCCATCGGAGTCGGGCGATCCGCAGCCCCAGTTGCCGTGCTTGACGATCAGGTTGAGGGATCCCCCTTCGGGGGTGTAGCGGTAGACCGCGACCTCGTCGGGGGAGATCGGCATCTTGTGGTCGCATCCGTCGTCGGCGCCCCCCGCACCCGACCCCGCGGCAATGGGGGACGAGGACGCGGTCGGAGCTGCTCCGGGGGACTCGGCGGCGCTGCCCGAGCCCGAAGACGGCGTGGCGGCCGGCTTCTTGCTCGCCGTACCGGTGCCCGTCCCGTTGCCGGTGCTTGTGCCGCCACCGGTGCTCCCCGCCTTCGTGGGGCTCGTGCTCGTGCCGACGTCCGAACCTGTCACGTCGTCGCCGTTGCACCCTGTGAGGACCAACGCGCCCGCCACGCAGGCGCCCAGGACGGCCACCCGGACAACGCCCGGTCTGCGTCGGCTCTTCCTCAACATCATGTTCATAACGTTTCCCCCTATTGTCCCGATTCTCGGTGTACCTAGTCGGCTCGTCGCAGAGGACGACTTCCGGCCACCGTCAGTTGCACGTTCGGATCAGGTGTTCACTCACCACCGGTCGTGCGACGCACATCGCGTGTCCCGCAGGTCGTCTTCACGTCTGGCCTTGGCCTGTTTTCGCCTGCCGACCTTAGCGTGCGGTGCGGTCGTGACGGGACGGTACCGGGGCCGCGGACACCGCGCGGTCGGCCCCCAGAACTTCCCTCATTGGCGTCATCCGGACCGTGCCCGCGTCAAGAACCTGATCCCGCCGGACGCAAGCATGTTCACCGGGGCCAGTGAGACGCTGCGGCTTCCGGCGTCGCGCAGGATATCGAGACGGACGACCGCTACCGGGCCGTCCGGCCGAGGGTGCTGGCGGTGGACCGCGCCACCGAGTCCGACCGGATCCGCCGACCGATGACCGCCTCGAAGTCTTCACCGCTGGGGTGAGGTTGTCACAACGGATCTGACCGGCTGGCACCCCAGGGCTTCGTCAAAGTGCAGCCTTGGTCGACTTGTCCGTTTCTATGGTGTGGTGACGCTGTAGACGCTGCCCTGGACCGAGAACGCCGTGCGACGCCATCACGCCCTGTGCACTCAGCTCAGACGTGCTGCATCCAGATATTGGGCTCCGTATAAGTGCCCTGGTCAGCGGACTGGTCGACCCGTAGCAGGCTCAGCCCGCCCGGGATGACGTAGTCACCCGTCTCCGGGAACACCATGCCGGTCCACTGCTCCCACTCGGCGATCGTGCCGGTCATGGTCTGCGACTGGGGAGAGAGGCGCTGCACAGTCGCGACGAACGACCTGGTGAACAGGCGCTGCGCGGAGTGCTCGCCGTACCGGGCGATATGGTCGTGGACGATCTGGTGGTCGGCGGCGGCGCGGTTGCGCCAGCCCGGCTCTTGCACCAAAGCAGGACACCATGGTCGAGGGCGCGGCGTTGATCTGCGCCCTAGACCGCCCCCGGCCTGCCGGACGCGGCCGCAAGCCTGCTCGCCGACACGATGCGGGACCGGATACCCGGCCCTGATCTGAAGGACTCGGAACAGGGCGAAAGGGGCCCCGGGACCTCGCTCCGGCCGCCAAGATCAGGATCCCGACCGGAGAGTCAGCCGTTGAGCAGGTTGTAGGCGAGCCCCGCGACGAGGAAGTACCCGAGATAGGAGGCGAGCACCACGCCCAGCATCGCCAGGATCTTGACCGGCGTTGCGAACGGCTTGCGAGCGAGGACGAGGTTCGCGGAGAGGCCCGCCGCCCCGATGAGCCCGCCTATCGCCCCGCCGACCGGCAGCAGGAGGATCGGCACGATCGAGAGGACCAACTGCCACCAGGCGAGCCCCCGGAACTTGGCCCACGGATCCGGCTTGCCGAGCGAGTTCTTGCCGAGGTCGGGGATCTGCTGCATGTGCGGGAAACCTTCGTTCTTTCATCATGATCGTGCTGAACCGTCAGGATGCGAGTGCCGGACCTGCCAGGCAACATCGTGCTGACAACGGTTTGCCTACGAAACGCGGTTGTCGACAGCCGACTCGGCGCCTTGCTCGCGCATGCTGTCCCGCCCGGGACGTTTCTCGGTGCCGGCCGAAGGCTCGCAGCGAAAGTCCAAGGCCACGACACCAGCTTCAGGTTCGTGTAGACGCCGAAGAGTTGGCCGACCCTGACATTGATGCCGGTCTCCTCGAAGACCTCGCATGCAACGCCCGCCATGGTTCCTCGTCCAGCTCCAGGACACCGCCTGGTAGCTCCCAGGTTCCGTCGTCTACCCGGCGGATAGGGCCCTGCCGTCTCCGCGAACGCTGATTCCCGTGACAGATACAGAGTGCCTCGGGCCTCCTGGCTGTGACGGAACCTTGCTCACCTCGCGACCGGCGCGCTCACCGAAACGGCGCTCTTGAACTTGGTCAGTGTGAGCACAATGCGAATGTCAGCGTCGGACGCGAAGTGGACGACTTGGTGTATGCGTACGATCCGCCCCTCCTTGTCGACCCACACGTCGGCGTCGATGGCGGTGGCGGGGCGCAGATTGCGTCCGGTGATCTTGTCGACCGATTCGATCTCTTTCGGGGTGAGGCGAGCCGACACCCGGAGGGTCTCGGTGTCGCGGTGCACCAAGCCTCCGTGGGCGAGGATGAGGCGCACGTACTGTGGAAGCCGGTCCACGGGAACGCCGCCCTTGGCTGTCGACGCGGGGAACTCCTGCCATACGCCGTGGGAGCTGGTCGCTCGCCGGTACACCTTTTGCCGGGTCATCACGACGTCTTCGGTGTACTGCTCGGTCTCGTCCGTCGTGCGCCCCGTCAAAGGCGCGTTGAGGTTGATTCGCCCGGCCATATGTTGCAGTCGTCTGGTTCCGGATTGCGTGACGGCGTCGAGTGCAGCCGAGTAGGGAGTGTCGTCGGCTGCGGCCAGCCGGTCGAGGACCACCTGCCGCCCGGCATTCGGTCGCGCGGGTGAGCCTGAGGCGCATCCCGAGAGCATCAGACCCGAGAGCGCCACAATCAGAGTCGCCGTCCGGTGGTGAATCAAGAGTAAATCCTCGGAGTACCGGGCCCGGAGAGCAAGCCACGCTCCAGGCCGCAGGGTGGATGGTGGGGCCATCCTTCCCTGCCGCGGAAGCAGGTGGCCTGCGGGGGACGTAGCGTGATCGAGCGTGCGCCGCCCGGTTACGGAATTGCCTCCTCCGCCTGTACAACCCTTTCAGTAGCAGTCGGCGCTTCCGTCCTGGTACGTGATCTTCCTGCCGCTCCCTCGGATCCACTGGTTCCAGAAGCAACCAGTCGGAATCGGCGAAGACGCAGCCACGGGAGTTCCAGGAAGCGTGGGGCCGGAAGTATCCGGCGATCGTGAAGCTGTGGTCCGATGCCTGGGCCGAGTTCGTACCATTCCTCTCCTTCGACGTCGAAATCCACAAGGTCATCTGCAGCACGAACGCAATCGAGAGCGTCAACGCACGCATCCGCCGAGCCGTTCGCGCCCGCGGACACTTCCCCAACAAGGCCGCCGCCCTCAAGTGCATCTACATGGCGCTGATGAGCCTGGACCCGACCGGCAAGGGCCGCAGGCGATGGACCATACGCTGGAAAGCACCCCTCAACGCGTTCCAGATTGCCTTCGAAGGACGCCTCACCCCAAGCAACAACTGACCATCAACAACCAAGATCAGCCGTTAAATTGACACACCCGTGCAATCCGGCGAAACCGCTATGCGGAGGGACTATCCGTGACCGGGGACGGAGCCGCTTCCGTCGTGGGCGCCGGAACATCCCTCGTGAAGATGCGTTCCTTCCGCCATGGCAGGAGCAACGCGCTCGCCATACACAGCAGCCCAGCGATGAGCAGGGCACCGCGAACCCCCATTGGGGCGGCGATGAGACCACCAGCGATCATGAAGGCGGCCTGGCATGACTTCGAGCCGACGGACCAGGATGTGCCGACGCGGGACATGAAAGCGTCCGGTGTGGCCGCCATGCGATATGTGGTGAACGACGGGTTGAAGACCCCGGCGGAGAAGAGCAGGCCGAAGTCGGCGGCCACAATGACGAACACGCCGAGGGCACCGGAGGGCGCCAGTGGCAGCAGGATCGTCCAGATCGTCCGCGCAACACCGGACAGCAACAGAATGCGGCGCTGTCCGAATCGCCGGGTGAGCAGCGGGGCCAAGCGTGAGCCCAGCACGCCGCCCAGACAAGGCAGTCCCAAAGCAAGTCCGTACTGCCACGGTGCCAGGCCGAGGTCATTCAGCATGAGGACGGCCATCAGCGGTGACGTCATCATGATGGATCCACCAAAGAGCAGCGCGTTGAAGAACAGCGGCCGCAGTCCTGGATGCCGCAGGAGATACTGCCAACCGGCAGCGATGTCGCGGCCCAGGTGAGAGGTGGCGACGCGGGCCGGTGGCGCGGGTTCAGGCTGCCGGATGCGACGGATACCAAGGGCCGATCCGAGGAAGGACAGCGCGTCGACCACCATCGTGGCGGCCGTACCCAGCGCCCCGATCAGAAGCCCGCCCAGGGGCGGGCCGGCGCTGACGCTGATCCAGTTGGTCGTCTCAAACAGGCTGTTTGCACGAAGGCGATGCTCGGGCAGGACAAGTGCCTTCAGATGTGCGCCACTCGCCGCGTCGAACGCGACAGAGGCCGCCGTCTGAAGAACGCCGACGACGCACAGCTGGGTGTAGGTGAGCCTGCCAAAAGCCATGGTGACCGGGACGCTCGCCAGCAGAACGCAGCGGGCCAGGTCGGCGGTGATCATGACCGGCCGCTTGTACTGGTGCTCGATACGCACACCGAGCGGCAGAGCGATCACGCCACTGGCCACTGCAGACAACGCAGCCAGCAGAGAGACCTGGAACGCAGAGGAACCCAGCACCAGGAGGGCAATCAACGGCAATGCCCCCATGCCGACGGCGCTGCCCGCCGCGCTGACCGCGTAGGCGCCCCACAACTGCCGGAAGCCCTGCCCGAGCGTGCTCCGCCGTACCAACCGAACCTCCCGAGGTGTGAAAGCGCTCAGCGTAGTGACTCGGACCTCCACCACCGCGTGATCGAGACAGCATCAGACGCGTCTCAGCGGTGAGATCACAAACAGGTACTTAGAGGTCGTTTTCATCTGTCTTGCCTGGTTATTAGGCGATTCTCTGGGTGATGGATGGTGGTGCAGGCGAGTTCTTGGAGGCTGTCGATGTCTCT
>NZ_JBHTZF010000027.1:0-83426 GCF_042790435.1 Streptomyces sp. NPDC056738
CGCCTAACCGGCGAGAACACCATCTCCTGGCGCGACCCGACACCGCACACCAAACGGCAGATTCCGGGATGAAACAACAGGAGAAAACGACCTCTTAGCTTGTTCTTTATCTACCAAGATCTGCCTGGTTTGCCGATGGCCTTGAATGTCTCGGGGCGTTTGACGGTCTTGCCCACGTCGTAGCGGGGTGCGGGGTGGCGGTTCTTGGTCCCGGGCGGCCGTCCAGGACCGGCGCCACGAGGTTGGGGAACACGGGCCGGACAGGCGAGGTGAGGACGGATGTTCCTGAACCCGCGGCGGACCCGGGCCGGGGTGAGGCGTTCGGGCTTGACCGGTTTCTCCCAGGGGCGGCGGAGATCGGCGGCCAGCGGTCGGGCGAGGCGGAGCTGGGTGTGGGCGACGACCAGGAGCCAGGTCCAGCGGTCCGCCGCCTCGGGGGTACGGATCTTCGGAGTGGTCCAGCCGAGCGTCTGCTTTCCGAAACGGAAGGTGTGCTCAAGATCGAATCTCCTGAGGAACACCTGCCACCACAGGTCCACGTCCGCCGGGGCGGCGCCGGTCTTCGAGGACCACAGCCAGACCGGCGGGGCCTCTCGGTCCTTGGAGAGGTGCTCGACTTCGAGGCGGACCAAGGTGCCCTCGATGATGGGAAGTTCACCGTCGTGCTCCAGCCAGGCCGAGCGGTGGGTCAGCCTGGGATGGACCCGGTTCCATGCACGGGCTTCGGCCTTGCCGTAGTTCACTGTGTCGGTGGTCGTGGTGACCCCCGCTTCGGGCCAGGTCTCGGGTTTGGCGAAGCGGAACTCCGGCCCGTGCTTGGGCGGATGGCCGCCGCGGGGGTGGGCCCGGTGGAACTCCTCGCGCGAGGGTGCAGGACAGCGCATCACCCGGTCCGAGCGGATCCGGCCAACCAGCTCGACGGGCAGATCCCGCAGTACCCAGGCCAGGCGGGTGACGTCGTAGCCGGCGTCCATGACGATCGTGATGTCCGGGTCCCCGGGCGTCCACTGGCCGGCCGCGACGAGCCGCTCGACCACCGTCCTCAGCTGGGCGGCGGTGACCGCGGTCGCGTCGTCCTCGGGTCCGAGCCGGAGCACTCCAGGATCGATGTCCACGAGGTGGCCCCGGGCTCCAGGACGGCGACGAAGGAGTACGGCCAGCCCGGGATGAACTGCGAGGCGGACTTCGCCCGCCCGTAGACATGGCAGAACAGCCGGTCCGCCGAGCACGGCGCGTCCGAGCGCAGCCACGGTGACACGTCGACCGCGAGCACCAGGCGCCTGCCCTCGAAGCGCGGCAGGGGCATGTCGGCCAGCAGGGCCCGCAACCTGTGGACGTCGATCCGGCCGCGGTTGAGGGCTCCGTACAACGCTCCGTGCCCACGGCGGTGTTCGGGCACCAGCGTCAGATCCACCGGCGAGAGGACCGGGCCGTCCACACAGAGCACCGCGTCGGTGAGCTCGAACAGCTCATCCCGCCGGGCGGACAAGCACGCGTAGAACTGGCCCCGGAAGCGTGACGCTTCCGCGAACACTTCGCGCCGGACATCGCGGCACACCACACTCATGACAACGGCCTTCGGTTGATCCCGTATCTCTGTGACGGAGCACAGGATCAAGCGAAGGCCGCCCGCACGTCCGGCGAACGCCCAGACGAGCGACCCCGTTCGGGATGGCGTTCGAGGTGCTCCCCCTGCGGCCCGAGCTCGACCCCGAGTGCGATCATGGCAGGATGTCCGAGATAGCCGACCTGGTCACCGCCCGCTGGCCGCTCGCGCCGTCAAGCGCGACCGGCTGGCTGCTGGAGCTGGCCGATGATGACGGCCTCACCGGGTTCATGCCGCCGCCACTGCCCGACGCGGCCTGGGTGCTCAACGCCATGCACGAGCACGAACAAGGTCCGTCCGACATGTCGCACGACGAGTACCACCAGGACCAGGTAGCGGCCGGGCACATCCAACCCGAGATCATCGGGGGTATCGACCTCACAGAAGTAGGGACTGTCACGGGCGGCGGTCTGGGCCGCGCAGAACATCCCGGCCCCCGCTGGCGGCGCCTGCGCTGGGCCGAGCTCGCCCAGCGGACCGGTGATCCGCTGGTGCCCAACGGGTTGCTGCCCTCCTACCGCTGCTTTCCCTCGGCCAAGATGGACGGCAGCTGGCCACTTCATATCAGCCCGCCCACCGAGGGCAGCTTGGACCGCGAGACCTGGAACCGGCTGATCGGCATCCTCACCGAGCACAGCCCGGAGGGCACAGACACCCGCTGCCTGGCGTACTACAGCCCGTTGATGCTCGGCGCCACCGACTTCGAGAACCTGCACGTCCAAGCCGGCCGACTCAGCGACGCCGGAATCTTGTATGACAACCCCGAGGTCGACTTCAGCCCGTCCAACCTCTGGGCCGAGGACCACTCGTGGGTCGTCTGCACCGACTACGACCTGTGGGCCACCAAGGTGGCAGGCCCCGCACCGCTCATCGAGGCTCTCTTGAATGACAGCGATATCGAGGCGGTACGACTGCCCTGGGCCCCCTGAGCCTGACCTCCGCCCGAATTAGATAAAGAACAAGCTTAAAGAGCGTTTTGTCACGGCGAGGTTGTTTGGTGGCGCTTCATCGGGACGAGTTGAGAAGGCTTCTCGGGCAAGAGTGTCCCGTGTGATGGATGGGGCCCGCTGTCGTCCTTCGGTCGCCCGTTTCCATAAGTTCGATCCTGTCTGATCCCAGAGCGCCCCCGCTTAACCCCGTTTGCACCCTGCAGGGACGGGTCGACTGCCGGTACCACCGAAACATGACGCGACAACGCCCGTATCCCAGCGACCTCTCCGATGCACGTTGGGACCTGATCGGACCCACACTCACAGCCTGGCGGACCGAGCGCAGGAGCAAGGGCCTCCACATCGGCCGGCCGCCCGAGCACGACCTGCGCCGCATCATGGACGCCATCCTCTATGTCGACCGCACCGGCATTGCCTGGCGCTACCTGCCACACGATTTCCCACCGTGGGAGACGGTCTACGGCTACTTCGCCGCCTGGCAAAGAGAAGGCGTCTTCAGCCAACTCAACGGCCTCCTCCGCCGACTGGCGCGGGAGGCCGAGGGCCGCGACGGCGAGCCAACCGCCTGTGTGCTGGACGCGCAGAGCGTGAAGACCTCCGCGAACGTGCCCGCGGCCGGACAGGGCATCGACGCCGGCAAGAAAATCGCAGGTCGCAAGCGCCACATCGGGGTCGATACCCTCGGCCTGCTCCTGGCCGTCTGGGTCACCGCGGCGAGCGTTTCCGACAACGTCGGCGGCATGCACCTGATGTCCCGCATCGCCGCCACTCACCCTCGCGTGACCAAAGCATGGGCCGACACCGGCTACCGCACCAAAGCCATCGACCATGGCGCCCGCCTCGGTATCGACGTCGAAGTCGTCCACCGCGAGCCGGGAGTCAAAGGCTTCAAGGTGATCCCGCGGCGCTGGGTCGTCGAGCGAACGTTCGGCTGGCTCAAGCATCACCGCCGACTGGCCCGCGACTACGAAACCCACCCCCACCGCTCCGAAGCCATAATCCACGTCGCAATGATCGACCTCATGAGCCGACGACTCACCCGCGAATCCACGCCGAATTGGCGCGACACCTGAACCTCGAACCAAACAACCTCGCCGGGACAAA
Organism: Streptomyces sp. NPDC056738; assembly: GCF_042790435.1. Lineage (NCBI taxonomy): Bacteria > Bacillati > Actinomycetota > Actinomycetes > Kitasatosporales > Streptomycetaceae > Streptomyces > Streptomyces sp. NPDC056738. Next base: position 3,661 of record NZ_JBHTZF010000027.1, read on the forward strand.
ACGCTCTTTTAGCTTGTTCTTTAACTTCGTCCTGCTCCTGGCAGGGTGGCCAGCGGCCCTAGGCGTGATCATTCGAATCGGGATGCGATGGTCTGCGGTGCAGTTGCATACTCACCAGATGGCCTTGTTCCCTGGTCGGTTCCGCGATCCGCGCAGCACCGAGTACGACTTCATCAGCTCGATCATGGTGCGTTGCCCAAGTTGCGAGAAGGCCGCTCGGGTCGTTCTAGCGTCTGAAGACTGCGGGCCCAGCGGGCGGATGCTTTTCAGGCCGCGACGTCTGGTCTGCGGTAGCTGCGGACTGTCACGGGTGTGGAGCGGTCGTCATGTCACGCTCTCCCGTGGCACCGCTCAACCCGCGACGGATCCGTATTTCGGTGTGCCGCTGTGGCTCCAGATTGAGACCCGGCATGGGTGGTTGTGGGCCTACAACCTCGAACATCTCGACCTGATCCGCCGATTCGTCCAAGCATCGCTGCGCGAACGAGCCCCCTGGTACGACACCGGACAGAAGATGACGTTGGCGGCCCGCCTCCCGGTATGGATCAAGCGCGCGAAGAATCGAGACGAGGTCTTGCGTGCCGTCAGCCGGATCCATGCCTCACTGGTTGCCGCCTGAACTGTACAAAAGGCGTCCGAACGCCGCTCGAACTTGATCTCTGGCTATGCGGTTCAGCTGACGTGGGGGCGGCCTTCGTCTGATCATGTGCTCTGGCCAAGGTGCACGTGACCGAGACGAAGGCCGTGAGGGTGAGTCTGCTGCTTGATGCTGTTCGGAGGGAAGCGTTCGCTGAAGCGGCACGCTTCCGGGGTGAGTTCTACGAGTGTCTGACGGCCCGGCGCGATGAGTTGTTCGAGCTCGTGGACGCGGTGCTGTGTGCGGACGGGGCGGTGAAGTCCCCGGTGGATCTGACGCTGCTGCCCGAGCATCGTCGCGGGCACGGAGCGATGTACGGCGGCCTGAACCACGGCCGGATCGACGTTGGACGGCTCCAGACGGTGCTGGCCGGGCTGCCGCTGCCAGGGGGATGCCGTCCATCGGCTTACGCCGAGGGTGTGCGGCACTCGATCATCGGCCAGGTCACCGCTGAGGCGAGGTGACCACCGTGTTCGAGCAGCGATGGCCGGCCTCCGGCGGCCTCCAGGAAGCCCTACGGCCCGGTCGGAACTCTGGAGATACCATCGGCTCTCTTTGCGATCATCTAGGGAAACCGTGCGTCGACAAGGAAGGCTTGCAGACGAGGGGACCGGCACCGATCAGCAGACGTCTCTACCGCGCCCTCAACCCGCGCACCACTACCACCACCGCCACCACTCCCACCATCACGGCGACGCCCACGGCAACCCTGCTGGTGAGATCCATGAGTGCGAACACGGCGCCAACCCCTTCGGCAACGGCCCCGAACCGGGACGGGACCGACATGCCCAGACCATCGCACGCGACAGCAACCCGCATCCCGGATCTGAGGATGATCTGAGGTGACTTGCGGCCGGACCCGCCGGCGCGTCCCGGACCACACCAATCACTAATTCGATCACTCTCGCATTCAAACAGGCGAAGAACGCGCGATCTTCGAGGGGCGTGCGTCGGTCGTCCGTGCGCCGGACCCCGTCGGCAAGGCGCTGACGGTGCGCGGGCGTGCCTCAGCGGGTTCGGGCTCTCGACGGGCCGGCGGGGAGCAGCAGGGCGGTAGGCCGCGGCGGTGGCGACCCGGGGGTAGCGGTGCTGGTGCACCGGCATCGTTCCTCTACCGTCAGTAGAGGAACGCGGTAGAGTGGGGATATGGCAACGGACGAGACGAGCATCAAGGTGAGTGCGGCTGCGCGGGACCGGCTGGCGCGGTTGGCGGCCGAGCACGGTACGACCATCCGCAGCCTGGTCGAGGAGCTGGCGCAGAGCACGCCGACGCAGGCCGAATACGCCGAGCGCGCCGAGTTGGCCCGCGCCGAGCTCATCTCCGCCCTCGGCAGCGCGCCGAGTCCGGAAGCGGAAGCGAAGGCCCGGGCTCTGCTGGAGCGCTTGGGCGGGGCGCAGCACGGCTCGCAGACGGCCGCGTAGTGGCGGCGGTCTCGGTCGTTTTGGACCACACCACCGCTACCGCTCTGTACGACCCGAAGGGCCCGTTCAACGAGGCGGTCGCCGCGTTCTACGTCCAGGCTTCCGGCGGACTCGGTGATCTGTCCGCGCCGGTGCTGTCACTGACGGCCGGCGACACCGAACGGCCCGGACTGCTCGGCTACATCAAGGGACTGCGGTTCATCCGGATCGAGGCGTTCGACACCGACGCCGCGGTCACCGCCACCGAACTGCTCCGCTTCGGCCACTCCTGGGCCGCCGTCCACGCCATCCACGCCGCACGGCCCTCCGCCGCTCACCCTGCCGGGCGCTACCTGCTCACCCTGACCCCCAAGGCGTACGCGGGCACCGGCGTTCAAGCCGTCCACCCCGACCAATAGCCATCCGCGCCACGGCGGCAGAGGACGGTCGCAGCCTGCCAGACCCCGGTTCATCCCCTCGGACCGCCTGTGGAGCGGGGGCCAAGCGATGGCAGTTCGGGTCGGTGGCGGAAGTGGCGGCGGTCCCAGGATGGTCGTCACCGAAGTCTCCGACCTCCTGATCAAATGGCCTGGTCAAGGCCGTACCCTGCCTCTCCACACACATGATCCGGGAGTGGGCAGTGAACAACGCCGTTTATCGAAGATGCGCAGCCGGTGCTGCGGCCCTGGCTCTGGTTCTCGGGGCGATGGGGTGTGGTGCCAAGGACTCCGCGGCAGCGCACGCGCCGGCCGGCGGAAACGGCAAGCAAGCGGACGGTTCCGAGGCCTCGAAGACGAAGAAGTCGACCGCCCGCGTTCCGGTGCTGATTCAGGACCGGCTGGAAGAGGCGGTCCTCGATGAGCGGGACCTTCCCGGGGTCAGCGTCAACACGATCGGGGTGGGCACGGATGGCGTGGGCGACGGTGTCGTCCACGCCATCCCTCACAGTGCCACACAGCCCTCGGCATGCGGACCGGTCGGCAGCGCTCTCGTCGGCAGCAGTCGGTTCACGCCGGTCGCCAGCGTGATGCGCATGGCCCAGAGCAAGAGCGGCCTGGCCACGTTCTACCTGGTCTCCTACCGGCACCAAGACGCGGTCCGGGTTGTCGACGAACTCCGCACGGCCCTGCGGACCTGCAGGGCCTTCACCTCGCCAACGCTTACCGGCGGTGCCGAGAAGGTATCGCCCACCGACGACCCGACCACCGGGGACGAGGGAGTGTCCTTCCGGATCACCGGATTGATGAAGACGCCGGGGAAGAACCCGATCCAGATCCCCGAGAGCGTCATCGTCATCCGCTCGGGCTCCACACTCGCCATCTTCAACGCCATGGAAACCATCCCTCGCGCAGGCATCTATCCGAAGGTGCCCGCCGACATCGTGACGGCCCAGGTGAAAGTACTGAGCACGGGAGCACACGCCACCCGCTAGCCCGGGCAACCTCCGAGACCGGCGGCCTCGTCGGAGGCCTCCACACAGCTCGGCTCAATATCGCATTCAGGGGTGGGAGGCGAGCTGGGCGGTGACGTTCGGAGCGGGCCGGATCGGATGAGGCGGAGGCCTGGCGAATCAGTCGTTGGCGGTCCGCGTCGGGACGCCGTGACGGCGGAAGGCATGACGATTTCGTCATGTACGGTGGGTGCATGACGGAACAGAGCATCTACCGGCATCTCCATGAGTTCCGTGAAACGTTCGACCGCCCGGAGTCACTGGCCTGGCCGGAGATCAGTCATGGCCAGTTGCTGATGATGATGAGCCCGAAGAAGCAGCATCAGCTGGTTGCTCATCGCCTGCGCACCCAACTGGAGCCGCAATTGGGCGCGGACCTGGTCCTCATGCTCGAAACCGACATGGAGGATGCCGGACTCGGCATCCTGCGCGTGCCGGACCTCGTCGTGATCGACGAGGAGGAGGCCGTGGCCGACAGCGACGCCATCGACCCCCGGCGTTGCCATCTGGTGATCGAGATTGTTTCCCCGTCGAATCCCAGCAACGACTACGAAGGCAAGCTGCGTGACTACCCGGCCATGGGAGTGCCGCACTACCTGATCGTCGATCCCCGCGACGGGAGCGCGGTCCATCACTGGGCACCGGTAAACCGAAGCGGCGTGCCGACGTATGACAACAGACAGCACTACGCGTTCTCGGACACCATCACGGTCGCCGGCTGGAAGATCGACACTGCCGGCCTGCCCCGCTACAGCCGGGACGGACAGTGAACGACACCGCAGACCTGGTACGACGCTGGCGCCACCAACGGGGCATGTCCCAGGCGCGCCTGGCCGAGCTCGCCGGTACCGGGCAGGCCGCAATCTCACGCATAGAATCCGGACGCGATCTGCCCACCCTGGTACTTCTGGACCGTATCGCCTCGGCACTGGACTGCCAGTTGACGGTCGCTTTCACGTCCCACTCCGGACATACGCCGCCAACGACTTGAGCTTGCCCTCCCAGTGAGAGGAGCGTGCTGAGAGCTGTCGCCCTGGCATCTGCCTGCGCTGCCATGGGCTATGTGTCCACGCTGGATGCCACCTGCCTCCCTGCTCGCCAGAATCAGCGGTCTCATCTCTCGTGGCAGCCGCTGGATCCAACTCCTCCCCTGCCAAGGGAGGCCGCCGAGGGCAGACGTCTGTGGTGGCGGCAGACCAACTCGGCGGGCGGTGGGCCCGGCCGCGCGGGGCCGGGTACAAACCGGGTTCCGTTGGTCCGCGTCGCACCGTGATCGTGCGGTTCCGGGCCCCGAACTCCCCGGGAACCGTCCCTTCTCTCGTGGGTGTTGTTGGCTCACCCAGTGCCGTTGGGATCCTGGGAGAAGATTCACGGCCTGACCAGCGGCCGCTCCGGCACAATCCCAGGATGATCAGCAACCGGATCACCTATCGCACGGCAGACGGTGTCCGCATACCCGGCTTCCCGGAAGGCGGCGAGGCCTCCGCACACGAGCTGGCGGACTGGAAGTTCTGCGAACCGAAGAGCTGGCTCACGCCCGAGCTGTTGGTCGCCGAGGTCCGCGACACCATCGACCAACTGAACGGGCGGCCCGACTCGACCGGCCGCTGCCTGGCCGCCGTCGACATCTTCCTCGCCGACCGGACCGAGGCGAACCGGGCCGCGGCCCGCGCCGCGTTCCTGAACATCCCAAAATCGCAGCGCCGAATCGGAGAGAACCCCTCCGATCGCGCCGTGTCCGCCAGCCCTGAAGATCGTTTCACTAATGATCGCGTACACGGGCCCGAACCTGATGCGCGAGAGCTGAGGGCTCTTGCTTCCGCGCCCGGTCAAGAGTCCTCAGCCGCAGCCCGGCCCCTGCACGCTCTGGCAGGGGCCGGGTAACCTGCCGGCACACGCTGGTGCCGATCAATGGTTGCCGCGACGATCACCGTAGCGACGAACCGGTTCCCTCCGATTCTGTGGCGAGGCCCGCTACGCCTCGGCGTGGACGACGGTGTGAGAACCTTCCGCGGCCACAACACGGATCCCTTCCTCCTCGTCGCAGAGCAGTGACGCGCGGCGCACCCGCATCTCCCACTCCGGCGGCCAGCGGGTCGTGTCGTCCCAGAGGATTCCGTCCAGCAGCAGCCCGTCCAGTTGGGCGTTCGTGAGATCCGCGCCGACGAAATCGTTGCTGGCCTGCTCAACTTCGACGACAGCCTTCGCCAGCGCAGTTGCCTCTTCACAGCCGCGGGCCAGATCGTCGATCAGGTCCTGGGCGATGGCGTTGACTCCGAACAGGTATGAGCGGCCCGCCGTTTCCAGTGCCTCGATGGTGGGGGCGAATTCTTCGTCCAGCAGTTCCCGAATGCTGTGGAGTTCACCGACGAGCCGCTCGGCAGGGTGGGCGAGTGTCTCCTCCACCGCACCGAGATAATCCGGGCGGACCGGGGCTTGCAAGCACCGGTTGGACTCGGGCAGTTGAGACATGCCCACGAGATGGCACCGCAGGTCATCCAGCACGCTCTCGACACGGCCCATCGGCTGTGCGGCCTCACTCAGAAGATCACACAAGTCCTGGACGATGCGGACTGCGGCCCGCATGGCTTCGGCCAAATCCCGGGGCCAGTAGAGGCGTACCAGCCGCAGGGCTTCCTCACGGTGCTTGACGCGGATGGCGGCGGGACGGTGCGACAAGGCTCCCCGCTCGCTCAGATGGGCTTGAGCCGTGGTGTTGTGCCGGGCCAGCGCGTCGCAGACATCCCGGGACAGGCGGCGGTTGACACTGTTTCCCAGAGTGCGGTGCGTCGCGGCCAGGAGACGGTCCAAAGCGAGATCCGAAGAGCGCAGTTCGGGCGGCCCCCCGAGCGCGTTGAGACGGTCGTTCACGGCGATGCCGAGCTGGTCGTGCACTGCTGCCAGCAGGGTGTCGAGGTCGTCGGTGTGGCGACGTCCAGCCCCGACGGGGCTGCGGGGCTCATTGCCGGTCATGCCTTCCCCCTCTCGTTGACGAAGCGTCCTTCCAGGTGCAGGCCCTGCTTCAGGGCCGCCCGGGCGCGCGCAAGGTTTTGGCGGACGGCCGCCTGCGTGGTGCCCATGGCCCGCGCGCTCTCCTGCGTGGTGAAGCCGTCCAGATGCCAGGCCATCGCGGCGCGCTGCTTGGCCGGCAGCTGCAGCAGCAAGGAGATCACTCGGCGTTGTTCTTCACCGAGTTCGGCGGCGCAGGTCGGGGTGTCCCAGCGCAGGCTGGTGGGCGGTTCCGGCAGATCCGCGCAGGTTTCCTCGAGTTTCACCTGCTGGCTCACCCAGGACCGCCAGGCCACGGTGCGCAGCCAGGCGCGGGGGTAGCTGATGGAGACGCCGGGGGCGCACATCTGGGTGAAGGCGTCCTGGGCGGCGTCCTGGGCTTCGGCCCACGACGCCCCGTGCAGGAGCAAGAAGCGAACGAGCGCCGGGTACTGCTCGTCATGCAGGACGCCGGCGAGATGAATGCCCGGCTGCGGGGTGGCAGTCCTCTCGAGGGGCTCGGCCAGATGGAGGTCAGTACTGAGGGCGTCCTCCACGCTCATCACCCCCGACACAGCCGTCCGGAACCGCGTCAGAACAGCGGGGGACGGGGTGGGAAGCCGACGGGGCCGGTGAGATCAGGCAGCGGAACCGGTCGGTGCGGGCGGCCTCCGTGATGAGCGTCCTCTCCACGGACGCCTTCGCCCTCCCCTGCGCGATTCCCACTATGCCGTTGACGACACTCACTGCCACGCTTACCACCGCTCCCACGATCACAGGCTCCATGCCGCACTCTTCCCCTTGCGAATGACCACCCGGCTCTGCCGCGTGCACCACAACAGTGCTGATTTCCGGGCCAGTTGTGACATTGGGCTGGTCACGCGGGTGCAGCACAGCACCATGGCTCCCCAAGCGCGCCACGCGTTCCGTGCGGGCGACCCCCGCGCTCTGGTTCCGGCCCGACCCCGGTATCACCATGGCGAGTTGGGCTGCCGCGTCGCGGCGCCGCTCGAAGGGCGTCTCACCCGAGGCCGGGTAGCCGCGCATGCCAGTACGGCAGTCCGCACGGCGCGTCCGGGGCGCCTCCAGCGTCCGGCACCGGCCGTCCCCTCAGGCCGGAAATTCGGGCCGCTTTCATGACCCCGGCGTTCCACCTGCGCCCTTCACGTGTGCTCCCCGGTGGAGCGCGGCGGCGTCCTGGTACGGGCGGGTGTAGCGGGCGGCGGTGCTGAAGGTGAGGCCGAACAGTTCGCAGATCATGCGGGCATCCCCTGCGGCGCGGGCTTCGTCGACGAGACGATCGGCGTGCAGGAGGTGGCTGGAGGCGGGGTAGCGGCGGTAGAGCCAGGGACGGCTGACAGGTGTGGTGGAGATCGCGGTCTTGCGGGTGAGGAAGAGGTGGGGGTTGGCGGTGCGGGGCCAGGTCGCGGTTCGGTGGGCGAGGTAGGCGCTCAGGCGGGCTGTGACCGGGTCGGCGAGCAGGACGGTGCGATCCGGCAGGTGGAGCCGGCTCTGGTCGAGGTCGCGCAGGCTCTCGAGGGTGAGGGTGCGGATCTCGGTGGTGCGCAGGGCATGGAAGGCAAGCAGCGCGGTCACGGCGGCGCGGGCCGCATCGGGGGACGTGAGGGCCTCGCGGATCGGGCCAGGGTCGGCCGGCAGCGGGATGCCGCGGTTCAGGGTGCCGACGCGCAGGTGGACTGCGGGGTTGCCCGGTGCGCCGTGGTGGGTGTGCAGGAAGGTGAAGACGGTGCGCAGGGCGGAGGCGGTGTCGGTGTAGTCGTTGCCCCTCAGGCGGCAGGCGTCCAGGTTCTGGCGGAGTCGGACGGCACTGACGTGGGTGAGGTCGTCCACGCCTGCCGCAGCGAGGCGTGCGAGAACGGGCAGGGCGAACTGCAGGTGGTGGCGTCCCCGTGGGCGCCGCAGCGTCAGCCACAGGCGCGGCCTGTGCCACAGGACGTGGCAGGTACAGCTGGTACGGGTCCGCCGGGTGCGGTGGGCCGCCAACTCGGCCGCCCATTCCTCGTGTCACCTGGAGCGCTGGTCGGCGGGCAACAGCCGTTCCAGCGCAGCCAGCACTTTTCCGGTGACCGTGAAGGAGGCAGCCGGACCGCAAAGCTCTGCGGAGGCCAGGTCATGACGCTCTCGGCTCACCTGGTTCAGGCCCGCCACCTTCGCCAATGGAGCGAAGACTTCGACGGTTTCGCGGGCCTCGCGTCGGCGGATGGCCAGGGACAGGAACGAGATGGTGCGCATGTGGGGGAGCCGGTCTGCGAGCCAGATGACCAGGACGGACGCGTCGAACGGGGCACACGGTCTGGGTCTGTCTCAAGGGGGCTGTCGGTAACGGGGCGAGCGGGGTAGCCGGGATCGCGCGTTGGAGGTCGGCGATGTACAGGCCGAACAGCTCGGCAACAGGGCATCATCACGGCCTACTCTATGGATGACGCGCCCGGCTCCAGCCTCGCGTCGTCCGCCGGACCGCGCCGTCCTGCCCGCTGATGGAGCTCCATGATCCTCACGCCTGACACGCTGGCCCGGCTGGGTGATCTGCTTCGCGAGTACGAGCCGACGTACGCCGTCCCGATCCGTGTCGAGCACTTGCAGTCGACGCAGCGCAGGCTCGCCGCAGGGGCGGTTGAGACCGAACGGACCTTCCTCGAAGTCGAGGTATCGGTGGCTCAGCCGAACAACGAGCCACAGCGCTGGCTGCTGAGCCTGGACTTCGACGAGGACGCCAGCAACCTCTTGGACGAAGGCGCGCAGGAGGCGGATCTCCGAACCGCGGCGCTGATCATCTCGGCGAACATCGACGAGTGGTGGCGCCGCAAGGACCACGAGATCGCCACCGCAGCCATCGGCAAGAGACTCTCGTAAGCGGTCGCCGTCGATCAGCCGGCTTGCGCCGCCGGGGACCTCGGCGGCGCCAGCGGACTCGCAACCGAGTTCGCGTGGCGAGGATCTCGGGGAACGGGATCGAGGGAGGCCGCCTGCCGGGGTGCGGTGAGTGGCGGGTGGCCGGATGCCCGGCTTTCTCACTGGAAGAAGGACCATGATGGCGCACGAAGAGGAGCCGGGCGCACCGGCGGCGACGGCGTCACACGCCGCCGTCCGGACTGGCACGTTCCCCGCGCACCCCTCCCTCGGCTCCAACAGCCGTGCCATGATGATGAGTTATGACTGAGGGGGAGGATGTGCCCAACCGTGCGATCCGGGTCCGGCTGGATGCCACCGCGAATCAGAGCGACATCGGCGCTCTGAAGAAGTGGCTGGAGCGAGAGAAGCCGCTGGAGGACCTGGTCCGAAACGGGGATCTGCGGATCCAGGAGAGCGCCGGAACCGACGAGCAGGGCGCAGACGAACACGGCACGCCCATGGGCGCCGGCATCGAGATCCTCATGCTGCTCTCCGGGGCGGCCGCGCAGACCTTGTTCGACACTGTGCTGAGGCAGGTGGGAAGAGGCGTCAAAGCCTGGTACGAAAACCGCCGTTCCGTGGAGAGCGGCGATCCGCCCGACTACGACGTCGACCCGGTGAACCTCGACGAGACGTAGACCGGTGCTTCGCTTCGACCCGCGTGGAGAGGTGAACCGGGCACTGCTGATCGGCGTGTCCGCGTACGACTCCACGCGGCCGAACGACCCGCACGGCGTCCCCGGCGCCCTCGCTGCCGTGGCATACAACCTCCCCGTCCTGGAAGAGGCGTTGCTGCACAGCGGCGTCTTCCGCAAGGGAGAGATCGTCGTCTCCCGGTCGCCGTACCTGGACTCGTTCAGCGAGTCGCTGCGCACTGCCGCCGACGAGGCCGAAGGACTGCTCCTCTTCTATTTCGCGGGTCACGGGGCCGTGCCCAGCGCGGGCGACGAACTTTGGCTGCAGATGCGAAACGCGCGCGTCGTACCGGGCAGCCGAGCCGTCTTCCCGGGCGCCGACCCCTTTTCCAGCGTGCTGACCGTGCTCGCCACCAGCCGGGCCCGGCACGTGGTCATCGTCCTCGACTGCTGCAACGCGGGCAACGCCGCCCAGGTGTGCGAGGCGCTCGCCGACCGGCGTCGCTTCTCCGTGCTGATGAGCGTGCAGGCGAACAACCGGATCGACACGGGCAACGACAGGACGCCCACGCCGTTCACGGCCCGGTTTGCGCAGCTGCTGGAAGAGGGCATCGACAAGCGGGACACCGACTTCTCGTTCCACGATCTGTCGGAGGCTCTCAAAGCGCACATGCGCACCCACCACCGGACCCTGCGCAACGAGCCGTGGGAGCCGCAGCGTTGGGGCGACACCGACCTCCTCCTCGCCGGCCCCTCCCGCGGGGAACCGACCCCTCCCTCGGCTACGGTCCCGCAGCCTGCGCCGGCTCGCGTGACACCGCCCCGGGATGCCTCGAAGACGGCAGCCGACAGGTCTGCGGAGTCCGGCGGCGACCGGGATCAGTGGTCCGGTTCGCCACAGCCCGGGCGGCCTCGGCAACCAGACCAACCGGCGGAGGTGAGCGGAGGCACCGGTGGACTGCCCTGGTGGCACAACCTGTTCACCCGGCTTCGTTCCTGGGCCCTGGCCGTGCCGGCGGCCGCCGCCCGGGTGCTGATGTGGCTGCGGTGCAGGCCCGGCCACGCGGCGGTCGCCGCGGCCCTCGTCACAGCCGCGGGCATCGGCGGCTACCTGGCCCTGGCCGGCACCGGCTCCGACCAGTCGCCCTGCGGCCCGCCCCTCGAACTGCGGCTGCTCACCGATCCTGACATCGAATCCACCGTGCGCAAGGCCGCGGACGCTTACCTGACGTCCACACCGAACACCACACCCTTTGGCTGCCGGCGCAGCGGCATCACGGTGTACAGCGCGGGATCGGCACAGGCCGTGGCGGGCTTCCACGACCAGTCCGACCCCTGGCAGCGCCCTGTCAGCGACGACCTCGACCCCCAGCGCGACATCGGCCCGCAGCCGGACATCTGGATCCCGGCCTCCTCCGGGAGCGTGGCCCGGGCACAACCGGTGGAGCCGCCCCGCAAGTACCTGGCGCTGGAACCTGGCAGCCCGTTCGCCTACTCCCCGATGGTGCTGTCCGTGCCGCAGAACATCGCCGAGGCCTCGGTGGTCGACCGGACGGGACATCCGCTCACCACACTCAGGGAGCTTCTCACCCGACAGCAAAAAGGCGCCGACGTGCGGCGCCCGGACCCCGAGTACACCGATTCCGCGCTGCTGGCGACCATCGGCCTCTACGGCACCGGTACGGGCGGGGTGAGTGAAGCCGAAGCAAGCGTGGCGCAGTCGGGACCGCCCTCGCTCACGGGCTCCGATCTGCTGTGCACGCTGCCGGACGACAGCAGGACCGACAGCCGCACCGCCGCTCTCGTCCCCGAGTTCCTGATGGTCAGCGGTGTCGACTGCGACCGGACGACGCGCAGCCGGCGGATGGCCGAGTACCCCACGGACGTGCCGGCCCTCGACCCCACCTTCGTCCGGGTGCGCTGGCAGGACGCCGACCGCGACCGGGCGGCTCGCGACGAGGCCGTCCATCGCTTCCAGGTCTGGCTCACTCGAGGCGGCGGCACGACCGGGAAGCCCGCCGGCGGTCTGGACATCTTCGGCGAAGACGGCTTCCGCAGGGTTTCAGGCGCTCATGACTTCCTTGCCACGCCCGAAACGGACACCGGGACCCTCGCCCACCCCGGACGGCTGCCCGGCCCCTCCGATGCCCACACGATGGCCTCAGCCCTGCGGAACTACCGGAACGCCAACGGCCCCGGCCAGGTTCTGTTCCTGCTCGACAGCTCCGGTTCGATGGGTGATCTCTGGGAGGGGCCGGGAGGTGCCCCCGGCATCCTCAAACAGTCGCTCGCAGGCCTCGGCGACCAGGACGAGTACGGCGTCTGGTCCGTGACCTCAGGCGACGGCCGAACGTCGGGCGTGCTGCTGCCCTTCGGCCGCCACCGGCGGGCGGACGCCGAGAAGACGATCGACAAGAAGGCAGCGGTCCGCGACGCCGAATCCGACCCGGACGGCGCGCTGAGGGCCGCCCTGAAGTTCATGGCCGGGCGGGGCAAGGACGACGAGCACCCTCAGCTGATCGTGTACATCACCGACGACGAGGACAACAATCATTTCACCGGCAAGGGACTGGATGTTCTCTCCGACTCGGTGAAGAGAACGGGGATTCCGGTGCTCATGGCAGCCCTGGACAGCGGCGGTTGCGACCGAGGCAAGCCGGACGCGCGCATCTCCGAAGCGAGCGGCGGACGCTGCCTGGACACCAAGGGCGACCTCATAGCGGGCCTGCGGGACGAGGTTGCCCGAACCGGAACGGGGGACGAGTGATGCGATCGCGGACACCGGCCCTGCGGTGGGTACTGGCCGTGCTGCTCACGGCGTGCACCGCCTGCACCGGCGACAGCACCCCCGCGTCGTCCGGTACCACGGCCGTTCCCGACAGCTCCGGGGACATCGTCGTGGCCAGCGGGCGGGACGTCACGGGCAAGGGCGGCGTCCGCCAACAGCTCATCGATACGTGGAACGCGCGACAGGACCGGCTGCGCACGGGCCGCCACGCCCGCCTCGTGGAACTTCCGGGCTCGGCGGACCAACAGCGCAGCCAGCTCCTCGGGGCGCTGCAGTCCGACAGCGCGCAGTACGACGTCATCAACCTCGACGTCACATGGGTACCGGAGTTCGCCGAGGCGGGGCTGATCCGCCCGCTGCCCACGGGCATGGTGGACGCGGACGTCATCCCGTCGGTGGCCGCCACCGCCCGGTGGAACGACGAGGTCTACGCGATCCCGTTCAACAGCGATGTCGGGCTGCTCTACTACCGCACCGACTACCTGAAGAAGGCGGGAGTCCAGAACACCGACCTGAGCAAGGGCCTGGACTGGGCGAAGCTGAAGGAGCTGATCGACACGCTCGACGAGTCGAGCGGCAACGACAGGCCGAGAGGCTACGAGAAGGGCTGGACCGCACAGTTCGGCGCGTACGAGGGCCGCACGGTCAACGGTATGGAAGCATTCGCGTCCGCCCAGGACGCCGTCACCCTCACCGACGACCAGGGCCGCTACACCGCCTCGGTGCAGGGCCTGGAGAACGGCCTCGCCGAACTACGCGGCCGCACCCAAGGTCCGTACCTCCTCAAGGACGCCCTCCACTCCGACGAGGACGAGTCGCTCACCGACTTCACGAACGGCCGGACGGCGTTCCTGCGCCACTGGCCGTACGCCTACCGCACCCTGCATCAGTCCCTGGACGGCACGCAGCTGGGCGTGGCGCCGCTGCCCGGCAAGGCGGTACTCGGCGGGCAGAACCTCGCGCTGACCCGGTCGTCCGGGCAGCAGCCCGGGGCGCGTGACCTGATCGGGTTCCTGACCGGCGCAGAGAGCGAACGGTGTCTGCTCGACGCGGGGTTCGCCGCCACACGCACGTCTGCCTACCTGAACGACGACGTCACCTGCCGCTCCGAGACGCCCTCCGCGGCCGCGAGCGCCACCGCATCCCCCTCGCTGGCGGGCGAGAGCACCGACCGGATGCCACGCGACACCCGCGGACGGCCCCGGTACGCCCCTGACATCCTTCTCCCGGCACTCACCGACTCCGTGTCCCGACCGCGCACCCCGCTCTACGGAGCGTTCACCCAGACCTTCGCCACCGAGCTCGGCAAGCTCTTCACCAACGACCCGCCGAGCGACAGCGAACTGGCAAAGGATCTGGACAAGTCACTCCGCCATGTCCTGCCCGCCGGCTGAGCCCCGCACTGAAGCTTCCCGTTGATCGTGGACACCTGAAGACTTCGACGTGAGGTTCCAGGTGTCTACGGCCCGGCAAGGACCGCAACTCTGACTGCGGACACAGACGTTCGAACTCGCCCCGACAATTGTCCCGCACGCCTGCTGGAGCCGGTTCACCGCCGCCGAGTCCGCGCGGCCCGTACCGCGCTCGAGCACCACCACGAACCTCAGACGACCGGCACTCCGGCTAGCTTGACTTTGGCGGGGATCTTGGAGAGGCCGGTCAGGTTCCCAGGGTTCGCCAGGACTTCAGCCGGGGTATCTCGCGCTGGTCGAGGTAGTGCTGGAAGGGCTGCTCCGGAGGACCCTCGTGCTTGTTCCGGCCGCCGTGGATCGTGCCCGCTACTTCACGTCGACGTAGTCGCCCGCGGCGTTGACGGCCGGGGTGGTCGAGGTGCCGGCGAAGCTGTAGCGGAAGTAGCCGTCGACGGTGGCCGTCGTGGTCGTCTTCAGGAGGCCCTTCGAGTACGACGTGCCCGTCTTGAGGGTGGTGTACGTGTTGCTGGTCTTCTTGCGGAACTGGAGCTGGACCGGCTGGGCGGTGTAGCCCGTGTACGTGCCGGTGTCCCAGTTGGCGCGCGACAGCAGACCGGTGACGGTGACGGGCGTGCCCTTCGTGACCGGCTCCGGGGCGGCGTTGGCCGTCAGCTTGGAGTAGCGCTGGAGCTTGGTGGTGGCGAGCGCGCCCTGGTCGGTGTAGCCGACCTTGCTCCAGTCGGCGTTCTTGTCCACCGGGTCGATGCCCTTCAGCGCGATCGCGACGCCTGCGGCCCTCCAGGTCCCCGCCTCGTCGTTGCGCAGGTCGCCGTACTGCGGGTAGACGTCGATGGTGGCCTTGCAGGTGGCGGCGGTCGACGAGGTCACGGTGCAGGAAGGAGCGTCGTCGCCGTACAGGTAGTCCACCGTCTCGTAGAAGTCTCCGTGGTAGAGCTCGAGATCCAGCAGGAAGTCGTCTGCGGTGATGTCCACGGACGCGGCGTGCTTGACGCTGAAGGTGACCGGGACGGAGACCCAGTGGGTGGTGCCGACGACGATCGGCTTGCCGTTGTTGACCTTCACGTTGGAGAAGGTCAGGTCGAGCTTGTAGGGCTCTTCGGCGTCGCCCGTGGAACCGGTGAACGCCGTCTTGCCCGACGCGGGGTGGACGGCCTCGCGGACGGTGGCGATATCCGCACGACGGCCGGCGGAACCGTCAGCCTGCGCGCCGGGAACAGCGAGGGAGGAGAGAGCCAGGGCACCGGAGACGGCGGCCACGGTGGCACGAATGCGCATGCGTTTTTCCAGGTGGAGAAAGGGGCCAGGCAGGAGGTTGGTCTGACGGTTCGTCGACACCACACAGGCGGCCCAGATGATCGCGAAGTCTGCCGGCCCAGGTGATCCAGGCGGCGACACAGCGCAGATCGTTGCACAAAGAATGAAGATTCTGCGTGCGCATGACCAAGATCACAACGGGCGGGCGCCAGCCCACCGCCGCCGGACACAAGACGCAGGACACAAGGACGCCACGGCCCACAAGCCCCTCATCTTTTGCCAGCGGGGACGCCCCGCCAGCCGCCTGAGCGCGCGCCCCGCACAACACTCCAAGACAGCCTTCCTTTCCGTTAGTTCAGTACTTACCGGGGAGAGCTGCTGAAATGTCTTGGTATTTCAACATGAAGTGGTGTACATGCCGTCAGGGTCGGCCGACGTCGAGGCTGTGGTTGGAGGTGCGGCCGTCAAGGGACGGTTCGCAGTGCCGGTGGCCTTCGACGGGGAGGGTCGTCGGAGCCTACGGCCCTTTACGTCACCGAGGCCGCGAGATCCTGCTGCGTTCAGCCCCGTTTCCGGGTCCTGAGGGGATGCCCGTGCGTATCACCCTGCCGCGGGTGAAGGGGATGCCGTCCAGACCGTCGGCTTACGCCGAGGGCGCCGCCCCACCCGACCAAGATCGGCCACCCCTTCACGCGCTGGTCGATCCGCAAACTAGCCGCCTACCTGCGGAAAGTTCACGGCCGCGTGATCCGGATCGGCCGCGAGGCGGTACGGTGCCTGCTGGCCCGCCGCGGCGTCACATTCCAGCGCACCAAGACCTGGAAAGAGTCGCCGGACCCCGACCGGGACGCCGAGCTCGACCGTATCGAGGAGGTCCTGGAGCGGTTCCCCGGACCGGGTGTTTGCGTTCGACGAGTTCGGGCCGCTCGGCATCCGGCCCATGGGCGGGTCGTGCTGGGCGCCTGTTGGTCGCCCTGAACGGCATCCCGCGACCTACCACCGCACCCACGGGGTGCGGTACTTCCACGGCTGCTACGCGATCGGCAACGACACCCTGTGGGGTGTCAACCGATGCAAGAAGGGTGCCGCAAACACCCACGGCCCGGAGTTTTCATTTGCCGCAATGCATCGGCTGGGGACTTGGCTGTGGGCCGACCGAAGACTCCGGGGGCAGTGCCCATGATGATGATCTCTACGCCGTAGATTAGGTGCATGGTGGAGGGGACGCAGGGCGCGGCGAGAACACAGCTACCGCAGAGACAGAAGCGTGGGCGGCACGCCGCTACGAAGTCTGGCGTGGCAGAGGGCGGGCTGATGCACTCGTCCATGCTGATGGCAGCGGGGACGGTGGTGTCCCGGGCAACGGGCCTGCTGAGAACAGTCCTACAGGCCGGGGCACTCGGGACGGGACTGCTCGCTACAACCTACAACCAGGCCAACGTGGTGCCGGCGAGCCTGTACTTCCTGCTCATCGGAGGTGCGCTGAACTCGGTACTGGTACCGCAGCTGGTGAGGGCCAGAATGGAGCAGCCGGATGCCGGACGGGCCTTCGAGCAGCGCCTGGTCACCCTTACGATGTCCGTGCTGGGAGTCGGCACGCTGCTGGCCGTTTGGGCGGCTCCGCAGATCATCAGCCTCTATCAGAGCGACTCACCGGCCAACCACGAAGCGTTTCAGCTGACGGTGGTCTTCGCGCGGTTCCTACTCCCGCAGATCTTCTTCTACGGGCTGTTCAGCATCCTGGGCCAAGTGCTCAACGCCCGGAACAAGTTCGGCGCGATGATGTGGACCCCGGTCCTCAACAACGTCGTTCTGATCTCCATGTTCGGCGTATACCTCGGCATGATGACCGTCCCGGATTCCGTCCAGGACATCACCCAGACTCAGGTCACGCTGCTGGGCGCGGGCACCACCGGCGCTCTGGCGATCCAGGCTCTTGCTCTGATCCCTTTCGCCAGGGCCGCCGGCTTTCGGTTCCGCCCGCGGTTCGACTGGCGCGGCACGGGCCTGGGCAAGAGCATCAGCGCGGCCCGCTGGACGCTGCTGTTCGTCCTGACCAACCTCGTGGCCAGTACGGTGGTGACCCGCTATGCCTCCGCCGCAGACGCAGCACTGCCCAATGGCGGCGTGGGGTTTTCCGCCTACACCTATGCGCAGACCATCTGGTCGCTGCCGCAGTCGGTCATCACTGTCTCGCTGGTCACCGCCCTGCTGCCGCGGATGAGCCGGGCCGTCGCCGAACACCGTCTGGATGACATGCGCGATGACCTCTCCCGGGCCCTGCGGATCAGCGGCGTCGTTATCGTTCCCGCCGCCTTCTTCTTCGTGGCCCTCGGCCCGCAATTGGCGCAGGCTAACTTCGCTCACGGGGCAGCCGATTCAGCGTCCATCGTGCCGCTGGGCCAGATGCTCCAGGCTTTCGGACTCGGCCTGATCCCCTTCTCTGCGCAGTACATGCTGCTGCGCGGCTTCTATGCCTTCGAGGACACCCGGACCCCGTTCTGGATGGCCGTGTGGATCAGTACGGCGAACATTGCCCTGGCCACCGTCTGCCATCTGCTGACGCCCCCGCGATGGGCCGTCACCGGCCTGGCGGGCGCCTACGCCGCCTCGTACGCCATCGGCCTGCTTATCACTGCGATGCTGTTGCGACGACGACTCGACGGTCGGCTAGACGGCAAAAACCTGTGCCGCACCTACAGCAAGCTGACGGCTTCTGCGCTCGCGGCGGGAGCGCTGGGATGGCTCGTGGCGCGCTCATGCTCCAGCACCGTCACCTCGACCACCTGGGCACCCACTCTTGGCCTCGCTGCGGGCGGTCTCACGATGCTCCTGGTGTTCGTGCTGCTCGCACGAATCTTGAAGGTCAACGAGCTTCGGAGCCTGCCGGGCCTGGGGTGAGCGCCCGGTCTGATGTGGCTGTGTGGTTATCACGGTCGCTCGGTGCCTGGGCCTTCGGGCTGGGGGCGTGGCGAGACCGAGTGGACACCTGTCGGCCAGTCTGTGGACGAGGGTTCCAGAAAGCCCCGCTTTAGGAGTTCGATCTGAGCCCACTCCGGAAGCCGTCGTCGAGGGGTGCGACGGCCCGGCAGGGATGCTGGTGTACGCCCCCGTCCGGCGTCGTTGATGTCAGCCGTGGATGTCAGAAGCCTTCTGATCCGTAGCTCTAGCCAGTTCGGTCAGCGACGGTCATTCCGGTCGCTCCGAGGACTCTGAGGGACGCCAATGGGCGGTGGCAGTCGCTGGGGCTGCGGTACCGCGCTGCTGTACGGCTTGCTTCGCTGCCAGATTCCGGGCGTGAGCTTCGCGTCATAGTCGGCGGTCTGACGGGCCACCGGGACGCTGGTGGCCGTTGGGATCAACCGCTCGTTTCACGATCCACTAGCCCCGGGCTTTCATGAGCCAGCTGAGGGTGGCCAACATGTCCAGGAGTTCTTTGACCTGGGGCGATAGGGCATTCCTGGGTCCTGCTGGGCAGTGAGGGGACCTTCACTCCTCGGGTGAAGACCAGTAGCGGGTGATCGTCGACTGGGGTGTCGGCCCGGAGGTTCCCGGTAACTCTGTGAGGGTCGACCGGTGGGACAGGTGCCCCTGCGACAAAACTCCTTGCTGAGCGGTGGGATGGCGACCTACCGTCGGTCGGCCCACACCGCTCCAGACCCGAAGGACGTAGATGTCTTTCCGCCCCGCCGTCGCCGGTGACGCCGACTTCCTCTGGCGCATCCTGCTCGAGGCATACAACTGGAACGGCGATCAGCGGTTCACTGCCGAGCAGCTCGCCGCTGAGCCGCACGCCGCGCGCTACCTCGTCGGCTGGCAGCGCAGGGACGACTTCGGGGTTGTTGCAGAGACCGACGCCGGCGAACCGATCGGTGCGGTCTGGGCGCGGCACCTCCCCGAGAGTGAACCCGGGTACGGTTTCGTCGCTGCGGACGTTCCCGAGCTGACCCTCGGCCTGTTGCCCGAACACCGCCGCCGCGGGCACGGCCGGGCTTTGATGGAGGCGCTGATCCGGGCCGCCGCCGCAGGACCGGCCCCAGTCGCTCGGCTCAGCCTGAGCGTCGAGGACGGCAACCCCGCCGTGCACCTCTACGCTGCCCTCGGCTTCACCCGGGTCGGGCGTAGCGGCAACTCGGACACCATGGTTCTGGACGTCCAGACCTGCCCCACGCCACTCAACAATCGTTGATTCCCGCGCCCCGCTTTGCACTTGGTCCGCTTCCTTATCAGATCGATCACGGGGGTCTGCCAACGTCAGCCAACGGCCCCTGGCGTAGGTCGATCGTCCACTGAGGTCCGGCGCCGACCGCGGTCGTTCGCGCTTGTTGGTGTCAGCCGCTGGTGTCAGCCGCCGCACGCGATCTTGACAAGGGCTGTCCTAACGGTCGTCGGGCATACTCCAACGGTGAATCTGACTGCGGACCTACACCTTGATGGGCGACGGCTGCGCACCTTGACCCCGGACGATGCCCCCCTGCTGGTCGAAGCAACGGCTAGGGAGACCAACAGTGCCCTGTGGGGGCCGCATCCGGCGGGACCGTACTCGTTGGCGCAGGCGCAAGGCGCGTTGCGCGATTGGGATCCTGCCAGCGAGCGACAAGTGTCCTACGGGGTCGTCGATGACGGACATCTCTTGGCGGCGCTCGGGCTCATGATGGACGAGGAGCAGGGTTTCGAGCTGGCGTACTGGGTGCGGCCCGAGCATCGTCGGCGCGGGATCGCCCTGCGCGCTATTCAGGTGCTCACGGAGTGGGCCCACCAGGACGTCGGTGTGCCGCGTCTGTGGCTCGAGATCGATCCGGAAAACGTCGGCTCGCAGCGACTCGCGTCTCGAGCTGGTTATCGCCTGGAGAAGCGGCTGCACCGTCATTGCCGCTCGTGGGTGCGTGAGGATCCAGAGGACGACGTGTGGCACGACTGCCTTATCTGGAGTCACATGGCGCCTTCCTCTGTCAGCACCTGATCGCGCTACCCGTACCCCCCAGAAGTAGCCTCGCGACCGATCCACCACTCAGAAGCATCCACGTCTGTGTGCTCGACAGAAGTCCGACTCGCTTGCTGCCGCCTGAATGGGCTGACGCGACATCACGTCAGCCTTCAGGTTTCCGTGGTGGTCCTTTGAATCGCAGCGGGCCGTGCCGACCCGTGCAGGCCGCGTCGTGACACCATGCGCGTCGGCCGTCGCCCGCCCGCGGCCGGCGCGCTGCCTTACACGTGCTGCTCTGGGGCCGTGAAGGGGCCGGTCGCGGGTGCTACGCACATGTCCACGACGGTCTCCTCGCCGGCCGCCGAGCCGGACAGGCAGAGCCGTCCGCCCTGGTCGCGCAGATCGAGGAAGAATCGCGTAGCCGTGCCGAACCGCTTGAGGCCGTGGATACGCTCGTCGACATAACCGAGGCCGTTCAGGATCGCCCTGACCTTGTCCGGGGTGGGATTCTCCACATCCCACAGCGCCTGCGTGATGCGCTCTTCATGGAGGCTGCCCGCGCACCAGTCGCGAGCGTTCAGCTCTACCTCCGGCCCCGCCGTGGGGGCGGCGGGCTCGATCGCGTCATCCGGTGGTGTCTGCCCGGACGGCAACACCCTCGTCGGACCGGTCGGCGGCGCCTCGGGCGCAGCGCTCGGCGGGCACTGCTGCGCGATCTCGCTCAGCATCTTCGCAAAGGCGGCGCTGGAGCGGGCCCCGACGGTGTCGGCGGAGCTGCCCTGCGGTGCGCCGGCGTCTGTCTTCTCGGTGCCGCAGGCTGTGAGGGTCAGCGCGGTGAGGGCCGCCATGGCGAGCAGGGGGCGCAGGCCGTGCGGGGTGCGGGTGAACGTGCTGGTCGGGGCGGGGTTTCGTCTCATGGGCACAGTCTCCGGGTCGCCCGCCGCCGCGACGTGAGTACAAGTACTCATGGGGGCAGGGGTACTTGCTCAACTTCGCGTGAGACGTGAGCACACGTCAGCCATCAAAGTGCCACGGGTGCCGTGGGCTCTCAGTCCCACGTGAACACCGACCTCGCGGGGGGGAATCTGCCACCCCGCTCGAGCCGGGACCTGCGGGCATCGCCGGGCAGGGTGCGCGGGGCTTTCATTCCTGTGCCCCGCCGAGGTGGTGAGCTTCCCGGTCCGCTGACCATGATGGCGGCGGCGGGCGGCCTGGACCGACTCCACCCCCCGGAAGTCCCAGGCCGCCCTCCACGCCCAGCCAGACCAGGGGCCACGCCGACTTCTACAGGGAGCGTGGCCATTGACATCCTCCCCGCCCTAAAGGCGGGGATTCTCGCCTGGCTGCCGGTGGTGACTGGCTGGGCCTTCGGGTGGGTTCCCCGTTCAACGGGCGGTGCCTGGCGTGGGGTTTCCACTCCAGGGCTGACCGGCCCTCCGGGGGCGTTTAGCCTCTCCGCCTGCCCGGCGGCGAGGATCACTCGCGACGCGTTGAGGTCACGGTCATGTTCGGTACCGCAGCCGCTGCACCGCCAGGTGCGTACGTGCAGCGGCTTCTTCCCGTCCACGACCCAGCACACCGAGCACGTCTGGGAGGAGGGCAGCCAGCGGGAGACGACGCCGACGTGACGGCCGGCCCGGGCCGCCTTGTCCTCCAGCACGCGGCGGAACATGCCCCACGCAGCATCGTGCACAGACTTGGCGAGGCGGGTGCGGGCCAGGCCGGAGACCGCCAGGTCTTCGAGGTAGACCGCTTGGTTGTCGCGGACCAGCCTCGAAGCGTTCTGGTGACACCAGTTTCTGCGCGCGTCGGCCACCCGGGCGTGCGCACGGGCGACCTTCAGCCGTGCCTTGGCCCGGTTCCTCGACCCCTTCGCCTTGCGGCTCAACGCCTGCTGCGCCTTCCTCAGTCTCCGCTCGGCACGCCGCAGGAAGCGGGGGTTGTCGATCACCTTGCCGTCGGAGAGAACGGCGATGGGGGTCCCCCCGGACGAAGTCTGGGGGAGGGTCAGGCCGAGGTCGATGCCGGCCTCGGCTGTTACGGGCGCGAGCGGCTCGGGCTCGACCTGGACGACGAAACTCCCGAAGTACCGGCCCGACGGATCCTTGATCACGGTCACCGAGGATGGAGCCGATAGTCGAAGCGCAGCCCTCTACCCCTAATCTTGCGAGGGCGCCCCGAGTATGCGCCGTTTGGGGGATTTTTTCACGCGATCAGAGGATTCACGGGTATCGAGGATGCTTCATCCTGCGCCGCAGGCGACCATGGAGATCAATATCCTGTTTCGCCGGCATGGAGCAAACGGCTTGAGTACTATTAACGAGCCCCACGGCGTCAACGCACCCGAAGAATACGCAAATGAAATTCCGGTGCGCCGCAAACGGCCCGGCAGCGTCGTGGTCAAGTGGCTCACCACCACTGACCACAAGACGATCGGCACACTTTATCTGACTACGTCGTTCGGGTTCTTTCTCATCGGCGGCATCATGGCATTGATCATGCGCGCCGAACTGGCACGGCCAGGTATCCAGTTCATCTCCAACGAACAGTACAACCAAGCATTTACCATGCACGGCACAGTGATGCTGCTGATGTTCGCGACGCCCCTGTTCGCCGGTTTCACGAACTGGATCATGCCGCTGCAGATCGGCGCGCCCGACGTGGCGTTCCCGCGGCTGAACATGTTCGCCTACTGGCTGTACCTCTTCGGCTCGACGATCGCGGTCGGCGGCTTCCTTACCCCGCAGGGCGCGGCCGATTTCGGCTGGTTCGCCTACAGCCCGCTGTCGGACGCGGTCCGCTCGCCTGGCGTCGGCGCCGACATGTGGATCATGGGTCTGGCCTTCTCCGGCTTCGGCACCATCCTCGGCGCGGTCAACTTCATCACCACGATCATCTGCATGCGCGCTCCCGGCATGACGATGTTCCGTATGCCGATCTTCACCTGGAACGTCCTGCTCACCGCGGTTCTGGTGCTGCTGGCCTTCCCCGTCCTCGCGGCGGCGCTGTTCGCCCTGGAGGCGGACCGTAAATTCGGTGCGCACGTCTTCGACGCGACAAACGGCGGAGCCTTGCTCTGGCAACACCTCTTCTGGTTCTTCGGCCATCCAGAGGTGTACATCATCGCCCTGCCGTTCTTCGGCATCGTCTCCGAGGTCATCCCGGTGTTCTCGCGCAAGCCGATGTTCGGTTACATGGGCCTGATCGGCGCGACCATCGCGATCTCGGGTCTCTCCGTGACCGTGTGGGCGCACCACATGTACGTCACCGGTGGCGTCCTCCTCCCGTTCTTCTCCTTCATGACGTTCCTCATCGCCGTACCGACCGGCGTGAAGTTCTTCAACTGGATCGGAACGATGTGGAAGGGCGCACTGTCCTTCGAAACGCCTATGCTGTGGACTGCAGGCTTCTTGGTGACGTTCCTTTTCGGTGGTCTGACCGGCGTCATCCTGGCCTCGCCGCCGATGGACTTCCACGTCTCCGACTCCTACTTCGTGGTGGCGCACTTCCACTACGTCGTCTTCGGCACCGTGGTGTTCGCGATGTTCTCCGGCTTCCACTTCTGGTGGCCCAAATTCACCGGCAAGATGCTCGACGAGCGTCTGGGCAAGATCACCTTCTGGACGCTGTTCGTGGGCTTCCACGGCACGTTCCTGGTGCAGCACTGGCTGGGTGCCGAGGGCATGCCGCGCCGTTACGCGGACTACCTCGCCGCCGACGGCTTCACCGCGCTGAACACGGTCTCGACGATCAGCTCGTTCCTGCTCGGCCTGTCGATCCTGCCGTTCCTCTACAACGTGTGGAAGACGGCCAAGTACGGCAAGAAGGTCGAGGTCGACGACCCGTGGGGCTATGGCCGTTCGCTCGAATGGGCGACGTCCTGCCCGCCGCCGCGGCACAACTTCCTCACCCTGCCGCGGATCCGCAGTGAATCCCCGGCGTTCGACCTGCACCACCCCGACATTGCCATCGCTGAGCTCGCCTCCTCCTCGGAGGCCCATACATGATCGAGCGAGACTTCTCGTGAGCGGGCCGTCCTCTCCCCCACCCGAAAGCGAAATGGCTAACGCTTTGGAGGGCTATCTACTCTGGGAGGCCGAGATCTCGGACGCAGAGCGGCGTGCACAGAACTTTGTACAGGCCATGGACTGGCTCACTACAGCACAACGCGAAGAGATTGCGCAGCACTACACCAGGGAGAGGCTTTCCTCGGCACGCAAGGATGTCGAACGACTCGCTGCCCGATGTGTTTCGCTTCGTGCCGAATACGAACACCGGTACCGACAGCTTCGTACGCGCTGCCTGGCTTGGACCCTCGTCATCTGTTCCGGATTAGCTGGCGCTTGGGCCCTCTTGTCGTTCTCGTAAAGACGGAAACCCTGCTGGCGCGCCGTGCCGTACCGATCCGCTGGTCGACTCACCGCGTGGGCGTCGGCAGAGCCGGCCGACGGGCCAGGAGGGGGAGCAGCAAAGGCGGGAGTTCCCCGACCGCGCGGCTGAGGACTCCCGCCAAGTGGGCCGGCGTGGCCAGCTGCGAGACCTGCCTGCGGCGGGCCTCTAAACCTCGCGACGACGCGCCATCAAAGGCTCACCCTCGAGAGCTCACTCGTAGGCTTGCGGGCCGGGCGGTGCGTCGAGTCGTGCATGGCAGCGTGTCGTTGACCGCTGATCTCGCTACTGGAATCGCACGGGGCGGTGGGCGGCTCCGACCTGCCGGCAGCACGGCCTGGGACCGGATCGACTCGATCGCCTTTGCCAGCTCCTCTGTATAGACCCTTACCGAGCACAGCCCGGAGGGCACAGACACCCGCTGCCTGGCGTACTACAGCCCGTTGATGCTCGGCGCCACCGACTTCGAGAACCTGCATGTCCAAGCCGGCCGACTCAGCGACGCCGGAATCTTGTATGACAACCCCGAGGTCGACTTCAGCCCGTCCAACCTCTGGGTCGAGGACCACTCGTGGGTCGTCTGCACCGACTACGACCTGTGGGCCACCAAGGTGGCAGGCCCCGCACCGCTCATCGAGGCTCTCCTGAATGACAGCGATATCGAGGCGGTACGACTGCCCTGGGCCCCCTGAGCCTGACCTCCGCCCGAATTAGATAAAGAACAAGTTCAGGCCGGGGGTGAATCGCATCTCAGGGCTGTTCTGACCTCAGCTGTGGGCACGGGTCCGCACTGTCTACCCGGGGCCCACGGCCGACCGCGCTTAGTCCGGGCGCTTTTGCTGCGCGATGTAGTCCTTGACCACCTGGAGCGGCGCACCGCCGCATGAGCCCGCGAAGTACGAGGGCGACCAGAACCGGCCGTGCATGATCGCCCGGTTGACCCGGCCGGGGAACTCCGCGCGCAGGCGGCGGGACGAGACGCCCTTGAGGCTGTTGACCAGGCCGGCGAGCGCGACCTTCGGCGGGTAGTGCACGAGCAGGTGGACGTGGTCGGCCTCGCCGTTGAACTCCTTCAGCTCCGCTCCGAAGTCCTCGCAGACGTTGCGCACGTCCGTGTGTGGACCTGCGGGGCGTGCGGGGCCGTCCTGGACCGGGACATCAACGCGGCGGTCAACGTCGCCAAGGCCGCCGGACTGGCGGCATCAGCCTGTGGAGCGCAGGTAAGACGGGCACCCGTGCCCGCACCGCGCAGCGAAGCAGGAACCCGCCCGGAGCTGCCCACCGCGTCGCCGCAGTGGGAGCGGATTGGAATCCCGGGCCTTTAGGCCCGGGAGGATGTCAATTCCTGTTGCTCCCAGAGGTGCAGCCGTCGGACTACGTCATCGCGCCGATCGGCAGCCTTCTGCTCGGCGGGATCTTCGGGCTCACGGGGCTGTACGAGAAGCGTCGGCAGCGTCGTCTGCGACGGCTGGGGCAATGGTACGGCGCGTGAGCGAGCCATCCCGTACAGGAAGGTCACGTTCTACAGGTGGAGATCTGCCCGCGGGAGACAGAACCGGCATCATGGGCGGGCCGTCCGGCGGCCGACTCAGCAGCGCTGTCGCTAAACTTGCCCGGCCGTAGGCCCGATCAGGTCGCGAGGGCCTGGGCGAGGGTCGTATAGCAGGCGATGATCGTGTCGAGGCCGACGATTTCGACGACCCGTTGGACCGGTTCGCTCAGGGCCGCCATCCGGAGCTGGCCGCCCGCCGCGGTGGCGTCACGGTTCGCGGCGACCAGGACGTTGATAGCGCTGGAGTCCATGAAGGTGACCGCGCCCAGGTCCAGTACCGTCAGCGCCGGGGTACTGCCCTCCTCCATTCGCAGTGCCTGGCGCAATGTGCCGGTGGTGTCGGCATCGAGTTCGCCGGCCACGGCCAGGACATGGATCCCGTCAACGGTGGTCTGCGTGATCGACAGGCGCGCAGGCGGTCCGGCCCTATGGTGAATGTCTGCCACGTGCCCTTCAACAAGTCTCGTCGTGCCGGGTCATCGCCTTCGAGGTGAAGACCCCTCAAGAACCGCATCCTACGGACAATGCGGCTCGGTGGCTGTGCCCCAGGTAACGTCCCGGACGGTGCGTGGGCGCTACCGGGCGGGGTACACGGCGAGAACGTGGAAGCGGGCAGAGATGGATCAATCATCTACGGACATCACAGGCAAACAAGTGGAGGCGCCTTCGTCAATGAAGGCCTACCTGTCCGTGGACGTGGACGGCTCCCCTATCGCGCAGGCCCGCCACCTCGCCGTGTCCTTCCTCTCCACGGTGCGCGACGCACACGGCATCGCGGTGACAGACTCCACCGTAGAGATCGTCCAGCTGATCGTGAGCGAACTGGTCACCAACGCCCGCAAATACGCGCCCGGCCCAGCCCTCCTGCAACTGCACGTCACCGGCAACACCCTGCGCATAGAACTGTGGGACAGCAACCACCTGCCTCCCTCCGTGAAAGCCCCCAACCCCGGGCGGATCGGACAACACGGCCTGGAGATTGTCACCGCCCTCGCCCAAAGCATCAGCATCGAGGCGACGCCGCCCGGCAAACGCATCATCGCCACCGTCATACTCGCCACGGCATGACAGCCCCAGCGTCTCTCTCACCGGGCACGGCTGTCGGCAGCATGATCAGGTCGGGGCTTGTTCCCTCGCCACGGAACGCCACGACCAGGTCCCCTGGTCGCTCCCCCACGGCGCTCCGACGGGGCGCACGCTGCGTTCTTGTCCGTCGGCCAGGCGCACCCAGGCACCGAATAAGCCCGCGAAGGAGATACGGGCATGCTCACGCATGGAGGGGTTCAGCCGTTCAGGGGCGTCTAGGGGTGGTCGGTAGCAAGCGACCCCCACAGGGTCCATGTGGCGACTGACCGGTCAGAACTCCCAGACGTCTGGTCCGCCCCCGCGCCAGTCGATCAGTGCCGTCGCTTCCACCCATGCCGGATCCGGATCGTCCAGGCCGGCCCGCCGCAGGAACTCCGCGATGTCCTGCAAGCTGTACGCGAGCCCAAGGATCTCCCCATCGAGCCGCACCCGCCGGCCACCCTGCTCGTCCGGCGGGTACACGATGATCGGCAACGTGGTCATATGGCCAGCCTCGCCCGGGCCAGGAACGGGCGCACGGTGGACTGGACCAGCCGGGCATGACAGCCCCGGCCCGAATCACCCCCGGGACAAGGACGTCGCGCTGCGGGAGCGGCTATGCCCAAACAAGGCGAGTTCAGCGGATGTCGGCGCAGGTTGGGTCGCTGGTAGGCAGGGCAGCGGGGACGTGCATAGCCGTCGGCGTACCGGTCGGAGGCGTCGAACGGTTCGGCTTGGCCGATGAGCGAGTTGCCCCGGTCGTCGCGCACGGTGCCGCGCATCGCGTTGGTGGAGGCGCGGGAGGAGTCGAGGTGAGTGCCGACGGGATGCACGACCTCCACGAACCTGTGGTTCGGCGGCCGTTCGTTGTCCGAGATGGAAGCACTGTAGGAGGCAGCACTGACAGGCCAGGGGCGAATCCCATCGCGGCCGGAACCGTTTTCAGGGACCCCTACGGTTCACGCGGGGCTGTGCCAGGAGCGCAGCCGGTCGGCGATGTCGTAGACGGTGAGTCGTAGGGCGCGGATGTCGGTGATCAGGTCTCGCCATGGTTCGAAGGAGTCGTCGACTTCCTGCCCCGAGGCCCGGATGTAGGCCACCGCGACGCCGTACGCGAAGTACGCGTTGCGGGCTGGCAGCGGGCGCAGCAGGACCAGTTGTTCCAGCAGGGCGGCGGCCCGCCAGTAGGCGTCGGGCTCGCCAGAGTCCATCTGGGGGGTGTTGACCCGGTGCCGGGCGATGGCTGCCACGAGGCCGGGTGATCCTCGGACTCCCACGGTCTTTCCCCGCTCTGCCGGGGAAAGACCGGCACCAGGCGAGGGGGAAACTGCCACAGATGCCGGGCCACGGCCGCCTCACAGCAAGCCGCCCCCTGCCCGACCAAGAGGCCGGGGCGGGGGGGCGGTACATACTCGGCAGCTCCCGGTGGTCGGGAGGATTGTCAGTCCTTGGCGATGGCCCAGCCGAGGAAGATCCCCACCACCATTGCGACACCGCCTGCGGCCCTCACCGCCACCGTCCCGCTCTGCATCGCGGTGAACGTCGCGGGCATGCCCGCCTGCGTGGCTGCGCCCTGGGATACTGAGATCGAGGCACCGGGCCGAAACCAGGCCCAGGTCGCCCGTACGATGACCGCCGTGACCACCCGCCGCATGCTCGGCGCCGGCCCCGAGGCTTCCGCCCAAGGTCCGCGCCGCCCAGGCTGATCTCCTCTCCCAGACCTCGCCCCGCACCTCCGACTGAGCCCTATCACCGCCCCCTCGGCGTAATCATGCTCGGCTCGCCGTACCCGTCGACCATCCAGGCCGCGTGCTCCCAGACCAGCTCGGTGCCCTCGGCAACTCGCGCATGCGGGGAGGGCGAGACAGCGGCAGCATGGACGCATGGACCAGCAGAGCGCGGTCGTCGTGATCGACATGATCACTACATACGATCACCCCGATGCCAACCTGCTACTCCCATCGGTGGAGAAAGCCGTCCCCCGGATAGCGAATCTCCTGGAGCGGACCCGGAAACATCGAGTACCAGTCATCTACGTCAACGACAACTTCGGGCAGTGGCGCTCGCACCACGGCGAGATCCTCGAGACGGCACTGTCCGGGCCCCGGTCCGATCTGATCGAGCCTATCCGCCCCGACGAGGAGTCCCTGTTCGTCGTCAAGGCACGGCACTCGATCTTCTATGAGACGCCACTGGCCTACCTGCTGAACCAACTGGGCGTGAATCGCGTGGTCTTGTGCGGACAGGTCACAGAGCAGTGTGTTCTCTACTCCGCTCTCGACGCCCACATCCGTCACCTGCAGGTGACCGTCGCCAGGGACGCCGTCGCGCACATTCACCCCGACCTGGCCGAGGCGGCACTGCAGATGATGCAGACCAATATGAATGCGGAGATTGATGACAGCGGTGCTCTGAAGTTCTGACCCCGTCGGTTCGGCCCACACCACTTACCGACTCGCTCATCTCGGCGCCGTAGTGATCGGAGCGGGCCCCAACGGTTTGGTCGCAGCCAACCTCCTGGCCGATGGGGGCTGGGGCGTGGAGGTACTGCAAGCCCAGGACACGCCCGGCGGCGCGGCGGCGGTGCGGGGGTGTGCCGGGCTGGGGGCAGGCGCAGTGGCGGCTGCCGCTGCGGGACGCGGTGGTGTTCGGGGAGGTCGTGGCCGTGGGGGCAGCTCTGGTCGATACGCGGCTGGTGGAGCGGGTGGGCCGGCAGGTGCAGCACGGCCTCATGCAGGCGGCCCCGGACGCCGGCTCTCGACCGGATCAGGAAGCGGCGATGGGCGGTTGACTTCGATATGCCGAAGCAGGGCGGCAGCGCGGCTGCCAGGCACAGCCACTGACCAGGACTTAAAAGCCCATCCCTTCACCGCTTCGGGTTGCAGTCGTAGAGGGAGAGGGTTCCGCCGGTACGACGACCGTACGCGGTGGGCCGGACCCGGGTGCAGTGGGACTTCACCCAGGTGGTGGCCGCAGTGGTGGGGCGCTTGGTGGTGAGCAGTGCATAGCGCAGTTGGTGGGTGGTGACGAGCGTGCCGAGTTGCCGGGTGCTCGGGTAGGGGGTGAGGCCGGTGAAGCCGCCCATGACGAGCGTGGGCTCGGACTTCGCGCGGAGCAGAGGCTCGGCGGCGTAGGCGGCCTGGGTGGCGAGCAGGTATTTCTCGCCGTGTCGGTGTGCGGTGACGTACCGGAGGATGGCGGTGTCGCGGGCGCCCGGCTCGTCGAGCCCCACCCTGGGCACGGGCCGGTGGTTGCGGAGGGCGGCTTCGTACCCGAGGCCGACTGGGCCGGCCGTGGGTGAGGTGGAGGCGCCCGCGTACATCGGGTCGAGGCAGGCGAAGGACCAGCCGGCCGGGACGACCAGCATGGCCGCGATTCCGGCGGCGAGGGCGCTGTGGACCAGGCGCGGGGAGGTGCGGGGCCCTCGGATCCACAGGCCCGCCGCGCCGCACAGCGCGAGCATCGCGGCGATCGGCAGCAGCCAGGGCAGGAAGCGGGTGGGCCAGTCGAGGACCAGGGCCCACAGCGTCGTCAGCGCGATGGCGGCCGGCAGCGCCACACGCCGCTGACCACCCGCCTCGTACTCCGAGCGGAAGAGTTCGAGGCCGCCGCCGGCCAGCGCGGCGAGTGCCGGGGCGATGACGGCGGTGTAGTAGGCGTGGTTGCCGTTGGACACGCTGAACACCAGCGCGTGCACGGCCAGCCAGCCGCCCCAGAGCACGAATCCGGCGCGCAGCGGATCGGTCCGCGGCTGACCGGAGCGCCAGAGGATGCCCAGGACGGCGGCGGCGATAGCGAGCGGCAGGAACCAGGCGACCTGGGGACCGACGTTGTGGTTGATCAGCATGGTCAGGCCGGTGTTGCCGTGCGTGCGGCTGGCGGCGGTTCCCGCGACGGCGCCGAAGGCCGTGGGATCGCTGCTGAAGCGGCTCAGGCCGTTGTAGCCGAAGACCATGGCGAACGCGCTGTTGTTGGACGTTCCGTCGAGGTAGGGGCGGTCGGCGGCCGGTGTGGCCCAGGCGAGCAGCACCCAGGAGCAGGAGACCGCCAGGGCGATGGCGCCGGCCGCCAGCGACCGCAGGGCCCGGTTCAACGGCGTTCCGGGCGCCACCAGTTGATAGACCAGGGCGAAGACCGGAAGCACCAGCCACGCCTGCAGCATCTTGGCCTGGAAGGCGAGCCCGACCCAGACTCCGCAGGTGATCAGCGGCAGCAGCCGCTCGGTGCGCACGGCTTTCTGCAGCGCTCCGGCGGCCGTCACCAGCAGCAGAGTGAGCGCGGTGTCCGGGATGGTGGCCCGGGTGAGGACCACGGTGACCGGGGTGAGTGTGAGGACCAGCGCGGCGGTCAGTGCCGCGAGCGGCCCGGCCCAGGCCCGTACGATCCGGTGCAGCAGCCACACCGTGAGCACACCCTCGACGACCTGGGGCAGCGCGGCCGCCCAGGTGTGCGGGCCGAAGAGCCAGACGGAAACGGCCTCGGGCCAGAACGCGCCGGGGAGCTTGTCGATGGTGATCGAACCGCTGGTGTCGAGCCCGCCGTAGAAGAAGGCGCGCCAGCTGCTGGCCATCGAGCGTGTCGCCGCGCCGTAGAAGGGGTGGAGGGCGGCGTGCCCGATGCCCCAGGAGTACAGCCCCACGGCGGTGACCAGCACCGCGGCGAGCGCGCCGCGCTCCCAGCTCTGGAGGGCTTCCGGTCGGCCGGGGCGAGAGGGCTTCGCCCGTCGGCTTCGGCGCGCGCCGGTGGGCGGGGCGGCGGGGATGGTGGCCATGGCAGGGGTCCTTGGATCAGCGGGCTGGTGGGGCGGTGTGTTCACAGGCGGCGGGCCGCCCTGAACCCGCGGGCGTAGAAGTCGGTGCCGTCCAGCAGCGAGTGGCCGGACAGGTCGCCCAGGGTCGGGCCGTTGGCGGCGGAGCGACTGGAGTAGAAGCGGTGCCGGCCCTGGTCGTCGAGGCCCATGTACATGCCGCAGTGGTCGATGAAGTTCGGCCGGTTCTTGATGATGGCGAAGAAGACCAGGTCCCCGGGCTGCAGAACGTCGAGTTCGGTGGGCTGGGTGTTGGTGTGCGGGATCACCATGCGGCCGGGTCCGTAGGCGGCGATGGCGAAGGCCCGGCGCGGCAGGCCTGCGCCCTTCGTGTTGGTGTTGTGCAGGGGCAGGCCCATGCGGTAGCCCCACACCAGGCGCTGGAAGCCGGAGCAGTCGACGTCGCCGTAGCGGGCCTGCTCGGGCTGCGCGCGCGTGCCGTCCGAGAAGGTCCAGGGAATGCCCAGGTAGTCGTAGAAGTCGGACTGCTCGTCGTGGTAGGCGAAGTCCAGGGGGCTGTCGACCGCCTGGTTGCGCGGGCCGAAGTGGGCGGTGCCCGCGTAGCGCACGCCGGCGCTGTTGTGCTTGTCGGGGGCGCCGGCGCTGCTGTACTGGAACGCGGCCGCGAAGACGTCCGGTCCTTGATCGGTGAGCGTCTTGGTGAACCATGCCTTGAACCAGGCGGACTTCTCCATGCCCTCCTGCCAGGCGTGCGGCAGGACCCGCACCCAGGCGTTGGTGGTCACGGTGGCGTCGGTGGTCCGCGGCTCGCTGAAGGTGCGGCTGGGCCCGGCAAGTACGGCGGTGCGGGCACCGTCGGTGAAGGTGGCGAGCGTGTCGCCGTCGGCGCCGCGGACGACGGTGCGGCCGGGGTCGGACAGCCGCTCGTAGCTGCGGCTCCCGGGCCGGCTGCTCGCGCCGCTGCCGCCGCCTGCGTCGTCACTGTCCTTGCGGTGGCGGTTCCAGACGTAACCGCCCGCCACCCCTGCGGCCGCCACACCCGCGACCGTCCCGAGCACGGCACGGCGGGTCGGGCGGTTGCGCCTGCCGACGGGTTCAGCGTGCATGGCCGGTACTCCTTGTGGGTGTGGGGTGCGGGGGTGGTCAGGTCAGATGGTGGGCAGGGCGCCGAGCAGCAGTCCGACGACCAGGACCACGTAGGTGGCCAGCGTCACCGCCGTGGTCGAGATGAGCGTGGCCCCCAGCGGCTGGCGGACCATCTGGTAGGAGACAAGTCCCGGGACGATGAAGCCGAGCGTCTGGGACGTGTAGAGCAGCGGGTACTCGTGGCTGAGGGCGAGCATCACCGTGGTCTGCATGAGCACCGCGCACAGCACCACGGCGGCGAACAGCCGCTTGCCGTAGAGGATCACTGTGCGCTGGAGCAGCCTGGTCATGAAGTAGGTCAGCGCCGAGACGCCGACCATGAGCGCCGCCAGCTTGACGTCGGTGATGAGCGTCAGGGCGATCCAGCCCGGGGTGATCATTCCCCCGGGCGAGAGGTTGGTGGTCAGGTAACAGATGAGCGAGAAGACCAGCCCGAGGGCGATCCCGAGCGCGGCGGTCTGTGCGGTGAGATTGGCGGGGATCACTAACGGTTCCTCGGGGACTGGTGCGGATCGTAGGAGTGGTGCTGGTCGTCTTGTGTTCGCTCGGCGTCGGGCCGGTCGTTGCGGGCGGCGAACCGGCGGGCGAGTTCGCGCTGCCCCGGGATGTGGAGTGTGTATGTCGGTGTCTCCAGCGGTGCCACCCAGCTGTACGGCTCGGGGGTGGGCGGCCGGGACAGTGCCATCTGCTGGCGGGGAAGGGCGATCTGCATGGTCTCCTGGTCCAGGCCGTCGCCCGCGGGCACGGAGGCGAGCTCGTCCTCGGACTCGTCCAGCGGCAGTTCGGCGAGGCATTCCAGGAACAGCTCGCCCTGGCCGTGGATGTTGCCGATCGCGACCAGTGAGGAGGCGGGGCCGAGTTCCGCGAGGATCGCCGTGGTCAGCTCCTGGGGGTCGCGGCGGTCCCCGCCGAGATCCACCACCTGTCCGGTGAAGCCGGCCGGAATGGCGTCGCGGGCGCTCTTGGTCGGGTGGCCGATCAGGAAGACGGTCTGCGGGGCGAGGTCGGGGATGATCGTGCCCATCTGGCCGTTGCGCTCCACCCGGTCCGGGCGGCAGTTGATGATGACGTTGAGCGGCTGCCGGATCGCGCCCAGGTCCTGCAGCTGCTTGACGTTCATCAGCGTCGACTCGGGGTCGTTGGCGGCGAAGATGTTGGCGAAGCGGAGCCGCTTGCCCTCGGGCGTGATGTAGCGCTCCACAGACAGCACACCCGGGTCGGGGGGTGCGTCCCACATGCCCTGCAACGCCGTCTGCCGCTCCACACCGAGCAGTTCGGCGACCGCGAGCGCGATCGCCACGTTCTCCTTGAAGGTGAACCAGCTGAAGCCGCGCAGTTCGGCGTCGCTCACCGACTCCGGATCGACCGAGACCAGACGGCAGTTCCGCTTGTCGGCCTCCTCCTGGAGGATGTGCAGACGGTCCTTCTCCGCCGTCACGCACACTCCGCCGACCGGCATGGAGCGGGAGAGCGAGCGGGCCACGTCGTCCAACGTCGGCCCCATCTCCTCCAGATGGTCCTCACGGACGTTGCACAGGACGCCGATGGTGGAGCGGATCAGCTTCTCCTGGTTGATCTCCTGCAGCGCGGGCATCACCGCCATGCACTCGATCACCAGCGCGTGCGGCCGGTAGGTCGCCGCCCGCCGTACGATGCCGATCTGCTCGACGATGTTGGACAGCCCGAACTTGCGGTAGATCGGCTCCTCGGTGGCATCCGGGTGGATGAACCGGGCCGCGGTACCGGTGGTCTTGGCCACCGTGATCAGGCCGCCGCCGCGCAGCGCGCCCGCGCACAGCCGGGTGATCGAACTTTTGCCGCGGATCCCGTTGACCAGGACCCGCGTGGGTATCTGGTTCAGCGAGTCGAAGTGCCGCCGCTGCTCCACGATTCCGGCGATCCACAGCGCGGCGCAGCACAGCAGGACGATGACATAGAGGAAAAGCACGCTGAATCCTTACTCCTACCGCTGCAGTGTGTTCTCGCGCCACAACCCGAAGGGGGCGTCGACCGGTTCGGCTCTGGCTGCCCGACTGCGGTCCGCGAGGGCCTGGCGTATCAGCTCCAGGCTGCGGGTGACCGAGCCGATCTCGTCGTGGTTCACCGGGTGCAGCACGGTACGGCGGTCACCGCCCGCGAGCTTCTCGATGAGCGCGGCGACCGCTCGCAGCGGCCGGATCACCACGACGTGCAGCCAGCCCAGGCAGGCCGCACCGAAGGCGAGAGCCAGGATTCCGACGAGCATCGTGCGCTGCTGGGCCTGTGTCGCCGGGAGCCGGAGCGCCGCCGCGGGCTCCGCGGTCACCACGCGCCAGCCGAGGTGGGCCGTCGGGCCGTTCTGCGCCAGCGGCGCGGCGGCGTCGACCGAGGGGCCGGTGGACGTGGAGAGCACCCTCGAGGTGGCGGTGCCCGCGGTGCCGGGGGCACTCTGGGCGGCGCGGGCGAGGCGGGTCAGGCCGGCCTCGGGCAGGTCCTGGAAGGCGCGGTAGCCCTCGCTCGCCGCCAGCACCTTGCAGTCGGCGTCTGTCACCCAGACGGTGCCCAGCTGGGGCCTGGCGAGGGTGGAGTTGAGCGTGGTCACATCGATCTCGCCGAAGAGGACCACTCCGTCCGCCGCGCCCTGGCCTTTGACCGGCCGGACCTGCGCGTAGGAGGCGATAGCGGGTATCCGGCCCGAGGTGTTGACGGTGGTGACCCCGCCGCCGCGCGGCACGTGAACGAGGGTGCGCAGCGGGGTGTCCCCGACCCGCAGGGTGATGGCGCCGGAGCGGTCCAGGAGGTAGAGGGAACGGTACTGCCCGTGCTGGGACAGGGCGTGTCGCAGCTCCCCTCTCTGGGCGGCCCGGCTCTTGCCCGGCAGGCTCGCGGCCACGTCGTTCAGCTCGACGTACGACTGGTCGAGCGACTGCCGGACACGGTTCGCGGCGAGCTCGGCGCGCGCCTGCTGGTTGGCGATGACCGGCGCCGGAACCGAGCCCGCGTCCGCCCGGTTCAGCACGAAGATCATCGGCAGCGCCCAGCAGGCCACCAGCACCAGACTGAACGCGGCCAGCGCCCGGTAGCCGGGTCCGCGGCCGGCCGGGAACTCCTGCGGGCCGCTCTCCCCCAGCAGTTGCCGGCGCAGCGACTCCAGCGCCCTTCCGATCCGGGCGAGTTCTCCGATGCCGTGAACCGGGACGGGCCGGCCCAGCTCGGCCTTTTCGGCCGAACCGTCCTCCGTCGCGCCGCGGGCCAGGCGGCCGGCGGACAGGTACAGCCGCAACAGCGGTCGCTGCACGAGGAAGTTCAGCGCCAGCCCGAGCAGCGCCGCGATGACGGCGAGTGCGGCGGCGGCCTCGATCGCGATGCCCGAGTAGTCGGTGGCGGCGATCGTGGCGGGCACGGCCCGGGAGGTGAGCACCACCAGGCCGAGGTCGTCGGTGTCACCCGGCCCGGTCGCCGAGGCGACCTGGGCCCAGCCCGCCACCGTGGGCCGGGAACTCGTGGCCGCCCCCACCAGGCTTCCGGAAGCGTCGGTGTCGCGCCCCGACGCGCTCACCGCGCGGGACGCCGAGGCGGGCAGAGCGCTGTCGGCCGGGGTCGGTGAAGTCGCGCCGCGGGACGTGGTGACGAGCGCCTTGCCATGGGCGTTCAGCACCTTGGCGATGCGCCCGTCGCCGAACGTCGTGACGGTGGGGAGCGCCTCGGAGACCACCAGCAGCCACTGCCGCTGGGCCCCGGTCGGGACCTGGTTCTGATCCTGGTCGGCGTCCACCTGCTGGGCGGGCAGCGTGATCCTGGCGAAGTACAGCAGCCGCGTCGCGTCCGAGGTCACCAGCCGGGGCGCGATCGTTCCCTGCTCCGACGCCTTCCTGGCGGCCTCCGCCTCGGCCAGCGCCACCGGAGCGCCACCGGACGCCAGCAGTTTGCCGGTGTGCGCGTCGAGGAGAGCACTGCCGAGATCCGCCGTGCCGGCGGCGGTCAGCGCCTTGAGCGTGGCGGTAGGTGTCGACGCGCTCGTCGCCGGGTAGGCGTCAGCCGTACGACGTACGGTGCTCGCCTCGGCATCGATCGCGGTACGCACCGACAGCGCGGTGTCCGAAGCGATCTGCTGCTCCGAGTTGAGCACAGCCGCCGGCACACGGTCGGAGTGGACGGCACCGAGGCCGCCGACGGTCACGGCGGCGACCAGGAGCAGCAACACCAGGAGCAGGACGATCGGCGGGCGAACACCGCCCAGCAGCGGCATGTCGGCGCGGCGGCGGACTCGGTGTCGGCGCGGCACCCGGGACTCGGTGGGCAGGACAGCGATCCTCTCTCGACGGGCGCCTAACGCAAAAGTTCGATAGGTCGAACTGTCACTCTAATGTCCCGCGCCGAGGATCCGTCGACACAAGCACGCGAGTGAATCGAGGATCTCCTCGACGCCGCACCCCAGGCGATCAAGTCGATTTCTCGTGCAACTGTTCGCCTGGGCCGGGATGGCCCTGAAAAGGCCTCCACAGGGTGATGCGGACGGCGTAACGGGTGCGGCACTATCGGGCAAACCGGACATCGTCAACAGCACCGAACGGCGGGGTCGCTGGCGGACCGTCGGCCCGGCGGGGCTCGACGATCAGCCCGTACGAGCGACCGGACGCACCGGCGACTCCCCTCGCGGACCGAATCGGCCGGGATCCCCAACTCCTTGCGTCAGCCCAGCCCTGGGCAACATGACAGCACCGTTTCGCGCGCACGAGATGTCACACGAAGGGCGGCCCCAGGCGACGGGCCCGCCATGGGAGCGCTCGGTCAGCGGACGAAGGAAATCTCCGGGTACTTCGTGCTGGGCCCGTCGAGCAGGGTGTTGTGCTTCTTGAGAAGTTCCTGGTCGAAGAACGCGGCGAGGTACGTGCGCTGGATCGCGATCGCGCGGTTCGGGTCGATCGTTCCGTACTGCTGCTGGAGCTGGCTC
This sequence comes from Streptomyces sp. NPDC056738, assembly GCF_042790435.1. Taxonomy (NCBI): domain Bacteria; kingdom Bacillati; phylum Actinomycetota; class Actinomycetes; order Kitasatosporales; family Streptomycetaceae; genus Streptomyces; species Streptomyces sp. NPDC056738. Next base: position 41,940 of record NZ_JBHTZF010000027.1, read on the forward strand.
TGGGAGAGCCCGAGCAGACCTGCCTCCTGGTGCACCATCCACTCGTTGTCGCTGAACGACAGGTGCGCCGCGCCGTGGAGCTGGATGTCGACCCGGTAGCCCTTGAGGTGCGACCACATGGTGCGCCACGAGCCGTCGGTGTTCCGGTTGTGGGTACCGGAACTGAACAGCATGAAGGGACGGTTCAGGTCCTTGCTCTGCGCCGTGCCGAAGAACTGTCCGTCCAGGTTGGCACCGGCTGCGATGCGCTTGTCGAGCTGCATGGAGGTGGCGACGGCCCCGCCGCCCAGCGACCAGCCGAACATGCCGATACGGGACATGTCCACATGCTTCGTCAGTCCGGCGGGGAGGGTGGCGTGACCGTAGTCGGGGTTGCCGCCGGTGCTGAGCGTGTTCAGCTTGTCGATGACGAACTTCATGTCGGCCGCGCGCACCTTGAGCGTGTCCGAGGAGTGTGAGCCCGCCGGCATGGCGTTGTGCTCGACCCGGTTCGCCGGGAACTGCACCTCGTTGGCGTCGTGGGTGTGATCGACGGTGACGACGAGGTAGCCACGGCTGGCGAGGTCCTGCACGAGCGCGGTGCCCATCGCGCGGTCCGAGTGCAGCCCGGACGAGTACAGCAGGACGGGCAGCTTGCCGAGCGAGGTGTCCACCGGGGCGAGGACGTGGCCCGCGGTCGGGGGCAGCGTCACCTTCTGCGGCGACAGGCCGCGCGAGGCGAGGAAGGAGGCACCGGACAGCGAGGGCATCCACGGGGCCTGGTAGTGCCCGGAGGGCGAGTTGGTCGGGTAGAAGAGCGACACCATCAGCTCGCGCTTCCGGCCCGGAACGTACGGGTCCGTACGCGAGTTGTCGACCAGGTGCAGTCCTACCATGCCCACGCTGTGGCGCCCGGTCGGCGCGGGAATGGTGAGCTTGAGCGGCGACGTGCCCGCGGTCCTGGGCGAGACGGTCGCGCTCAGGGGCGTCCTGTAGTGGCCCGTCTTCTCGTCGTTCTCGGGCGCCCAGGGAGCCGTCGCGTCGGGCGTGGCCGTGCTGAGCGTGGGCCCGCCGTGCGGTGCCCCGGCGGCCATCGCCGGCGTCATCCCGGCGCCCAGGGCGACTGCGATCGCACTGGCCGTGCTGACCGCTCTGGCGATCACTTGCTGACGACGACGCGGGCGGCGGTGCCTCATGGAACCCCTCGTGGGTCACTGATCGCGGAACAAGCGATCGACTGCCGCACACCGTACCGTCGTTGCGGAACAGACCTATCAGCACACCGTGCCATCAGGCTCGCCCTGCTCCACCACAACGGCCGCACGAAGGTGTCATACCCGCCCAGAAAGGATCATCCGACAGATGCGCGGCCGAGCAAGCCACTCCTCGCCTGCCTCCACCTCGTCCACGCCCTTGCGGAGCCTCGTCCCGCGCGACTGCCCGGATACCGCCCCGACCCAAATCCGGGCCTCAGGACCGGAGGACCTTCCTGCGGGCTGCCAGGCGGGCCCTGACCTCACGGTAGACGCGGACTCGCAACCGAGTTCGCGTGGCGAGGATCTCGGGAAACGGAATCGAGGGAGGCCGCCTGCCGGGGTGCGGTGAGTGGCGGGTGGCCGGGGCCAGGGGTGAAGCTGGAGGTGGCCGCCAGGCGCCGGGAGAAGCCCGGTGGACGCGCCTTCGGGCCCGTACACAGGGGTCGGGGGCGCGGTCGGATGACTTGAAGCCCGGGATCGGGGAACCGGAGGTGGTGCCCTGATCCACAAGGGAGGCCGGCCGTCCAGATGCCCGGCTTTCTCACCGGAAGAAGGACCATGATGGCGCACGAAGAGGACGACGGGCGCACCGGCGGCGACGGCGTCACACGCCGCCGTCCGCTGCGCGAGCGGCACGTGGAGGAGACGGTCCAGGTCGCGGTGCCGGTCCGTACGGCCTACAACCAGTGGACGCAGTTCAAGACGTTCCCACGTTTCTCAGCCGTGGTGCGCGACGTCGAGCAGCTCAGGCCCGCCGTCACCGCGTGGACCATCGGCTACGGCCCTGTGCGCCTCCGTTTCCCGGTCGAAATCGTGGAACAGGACCCCGACGCCTACCTGGCTTGGCGCGGCTTGGAGCAGCATCCCACCCATGAGGGCGAGGTCGAGTTCCAGCCCACGGAGTCCGGGGGCACCGCGATCACCATCCGGATGCTCCTGCGGCCGCACGGCGCCATGAAGGTCCTCACCCGTTCCCCCAGGGTCACGGAGCTGGCCGCTCGACTGGTGCGCGGAGAACTTGTCAGCTTCAAGCACTTCATCGAAGGGCTCGGCCAGGAGGGCGGCGCATGGCGCGGCACCATCCGCAACGGCCGTGTCCAGCACGACACCCCGGAACCACCCAGGAGCCGTGTCGCCCAGTGGCCCGTCGGCTGACCTGCCCGCCCGACACGGCAAGAGAAAGGCCAAGCGATGCAGAACCCGCCCGGTAAGGAGCCGGAGAGCTCCCTCTCCGTGACACCGCCGAAGAAGTGGGCGGCCGGGGTCCCCGCCGTCGTGCACGCGCTGGAGTACTCCCTGGAGCAGACCTCCCCGCGCAAGACCGGGGTCGACCTGCTCACCATGAACCAGGTGGGCGGGATCGACTGCCCCGGCTGCGCGTGGGCGGACCCCGCCCCGGGCCGGCGCCACCGCAACGAGTATTGCGAGAACGGCGCCAAGCACATCAACGACGAGGCCACCACGCGCCGGATCACCGCCGACTTCTTCCGCGAGCACAGCGTGTCGGACCTGGCCGCCCGTTCCGACATGTGGCTCAACCAGCAGGGCCGGCTCACCGAGCCGATGATCAAACGGCCCGGATCGGACCACTACGAGCCCATCGGCTGGAACGATGCCCTGGGCGTCCTCGCGCAGGAACTCAAAGGCTTGGACTCGCCCGACGAGGCGGTCTTCTACACCTCCGGCCGGGCCAGCAACGAAGCCGCCTTCGTCTTCCAGCTCTTCGCCCGCGCCCTGGGCACCAACAACCTGCCCGACTGCAGCAACATGTGCCACGAGTCCAGTGGCTTCGCCCTGAGCGAGACCCTCGGCGTCGGCAAGGGCACCGTGAGCCTGGACGACCTCCACCACGCGGACCTGATCTTCCTGGTGGGGCAGAACCCCGGCAGCAACCACCCGCGCCAGCTCTCCGCCCTGGAGGAGGCCAAGCGCAACGGTGGCCGCATCGTGGCGGTCAACCCGCTGCCGGAAGCGGGGTTGCGGCGCTTCAAGAACCCGCAGAAGCCGCGCGGGGTCGTGGGGCGGGGCACTCAGATCGCCGACCGCTTCCTGCACATCAAGCCCGGCGGGGACCTCGCCCTGTTCCAGGCACTGAACCGGCTGGTGCTGGAGGCGGAGGACGCGCGCCCCGGCACCGTCCTGGACCACGACTTCATCGACGCCCACACCTCCGGCTTCGAGGAGTTCGCCCGGCACGCCCGCACCGTCGACTGGGACGACGTGCGCGCGGCGACGGGACTGACCCGCCAGGAGATCGAGAAGGTCCGCGACGAGGTCCTCGCCAGCGAACGCGTCGTCGTGTGCTGGGCGATGGGCATCACCCAGCACAAGCACGGCGTGCCCACCATCCGGGAGATCGTCAACTTCCTGATGCTGCGCGGCAACCTGGGACGTGCCGGCACAGGCGTCTGCCCGGTGCGCGGCCACAGCAACGTCCAGGGCGACCGCACCATGGGCATCTGGGAGCAGATGCCGGACAGCTTCCTGGACGCCCTGCGAGAGGAGTTCGGCTTCGACCCGCCGCGCCCGCACGGCCTGGACTCGGTGAACTCGATCAAGGCGATGCTGGAGGGCCGCGTCAAGGTCTTCCTCGCCCTGGCCGGGAACTTCGTGCGCGCAGCGCCCGACAGCGAGGTCACCGAGAAGGCGATGCGTACGTGCCGGCTGACCGCCCACATCTCCACCAAGCTCAACCGCTCGCACACCGTCTGCGGCGACACCGCCCTGATCCTGCCGACGCTGGGGCGCACCGAGCGTGACGTCCAGGCCGACGGCGAGCAGTTCGTCACCGTCGAGGACTCCATGAGCGAGGTGCACACCTCCCGGGGACGGATCGAACCGGCCTCGCGCATGCTGCTCAGCGAGGTCGCCATTCTGTGCCGGCTCGCCCGGCTCAGCGTCGACGGCACGGGGGACATCCCCTGGGCGAAGTTCGAGGGCGACTACAACACCATCCGCGACAGCATCTCCCGGATCGTGCCGGGCTTCCACGACTTCAACGCCCGGGTGACCCGCCCGGGAGGCTTCCATCTACCCAACCCGGTCAACGAGGGCGTGTTCCGGACCGAGACCGGCAAGGCCCGCTTCACCTGTAACGAGCCGGTAGTCCCCCTGGCCCCCGAGGGACACCTGCTGCTGCAGACCCTGCGCTCGCACGACCAGTGGAACACCGTCCCGTACACCAACAACGACCGCTACCGCGGCATCTACGGCAGCCGTCACGTCGTCCTGGTCAACCCGGCCGACCTGTCTGCGCTCGGCCTCGCCCAGGGCAACCGGGTGGACCTGGTGAGCGTCTGGGAGGACGGCACCGAGCGCCGGGCCGAGAACTTCGAGGTCGTGTCCTACCCGGCGGCCAAGGGGTCGGCCGCCGCCTACTACCCGGAGACGAACGTCCTGGTGCCGCTCGACAGCGTTGCCGACACGAGCAACCAGCCCACCTCCAAGGGCATCGTCGTCCGCCTGGAACCCACGGGCGACCGGTCCCAGCCGGCACCCCTCTGACCGGGACCGGGACCGGGGCCAGCGAGGTCGTGCCCCAACGGGGCCCGCGTGGCTCGGCATCTGGTTGACCCGGCGTCACCGGGTCGCCGTCGTAGCTACTTGCTGCTACCCCGCTCTGGCAACAGCCTGACCGGAGAGAGAGCGCGCCCGTCTCGATCCGGCGGATGCCCCGGCCGCGGGCGGCAAGGCCGTCGCTGACCACGGCGACGATCTCGTCGATCTAGGCCGGATTCTCCGTGGCTACATCGAGGTCCTGGCAGAGGCGGTCTACCAGGCCATGGGTCACGGCCGACGCCTGAACCTCGTCACCGAGCACGGCGCCGACCTGGACGCGGCGGCGATGCGGCGGGCGCGGGAGACGGAGATCGGGCCGGGGGACGAGGCGGAGTCCGCCGCGTCGCTGCTGGACGACGGCCGAGCCCTTCCCCCGGCGCCGACCGGCCGACCGGCCCGGCGACGGGGGCCGCGGGGGTGCCCTGGAGTGGCCGGGACGCGTGAGGCGTCGCAGCCTGGATACGCGGTGCGCACGGACACCCCACCCCGTCCGGAAGACCCTCCTTGCCATGACCAGCGAAAAGCCGCTCGACCCGCACTCGAAGATCACCCTCCGGGTCAACGGCAAACCCCATACCCTGCTCGTCGACCACCGGCGGGTCCTGCTGGACCTGCTCCGCGAGGACCTGAGCCTCACCGGGTCCAAGAAGGGCTGCGACCACGGCCAGTGCGGCGCCTGCACCGTCCTGGTGGACGGGCGCCGCGTCAACGGCTGTCTGCTGCTCGCCGTCACCCTCGACGGCAGCGAGGTCACCACCATCGAGGGCCTCGGCGGCGACGGCGAGGAACCGCACCCCCTCCAGCGGGCTTTCCTGGAACGCGACGCCTTCCAGTGCGGCTACTGCACGCCCGGGCAGATCTGCTCCGCCGTGGGCATGATCGCCGAGGCCGCTGCCGGTCACCCGTCCCACGTCACCGACCCGGCGGAGCCCTCCGGCCGGCCCGTGCCGCTGGACGGGACAGAGATCCGCGAGCGGCTCAGCGGCAACCTGTGCCGGTGCGGCGCCTATCCGCGCATCGTCGAGGCGGTGGAGGACGTGATCGGGTGAAAGGCTTCGGATACCTCAGGCCCACCGGCGTCGAGGAGGCCGTCGAGGCCTACGCGGCCCACCCTGGCGCCCACTACCTCGCCGGCGGCACCAACCTCGTCGACCTCATGAAACTCGGCGTGGAGACCCCTGGCGTCCTCATCGACGTCGGCCGGCTGCCGCTGGACTCGGTCGAGGAACTGCCGGACGGCGCGCTGCGCGTAGGCGCCACCGTCCCCAACAGCGATCTCGCCGCCCACCCGCTGGTCCGCGACCGCTACCCGGTGCTGTCCCAGGCGCTCCTCGCGGGCGCCTCCGGACAGCTCCGCAACGCCGCCACGACCGGCGGCAACCTGCTCCAGCGCACCCGCTGCCCCTACTTCCAGGACCTCGACAAACCCTGCAACAAGCGGCAGCCGGGCAGCGGCTGTGGTGCCCGCGACGGCGTGCACCGCGATCACGCCGTGCTGGGCCACTCCCCGCACTGCATCGCCACCCACCCCTCCGACATGGCCGTCGCCCTGGCGGCCCTCGACGCCCGGGTCGAGCTGTACGGCGCCGAGGGCGGGCGCAGCATCCCGGTGGCCGACTTCCACCGGCTGCCCGGGGTCCGTCCGGAGCGGGACACCGAGATCCGCCCCGGTGAGCTGATCACCGGCGTCCTGCTGCCGGCCGCCCGGGCCGGTGTGCCCTGCGCCTACCGCAAGGCCCGCGACCGAGCCTCGTACGCCTTCGCCCTGGCCTCCGTGGCCGTCGTCCTGCGGGTCGCGGACGGCGTCGTGGACCAGGTGGGGCTCGCCTTCGGCGGCCTCGCCCCCCGGCCCTGGCGAGCCCACCACGCGGAGACGGCGCTGCTGGGCGCGGCGGCGACCCCCGAGGCCTTCGAGGGCGCCGTGGCCCTGGAACTGGACCACGCCGAGCCGTTGCGCGACAACGCCTACAAGGTGCCCCTCGCCCGCAACCTCGCCCTGGACGTCCTGAACCGCCTCGCCCCCGCACCCGCGACGGCCTGACTTCTTCCGGACCCGCCCGACCCCAGGAGAACCGATGGCGAACGACCCACTGGAGCACGGCGGCCCGCTGCCCGGGTCCGGTCTGCCGCACGACGATCCGATGGCCGCCACCGGACCGGCCCGGGACGATCCGCGGGCCGGCGCCGCTCTGCCGCACGACGACCTCCTCACCCGCGCCGCCTCCGCCGCCTCGGGTGAATCCGGCGAGGGCCGGCAGCCCCCTACCGGCGCCCTGGAGCAGGACCCCCACCCCACCCCGCGCCCCGGCACCGCCCTCGGGGCGCCCGCCGGGCGGCGGGAAGGGCGGGAGAAGGTCACCGGTACCGCCCGTTACGCCGCCGAGTACCCGGTGCCCGGCCGCGTCCACGCCTGGCCCGTGCCGGCGGCCGTGGCCCGGGGCCGGGTCACCGGCGTGGACACCTCGGCCGCGCTCGCGCTGCCCGGCGTCCTCGCCGTGCTGACCCCCGGCGACGCCCCGCGCCTCGGCGAGACGGACGACGCCACCCTCGCCGTCCTGCAGAACCGCCACGTGCCGCACCGGGGCTGGTGCGTCGCCCTGGCTGTCGCCGAGACCCTGGAGGCGGCCCGCGCCGCCGCCCGGGCCGTCCGCGTCGGCTACGCCACCGAGCACCACGACGTCGTACTGCGCCCCGACCACCCGGACGCCTACGAGCCCCAAGGGGGCGCTCGGCCGGGCCGCCTCGAACACGGCGACCCGTACGGCGCCTTCGCCGCCGCCGACGTCCGCCTGGACACCGAGTACCGGGTGCCGCCCCTGCACAACCACCCCATGGAACCGCACGCGAGCACCGCGCACTGGGACGGCGACCGGCTGACCGTGTACACCTCCAGCCAGGGCAGCACGACCGTCCAGTCCGTGCTCGCCGGTCTCTTCGACCTGCCCGAGGAGCACGTCACCGTGGTGGCCGAGCACGTCGGCGGCGGCTTCGGCTCCAAGGGCACCCCGCGCCCCGACGTCGTCCTCGCCGCCATGGCCGCACGGCACACCGGCCGGCCGGTCACGGTGGCCTACCCCCGCCGGTACATGCCCACCGTCGTCGGCCACCGGGCCCCCACCCTGCACCGGCTGCGCCTCGGCGCCACCGCCGACGGACACCTCACCGCGGTGCTGCACGAGGTCACCACGCACACCTCGCACGTCAGGGAATTCGTGGAGCAGGCCGCGGTGCCGTCCCGCGTCATGTACACCGCACAGCACCTGCTCAGCTCCCACCGGGTGGTGCCGCTGGACGTCCCCAGCCCGTCCTGGATGCGCGCCCCCGGCGAGGCCCCCGGCATGTACGCCCTGGAGTCGGCGGTCGACGAACTCGCCGGGGCCCTCGGTGTGGACCCCGTCGAGCTGCGGATCCGCAACGAGCCGGAGAGGGAACCCGGCAGCGGCAAGCCGTTCAGCAGCCGGCACCTCGCCGAGTGCCTGCGCGAGGGCGCCCGCCGCTTCGGCTGGGACCGGCGCGACCCGCGCCCGCGCTCCCGGACCGAAGGCCCCCTGCTCATCGGCACCGGAGTGGCCGCGGCGACCTACCCGGTCCTGATCCGGCCCTCAACCGCCACCGCCCAGGCCCTGCCCGACGGCACCTTCCTCATCAGGGTGAACGCGGCCGACATCGGCACCGGCGCGCGCACCGTCCTCGCCCAGGTCGCCGCCGACGCCCTCGGCACGTCCCTGGACCGGGTGCGCACCGAGGTGGGCCGCAGCGACCTGCCCCCGGCGTCGCTGGCCGGCGACTCCTCCGGCACCGCCTCATGGGGCTGGGCCGTGTACGAGGCGTGCGCCGCCCTGGCGGCCCGGCTCGCCGAGCATCCGGGTCCGCTGCCCGCCGAGGGTCTCCTGGTCCGTTCCGACACCGCCGGCCGGGCGGACGCCGACTCCCCGTACGCCCGGCACGCCTTCGGCGCCCACTTCGCCGAGGTCGCCGTCGACACCGTCACCGGCGAGGTACGGGCCCGCAGGATGCTCGGCGTCTTCGCCGCCGGGCGGATCCTCAACGCCCGCACCGCGCGCTCCCAGTTCGTCGGCGGCATGATCATGGGCCTGGGCATGGCCCTGACCGAGGGCAGCACCATGGACGGCCCGTTCGGCGACTTCACCGAGGCCGACCTCGCCTCCTACCACGTGCCCGCCCACGCCGACGTCCCCGGCATCGAGGCCGACTGGATCGAGGAGGACGACCCGCACCTCAACCCCATGGGCAGCAAGGGCATCGGCGAGATCGGCATCGTCGGGACCGCCGCCGCCCTCGGCAACGCCGTCCACCACGCCACCGGCATCCGGTTCCGCGAACTCCCCCTCACCCCGGACCGCGTCCTCACCGGCCTGCTGGCCGAACGGTGACGACCGCGACGAGGGACACCGGAAGGGGAACCGCCCGAGTGCCGGGACTGCTGTGGGAGCGAGGGCTACGACCCCGCGGAGGAACGCCTGCGGGAGTCTGTGCACCCTGGGCAACGGCTACTTGGGTGCGGCTCTTCCTCAGCGAGCAGGTGATGCCGTGCGCCGTTGCCGTGCGTGCGCGGACGGCGGATCGTCGTGTTCTGGAGGCGGCTATGGTGTCGTGGCTGGAGAAGCTCGACCGGCGGGAGGCTGCCGCGCGGGAGGAATTCGAGCCTGCTGTGTGGCCGCTCGTACACCTTGGCCTCGGCGTGTCTTCCGTACGCCCGTATCCGGCCGGCCCGATCGTTACGACGTAGGGAACAGACCGGGCCCCGGAGGCGAGGAGCCCTCGGCGCGGACGCCATGGGTGACCCGCAGGAACTCCAGCTTTTCCGCATCGGCGGAACCCGCGGCCACCGTGTAGACGACGAGTCGGATGTCGCAGCCTGGGACGGTGAGCACGTCGCAGTCGCAGATCACCTCACCCACCTGGGGGTGTACCACGGTCTTGCGGGCCGAGACGTGCGGGCCGACCGTGCCCTCGTCCCACAGACGGGCGAACTCCGCGCTGGTGAACCGCAGTTCCTCAACGAGGTCGGTCAGGCCCCGGTCCCGGGGGTAGTCGATGAGAGCTGTGCGCAGGTCGGCGACGAGGGCAGGTTTCAGGGCATCGTCGTCTTGGAGCACGGGCCAGGACGCGAGCCGGCTGGGCCCCGTGGCGAAGACCGCTCGTGCCAGGTTGCGCTCGTCGTGTGTCCGTGCGCTGGGGTCGCCCATCAGTACAGACCATGCGGGGGTCCAGTACAGCAAGGTCCAGTCGGCGCTGAACACGCCCACGGGGAACTCCCCGAGGCGGGCCAGCATCCGTTGGACCCCGGCCGGAACATGCGTGGAGACCGTTCCCTCCTGGGGAGGCAGGAGGCCGGCCAGCCGGAAGGCGTGATCGCGCTCCATGGGCTGCAGTTGCAGTGCCCTGACCAGGCTCGCGACGACCTGCGCCGATGGGCTTGTGGCGCGGCCCTGTTCCAGGCGGACCACGTAGTCGACCGACAGCCCGGCGAGTTCTGCCAGCTCCTCGCGTCGCAGCCCCACCGCGCGTCGTCCGGGCCGCAAGGTCAGTCCGACGTCGGCGGGCGAAAGGCGGTCACGCCAGCGGTGCAGTGCCGTGCCCAGGGTCTCGTCCACTCGGCCATTGTGTCTGCCGGACCGTCGTCGTGCCTGGTACTGGCTGTCCTACCGTCACGGAGAGCACTGGTTGTCCTCTCGGCACGGCCCGAGAGTGGACACATGACTACAACATTCATCACCGGAGCCAACAAGTCCCTCGGGTATGAGACCGCCCGCCGCTTGATCGAGGCCGGCCACACCGTCCTCATCGGTGCGCGTGATCCGGAGCGCGGCCGGGCGGCCGCCGAGGAACTCGGTGCCCGTTTCGTCCAGATCGATGTGGCAGATGACGCGTCGGTGGCTGCGGCCGCCGCCGATATCGAGGCTCGCGAGGGCGGCATCGACGTCCTGATCAACAACGCAGGCGTCTTCGGGACGCACAGCCCCGCCGACCAGATCACAGCCGCTGACGCCAGTGAGGTGTTCGAGGTCAATGTCGTCGGGATCATCCGGGTGACGCACGCGTTCCTGCCTCTGCTGCGCAAGTCCGCGAGCCCAGTCATCGTCAATGTGTCCAGCGGTATGGGATCGTTCGCGGCCACCCACGACGCAGAGCGCGTCGAGTCGAAGAACCTCGCGCCGCTCTACACGGCCTCGAAGGCGGCCGTGACCATGCTGACCACGCAGTACGCGAAGTCCTGGCCGGACGTGAAGGTGAACGCGGCCGACCCGGGCTACACCGCGACCGACTTCAACGGGCACAGCGGCCCGCAGACAGTGACCGAGGGGACCGACGCGATCGTCGAACTCGCCTCCATCGGGTCGGACGGACCGACGGGAACCTTCCGCGACCGTCACGGTGAGATGGCCTGGTGATCCACCCCTGACTTCGGGGCGTGCCCGGCTGGTCTTCGTGGATCGGCGCGCCGCACCCCTTGGCTCCCCGAGCGAACGGGCACGCTAGCGGCACGGATAGCCTCTGCTGCCATGACTGCTGTTGATCCAACTGACCCGCAGCGAGAGCACGAGATGGGGCGGGTCGCCCTCTGGCTCGCTCCCAGTGACCTCCGCAGGCTGGCAGAGCATTGTTGCTGCAGTCCAGAGACCTCGGATGAAGATCGTGATCGTTGCGGCCGTATCCGCTTTCGGGCCCGTGCCGCCCTGCACAAGCAGGGACTTACCGACTGAGAGTTCCGCCCGGCGATCAGTTTTGGCCTCGCTGCCTCATCCTTTTATCAGGTCAATCACAGGAAGCTGTCGACGCTGCTCGACCAGTCCGGCGCTTCGGCCGAGAGTCCGTCAGGATCTGGTGCCGACCGCCTTGTTCGCGCTCGTCGGTGTCAGCCGCTGATGTCAGATCTCGTCCATGCTCGCTGGGCCTACGCCGCATTTCCCGCTCTCGTCCACCACGTAGATGACGTCACGGGTGCCCACTGCGCCCTCCGCCTTACCGGGCTCGGGGTCGATGAACGGGCAGACCGACTCCACTCCGCGGACAACAACCTTGTACGTCACAGGCCACGCGCGTCCCTCGGTCCACCCAAAGTAGGCACCGCCGCCCTCGCCCGGCTTTCGGTCGGGATCTCCTACGACCACAAGGCCGAGCCTTCCGCACTGCGGACAACCGAACACGTGGGCATCCCAGGCCGACTCGTTGACCACTCGCACTGGCAGTCCTTCATCGTCGGAACTGCCGCACCCCGCAACGGAGACGGCAACGATGCCGAGCGCGACCAGCAACGAAATACGCGGTCGCTTCACTCTCCGGTGGACGCAGTGCTGGGACTGCCTGGTCTCGAAGGTTGCATGCCTGGACTCTTTCGCGATCATGATCAGGACTGGATCATCGCAGGTCACAGGGGCCATAGGCAATGACCCAAGACTGCCGCAAACCCTCTCGATGCGAACTATGGGCATGGTGGTCGCCGAGGTTTGGGGACGTCAGACGCTCGCTCGGGGCCGGCGACGGTCGGGCGCGGGTGCGGTGGTCGTACTTCGCTGCTGCACAGCGGGCCCCTAGCTAGTAGTGCTTCGTTAGGTCTTTCCATCGACCCTGATCAAGAGCATGTTGGGGTGTGTGGATGCGTATGAAGTGAGCCGGTTACGGGCGGCGTTGGCGATGTTCGTGGCGGATGTCTTTGCCTCGGTGCCGCGTAAAGACCAGAGGGCCAGAGGTGAGTCCTATTTGCGAGGCCTGATGCTGGACGGCCGGCGCAAGTCGATCCAGCCGATGGCCGAGCGGCTGCCGGACGGGAACATGCAGGCCCTGCAGCAGTTCGTGAACCAGTCGCCGTGGGATCCGCTGCCGGTCAGGCAGCGGATCGCCGAGCGGCTGTCCCAAGTTGTCCGGCCCGAGGTGTGGGTGGTCGACGACGTGTCGTTCCCCAAGTGCGGCAAGGCGTCGGTCGGGGTGGCCCGCCAGTACTGCGGAGCGGTCGGCAAACGGGCGAACTGCCAGGTCGCGGTCAGTGTCCATGCCGCCACCGACACCGCCTCGTGCCCGCTTCAGTGGCAGTTGTATCTGCCGCGGGAGTGGACGGACGAGCCGGACCGCTGCCGCAGGGCAGGAGTCCCCGACGGCGTGGTGCACCAGGAGAAGTGGCGTCTTGCGCTCGGCCTTCTGGACACCCTCGCCCGGTGGCAGTTGACGGCGCCGGTCGTGGTCGCCGATGCCGGCTACGGCGTCAGCACCCCGTTCCGGCTCGGGCTCGAGGAGCGGGGACTGTCCTATGTACTGGCTCTGAACGGGAAGGAAGTCGCTCATCCGGAGGATGTCGAGCCGCACCAGCCCGCTTATGGCGGGCTCGGGCCGCCCACCCTTCCCCGTTACCGCACCCCACCGCGAGCCGTCTCCGTCCTCGCGGCGGAGGCGGGTGCGGAGCAATTTACCGAGGTGACCTGGCGGCAGGGCAGCAAAGGCGCGATGACCTCACGGTTCGCGGTGCTGACCGTGCGGCCCGCGGGCAAGCAGTCCCTGGCCGCAGCTCAAGAAGTGGGCGGCGGCCGCAACCGGTGGGACGGCGTCCTGCCCGTCCAGACCCTCCTGGTCGAATGGCCAAACGGCCAGGACGCACCCACCAACTACTGGATATCGAACCTGCCCGCCGCCACACCGGCCGCCGACCTGGTGCGGTGGGCGAAGATGCGCTGGCGGATCGAACACGACTACCGGGAGCTCAAGCACGGCCTGGGACTCGACCACTTCGAAGGCCGCACCTGGCGCGGCTGGCACCACCACGTCACCCTCGTCACCGCCGCCCAAGCCTTCCTCACTCTCCGCAGGCTCGACCCAAAAGCCGAGGAAACGACCCGAGCCTCTACCAGACCCTGGACGCACTCCAAGACCTGCTGAGGTGCTGGACCGGCACCTGCACCACCTGCGGCCGCCCCCTCACCGCCAGCAGATCCAGACCACGAACCTAACGAAGCACTACTAGGGCCTGTCCGGCGGATCATGTGACTTCTCGCATTCCGGCTCGTCGGCATGTCCATGAGGCGGGGAGATCTCACGAACGAGGAATGGGTGCGGTTGCGGCCGCATCTGCCCAAGTCTGGGCAGCGCGGTGGGCGTTGGGCCAGGCACCCAGGATCATCAACGGGATCCTGTACCGGAACCGGACGGGGGTGCCCTGGCGGGATCTGCCTGTGCGGTTCGGGAAGTGGAAGACCGTGTACGAACGGCACAGACGCTGGTCGGCGGACGGCACGTGGGACAAGATCTTCGCGGCCGTCCTGGCCGACGCAGATGCCGAGAGCCGCATCGATTGGTCGATGGCATCCGTGGACTCCACCACCTGCCGGGCCCATCAGCACGCGGCTGGCGCACGCAAGAGGTCCCCTCGGATACCGGGAAAAGACGCACGCCCCGGCAGCACCGTCCCGGCGAAGGACTCGGGCGCTCCCGGGGCGGCTTCACCAGCAAGATCCACCTTGCCGGGGAGGGCGGCCGCCGCCCACTGGCCCTGCTGATCACTCCGGGCCAGTGGGGCGACGCCCCGCAGCTCATCCCCGTCATGGAACGCATCCGCGTTGGCCGCCTGGGCGGCGGACGCTCCCGCACCCGCCCGGACCACCTCGGCGGCGACAAGGCGTACTCCTCCCGCCTTAACCGCCGCTACCTGCGCAGACGGCAGATCAAGCACACCATCCCTGAGCCGAAGAACCAGCGAGCCAACCGCCAACGCCGCGGCAGCAAGGGCGGACGGCCTGCCAGCTTCGACACGACGATCTACAAGCGCAGGAACGAAGTGGAACGGACCATTTTGGCGCTCAAGAACTCCCGCGCCGTGGCCACCAGGTTCGATAAGCGCGCAATGTCTTCCACGGCACCGTCACCACCGCAGCAATCCGACTCTGGCTCCGAGCATGACGCGGGGACAGGGCCGAGGCGATTTCGCTTACTGATCTCGTCGGGCTCGCTGGTCGTAGGCCAGCACTGGCCTGTCCAACGTGCGGACCGGGCCGGATAGGCTCGCGGGATGCCGGACACCGCACTGCTCATCATCGACATGCAGAGTGCCTTGTTGAGCGAAGCTCATGACGTCGAGACTTGCCTGCGCAGGGTCGCCCACCTCACCGCGCAGGCTCGCTCCGCTGGCGTGCCGATCATCTACCTGCGACAACGGCTCCATGACCTGCCCGCCAGCCTGAGCGACGTCCATCCGGCGGTAGCACCCCGGCCGGGAGATACCGTGCTGGACAAGGACAGCGCGGACTCCTTCCTCGACACCGGCCTCGGTGATCTGCTAAACGAGCGAGCGGTGCGTCGTGTGATCGTCACTGGCTTCGCCACCGAGTACTGCGTCGACTCCACCAGCCGCAGCGTCCTTTCGCGTGGCTACGACCTCGTGCTGGTCTCCGACGGACACACCACACCGGCACGCCCGCCCGGCGCTGCGCCATCGGCCGCTCAGGTCATCGCCCACCACAACACGACCTTCTCAACCATCCAGTACGCCGGACGCTCCATCACGGTCACGTCGGCTGCGCACATCCGCTTTGATGCCGCGCCGGCGAGTTGAGCAACATGCCCGGATGAGCGGGCGGGATCGCCGTCCGCGACCTCCCGCCCCTACACGATCCGCCGGACAGGCCCTAGCTTCGGTGGTCGTCGGGGTCGTGAAACGGATCTTCGCCGGGCGGGGTTCGCGGGACGCCACCCGTGTCGCAGACCCGGCGGGCCACCTCACGGAGCTTGATGGTGGTCCCTTGCGAGTAGCGGGGCCAGTACGTCGAACGCTTGTTGTGCGGTGAGGTCGTTGCGGCCCATGAGGATGCCGATGGCCTCGCCGATGGCATGGCGGGTGCCAATGGCATGCTCCATCTGAGCATGGTTGCGGGCGCTCGCTGAAATCCGCCCATCTGCGGGGGCGTCTATCAGCCGCGGAGGTGCCCGGCGACGTACACGACCCCGCGGAGCGCCGCGAGCTGGAGTCAGACGGCTGCTCAGCCGATGGACCTGCGCAAACCCTGGGTGGGACCGTGAAAGCACCGGTCGGCCGATCGGCTCCAGCTACTGCTGAGCGAGTCCGGCCGGGTCGATGTAGACCGGGAAGGGGGCGTGGATTGCGGTAGTGGCTCCGGCAAGGGCGGTGACCGTCTCCACGTACTGGCCGCCCTGCAGTTCGCTGACGATCAGGCGCGGGGCAGGATCGAACTCCAGACGCCAGAAGTGCGGGATCGCCGCTTCGGCGTAGAGCAGGGGCTTGAACTTGCGGTCCATCGTCTTGTTGCCTGGGGAGACGAGTTCGACCACGAGCTGGACCGCGTCCGCGTCCACGCTGACGGTGTCCTCGGCAGTGGCGCCGGCATCGGTGACCGCCAGGTCGGGCACGACCAGACCGGACGGTAGGACCACGTTGATGGCTTCCAGGACCTCCACCGGCGCGCCGGCCGCGCGGGCTGCGGCGTCGAGGATGACGTGCAGCCGGAAGCTGGCCCGCTGGTGGCGGACTCCCGGAGCGGGCGACAGCACCAGAGACTCTTCCAGCAGCTCATAGCGGGTGGTTCGGTCCTCGGGCAGCGCCAGTACATCGGCAAGAGTCCATGGGCCGGTGTGGTCCGTGGCAACGCTCACCTGCTGCGCCTCCTTGGAATGCGAACGTCTCCCCTAGTGTGACCCGGCCGAGCATGGCGGTGCCATGCCTCAAGAGGTTTGCTTGTTGTCGAGGTGATGGATCATGTGCGGGTATTCATCAGGAGGCCGAGGCCGCTGCACCCGTGCCATCGTCCACGCTGTCTTCGCGTCCATGCCGGCGCCGAAGGTGATGGCGATATGCCAAGCCTGCCAGGCCGTCCGCGGCGCGAGGATCCAGCGTTCCACCGGAAATTGACGCGCGCCGACGCGGTGGTCGGACTACAGGGAAAGCTCTCCGTCGCCGACCTTGAACCCGTAGGTCGCACGGTCCGCGGCGAGCCGCACGCCAGGTGATTCTTGCCCACCCGGGCCCAGGTTGAGCGGAACCCGCCGTCGCGGCGCTGCACCATCTGCACGGTGATGCCGGTGGCTTCCCGGGCCCAGGTGCGAAAGTCGGCGCCGCGGTAGCCCTGCTCCGCCCACACGTGCTGCAGCCGGGGAAAGACATCGGCAGCCCGCGAGAACAGCACCACGGCGCCATCGCGGTCGCCGACGCTCGCCGGGCTCACGCAGGTGACCAGGACAGTGCCCCGAGTGTCGACGAGCAGGTGCCGTTTGATGCCGCTGGCCTTCTTGCCACCGTCGTCACCGTGCAGGCCACCGCGTTCACTGGCCCGCACACTCTGGCTGTCCAGATGGCCGCGCTGGGAGTGGGATCACGGCCGAGCTGCGCCCGCTCGGGTTCGCGCAGCGCCGTCAGCATCCGCTCCCACACGCCTTCTTGCTGCCATCGCCGCCAGTAGTGGTAGACCGTCTGCCACGCTGGCAGGTCATGCGGCAGCAGTCTCCAGGCGCAGCCGGCCCGCAGCCGGTACGCCAGCGCGTTGAGGATCTCCCGCCGCGCGTGTTTCGCCGGCCGGCCACCGGGCCTGACCGCCGGAACCAGCGGACGCAGGATCTCCCACTCCTGATCAGAAAGATCCGTCGAGTAACGGGTAGGCAGCCCGCACACCCCAGCCCCCGAAAGTGCGCCGCCACCCCGCTACCAGGCAACTTGCCCCGCTGACGGGCTTCTCAGACGCCCTCTAGTCGAGATGCCGAGTCGCCTCGAACTTGGCAGCCAGCACAACCCGTTGCCCTTCCAAGACCCACGAACCACCCAGCGGAAAGCCACGAGTTGATGATCTGCATGCACAAGTGGCCGACGGGCAGGGCAAGCCGTCGGCAGGCACCAGATTGAGAACCACTCTGTCGAGGGGAAAGCTCCCCCGGGGAGTTGCGTGGCGGGTTCTCACACCTGCTCGGCGTGGGTGTTCATCGTCTGGGCGATGGCCTCGGTGAAGCGGGCGATGACCGCGAGCTCGTCCGGGTCGAACTGGTCCAGGACGGTGGTCGTGGATTGCCCTAGGGGGCCAAAGAACGCGAGGGCGGTGCGCATGCCGTCTTGGGTGTAGCGCAGGCGGACTTTCCGGTTGTCGTCGGCGTCCTCTCGGCTGCGGCGTACGTGGCCGGAGGCTTCGAGGCGGTCAATGACGTAGCTGGTCCCGGCTGATGACAGCCCCAGGTGGGTCTGCAGGTGTCCGGGCGTGAGGGGGGTCCCGGCCCCTTCCGCGGACATGATCGCCACGAGGGCGAAGAGGTCGACGGGGCGCAGTTTGTTCTGAGCGGCGAAGGCGTGAGCCAGTCGGGTGGAGTCGGTTCCGTAGCGGCGCAGCGCATCGACGATCCGCCACTGCTGCTGTTCGCGGGGGTCGTTGCTGGGATAGAAGCCCTCGGTTGCCACGGACCAAGAATAGGGCGCGTATCCTCAAAACATGAGTCTCTCAGATACTGAGCGTTCTGGCGGTGTGGTGGCGATTGCCCGCTGGTCGCTCACTCACCGTTGGACGGTGATCGTGGCCTGGCTGCTGCTCGCGCTCGCGGGCGCGGGGGCCGCAGCGCAGTCGGGCAGCCGACTGTCGTTTACCTTCGAGCTGCCCGGCCAGCCCGCCTACGAGACGAACGAGAAAATCGTCCGCTCGTTCGGCTCGGGCGGCAGTAATGACCCGTTGATCGCGGTCGTCCGCCTCCCGGACAGCGGTCTGGCCTCGACTGCAGGGCGAGACGAGCTGAGAAGGGTCGACGGGCTGGTACGCAATGCGGTGCCGGGTGCACGAACAGCTTCGGCCCTCAGCGACCCGGCGGATGCATCCGCCTACGTTTCCAAGGACGGCCACACCACATTCGTGATGGTCTACCCAGTCCCGGACTTCACCAGCGACGATCCGTACGTCAAAGCTCTGCCCGCGCTAGAGAAGTCACTCAGCGACGTACGCGTGAGCGGGGAGCCGGTGCATGTCACCGGCGCGTCCGTACTGGCGGCCGGAGGATCCAGCAGCGGCAATAGCGTGCTAGTGGAAACGATCTTGGCCGGAGTCGCAGCGCTCGTCGTCCTGGCGATCGTCTTCGGCTCTCTGCTAGCCCTGTTGCCGCTGCTCATCGCAGCCATCGCGATTCCTACCACGTTCATCGGGATCTACGGCCTGACGTACGCCACCACCATGTCCACGCTCGTGCAGAACATCGTGGCACTGGTTGGCTTGGGTGTCGCGATCGACTACGCCCTGCTGGTGGTTACCCGCTGGCGGGAGGAGAAAGCCGTCGGCCGCTCCAACCGCGACGCCGTCCTGGTCTCGGCTTCCACCGCGGGCAGCAGCGTGGTCTTCTCCGGCGTCACCGTCACCGTCAGCCTTGCCGCCCTGGCACTGACCACCGTGCCGTTCCTGCGCAGTATCGGCCTCGCCGGCATGCTCATCCCGCTCATCAGCGTCGCCGTTTCCATCACCCTGCTGCCCGTCATCCTCGACACCGCAGGCTCCCGCCTGGAATGGCCCCGCAAACGTCCGCCGTCCACGGTCAGCCGCCTATGGACAGCGATCGCCGCCTATGTGGTGCGCCACCGCATCACCGCCACCTGCGGTGCGATGGCGCTCATGGCCGCACTGATCATCCCCGTCTTCTCTCTGCAACTCGGTCAGCCCACAGCAGCCGCACAGGCAGCCTCCGCCTCAGCCGAGGCCCGAGCGGGCCTGAAAACCCTCACCGACTCCGGTATCGGAGCCGGCGTACTGCGCCCCACCGAGATCCTGCTGCCCGCAGACCGCAGTATCACCGCTCCCGCCCAGACCACCGTCATTCAGCCGGCCTCATGGAACCGCGACGGCATGCACATCGTTTCCGGATGGGGCCGCGACGACGCCACCAGCGATGCCGGCAAGACGACCCTGGCCCAGTTGCAGGGAGCGGCCGCCGAGATCCCCGGAGCTCAGGTGGGCGGCTCGCCCGCCCAAGACAGCGACTTCATCGACGCCCTCTACGGCAGCAACCTCTGGATCATCGTCACCGTCATCGTGCTCGTGACGTTCCTGCTGCTCAGCCGTGCCCTGCACTCCGTCTGGCTGCCCATCAAGGCGCTGATGCTCAACGCTGTATCCCTGGCAGCCGCCTTCGGCGTCCTCACCCTGGTCTGGCAGGAGGGCCACGGGTCCTCACTGTTCTCCAGCCCGGCCACCGGCGCGATCACCCTGTGGGTGCCCCTCGCGGTCTTCGCGCTGCTGTTCGGACTCTCGATGGACTACGAGGTGTTCATCCTGACGCGCATCAACGAGGAGTACGCTGCCGGGCACAGCACCGACGAAGCAGTGGTGCGCGGCATCGGCCACACAGGCCGCCTCGTCTCCTCCGGCGCCCTCATCCTCTTCCTCGCGTTCGTCGCCCTTGGCGGCGTCCCCCAGACAGACGTCAAGATCCTCTCCACCGGGCTCGCGGCCGGAATCATCATCGACGCCACTATCATCCGCGGCGTTCTCGCCCCGGGCCTCGTCTCGCTCTTCGGCCGCCTCAATTGGTGGCTCCCTGCCCCTGCCCAGCGGCTTCTGCGCATCAAACCCATCCGCCAAAACACCGAAGGCTCCGTCAAGCCGGGCGCAGGACAACACCATTCGACAGACAGCCAGCTACACCGATGACCGCCACGGGTTGCCTCCACCGACGAGGGAGGCAACCTTGTCGAGCTGGGCCCGGATCGCCAACCCGCGCCAACGGACGGACCGGAAAGAAGATTTCCTCGAGAGATCGCCCTCGGTCTTGGTGTGGCGGGGGTGATCATGTTGGGCCTGGGCCGGACTTGCACACCGCCGGCGGTGATGGGCCGCATGACCGCATGCTTCCGCACTGTTCTGTTTGCCGGCGTGCTGGGGGGCCGGACTGGCGGGCTACGGCGGCAAGCCGAAACTAGGGGCCGCCTGGGAAGAAGGCGGTATCGGCTATGTGCTCGCCGTGGCCTGCTCGGCTGAAATGCTCACTGCGGCATGCGTCTTCCGAGCCAGTATTTGGCGCGGAAGGCGCCGAAGCGGGCACCTAGCAGAAGCTGTCGGCCGGACGCGGCGCAAAGGACAGCGGTTGGCCGAGCCGGCAGAGATGAGGACACTGCATCCATCCAACAACCCATTGCCGAAAAAGCTGTACCAGCGGAGCGGTTCCGAAATCGAGGAGGCTCTGTGATGACCTACTGCCGCCGATGCCAGCACGATCCTGCCGCGGGCGGATCGCGATTCCCACATAGCCCCCGCTCGCAGTGACCCCCAAGGCCCATGGAACTGAGCGCCCATGAGAGGGCGGGGACCACAGATCCGGGAGTGAGCACAGGTTTTCTGGCGCGGAAGGTCGGGGTGTCGCCCACAACGCTGCGCTCATGGGACCGGCGATATGGTCTAGGACCCGCGGTGCGAACAGACGGCCGGCATCGCCGGTGGTCACCCGAAGATGTCGCCATGGTCCAGGAGATGTGCAGACTGACTGCGGAGGGCATGCCTCCCGCAGAGGCCGCCGGCGCCGCGAAGAAGGTGGCCGCGGTCCGCCGGGCGGCCACGGCTTCCACGGCCACCACCTCGCAGTCTGCCGGACTCGAAAGCGCGGAGCGATCGTCGGTGATGTCGCCTCCGCCCTCCAGAAGGAGCGCTTCGAGGTCGGGTACCGGGCTGCCGTTGGGCAGCAACGTGCGCCAGGAGTGTCGGGGTCTGGCGCGGGCCGCTGTACGTCTGAATGCTGTCGCCGTACAGAAGCAGTTGACGGCCGCGGTCCTGACACTCGGCCTCACCACGGCGTGGGAAGAGGTAATGGTACCGACCCTGCGGGCAGCGGGACGTAAGTGGGAGTCGTCTGGCGATCGGTACGTCGAAGTCGAGCACCTCCTGTCCTGGCACATCTCCGCCACTCTGCGGCATGTGTACGCCTCCTCAATGGAACAGGGACGGGACGACACCTCGCCCGTTCTGCTCGCTGGCGTTCCGGGTGAGACGCATACCCTCCCCCTGGAGGCGCTCAGTGCGGTGCTGGCGGAAAAGACAGTGCCGGTCTTGATGCTCGGTGGGGCCGTTCCGCCAGAGGCGCTCATGGCGGCAGTCAGTCGCGTAGGCCCGTCGGCAGTAGTCCTGTGGTCTCAGTCTCGGTCCACGGTAAACATCCCGCTGGCCACTCACGTCGCCGCCACACGCTGGGCAGCGCGGGGATCACGCAGGCAGAACCCTGTTCTGCTGAGCGGGCCGGGCTGGAGCGAGTGCTCAGAGCCAGGACTGCTCCGTCCACAGCACCTGACCGAAGCGCTCCAGATGATCGCCACATTGGAAAACTAGCCGCCTGTTCCCTAGCCGTTCGCGGGGTCGGACATGTGCGAACGGGCGCCTCCTGCTCGGGTGAGTTGTCCGGGGCCGGTGCATGTCCTGCGAAAACCACGAGGCCCTGTTGCCGAAGCGTCACGTGGTCGCGGTCGCCGAGTCCAGCTCGTCCACGCGTGGGGGGTGACTGCCTCGCCCATAGGTTCGGCAACGCAGTCGAGAGACCGCAGCGCCGACCCGAGGACGTCCGCGCTACCTCGTCGACAACGGCATCAACAGGTCATCCGCCGATCATCCGATGAGCGTCGTCACCCATCGGCGGTCCGCAGGCCAGCGCTTATGTTCAGGGTCGCAACAAGGTGACCGTGCCCGCGGCTGGAGTCTGCTCACCGACCTTGACAACGAAGCGCGAGGCGCAGTCCTCGGCGGCCACCTCTACGACAGCCCCTCGGCTTGGCACCGGCGCGTCAAGTCGCACCGCAATGCCGACCACAGCGGACGGCAGTACTCCCTGAGAGAGCAGCGTCGCCTGCCTTCCGGCCTCCATGACCGCTAGCGCCGGCAGCAGCGCAGGGCGGCCGGGGAGCAACACGGGGTGTCCGGGGTCGCAGGGGGCGATCACGAGTCGCCCCTGTGCTCCACGCGCGATCAGCACGTCCGGTTCGGCTGAAGCTCCCACGGCCGCAGGGGCGGGACGCAGAAGGCTGAGCGGCGGTGGTGTTGAGGCCGCTTCTGGTCCAGGGCATGAGGGGTGGACCAGCATCATGCGGCAGGTGCCAAAGGGGGTGCCGGCGCCGAAGAATTCGGCGGTCAGGCGGTACGCGGCGACAGCGCCCCCTCTTCTGACGAGATCACTGACCGTGACGCGTACCAGTACGTGCGTCGCGGCACCGCGCTCGATCGGTTGCGTTCTGGGGTCCACTCCCAGGCTCACCGCGGAAGGCTGGAGTCGGTCGGCTCCGGCGTCCTGGAGATACAACAGCTCCAGGGCAGCGGCGAGCTGACGGGTCGACTCGGCCATGAGCAGGGGATGATGCGTCACTGCGAGCGCGCGCTCGTTCAGCGCATGCCATCGCGGCCATTGACACAGGGCTTCGTAGTAGCGGCTTCCGCGTCGGCTCAGCGATTCGACCAGCATCGCCGACATCGACTGCAGCCCCAGGTCGTCCCATGCCAGCGGTGTGCCGGGTTTCATGGGCGGCTTGGCCGGAACGTCCTTGATGTCATCGCTGAGCAGTACCGTCACCGAGCTCGTCTCCAGGTAACTCTGTCCCGCATCATCGTCTTCTCGATCGGTGAGGAAGGCTTGCGCAGATTGCAGACTCAGGCCGCACCCGTCGTGTTGCTCTGTTTCGCCCCGTGATGACCGGATGGGCGCACAACCTGCAAGGGAGGCATCCGAAGCCACCCAACGCCCGTTGTGCGGGCCGGCCGCCGCGCGAGGGGCAGGACGGACGTCGCCGCACCCGCTCCAGTTCGCTCCCTTCTGCGTTCCGGTACATTCCCGGTCCGGCGCCCCGGGCGCCTGTCCGCGGATGCCCGCAGAGGGGCTGTCGTCCCCCATCCAGGCTGGAGCAGGTCGGGCGGCGGGGAGGAAGCCGGGCTTGTTCTGCTTCGGGTCGTGGCGGTGTGGCCCGGTCGGTCAGCGGTCGGCCCCGACGGAATCGCTCTTCTCGTAGTTGGCCAGCGCCAGTCCGAGGGCGAAGAAGGTGGGCGCCCACTCCCCCACGAAGATTCCCCAGCGGTCGGCCCGCTCCAGATTCTCCTGCTTGTTGGAGGCCAGCCACGAGACGAGCGAAAGGCCGATGGAGCCGAAGGCCGCGGCGTAGGCATGCTCACTCTCGACGCCCGCCTCGTGCAGCTTCTTCACGATCATTAGTTTTCCTCTCGCCAGAGACCAGCACCCTATTTAGAGGTGCTTTGACCTCTTTTTCCGGTCTCATGGCCCTCCTGGATGCGAGGCGAAGGGCCCACACTTTTCTCCGCGACGGAGCACACCCGCACCCTGGAATGAGGCGCACTGTGTGCTGCCCTGCCCGGTCCTGCCCGCAGGGTCCCGTCCACTGCCGAGTCCGGGGTCGATCACCTGCCGAAGAGGGCGACAAGTCCCCAATGGCCTCGAACAGTGCGCCCGCACGGTGACCTGGGCCGCCGACCGACTCGGTGGGCTGGACGGTGTCGTCGTCTGCGTCGGCGGCGCCGCCTTCGCACCGGCCGAGTCGGTGAGCGATGCCGTCGCCGAGCACCTGTTCACCGTCAACGCACTGGCCCCCATGGCGTTTCCGCCAGCCGCCCTGCCCTCCTCAAACCGCACCTGATGCGTCCGCGACCGGGGCCGTCATGCGTGACGAACCGGCGCCCGCTCCCGCATGACCGCGAGCAGGCGCTCGGCGCCCCATCGGGGCCCGCGCTCACGGACCTGGCCGGCCAGCTCGGCAACCCGTGGGCCAGCCGTGATCGACAATGCCTCGAGGGCGTCACCGATCTCGGCCCGCCCTACGGCGTTCGGGTCGGCGACCACACCCGCGCCCGAGCGCTCCGCATCGCGTGCGACGGAGAACTGATCGCTGGAAAAAGGCAGGACCAGGGCCGGGACGCCCGCCCGGACGCACTCCGTGAAAGAGTTGTTGCCGCCGTGGTGGACCATCAGGTCGACGTGTTCAAGCAACGCCTGTTGGGGCACCGATGGCATCACCACGGCCCGCTCTTCGACCAGGTCTGTGAGCCGGTGGGACCGCCCGCCCGCCGCGACGACGACCGCAGCGTCGTGCATGTGGTCCAGTACGCCGTGCACGACAGTGCGCAGCACGTCGTCCCGGGCGGACAGGAAGGTGCCGAGGGCCATGAGCACAATCCGCCGGCCCTCCCCCCGAAGCGCTTCAAGGCGTTTCTGCCATGCCTGGTCCAGACACGAGGAAGGCGTTACGGAGTGGCCGGCGAAGAGGGACACCGGGCCCGGCGCCGGACGGGTAAGCCATGGAAATGCCGGATAGGAGTAGAGGACCGCGTAGGGCGACGTCAGGCCGAACGCCCTGGCGGGGGTCGGCCGGCCCGGGGCGCGCCGATGGACGAATTCGTCGAACAGCGCGGTGAACAGCATGTCGTTCTCCCGCGCGGCGGAAAGAAGTTCGGGCAGTTCCGCGGGGTCGGGATACAGCGCCTTGGGCCAGTCGTAAGGCACCCCGAAGTAGGCGTCCGGTCCAGACAGGACATAGCTGGGGTGCCCGGGGCAGAACGTCGCGTACGGCACTCCCAGGCAGTGCAGCGCAAGGGTCACGGGATAGCTGAGCTGGTCGACCAGGTACCAGTCGGGCCTCAGTCGCGCGTCCAGGGCGGCCAGTTCGTCGAGTACGCCGTCCGGGTCGGCCAGCATGTCGCTTCGCCGGTGACGCGCCTGAGTGACCAAGGTAGGCACCGGGCCCCGGCGCGTCGCTTCGAGGAATTCGACGAGGCGGGCCGCCTCCTCGGCGTCCTGGTGCGTCTCCTCCGCGACACCGGTGTTGGCGTTCCGGGTCACGGTCAGGGGCACGAAGTGGGCAGCCACCTCCCTGGCCAGCCACTCGAAGGATGGGGTGCAGGCGAACCAGACCTCAGCGCCGTTCTCCCGCAATGCCCGGCTGAGCTCGGCCAGCGGTCGGGCATGCGACAGGAACGGTGGACTGACGACCACGATGCGTGGCATGAAATCCCCTTCGGTCCCCTGCCGCGCCGAGCGGCCCGGGTGCGGAGCACAGCATCGTAACCACGCTCGCGGGATGGAGTCCGTGTGTCCTGAGCCGTCGCCCAAGGGTGCATCCGCCCAGTGGTCGGGCGGTGAAACACCGTGGTCAGCTCTCAGACATCCAGACAAGGATGATCATGTCCACCGTCTCCTCCGCAGACACCGTGGCGCCGGTGGGACCGGCCGGCGTCATCGAACCCGTCGACGCCGATCCTCTCGTGGCGGCGCGGGAGCGGTTCTTCGCCAGCTCCGCGGGCACCAGCGGGTACCCA
The DNA here is from genome assembly GCF_042790435.1 of Streptomyces sp. NPDC056738. NCBI lineage: Bacteria > Bacillati > Actinomycetota > Actinomycetes > Kitasatosporales > Streptomycetaceae > Streptomyces > Streptomyces sp. NPDC056738. The sequence goes on from NZ_JBHTZF010000027.1 coordinate 67,996, forward strand.
AGCACTGACGTACGGGCCTGCGCGGGCGGCGAACTGCTGCAGCTGATGGAAGCTGAGTACGGGCCGTCGTCGTGGCCCCTGACAACAAGCGGCGAACCAACACTCGACCGGAACGACGCGGCCGTCGCCTCCTTGCGCAGAGCGTGCAGGCTCGCTGTACCGCTGAGTCCAGAGGCGCTCCTGGCCCACACCCGAGGTGGGCCGCGCCTGGAGGCGGTCGTCGCCGAGATGTGGCCAGGAGCGGTGCAGTGGCACGGCAGAGAACACGCCGAGGCGCTTTTGCGGAACCTGCTGATGACCGCATCGGACACGGCCACTTCAGCGTTCTTCCTGAACCTGGCGGTGGCGGCCGAGCTGCGTCCCCTCACGGCCTCTGAGACGGCCGAGCTGGCGGACTCGACGAAGGACCGGACGGTACGCCACGCCGCCTGGCGCTATCTGTATCTGCTCCCTGACGGCCCCGAACGGCTTCCCGATCCCTCTGCGGCGGAGGGTGTCTACGAGCGGCTGCTGATCGTGCCTCCCACCGTGCCCATCGACTGGGACGATGCCCGCCCGGGCCAGCTCATCGCGCAGACCATGCTCTTGGGCCGGTTGGACAGACCTGGCGAGGGGCTCAGCGGCGGGCTCTCGGTGTTGCTCGGCGGGCTCGGCGACCGGCTCGCCGTCACAGAAGGAATTGCGGGCGTCGTCACCCTGGTCGCGGCCGGACATGACGATCTCGAACGGGATCCTCGCACGGCCTTTGAGCGCGGGCCCGGACATTGGGTGCTGCGGCTTCCCGTCGACGCCGCGGGGCCCCCGTCACCATCCGACATCGCCCTTCACCGCTCGGCGCTCGCCTGGTGGGCAGCACGGCTGCTGGGCAACATGACACGACCGCTCGACATTTTGCATGTGCGCTACGCGGACGACGGCAGTCTGGCCATGGCAGAGGCCGCCGCACGGGTCGGTGCACGTCTGGTCTTCACTGCCGCCCCCGACCCGCACCGGCACCTGGCCGACCGCCATGCCCACCGCGCCCCCCTCCGCGACGCAGAGGCCGCGGAGGAACTCCGCCATGACGTGCACCGCATCTTCGTCGCCGACCGGCTGGTCGACCGCGCGGATGCGGTCGTGGCCATTCCCGGGCAGGGCGGCACCCAGGAGCTCGTACGCCATTTCCCGGTGTTGGCTGGGCTCAACGACGGTACGGGGCCGTCCGCGATCCCCGAGGGCATCGCCCCCTACCGCCCTGCTCCCGACGAGGGCAAGCAGCGGGAGGCGCTTTTGTCCGCGCTGTTCGCCGGCGGGCATCGGTCGCACGCCCTGGACCCCGCAGAGCGCCACCTCCCGTTGCTGCTCAATGTGGGCCGTCTGCATCCGGTGAAGCAGCAAGACCTTCTGGTCCAGGCTTGGCTGGCCACGGGGGCGTACATGACGACCACCCTGGTGCTGATCGGCGGCGGTCCGCCTCCAGGCACAGCCGCCGAGAACGCCATGCGTGCTCGAATCCGTTCCCTTCTGCTCGGCTACCCGCGAGCGCGGTCCCGCTTCGCGCTCCTTCCAGCGCTGCCCAACGAGAGCGTCCGCCGACTGCAACGAGCCCTTGCGGACCCGGCGAACGGCATACGGGCCTGGTACGTGTGTCCCAGCGTCAAAGAGGAGTTCGGGATCGCCGTCCTGGAGGCGATGGAGGCGGGACTGCCGGCGGCAGGGCCGACCCGGGGCGGGGTCACGCACTACCTGCGGGACGGCGTGAACGGCATCCTGCTCGACACATCCAGTGCGGCCGGCGTGGCAAAGGGACTGCGCAGAATGGCGGCCCTGCCCGAAGGGGACCGAACGCGTTTCGCCCGAGCGGGGCGCGACGTTGTCACCACCCGCTACTCGATCGATGTGATGGCGAATGCACTGGCCCGGCAGTACAGCGCAGTGAGGAAGACTGACCAGCCCTGACCGGGGCTCCCGCCCACGACACGCGCATGCGGCGCAGCTGTCTGTGCCACTTCCCCAGGCGGATGAGCGGGACTCCCCCGCCAGTGCCGTGCCCACCCCCCGGCCACCAGGAGTCGGCGCCGCCCGCGACCAGGCCACCAATCCGATGCACAGTCGATGCATGTTGCCTGCTGCATCGATATTTCGGATGGTGGCAGAGCGGGAATCGCCCCGCGCGAACCGATGCGCCAGACACACCGGACGGCACGGCCCTGCGGTCGCCTCCGTCGGAGAAATGGCGTGATCCGCCCTGTTCGAGGAGCAGTCGCCATGACCTCACAGCAGATGACAGAGCAGCCCCTCGAGGGCGCTCCGCTCGCCGCTCCCGTTCAGGGGTCTCTTGATGAGGAGGAACTCGCCTCAGCGTTCGCCCGGGGCGACGAGCAGGCCCTTTCCGGGGCGTACCACCGATGGGGCCGCCTGGTGTACACCCTGGCCTGGCGCTCTCTGGGCGACGCGGGCGAGGCGGAGGACGTCACGCAGGTGGTATTCCTCGCCGCGTGGCGGGGGCGGGCCGGCTTCACACCCGAACGAGGCGCCCTCGCGGCGTGGATCGTCGGAATCACCCGGCGCAAGATCGCCGACGCGTTGCACGCCAGGACCCGCCGGGCCGACCTGGTGGCGGCAGCGGGGGCCGTCGTGAGCACGCGGGATCGCCCCAGTGAGCCCGACGCGGTCCTGGACCGCGTCCTCATACATCACGAGCTGTCAAAGCTCCCGGCGGTTCAGCGGCGCGTGCTCAGCCTCGCCTACTACAACGACCTCACACAGACCCAGATCGCCCAGGTCACCGGCTTGCCGCTGGGAACGGTCAAGAGCCACACCCGTCGCGGGCTGTACGGCCTCAACCGTTGCCTCCAAGAGGTTGGCGAGGACCGCTCCCGTGCGCGCCTCCCAGCGGACGGCTGATCGTCAGGCCAGCCCGACGATCAGGTACGCCAAAAGCCGTTCCTCCTGGACCCTCTTCATCTCCGTCAGCGCTCACGTGCTGGCCGCAACGGCGCAGCTCGCGCGGAGGGATCGCGGATTGGCCACTTCCTCAATTCCTGGACAGCTACTTCGTAAGAGAGGAGACGAGCGATGAAGCTTCAAGACGAACTTCCCCTCGACCACCACCTGGCCACCGTCTACCGGTGGGGCTCCGCGTTCTGCGGGGTGGTCCTGCTCGTCTTCGGCAGCCTCGGCTTCGCCGACGAGCTCAGTCCGTTCGACACGAACGGGAGCGTCGCGGGCATGTCGACCAACGGCGCCCTGAGCCTGATCTCCGTGGTCGTCGGTGTGGTGCTGATCGTCGGCGCCGTCGTCGGAGGCAACGTCGCCTCCACACTCAACATGACGGTGGGAACCCTGTTCCTGCTCAGCGGATTCGTCCACATCTTCATCCTCGACCGGCCCGCGAACATCCTCGACTTCGGCATGACGAACGTCGTCTTCAGCTTCGTCATGGGCCTGGTGATCCTGACGTTCGGCATGTACGGGCGCGTGTCGAGCAAGCTGCCCCACGACAATCCGTACTGGCGGCGCCGCCATCCGCGCGAGGCCGCCCGGGAGTCCCTCGCCCGACGCCGGCAGCCGGCTCCCGCGGGGGCGCTGCCGCCGGGCACGGACCGGACCGCCCTGCAGGGAGCGGCCGGGTCTCCCGGCTCGCGAGACAGCCGCTGAAGGGGTCCTGCCTGGACGGATACATGCGCCGCCGAAGTACCCGGACGTATCCGTTCAGGCAGGGCTTGCGCCCATCCGTGCACGCTCGGACACCCGATGCGAGACCCGCAGAGCCAGCCAGGGGGGCGGCGCCGCCGCTCCGGCTCTGCAGCGGCAGTTGCGGCGCAGTCTTCCTGGATCTCGCAGCATCCTCGGTGCGGGGCGCCGGTGCAGTCTTGCGATGCATTCATCCCCGGCGTGAACGCGGGCTTTTTGCAAGAGTCCCGGTAAGGACCGTTGCCCTGTGGCCCCACCCGCGGTGGGACCCGGGAGGTGCCTCCGGTACAGAAGTCGCCGGTGACAACAGCCGAAGGCCGGCCAGGAGTTCAGGGCTGATGTTCCAAGAGGAGCCCGCCACTGTGTCGGGCGGTCGGGGACGCAGTAGCCCACCGAATGCCACAAGCGGTGGACAGTCACCTTGGCCCCGGCGCGGGCTGACGGACTGATCCCGCCGGCCCGCGTCTCCGGCTTTCGTATCGGCTGATGAGTTGCTGCGGTCGGTCCACGAAGCCATTCGGCTACCCATTGAAGAACGTGCCCATCATCGTCGTGGCCCTGAAGGCAGCATTGCGGCCTCGCCGGGGCACCGTCCACAGAGCCTGTCCTTGGACATTCCACTGTTCCAGCAATGCGTTGGCGGCCATGAAGCCGCTCGTCGCCGCGCGTTCCATGAGGGCGACGGGCAGCTCTGTGCGCACGAGGTCTCCGGCGATCACCAGGCCGGGGTGGCTGGTTCGGATGGTGGGACGGTCGGTGTACCCGCCGACCGGGAACAGCGGGCAGTCGCTCCGCCACTCGCGGCGTTCGTCCACCACGAGGGCGGCCCGTGTCTCCGGGTAGACGGTGTGAAGCTGGGTGAGCAACCGCTTTTGCTCCACGTCGCGGGCGCAGTTGTGCGGGAGGGCGTAGGCGTGCAGTTCGACGACGGAGCCGCCGGTGCGAGCCGCCCAGCGGGAGGCTTCGCCCTCCCATCGGTTGAGGATGCTGACGTTGTCCAGGGTTCCGTATCCGCTGGTGCCAAGGAAGCCCGGGCGATCGCGGGCCACGGGCTGGTCGAGCCAGAGACGCGAGACAAGGAAGGGCGGTGCCGTCCGCAGCCGGGCAACGCTCTGGCGCCATGCCGTGTGGCCGAGTTCCGGCGAACTGCTGACGATGGATTGCAGGCCGGCAGTGTCCAGGGCCAGCACGACGGAGTCGTACCACCGCTCTTGGCCGCACTCGACGATGAAGCCTCCCTCGTGGGTGGGGGCGACGGTCGCGACCGGGGTGGACAGCCGGATGTCGACACGGTGGCCCTGCAGGTAGTCGCCAAGCGGTCTCCAGAGCGCGTCGGGGAAGGGTTCGTCGGGTACGTCGAAGAGAAGTCCTTCGGCGGAGCCGAGGAAGTAGATGTGGAACATCAGCACCATCTCTGCCGCTGACAGGTGCCGAGGATCAGCGAAGAAGCTGCGGGAGAAGACCTCGAAGGCGAGGTGGTGGGCGGCTTCGGGGAAGCGGATCGATTGCAGGAAGTCGTATGCGCTGACGCCGTCGAGTTGCTCATAGACCTCCGGTACGCGGACGTCGAGGAGGGGCAGGGCGGCGCGGGGGTTCATGCGGTACAGGTCACGGATGGTGAAGGTCGGGCTCTGGGCGACAAAGCCGATGGCGCTCCACGGTGGTGTGCGAGGGACCTTGCGGAAGCTGTCGTGCAGCCCACCGCTGTGTTGCAGGGGGTAGTCGGCAAGGCCGGTCAGCCGCTGCAGCCCAGGGTCGGTCCTGCGCAGGAGCCCGCGGAGGTTGTAGTACTGCCGGAAGAAGGCATGGAAGCCTCTGCTCATGGTGGTCGTGGTGCCGTCGCGCAGGGTGACCGGCCAGCCCGCTACGCGCCCGCCGAGTGACGCCTCGCGTTCGTAGAGGGTGACGCGCACGCCTCGTTCGGCGAGGGCGGTAGCGGCCGCCATTCCGGCAATTCCTCCGCCCACGACGGCGGTGGTGGGCGGCCGCTCGCTGTCGACGCGTGGGGCGCCGGGCCGGGGCAGCAGCGTGTGGGCCCGGCGGTCTCTGCCGCGTCGGGCGATGTCTCGTGGCCTCGGCGCCCTCATCGGCCGACGGCCTCGTCGTCGCCGGTGGCGCGCCGGGCGATGACCGTGTGGGTGATGCCGGTCTGCCATCCCGGCAAGGGCAGCACCCGAACGGAGTCGAAGCCGGCCGAGTGGACCCGGCGTGCGAATTCCTCGGCCGTGTCGAATTCGACAACGCTGCGCCACAGGTGGCGATACAACTGCCCGTCGCCCAGGGCGGTGGCGACGGGCAGGACGATGCCGGCGCACACGGCCGTCCACACCGCTCGGTGGCCGGCCCGGCCGCTGAGGGTGTACTCGTGCACCGCGAGCCGGCCATGAGGGGCCAGCAGGCCATGCACCGATGCGAGCACACGGTCGGGGTCGGCGACATTGCGGAACAGGTATCCGGCGAACACCGCGTCGTAGGCTCCCCCGACTGCCTCTGTCAGCTGCTCCGCCGGGGCGTGGACGAACGTGACGTTGCCGGGCCAGGGCTTGACAGCTGCGCGTTCCAGCATGCCGGCCGAAGCATCGACAGCCGTGACCGAGGCGTGAGGAAGCACCGCTGTCAGTGCGGCGGTCGAGGCACCGGTGCCGCACCCCAGGTCCAGTACGCGCAGGCCGCGGCCGCCGTCCGCCAAGCCCAGGCGGCGCGCGGAGCGGCGCAGATGTGCGTGGTAGCCGGGGTTGGCGGCCACCAGTGTGTCGTAGCTGCGGGCGGCGTGGTCGAACGCGGCGGCCAGGTCCGCGTCGCGGAGCACAGTCATGCAATCTCCTTGAGCAGGTACAGGGGGATCCGCCGCCGGATCACGGGCGGGGGAAGGGGCGGCGGGGTAGGTACAGCAGTTCTGCGGCGGATCGCAGCATGGGCAGCACGGGGGTGCGAATTCCCACGGCGAGGTCTTCGTGGAGGCAGGTACGGCCGTCGAGGAAGCGCAGCAGTCGTTCCATGGGGACGTGGGTGAACAGGCGGCTGAAGAAGTCGGCGCCGACCCGGCCGCTGTCCAGGGCGCGCAGCATGACGGCGTCCATGGTCCGGGAGCGGGCGGAGTGCGCAGCGGGTGGCCGCGGGTTCCGCCCGGACAGCAGTGCGTTGGCCACTGTTTGGATCTGGCGTTGGATGGCGGCGAAGGTGTATCCCGTCGACGGGCGGGTCGCACCTGCTGCTGCGCCGATCCGGAACACCGACGGTGCGGTCTGCCGGGTGAAGGGTGCGTCCGTCATGGCAATGACGCCCGTCTCGGTCGAGACGACCTTGAGGTCCGGCAGACCGAGAACATCTCGGGTGTAGTGGCTCAGGGCGGCTTCATATGCTTGCTGAGACAGGAGTTGGGGGGAGAATTCGGTGTATTCCACGAGGGCATACGTGGGGCTGGTGGGCAGTACGTAGCCAAAGGAGAGGCCCTGGGCGGGCTGCGGCGTGCGGAAGTCCATCAGTTCGGCCGTGCCGGGGTCGAAGATCGGCTGATCGGATTCCACGAACCGGCCATGGAAGTGCTGCAGCAAGGTGGTGCGGCCCGCGGGGAGGCTGCCCAGCGGGCGGGAGTCGAAGACCCACCGGGCCCGGGCATGCAACGGCTGACCGTCTGCGGTTCGACCGTAGATCAGGGCCCCGCCAGCAATGCCCTCCACTGCTTCGGCCGTCGCCTCGATGCACTGAACGTTGTCGCTCTGCTGGAGGCTGTGAGCGATCAGGTTCTCGAAGTCGTCGGAGCGGATCATCTTGTACCGCAGCGGTGCGATGTGACTCGTGAGGCTCTGACCGGCGCGGGAATGAACCCGCAAGTTCTGCCAGGACGCGGTCACGGCGTCGTCGTACCAGCCCCGACCGGGCTCCCAAAAGCACCAGGTCCGGCGCGGCGGTCGCAGGGGACCTGGCGGGGCGTCGATGAGGAGCACCGACAGCCGACGCCTTCCTTGGGGCGGGTCGGACAACAGGTAGGCGAGGGAGAGTCCCGCCGCGCCCGCACCCACAATGGCGACATCCGCCCTGAGCACGAGCGTTCCCCTCTCTTGTCGCATCCCGCAGAAGTGGTCGAATCGCATCCCGCAGAAGTGGTCGAAATGATTCCCGCTGACGCGGCCCTCCGGATGCAGGACGCGCTGAGAGCTTGACGGGTGACGGCTCTCTGCGCGCCCGCCGTGCTCACTCTGCGCAGGGCAAGGGGCAGGGCTCGCTCGCGGAAGTGCGGCACGCGGCTTCGCATTCCCTCGGCTGGCGCATCCGTGCCCCCCACCGGCGCGGAAAGCGTAAGGAAAGGCCAGCTGCGATCACATTGAGAGGATCCGGGATGCGTCCCAGCAAGCCGAACGCCCACCGTGCGGTCGAAGCGCCGCCCGGCTCGGCGCACGCTTCCCAGCAGGGAACTTCAGCTGAGCGGAATGCACAGCGGCTTGATTCCTCGACCTGGGCGGGCTTCCAGGAGCTGCAGAGGATTGACGCGGATGTGCCCGCAGCCGTCGAACGTCACCTCGAAATTCTGCTGGCTGAGCGCGCCGCGCAGGCAACCGCCCTCGACCCGGTGTTCGCTCACGATCTCGCCGATCGTGTCGCTCGTTTCACCCTGGGCGGAGGCAAGCGCACACGTGCCCAGTTCCTGTGGTGGGCGCTGCGCGCGTGCGGCGGCGGGATCGGCGATGCGGAGGCTGCGCTGCGTCTGGGGTGCGCTCTGGAACTCATTCAGACCTGCGCGCTCGTTCACGACGATGTGATGGACGGCTCCCGGCTCCGCCGCGGGCAGCCCGCCCTGCACGCGGACGTCGAGGCTCAGTACGCCGACACCGTGCCCTTCGCGCACCGAGAACGTTTCGGCGAGTCGGCGGCCATCCTCGCCGGGGACCTGGCGCTGGCGTGGGCGGACGACGTGCTTGTCGACACCGACCTCTGCCCCACCCGCGCACGACGGGTGCGCGGCCTGTGGAGCGCCATGCGCACGGAGATGGTGGCCGGCCAATACCTGGACCTTCAAGGCCAGAGCACCTCGTCACGCTCGTTGGCCCACGCGATCCGCGCCGCCTGCCTCAAAAGTGCTCTCTACTCGGTCGAGCGGCCGCTGGCCCTCGGCGCCGCCCTCTCAGATGCAGACGACGCCACCACGGCGGCCCTGTGCTCAGCCGGCCGGTGCGTCGGCATCGCCTTCCAACTGCGGGACGACCTCCAGGACGTCTTCGGCACGGCAGAGCAGAGCGGCAAGCCGTCGGGCAGTGATATCCGGTCGGGCAAGCCCACCTATCTCATCGCCGTCGCGCAGGCCCGGGCTGAGGCCCGAAACGACCGCAGCTCCCTGGACGTGCTGCGCAACTCAGTCGGCCGTCCCGGACTCTCACAAGAGGGTCTCGCCCGGGTGCGGGAGGTACTCATCTCCACCGGCGCGCAGGCGACAACAGAAGCAAAGATCAGCAGACTGGCCGCGCAGGGCATGCGCCACCTCGAAGGAGCGGCGCTCGAGCCCGAGGGCCGCAGGCATCTGCGGGAACTCCTGCAGTTTGCCGCCGGGATTCCCACGGTCCCAAGTGCACCTGCGCACGGACCGACCGCCTCCTCCCCTCGCACCGGATCCCGGCTTCTCACCGTGAGCGCCGAGGGGGCCGGCCGATGACCCGGACCATCCCCGGACGCACGGACCACGTCGTCGTGGTGGGGGCCGGCCTGTCAGGGCTCTCGGCCGCGCTGCATCTGCTGGGTGCCGGTCGCCGAGTCACCGTGGTGGAGCGTGATCTGCTGCCCGGCGGCCGTGCCGGACGCCTTCACCGCGCCGGCTACCACATCGACACCGGCCCCACCGTGCTGACCATGCCGGAGCTTGCCGACGAGGCTTTCGCCGCGGTCGGCGACTCCTTGCGCGAGCGCGTTGAACTCATCCCTCTTCATCCCGCCTACCGGGCCCGCTTCGCCGACGGCACCAGCATCGACGTCCACACCGACCCCCACTCCATGGAAGCGGAAGTCGAACGGTTCGCCGGACCCAGGGAAGCAGCAGGCTACCGGCGCCTGCGCGACTGGCTCACTCGCCTCTACCAAGCCCAGATGCGCCACTTCATCGACGCCAACTTCGACTCGCCCTTCCAACTCCTGACACCCGACCTTGCCCGACTGGCCGCCCTGGGCGGATTCGGCAGGCTGGACACGCGCATCGGACGCTACCTGCACGATGAGCGCCTGCGCCGCATCTTCTCCTTCCAGGCCCTGTACGCGGGCATCCCGCCCGCCCGCGCGCTGGCCGCCTACGCCGTCATCGCCTACATGGACACGATCGCCGGCGTCTACTTCCCCCGCGGCGGCATGCACGCCCTGCCACAGGCCATGGCCGACGCAGCCGCCCAAGCCGGCGCGGACCTTCGCTTCGGGCAGGACGTCACCCACCTGGAACGCTCCGGCCATCGCATCACCGCGGTCGTCACCAGCACGAACCGCATCCCCTGCGACGCGGTTGTCCTCACTCCCGATCTGCCCGTCACCTACGGCCTCCTGGGCCACACACCCCACCGGCCGGTACGGATCCAGAACTCGCCGTCCGCCGTCATCCTGCACGCGGGCACCACTCAGACCTGGCCCGGTCTCGGCCACCACACACTGTCCTTCGGGGCCTCCTGGAGCCGCACCTTCGATGAACTGACCCGCACCGGGCAGTTGATGAGCGATCCGTCCCTGCTCATCACTCGCCCAACGGCCACGGACCCGTCCCTCGCACCACCCGGCAAGCACCTGCACTACATCCTTGCCCCCTGCCCGAACACGGACATCGGGCCCAAGGCCGGCGCGTGGGGCGAGCTCGCCCCGCGCTACCGCGACAGCATCCTGAAAGAGCTCGAGCAGCGCGGTCTCGACGGCATCAGCTCCAGCATCACCGAGCAGTGCCTCGTCACGCCCGCGGACTGGCACGCCCAAGGCCACGCTGCGGGAACCCCGTTCTCCGCGGCGCACACCTTCGCTCAAACCGGCCCCTTCCGCCCCCGCAACCTGGTTCGCGGCACCGAGAACGCCGTCCTCGCCGGCTGCGGCACCACACCGGGCGTAGGAGTACCCACGGTCCTGATCTCCGGGAAACTCGCCGCCGCCCGGATCACCGGTGGCCACGTCCGCAGGCCCGTCCGTCCGCGCCAGGCCATCTCCCCCACCGAAGGACGGCTTCCTTGAGCGAGCGTGAACTCGATGCGGCAGGCATCCACGACCCCGCACTGCGCAGCGCCTACGCACGCTGCCGGCAGCTCAACGCCCGGCACGGCAAAACCTACTTCCTCGCAACCCGGCTCCTGCCCCCCGAGCGCCGGCCTGCCGTTCACGCCCTGTACGGCTTTGCCCGCTGGGCCGACGACATCGTCGACGCACTCGACACCACGGACACCGCGGAACAGCGTTCGGCACACCTCGCCCGCCTGCAAGCAGGCCTGGAACAGGGCCTGCAGGAGGCGACCAGCTCCGAACCGGTCGTCATGGCGCTCGCCGACACGGCCCGCCGGTATGACATCGACCCCCGCCACTTCAGCGACTTCATGGACTCCATGCGCAGCGACCTTGACGTCACTGACTACCCGACCTACGAAGATCTGCGCCGGTACATGCACGGCTCGGCTGCGGTCATCGGACTGCAGATGCTGCCGATCCTCGGCACCGTGGTGCCGCTCCAGGAAGCAGAACCGCATGCCGCCGCACTCGGCGTCGCCTTCCAGCTGACCAACTTCTTGCGGGACGTGGGTGAGGACCTCGACCGCGGCCGCGTCTACCTTCCTGCCAACCTCCTGGCAGCCCACGCAGTCGATCGGGACCTGCTGCAGTGGAGCAGGGCCACCGGCCGCCGTGACCCGCGCATCACTGCGGCGCTCAAGGCCTTCGAAGACCTCACTCGCGGTGTGTACCGTCAGGCGGCGCCCGGCATCGCGATGCTCGACCCCATCAGCCGTCCGTGCATCCGGACAGCCTTCGTGCTCTACGGGGGAATCCTGGACGCCGTGGCCGAGGACGGCTACGCGGTCGTGCACCGACGGACTGCGGTAAGCCGACGACGCCGCGCCGCCGTCGCCATCGACGGCCTGGTGCGCGTCGCCGCAGCACGGGTACGAACGCGCCATGCTGCTCGGCCGACGCCGTCTGAGATTGAGGAGCACCCCCACAGCAGTGCCACGCACCCATCTCAGCCTGTAGAGCCTGTACCGGTGGAGGTGGCATGAACTCCGGCCCCCCAGCCCCGCGCAGACGCTTCCCCCTGTCGTTGCGCCGCTCCCCCGTACCGTGGGAGCACCAGCATCCGACCTGGCGCGAAGCCCGCCCTGCTGTCATCGCGCATGCTCTCAAACGGGCTCAGAACCGTCCCTCCGGCAACTGGTACGTCATCGGCGCCGCCCGAGACATTCCCGCGGACCGTCCCTTGGCCCGCACTGTCGCCGGGCAGGAGATCGTCGTGTGGCGAAACGGCGATGGACGGCTGGCCGCCGGACCTGGCATCTGCCCGCACCTTGGTGCACCTCTGCGGGACAGCCCGGTGCGCTGCGGCACACTCGTCTGTCACTGGCACGGACTCGCTCTCAACGGAAAGCCGTTCGCCGGCTGGGAGCCCCTGCCCGTCCACGATGACGGCCTATTGGTCTGGGTACGCCTGGACACCGTGGGCGGCGAACCACCGCTGGACACGCCCGTGCTGCCCGTGCGGCCCTCACTGGCAGACGCCGTGTCAGCCGTCTACTCGGGTCTGGGAACCTGCGAGCCGGAGGACATCATCGCCAATCGGCTGGATCCGTGGCACGGCGCCTGGTTCCATCCCTACTCATTCGTCGACCTCACCGTCCTCGACACCCCCGGAAAGGACGCGGCCGAGGACAGTTTCACCGTCGACGTCTCCTTCAAGCTCACAGGGAGACTCGTCGTCCCCGTGCGTGCCGTCTTCACCGCCCCCGACTCCCGCACGGTCGTCATGCACATCACCGAGGGCGAAGGCCAGGGTTCGGTCGTCGAGACGCACGCGACCCCGCTCGGACCCGACGAGCGAGGCAGGCCACGGACAGCCGTCATCGAGGCGATCGTGGCCACCTCCGGCCGGCGCGGCTTCGCCGCAGCGCGCAGTGCAGCTCCACTGATGCGCCCCCTCATGCGGGCAGCAGCCGGCCGGCTGTGGCGTGACGACCTCGCCTACGCCGAGCGGCGCTGGCAGTTGCGCTCCACAGGCCGCTTCCCCGCATGACGTGAGCCAGGTGACGTCGGCGTCAGGCCTTGGGGCCGCCTGCATCCGGCCGTAGGGATGCCCTCGCCCGGCGAGGGGTTGCTCGGGGCGCCGTGGGTGTGCAGGGAGGTGAAGACGGTGCGCTGGGCGGTCGCCGGGTAGTCGTCACCCATCAGGCGGCGGGCGTCCCGGTTCTGGCAGCAACATGACACCTACGCCGACCGGCCATAGCGCCGGAAGACGCCTCGCAGGAAGGAAACGACGTTCCGGGCAGACGACGCGTGGCCTCGCGGTCTGGCCCGCAGGAATCCAGCTCCCCTTGACCATGGTCGAGCACTTCGCACGCGCCGTCCCAGTCACCTTCCGGGGCTTCGCGACAGGCCGTCCACATCCGCCGTGCCTGCTGTCACCACCCGGCTAGGGGCCTGGCGGCCAGCAAATATAATCCTCCCCATGTCCAAGCCTGACGACCTGCTCGTTGACATCGCCACCGTGGTGGAGTCCGGGCAGAGCAACCAGATGTCCCTGACCGTGGTCACCGGTGGTGCCGTCATCACCGGCCGGCTGGCTCCCGAAGCGGTGTGGAGGCAGAGGGTGTCGGACGTGCTGACGGATTCCGCTCGTCTGGGCGAGTTCGCCGCCGTCTTCGACACCCCCGCGAAAGACGACGGACCGCCCACGCATCTGCACTTCCATGTGGCCCGGATCCTGCAGGGCACGGTCGGAATCCCGGAGACGGGCGGGATGTACCGCGTCGCGATCGCCGACGTCAGCGCCTGGACCATGGGCGACTTCAGCTACTCCGACCACTGAGCCATCACCCCGGAAGAACACGCTGCAAGCTGTGGGGGCCCGGCAGGCACGTGCCTGCCGGGCCCCCACGCGGTCCAGGTACCGGCAGGCCTCGTTACCCCGGGCCGGTCGGACGGACACGGGAGTGCCGAGCATCGCGCCAGCGTGCTGAAGCGGGCTCAGGACGCGCACCGCTGCGGCTGCGGAGAGGGCGCGGCAGCGGCAGGTGAAGCCGAGTTGCGTCATCGCGCGGAGGACTTCGGCGGCGCTGACGTCACGGCGGTCCTGGCGGGTGATGACCTGGCCGACCTGCTTGACGGGGCGGTGGCGGCGGCCGGGATCACGGATTCGCCGGAGCCCGGCTCCCGGGCCAGTTCCCGCGGCCGGCCCGGGGACGCTGCGCCTGCCCGTGTGGAACGCGCTCGCCGAACGGGCCGACACGCTGCGCCGCTCTGCTCCGACGGCCAGAGACCCACCCGTGAAGAGAGTGCCCTAATCGGCGTGTCCCGAAGATCGAAGTGCCCCACACGCTGCGATATTCGCAGAGGAGTTGACATGAAGGCACGATCGAAGGAGGAGCCATGGTGCGTGTCGGGCTGTTGGTCCGGGTAGAGGCGAAACCGGGCAAGGAAGCAGAAGTGGCACAGTTCCTGACCGACGCGCAGGCGATCGTCGAACAGGAGCCCGACACCCGCGCCTGGTTCGCCGTCCAGTTCGACAGGTCCACGTTCGGCATCTTCGACGTGTTTCCCGACGACGCGGGTCGGCAGGCGCACCTGGCCGGAGGCGTTGGCGCGGCGCTCGGGGAGCGGGCGACGGAGCTGTTCACCGTGTCGCCTGTGATCGAGAACGTCGACGTACTGGCGTCCAAGCTCCCGACGTGACCCCGGAGAGAGGATGACGCAGCGAGCTCCATCGCCGGTTCATCGGCCTGCTGCTCAGACATTTCTCGGCCGCCAAGTACAGGCCCCGATGAGCCCGCACAACCGACCGCTGCATCCCCGCTGGTGCTCTGAGCGCGTGGACACCTCACGGCGCCAAGTCGTCAAGCCGCAGCGGCCAGGGCAGTCGGGAGCGCGGTGTCTTCATCGAACAGCTCACGTCGCTGGAGGCAGTGGAGCATCCGTCCGGGCATGCGGTCGGAGAGGTTGAGCGGGGCGGCAGCATGCCGGTCCCCGTGCTCGTCGCGGCGACGGAATCGGCAGCTGATTCTCCGGCCGCGCCTCCGCCGACGGGGGTCCAAGGGTTGTTCGCCCGCGTTTTCCGCCCTGGACCCCGGCGGCACGGGCTCCCCCTCCACTCCGGGGAACTGATTCCGCAAGGAACACGGTTCGCGCTGTTCACACGGGGCGCCGGCAGTGGGTCCGCTATCCGGCGGCGCGGCGGTATTCGGCGTTGATGCGCTGCGCTTCTTCGAGTTGGTCTTCGAGGATGACGATGCGGCAGGCGGCCTCGATCGGAGTGCCCCGGTCCACGAGTTCGCGGGCCCGGGCCGCGATGCGCAGCTGGTAGCGGGAGTAGCGGCGGTGGCCGCCGGCGGAGCGCAGCGGGGTGATCAGTCGGGCTTCGCCGATCGCGCGGAGGAAGCCCTGAGTGGTGCCGAGTATCTCGGCGGCCCGGCCCATCGTGTAGGCGGGGTAGTCGTCGTCGTCGAGCCGGCCGTACGAGTCTGCTGTCATTGCACCTCTCTCGTGGAACGCGTGGAGGGGCCCTGGCACCATGTGTGCCAGGGCCCCGAAGGAACTGCTACACCATCCGCCGG
>NZ_JBHTZF010000028.1:0-47935 GCF_042790435.1 Streptomyces sp. NPDC056738
CTCCCTCCCCCCGTTCCCCCGGTCTCATTCCCCGGCGCGTGACCCCAGGGCCGAGTCCAGGTCGGACCACAGGTCGTCCACGTCCTCCAGGCCCACCGACATGCGCAGCAGACGGTCGCTGACGCCGGAGTCGTGGCGGTCCGCCGTGGGGACGATGCGGTGGCTTATGGAGGCCGGGTGCTGGATGAGGCTGTCGACGCTGCCCAGGCTCACGGCCGGAGTGATCAGCCGGACCCCGGCGATGACGCCGTGCGGGTCGCCGTGCACCTCGAAGGCGATCATGGCTCCGCCGATGCGCGGGTAGTGGACGCGGGCGACGCGCGGATCACCGGCGAGGCGGCGGGCGAGTTCCGCGGCGTTCGCGGAGGCCGCCCGGACCCGGACGGGCAGCGTCGACAGGCCGCGCAGCAGCAGATAGCCGGCCAGCGGATGCAGCACGCCTCCGGTCGCGAACCGCACCTGGCGCAGCTTGCGCGCGAACTCCTCGTCGCACGCGACCACCCCGGCCATCACGTCCCCGTGGCCGCCGAGGTACTTGGTGGCGCTGTGCAGAACGAGTCGCGCGCCCTGCTCGACGGGGCGTTGCAGCACAGGGGTGGCGAAGGTGTTGTCGGCAAGGAGCGGGACGGTCCCGCAGGCGTGCGCCACGGCCCGGAGATCGAGTTCGGCGAGCGTCGGGTTGGCCGGGGACTCGACCATCACGAGACCGGTGTCGGGCCGCAGCGCGTCGGCGATCCCGGCCGGGTCGACCCAGGTGACCTCGGTGCCGAGCAGCCCGGCCGTCAGGAGGTGGTCGCTGCAGCCGTACAGCGGACGGACGGCGACGACATGGCGCAGGCCCATCGCGTTGCGTACGAGGAGGACGGCGCTCAGCGCGGCCATGCCGCTGGCGAAGGCGACCGCGCTCTCGGTGCCCTCGAGGCGGGCCAGGGCGGTCTCGAAGCGGGCGACGGTCGGATTGCCGAGGCGGGCGTAGACGGGCGGGCCCTCGGGTTCGGCGCCGTCGGCCGCGAACGCGTCGATGCGGGCGGCCTCGCCGCGGCTGTCGTACGAGGGGTACGTGGTGGACAGGTCGATCGGGGCCGCGTGCAGCCCCAGGGCCGCCAGATCCTCCCGGCCGGCGTGCACGGCTTCCGTGGCGAGTGCCCTGGCCGGAGCCGCGACGATCTGGCCGCTTCCGCTCAGGCCGTCCTGCGCGTCCTGCGCGCCCTGCGTGTCGTACACAACGGAGTCCATGCGCCGAAGCCTGAACACCGGGCGGGCCTTCGGGTGTGCATCCCGTGTTACGTTCGCGCCATGGCCGATTCTGTCGTACTCGATCCGGTGGATCTTCATCTGCTGCGGCTGCTGCAGAACGACGCACGGACGACCTACCGCGATCTCGCGGCCCAGGTCGGCGTCGCGCCGTCGACGTGTCTGGACCGGGTGACCCGGCTGCGCCGGGCGGGAGTCATTCTCGGCCATCAGCTACGGCTCGACCCGGCGAAGCTCGGACGGGGTCTGGAGGCGCTGCTGTCCGTACAGGTCCGGCCGCACCGCAGGGAACTGGTGGGGCCCTTCGTCGACCGGATCCGTGTGCTGCCGGAGTCGCGGACCGTCTACCACCTGACCGGCCCCGACGACTACCTGGTGCATGTCGCGGTCGCGGACATGGCGGACCTGCAACGGCTGGTGCTCGACGAGTTCACCTCGCAGCGTGAGGTGGCACGGGTCGAGACGCGGCTGATATTCCAGCAGTGGGACTGCGGCCCTCTGCTGCCGCCGGCCGCGCCGGGCACATCGTCCCCGGCCAAATCCGGCTGATGCGATGAGAAGCCCGGAACAGCGGGCTGACGCGGCACCCGTGCCCGTATGAGTATGTGCGCATGTCAGAGACGAAGAACCCGCTGCCCCGCGAGGTCGCCGACGCGTACGTCGACGAGCTCATCGCCCTCGACCCGGTTCTCGGTACCTATCTCGGTGTGAAGGAGAGCCACGGCAGGCTCCCCGACAACTCGCCCGCCGGCCAGGAGGCCGTGGCCGAGCTCGCGCGGGTGACCCTCGCACGGCTGGAGGAGGCGGAGGGGCGGCCGGGCGCGGACCGTGACATCGAGCGCCGGTGCGCCCGGCTGCTGCGTGAGCGGCTCACCGCGGCGCTCGCCGTCCACGAGGCCGGCGAGGGCCTGCGGGCGGTCGGCAATCTGCACACACCGGTGCACTCGGTCCGGCAGGTCTTCACCCTGACGCCGACGGAGACGGACGAGGACTGGGCCACGGTCGCGGAGCGGCTGCGCGCGGTACCGGACGCCCTCGCCGGCTACCGGGAGTCCCTCGCGCTGGGGCTCGACCGCAAGCTGTACGCGGGACCGCGGCCGACGGCGACGTTCATCGAACAGCTCACGGAGTGGTCGGACACGGACGGAGCGGGCCTCGGCTGGTTCGAGGACTTCGTCTCGGCGGGCCCGGCTTCCGCGCGCGAGGAGCTGGACGCGGCGGCGCGTACCGCGACCGAGGCCGTGATCGCCCTGCGGGACTGGATGCGCGACGTGTACGCGCCGACGATCGAGGGCGCGCCGGACACCGTGGGCCAGGAGCGGTACGCCCGGCTGGCGCGCTACTTCAACGGTACGGATCTCGACCTCGACGAGGCGTACGCGTACGGCTGGGCCGAGTACCACCGTCTCCTGGCCGAGATGCGGACCGAGGCCGAGAAGATCCTGCCCGGCGCGGCGACCCCCTGGGTCGCGCTCGCCCACCTGGACGAGCACGGTCGGCACATCGAGGGCGTCGACGAGGTCCAGCAGTGGCTCCAGGGGCTGATGGACGAGGCGATCACCGCCCTGGACGGCACGCACTTCGAACTCGCCGAGCCGGTACGGAAGGTGGAGTCCCGCATCGCGCCGCCCGGCGGTGCGGCGGCCCCGTACTACACCGCTCCTTCGCAGGACTTCTCGCGGCCGGGCCGCACCTGGCTGCCCACCATGGGGCAGACCCGCTTCCCCGTCTACGATCTCGTCTCGACCTGGTACCACGAGGGGGTGCCCGGCCATCACCTCCAGCTCGCGCAGTGGGCGTACGTCGTCGACGACCTCTCCCGCTACCAGGCCACCGTCGGCCAGGTCAGCGCCAACTGCGAGGGCTGGGCGCTCTACGCGGAGCGGCTGATGGACGAGCTCGGCTTCCTGACCGACGCGGAGCAGCGGCTCGGCTACCTCGACGCGC
This sequence comes from Streptomyces sp. NPDC056738, assembly GCF_042790435.1. Lineage (NCBI taxonomy): Bacteria > Bacillati > Actinomycetota > Actinomycetes > Kitasatosporales > Streptomycetaceae > Streptomyces > Streptomyces sp. NPDC056738. The sequence goes on from NZ_JBHTZF010000028.1 coordinate 3,202, forward strand.
AGATGATGCGGGCGGCCCGGGTCATCGTCGACATCGGCATGCATCTGGAGCTGGAGATCCCCGCCGACTCCCCCTTCCACCCGGGCGAGCGGTGGACTCCGGACCTGGCGCAGGAGTTCTTCGGCGCGCACAGCAGCCGGCCGGCCGACTTCGTGGAGAGCGAGCTGACCCGCTACCTCACGATGCCCGGCCAGGCCATCGGCTACAAGCTCGGCGAGCGTGCCTGGCTGCTGGGCCGTGAGAACGCGAAGAAGCGCCACGGTGACGCGTTCGACGCCAAGGCCTGGCACATGGCCGCCCTGTCCCAGGGTTCCCTGGGTCTGGACGACCTGGTGGACGAGCTCTCCCGGCTCTGACGGCCCCGCGCGGCGGCCGCCTCCCGGCCGCCGCGCGCATCAGCGGCACGGCCTCGGAATCAGGACGTCGGGGCGTCAGGGCGTCAGGGCGTCAGGGCGTCAATCGACGCAGTTGTACGAGTCCGACCCACGTCTCGGGGCCCGGTTCGACGCGGGCCGCGCGGACCCCGTACCGGCCCGGTTCGAGCATCACCCTCAGGTGATCCGTGCTTCCGGAGGCGGTGCCGGGCCAGGCGGCGTCGAACAGGACGACGGGGCCGGGCACCGTCCACTCCACCTCCCGCTCCCAGCGGGCCTGCGCCAGTGCGGCCGGGACGACGGCGAGCAGTTCGTCCTCGGAATCGGCGGCGCACCAGCGGACGAAGGCGCCGTGTTCGGGGAGGTAGGCGGTCGAGGCGGGATCGTCGCCGAGGACCAGGGCCCTGGTGTCGCCCACGGGCAGGAGGCCGATGAACCCGTCGACGTCACAGGCCCGGTCGTAGTCGCAGGACAGGTCGTCGCCGTCGGCCCCGGACCAGAACGGGAGCACCGTCTCCGGAATCACTATGAGGGGTCCGCCGCCCGACTCCACCCACTGGACCGCACCGGGGTCCGCGTATCTTGGCATGCGCAGAAGTTACACGGCACGCGTCCGCCCCCATAGAGCATGCGGCCCCGGGAAACGGAATCCGGACACCGGCGGGACACGGGGGCCGAAAACGCCGGTCCGGCCCCCGTTCCGCGCGGTCAGCAGCCGCAGTCCTCCGCGTCCACGGGCGCGGTCAACGGGTCCTCGGCGCGGCGCTCGAGGCCCTTCCAGGTCTCGAACTCGAAGCCCTCGCGCGCCCAGTACTCGAAGCCGCCCAGCATCTCCTTGACGTGGAAGCCGAGTTCCGCGAGGGCGAGGGCCGCGCGGGTCGCGCCGTTGCATCCGGGTCCCCAGCAGTAGGTGACGACCGGCACCGACTTGTCCAGAAGCCGTTCGGCCTGCTCGGGGATGAGCGCCGTGGGCAGGTGGACCGCGCCGGGCACGTGGCCCTGGTCCCAGGACGCGGTGGAGCGGGAGTCGAGGACGACGAACCCGGGGTCGCCGCCGGCCGCGAGGGCCGCCGCCACGTCGGACACGTCCGCGTGGAACGCTAGGCTCGCGCCGAAGTAGGCGGCGGCCGCGGCCGGGGACGCCGGCGGCACCCGCAGGACGGCGTTCGTCGTCGGCGTGGAGCCGGTCACCGTGTTCTTCGTGACGCCTTCGGCAGTCGCTGTCATGGCCTGGCCCCTTTCGTGAACGTGGCCCCGCCGGACGGATGCCGCCCTTGCCACCCCGGTGCTTCCTCCGCACCTCACCCCGCGGGACTTCCCGACCAGAAATCTACGGTGACCGGGCCGCGTCCTGAAGTGACGATCCACGGCTGTGCCATTGATCGGCCGGGGATTCTCCTGGTATTCATCAGGGATGACCGCGTATTCCCCGGACGCCACCGACTGGCGCATCCTCGACGTCCTCCAGCGGGAGGGCCGGGCCAGTTTCGCCGAGCTGGCCCGGGCCGTCTCCATGTCCGCGAGCGCGGTCACCGAGCGGGTGCGCCGCCTGGAGGAGGCGGGTGTCATCCAGGGGTACGCGGCCGTCGTCGACCCCGAGAGCCTGGGGCTGCCGATCCTGGCGTTCGTCCGGCTCAGATATCCGAACGGCAACTACAAGCCGTTCCACGATCTCGTCGAGGTCACGCCCGAGATCCTGGAGGCACACCACGTCACGGGCGACGACTGCTTCGTCATCAAGGTCGCCGCCCGGTCGATGGGGCATCTGGAGACGGTGTCGGGCAAGATCGGCACGCTCGGGTCGGTGACGACGAGCGTCGTCTACTCCTCACCCTTGCCACGCCGGCCGCTGGGCCACTAGGGCCTGTCCGACCATTCGCGTCTGCCCGGCCCTGGACCGCTCCGGTCGCGGCCGGCACAGCCACGGCCCCGGAACGGTGACGGCCCGGGAAGGGCGCAGCGCCGGAGACGGACGGTCAAGCGCCCCGCTGCCGCACGACCGATCCCGTTCTGCCCTTCACCACCTCGAGCTGGGCGTGGATGCGGCGGCGCAGGTCGCCGACGTGGCTGACGATGCCGACGCTGCGGTCGCGTTCCCGCAGCGAGTCGAGGACGTCGAGCACCTCGTCCAGGGTCTGGTCGTCGAGGCTGCCGAAGCCCTCGTCGATGAAGAGCGTGTCCAGCCGCACCCCGCCGGCCTCGTCGGTGACCACGTCCGCGAGACCGAGGGCGAGGGCGAGGGAGGCGAAGAAGGTCTCGCCGCCGGAGAGCGTCGCCGTGTCACGCTCGCGTCCGGTCCAGGCGTCCACGACGTGCAGTCCGAGCCCGCTGCGCCCGCGGCCCGCCCGGTCGTCGGAGTGCACCAGGGTGTAGCGCCCCGAGGACATCCGCTGGAGCCGGACGGTCGCCGCGGCGGCGACCTGCTCCAGCCGGGCGGCGAGGACGTAGGCCTCCAGACGCATCCTGCGTTCGTTGTCCGCCGAGGTGCCGGCCGCGAGACCGGCGAGGCGGGCCACGCGTTCGTACTCCTCGCGCAGCGGGGCGAGCCGGCGGGCTCCCGCGGTCGCCCGGGTGGAAAGCGCGTCGAGCTCGGTGCAGCGCCGGGCCGCCGCGTCCTGCGCCGACGCGGTGTCCCGCAGGCGTCGGGCGGCGGACTCGGCCGCCTGCTCGGCGGCCGGCAGGTCGACGGGAGGGCGCCGCGCGGCGGCCGTGGTGTCCGCCTCGGCGAGCACGGCACGGACCGAGGACTCCTCCAACTGCCAGGCGTCGAGCCGCCGTTGCAGATCACGGTGGGCCACGTCGTCGAGCATCGCGGCGGCCGCCGCCTGCGGGGTGTCGAAACCGGCACGGAAGGCGGCGTCGGCGAGACGCGCGTCGGCGTCCTTCAGGCGCCGCGCGATGTCCTCCGCGGCCCGGACGCCGTCCGCGGCCTCGGTGAGCAGCGCGACCTGCCGCTCCAACTGCGTGGCCCGCTCGGACACGCTCCCGGCCGCGCCGCGCGCCTGCTCCAACTCCCCTTCCAGCGAAGCCTTCTCGCGGTCGAGGGAATCGCGGTGCGAGGCCCGCGCGGCGACGCGGCGGGCGGCCTCCTGCTGGACGGTCAGCCGTCGTTCGTGTTCCCGCTCGGCCTGCTCGCGGGCCTCGCGCGCGGCGTGCAGCCCGGAGGCCACGGTCCGGGCCTCGGTGTGCAGGCGCTCCCATTCCTCGGCCTGCTCCTCGAGTTGCCGGGTCGACGCGTCGCCCGCCTCGGCGGTCGCGGCGGCCAGCGCCTCGCGGACGACGCCGAGGCGGCGCTCGGCCTCGGCGCGCTGTTCGTCGGCGCTTCGGTAGGCGGCGAGAGCCAGCTCCTCCGTCTCACGGTCGACATGGCCGTCGACCTTGCGGGCGGGTGCCGGGTGTTCGGTGGCACCGCACACGGAGCAGGACTCGCCGTCGACCAGACCGGCGGCAAGTTCGGCGGCGATGCCCTGGAGCCGCTGTTCCTTCAGGTCGAGCCAGTGGGCGTGCGCCTGCGTGGCCCGCTCGCGCGCGGCCAGGCTCCGGGCGTGGGCGGCTTCGGTGTCCCGCGCCAGTTCGTCGCGCAGCCGGGCCGCGGAGAGCCGCCTGACGGCCGGTTCGCGCTGGACGGCGAGCTGTTCGGCGCGTGCCGCGGCCTCCTGCGCGGAGTCGACCCGCGCCTCGACGCCCGCGCGGGTCTCGTCCCAGTCGGCGAGCCAGCTCTCGGCGTCCTGGAGGACTTCGTCGTCGGCGCGTTCCTGGCGGTCCAAGGAGGCGCGCTCCGCGCCGAGTTCGCCGAGGCGTCGCTCGGCGCGGCGGGCCGATTCCAGGCCGCCCAGTTCCTCGGCGGCCTTGCGCGCGGCGGTCGCGAGACCGGGTGCTCCGGCACCGGCGAACGTCTCGGGCAGGGCGGCACGCGCGCGGGTCTCCTCGGCGGCGGCACGGCGGTGCTCCGCCTCGGCGGCGTCGCGCAGGTCGAGCGCGGGGGCCACGGCCTCGGCCTTGCGGGCCCGTTCCATGCGGGTCCGGTCGGCGTGGTGGGCGTCGGCGCGCTGCTCGAGTCGCGCGGCCCGTTCCTGCGCCTCGGTGAACCGGCGTTGCAGCCGGTCCACTTCGCGTACGTCGTCGAGCACACGGTCGGCCGCGGCCTGGGCCGACTCGGCGGACCCTCGGGCGCATCGGGCGACGGTCAGCGCCTCGCGCGCGGTGCTGCGGGCGACCGCGGCCCAGGCGAGCACCGACTCGGCGAGGCCCGGGTCGCCGGGGGTGAGGTCGGGCAGCGGTTCCTCGACGACGCGTCCGGCCGCCTGCTGCATGCGGTGCGCGTCGGCCAGCAACGCGGTGTCCGCCGACCGTACTTCGGCCTCGGCGGCGCGGCGCCGCTCGGCGAGGCGCTTCTCGACCTCGGCGAAGCGGTGGGTGTCGAAGAGTCTGCCGAGCAGTTTGCCGCGGGCCTCGGCGTCGGCGCGCAGGAAGCGCGCGAAGTCGCCCTGGGGCAGCAGCACGACCTGGCAGAACTGCTCGCGGCTCATGCCGAGGAGCTGGGTGATCTCCTCGCCGATCTCCTGGTGGGAGCGGCTGAGGTCCTTCCAGGAGCCGGCGGTGGAGTCGTACTCGCGCAGCCAGCTCTGGGCCTTCTCGGTCGTCATGCCCTTGCCGCGCAGCTTGGGGCGCTCCCATGGCGGCTGCCGGGTGACTTCCAGCCGGCGTCCGGCGACGCTGAGTTCGAGGCGGATCTCGGTGCGGATCTCGGGCGACGCGTGGTCGCTGCGCAGGCCGAGGCCCTGGCCGCTCTGCCGGGCGCCGGGAACCGCTCCGTACAGGGCGTAGCAGACGGCGTCGAGGACGGAGGTCTTGCCCGCGCCCGTGGGACCGTGCAGCAGGAAGAGCCCGGCGGCGGAGAGGTCGTCGAAGTCGACGCTCTGGGCGCCGCCGAACGGGCCGAAGGCGGTGATGTCCAGGCGGTGCAGCCTCATCGGTCTCCCTCGGTCTCCGGGCGGGTGGCCCTCTGGGTGTGCTGCGGACGTGCGGTCACCGGGCGGTCTCCCGTACGGTCTCGTCGGCCCGGACGGCGTCGAACGCGTCCCGGAGCACGGTCTGTTCGCGGGCGTCGGGACCCACGCCGCGCACATGGGCCACGAAGTCCTCGGCGATCTGCTCCTCGCTGCGGCCCGCGATCCGGCGGGCGTAGGAGACGCCCGGGGCCTGCGGGGAGCGTTCGGGGTCGAAGACGAGGCTCAGCGTGTGCGGGAACCGCTCGGCCAGTCGGGCCATGGGGTCGGCGGGCCGCACCGGGTCGGTGAGGGTCGCCTCGACCCAGGCGTCCGCGTGCCGCTCCAGCGCCGGGTCGGCGAGCAGGTCCTCCAGGTGTCCGCGAAGACGCGCGAGCGGGCGGGGCACCGGGCAGTCGATCCGCTCGGCTTCCACGGAGCCGTCGGGGCCGAGGTCCACGAGCCACATGGTCTTGCGGTGGTCGGCCTCCGAGAAGGAGTACGGCAGCGGGGACCCCGAGTAGCGGACGCGTTCGGTGATGGTCTGGCTGCCGTGCAGATGGCCGAGCGCCGTGTAGTCGACTCCGTCGAAGACTCCGGCGGGCACGGAGGCGACACCGCCGACGGTGATGTCCCGTTCGCTGTCGCTCACCTCGCCGCCGGTGACGAAGGCGTGGGCGAGGACGACGGAGCGGGTGCCCGGCGCGCGGCCGGCGAGGTCGGCGCGCACGCGGGCCATGGCGGCCGCGAGCACGCTCTCGTGGCCCGCCTTCTCCACCGCGAACTCGTCCTTCACCAGGGCGGGTTCGAGGTAGGGCAGACCGTAGAAGGCGACGTCCCCGTGGGCGTCGGCGAGCACCACCGGGGTGCCGCACCCGGCGGGGTCGGTGCGCAGATGGACGCCCGCTCGGCCGATGAGTCCGGCGCCGACGCCGAGGCGGCGTGCCGAGTCGTGGTTCCCCGAGATCATCACCGTGGGCACACCGAGGTCGGCCAGGCGGTGCAGGGCGTCGTCGAAGAGCTGGACCGCGGCCAGGGGCGGCACGGCACGGTCGTACACGTCTCCCGAGACGACCACCGCGTCGACCTCGCGCTCGCGCGCGGTGGTGACGAGATGGCCGATGAAGCGGGACTGGGCGTCGAGCATGTTCACCCGGTGGAACGCCCGGCCCAGATGCCAGTCGGAAGTGTGCAGGAGCCTCATGATCCCCGAAGGGTAACGGCCGGGTCTGACATCACGGGCGGTTACTCCCGTATCGGCCCACCCCGACCGAGGCCACAGCGCCCCCATTCATTCACAATTGACCGAATTATCAGGCGTCCCCGTAGGCCTCCCCGCCCAGCTCGAAGCCGGCCGTCCCCGCGGTCGCGTCGGCCAACCAGGCCCGGAAGGACTCCACATCGGCGTCCGGCAGCCCGATCTCGATGGCGACGGCCTCGCCGTAACGCACATCACGTACCTCGCGGCCGGTCGAGCGCAGATCGTTCTGCACCTTGCCGGCCCGCTGATGGTCGACGGTCACCGTGGCCAGCCGGAAGCGGCGGCGGGTGATCGTGCCCAGCGCGTCCAGCGCCTCGCCCACCGAGCCGCCGTACGCCCTGATCAGTCCGCCGGCGCCCAGCTTGACCCCGCCGTAGTAGCGGGTGACGACGGCCACGACGTAGCGCATGTCACGGCGCAGCAGCATCTGGAGCATGGGGACACCCGCGGTGCCGCCCGGTTCGCCGTCGTCGCTCGCCTTCTGCACGGCGCCGTCGGCCCCGATGACGTACGCGAAGCAGTTGTGCGTGGCGTCCGTGTGTTCCTTCCTCACGGCGGCGATGAAGTCCTGGGCCTCCCGCTCGGTGGCGGCCGGGGCGAGGGCGCACAGGAACCGGGAGCGGTTGACCTCGGTCTCGTGCACGCCGGCGTGGGCGACTGTGCGGTACTCGTCCTGCATCACGCCAGCGTATGCGCTGCGCGCGGGCGCGCCGCACGGGCCGGGACGGCGCCCCCGCGCGAGGCGGCGATCCCCTGCCGCGCGCGGGCGCCCGGAAGGCCGGGGCGAGGACGACCCCATGCCGCACAGCCCGCCCCACGACCGGAGGCCGGGACGGCAAACCGGGCCCGACGATCACCACGCCTCGGCGCGCGGGGTGCGGGGCCCGCGCGACGCAGGCAGGCCGCGCAGGCCGCCCCGGGTCACACACCGACCGCGCCCATGGCGCGGCACGCGTCCCGGCCCGCGGTCGGGCGCCGTGGCGCGTCCCGGTCGAGGGTCACTCCTTCTTCCCCCTCGGCACGACCACGTCCGTCAACAGCGCGTCCCCGGTGCCGAGTTCGCCCCAGGAGCCGCCGTACCAGGCCAGGACCGCGACGGCCGAGGTCGGGAACTTCCAGCGGACCCGGTCCAGTGTGTCGTCGATGCCGTCCCCGGCCAGTTCGAGGACCAGTTCCTCGAGCCCCGGGTTGTGTCCGATCAGCAGCAGGGTCCGTACGTGTTCGGGGACTTCGCGGACGGCTTCGAGCAACTCCGGTACGTCCGCCCCGTACAGCCGCCCGTCGAGCAGGACGGACGGCGGGGTGCCCCACTCCCGTGCGGCCAACTCCCAGGTCTCCCGGGCGCGTACGGCGGTCGAGCACAGTGCGAGGTCCGGCAGCAGGTCGGCCTCCGCCAGGGCGCGCCCGGCGGCGGGGGCGTCACGACGGCCGCGTGTGGCGAGCGGCCGCTCGTGGTCGGGCACCCCGTCGGGCCAGGCGGATTTGGCGTGCCGCAGGACGACGAGTCTTCGCCTCGGCCCGCTGGCCGCGCGGACGGTCACAGCGACGACCCGATCTCGCGGGTGAGTTCGAGGCCGAGCAGCCGGTCGGCGTGCGCGTACGTCTCGAACCGGGCGCCCTCCGGGATGCCGGAGGTCTCCACCGACCGCAGGACGTCCAGCACGGCGGGCACGTCCAGGTCGTCCTCCCAGGCGGCGCGCAACCGCAGGCGCACGTCCTCGGGGATCGGCTTGGAGGGCCGCTTCGCCCATCCGGCGACCGCGGCACGCCAGCGCGCGAGCGTGTCCGCGGCCTCCGTGAGCGCCTCGGCGTCGAGGCTCAGCGGCAGGTCCCGCCGCCGCGCGAGCAGCGCCAGCCGCAGCGCGGTGGGATCCCCGGGTGCGATGGTGGACCCCTGTCCGGCGTCGACCGGCGCGACCTCGACCCGGGGCCCTTCCGCCGCCTCGGCCCCCTGCGCGACCACGTCGATGGTCCGCGCCGCCGCCGGTCCCGGTTCCGTGTCCCGGTGCTCCTCGAACGGCCGGATCCCCAGTTCGGCGGCGCGTGCCCGGAGCCCCGCCTCACCCCAGGTGGCATCCGGGCGTGCGGGGTCCGTCCGGTCCCCCGCCTCCGCCGGTTCCGGCGCCGAGGTCAGCGTCGCCCAGGCCGGGTTGCCGCCGATCTCCAGGGCCCGCATCAGGACGTCGGCGACCAGGAGCACGCGCAGGCTCGTGACGCCCGACCCGGGCGGGCGCGCGTGGACGCGGACGAGGCCGCGGCGGGCGAGGGCTGCGTCGACGGGTTCGCCCGTTCGGGCGTCGAGGATACGGAGCACGGGGTGAGCCTAGGCGGACGCGCGGACGGGTGCGGGGAGGTGGGGGCCGTTCCGGACACGCGCCCGCGCGCCCGCCCCTGCCCGCCACCGGAGTGGGGCCCGCGATGCCGGCCGACGGGGCGGCCACCGCCCTGAACAGCGTCTGCCGTACGGTCCGTTCGGGTTCGAGGACCGCGGCCGGACGTTCGTCGCACCGGACGCGGACGCGGCCTTGACAATCCGCTTCCGTCGCCGGAAAGCTGACCGACCAGTCGGTATCAAGGAGTGGGTCGTGAACGGGATCAGCATCTCCACCGCCGCCGGTGTCTTCGACGCCGTCGCGGCGGGTCCGCCCGACGGTCGCCCGGTACTGCTGCTGCACGGTTTCCCGCAGACGGGTCTGGCCTGGCGGCGGCAGATCGCGGCGCTGGCGGCCGAGGGCCACCGCGTCGTGGCGCCGGACCAGCGCGGCTACTCCCCCGGGGTGCGCCCGGAGCGGGCCGAGGACTATCGCATCGGTGTCCTGGTCGCGGACGTCCTCGCGATCACCGAGGAACTGGGCTGGCCGACGTTCGACCTGGTCGGACACGACTGGGGCGGCGCGGTGGCCTGGTGGACCGCCGTCGGCCATCCGGACCGCGTACGCACCCTGACGGTCGTCTCCACCCCGCATCCGGGCGCCCTCGCCGAGGCCCTGCGCTCGGACGACGACCAGCGCGCCCGCTCCCAGTACATGAAGGACTGGCGCGACGCGCCCGCGACCGAGAACCGCATGCTGGCCGACGACGCCCGGCTGCTCCGCTCGCTGTACGGGGACAAGATCCCGCGGGCCAGCGCCGACGCCTACGTCCGGCATCTGACCCGGTCGGGCGCCATGACCGCGGCGCTGAACTGGTACCGGTCCGGCCGCCCCGACGGCGAGATCGGCGTCGTCGAGGTGCCCACGCTGTACGTCTGGAGCACCGGGGACACCGCGTTCGGGCCGGGCCCCGCGCGGGAGACGGCGCGCTGGGTCGACGGGCCGTACCGCTTCGAGATCCTGCCGGACCTCGGCCACTGGATCCCGGAGGAGGCACCCGAGACGTTGAACCGTCTGCTCCTCGACCATCTGCGAACGCACGACGGGCGGAATCAGCGCGCCCCGCTCACTGTTGACGACAGTGGCAGACTCTGACCGATTCCCCCTGGAGGCCGAGCGTGTACGGCGACTCAGAGACGATCCGCAGGATCCTGACCGAGACGGGCGACACCTGGGCGATCGTCGGGCTGTCGTCGAACCGGCGCCGCGCGGCCCACGGAGTCGCGGACGTCCTCCAGCGCTACGGCAAGCGGATCGTGCCCGTGCACCCGAAGGCCGAGACCGTCCACGGGGAGCAGGGGTACGCCTCCCTCGCGGACATCCCCTTCGAGGTCGATGTCGTCGACGTCTTCGTGAACAGCGACCTCGCCGGGCCGATCGCGGACGAGGCCGTCACCGTCGGCGCCAAGGCCGTCTGGTTCCAGCTCGACGTGATCGACGAGGCCGCGTACGAGCGGGCACGTGCCGCGGGGCTGGACATGGTGATGGACCGCTGCCCGGCCATCGAGATCCCGCGCCTGGGCTGACGCCGACGGGGGCCGCACCGGCAGGAGCGGCCCGACGGCCGCCTGGGTCAATGCAGTTGACGCCGTGCGGCCCGCACCGGTTTCCTGCTCGGGTGCCCACCACCCTTCGCGTCGAAGCGCCGACCGACGAGACCCGCCTCGCGGACTGGCAGCACGTCCACAACGTGATCGTCCCGCCCGCCGCGATGTCGCTCGACGAGGTGCGCGAGCGCGCCCGGCGCTACCGCCTGGAGGTCGCCTACCTCGGTGACGTCCTCGTGGGCTGTACGACGGTGCGTCCACCCACCGGCGACAGCGCGACGGCGACCGTCATCGCGCGCGTCCTGGCCGAACACCGCGGGCGGGGTTTCGGCGCGGAGCTGTACGCGCGCGGGCTGGAACAGGCCCGCTCGATGGGGGCCAAGGTCATCGAGACCGTGGTCCTCGCCTCCAACGAGGACGGCCTGCGCTTCGCCCGCCGCCACGGATTCTCGGAGATCGAGCGCTACGTCCTCCCCGGCGAGACCGCGGAATGGGTCGACCTGAGACAGGACTGACCACCGCCGCGAACCAGGGACGGCGGCCCGCCCCCACGGCCCGCCCAGCAGGACGGCAGCCAGTCCGGCCCCTCTTGATGGCGCGTCAAACCCTGCTCAGTGCGCCGATGTTGAGGTCGCGAGGGCCGATGTGCGGGCATCTCGACTCCGACTCGCGTCGCCTTCTTCTCCGGTTCTCCCTCCGTACGCCTCGGATTGCTTCCATCGAGGGATGGACCACATCACGTTCCTCGTGGCGGTCGTCATCGTCACGGCTCTGGCCTTCGATTTCACCAACGGATTCCACGACACGGCGAACGCGATGGCCACGTCCATCGCGACCGGGGCCCTCAAACCGCGGACAGCGGTCCTCATCAGCGGCGTCCTGAACGTGGGCGGTGCGTTCCTGTCCACCGAGGTCGCCAAGACGATCTCCGGCGGGATCGTCGACGACACGCTCGTCACCCCCGGCATGATCTTCGCGGGTCTCGTCGGGGCGATCCTGTGGAACCTGCTGACCTGGCTGTTCGGGCTTCCCTCCAGTTCCTCGCACGCCCTGTTCGGCGGACTCGTCGGCGCCGTGTGGGTCGGCGCGGGCGAGAACGGTGTCCACTTCGACAAGGTGGCCGAGAAGATCCTGATCCCGGCGGTGGCCTCGCCGCTCGTGGCGGGGGTCGCCGCGCTGATGGCCACCTACCTCGCGTACCGGCTCACCGCCCGCGCCCGCGAGAAGTCGGTGACCAGGGGGTTCCGGCTCGGGCAGATCGCCTCGGCCTCCCTGGTGTCGCTGGCGCACGGCACGAACGACGCGCAGAAGACGATGGGCGTCATCACGCTCACGCTGATCTCGGCGGGCGCGCTCGGCCATGACGCCGGTCCGCCGGTGTGGGTCATCGCCTCGGCGGGACTCGCCATCGGACTCGGCACCTACCTGGGCGGCTGGCGGATCATCCGGACCATGGGCAAGGGGCTCACCGACATCCGGTCGCCGCAGGGCTTCGCCGCCGAGGCCGCCTCCACGACGGTGATCCTCACCTCCGCCCACCTGGGGTTCGCGCTCTCCACGACGCAGGTCTGCTCGGGGGGCATCCTCGGCGCCGGACTGGGCAGGAAACTTGCCGAGGTGCGCTGGGGGACCGCGGGCAGGATGGCGGTCGCCTGGCTGGTCACGCTGCCGGCCGCCGCACTGGTCGGCGGTGTGTCCGCGAGCGTGGTGAAGCACGGCGGGACCGTCGGCACCGTGGTCATCGCCCTCGTCGCGGTGGCCGTCGCCTCCGCCATCGTCGCCGCCTCGCGCCGCAACCCCGTCCACGCCTCGAACGTGAACGACCACCACACGGTCGCCGTCCGTACGGCCGCGCCGGCCGGTGTCGGCACGGCCGCCTGAGCCAAGGAGGGTTCCCGGATGCATCTCGACTGGACCGCGCTCGGCGAGGTCGCCGCGGTGAGCCTCGGGGTCACCGTCGCGACGGTCGTCGTCTTCGCGCTCGGCGTGCTGGGCCTCGCCCGCGTCGAGGCCGCGCGGGACGACGGCACCGGCGGCGACACCCTGGGCTTCGCCCAGGCCACGCTCTGCTTCCTCGGCTGCGCGGCCGTGGTGGCGTACGGAATCCATCTGATCGTTCCGCAATTCCACTGAAACGGCGGGAACAACGTGATCGGCGGACAATCGGACCACGGGCAGAGGAGGACCGGATGACGGAACTGCTGGCAGGGATGCGGGTGGACTACACCGACCACGACGACCCGGTTCTGATCCGGCCGGACGGCAGCCCGGTGGACACCTGGCGGGAGAACTACCCGTACCCGCAACGGATGGAGCGCAAGGAGTACGAGTGGCACAAGCGGCTCCAGCAGATCGAACTGCTGAAGCTGCAGAGCTGGATCAAGGAGACCGGCCGACGGCTCGTCGTCGTCTTCGAGGGGCGCGACGCGGCGGGCAAGGGCGGCACGATCAAGCGGTTCACCGAGCATCTCAACCCGCGCGGCGCCCGTGTGGTGGCGCTGGAGAAGCCGACCGAGCGGGAGCGCGGGCAGTGGTACTTCCAGCGGTACGTCGAGCATCTGCCGACCGCGGGCGAGATCGTGATGTTCGACCGGTCCTGGTACAACCGGGCGGGCGTGGAGCGGGTGATGGGCTTCTGCACCGACGACGAGTACCGGCGCTTCATGCGGCAGGCGCCCGCCTTCGAGCGGATGCTCGTCGACGACGGAGTGGACCTGATCAAGTTCTGGTTCTCCGTCTCGCAGAGTGAGCAGCGCACCCGCTTCACGATCCGTCAGGTCGACCCCGTACGGCAGTGGAAACTGAGCCCCATGGACCTGGCCTCGCTCGACCGCTGGGACGACTACACGGCGGCCAAGGTCGCGATGTTCCGCGAGACGGACACCGCGCAGGCGCCCTGGACCGTGGTGAAGAGCAACGACAAGAAGCGGGCCCGCGTCGAGGCCATGCGCAGCGTCCTGGCCCGCTTCGCCTACGCCGACAAGGACGCGGAGGTCGTCGGCAGCCCCGACCCGAGCATCGTGGGCGCGGCGGCGACCCTGCTGGAGGAGGGCGAGGACGACGGCCCCTTCGCCGACGACCGCTCGGTCACGAACGACGGCACGCTCAGTCGCTGACAGCGTCGCCCGCGCCCGGCCTCAGTCGTGCGCCGGGCGGTCGGAGAGCCGGTGGTCGGCCAGGTTCAGCGCCTCGTCGACCACCCGGCGCAGATGACCGTCTCCGAGCGAGTAGACCACCCGGCGCCCTTCCTTCCTCGTGTTCACGAGCCCGGCGAGACGGAGCCGGGCCAGGTGCTGGCTGACGGCCGGACGGGCCGCTCCGCACTTCTCCGTCAGCGTCGTGACATCGGCTTCCCCGCCGGTCAGGGCGTGCAGCAGCGTGAGGCGGGTGCGATCGGCGAGGAGGGCGAGGATCTCGGCCGCGAGCGTGAACTGCTCCTCGCCGGGCGTGCGCGGGTGCGTATCGTGCGCAGGTGATAGGTGCATGCGTGCGCTCATACGCACATAATGGCCTCGTGGACGCCGGCGCGTCCACTCCCGCGCACGGAAGGGGACACACGTGAACGACCGGCACGGCCATCACCACGCGCACGACAGCCACGACGGCCACGATCACCGTCACGGGGACGGGCGCGGGGGCCGGTTGCGCCATCTGCTCACTCCGCACTCCCACGAGACGGCCGACAAGCTCGACTCCGCGCTGGAGGCGTCGGCCCGGGGCATGCGGGCGCTGTGGGTCTCCCTGGCCGTCCTCGGCACAACGGCGCTGGCACAGGCGGCCGTTGTCGTCCTGTCGGCGTCGGTGGCGCTGCTCGGCGACACCGTGCACAACGCGGCCGACGCACTGACCGCCCTGCCACTCGGAGTCGCCTTCACACTGGGCCGCCGAGCGGCGACCCGGCGCTTCACCTACGGCTACGGGAGGGCGGAGGACCTGGCGGGCATCGTCATCGTCCTGACGATCGCGGCCTCCGGCGCCTTCGCGGCCTGGGCGGCGGTCGGCCGGCTGCTCGACCCGCAGCCCGTGCGGCACCTCCCGGCGGTCGCGGTCGCGGCGCTCATCGGCTTCGCGGGCAACGAGTGGGTCGCCCGGTACCGCATCCGTGTCGGGCGCGAGATCGGCTCGGCTGCCCTGGTCGCGGACGGGCTCCACGCCCGTACGGACGGATTCACCTCACTCGCCGTGCTGGTGGGAGCGGGCGGCGCGGCCCTCGGATGGCAACTCGCCGACCCGCTGGTCGGATTGGCGATCACCGCCGCGATCCTGCTGGTGCTGCGCGACGCCGCCAGGGAGGTGTTCCGGCGCGTGATGGACGCCGTGGAGCCCGAGTTGGTGGACCGGGCCGAGCAGGCGCTGCGGCGGGTCGAAGGCGTGCGCGACGTGGGGGAACTGCGGCTGCGCTGGATCGGGCACAGGCTGCGCGCCGAGGTGGCGGTCGTGGTGGACGGCGAGGCGACCGTACGTCACGCCCACGACATCGCCGTGAACGCCGAACACGCCCTGCTGCACGCCGTACCGAGGCTGACCGCCGCCCTGGTCCACGCCGATCCGGCCCGGGCGCCGGGCGAAGCGGATCCGCACCGGACGCTGGCCCACCACGGCGCGGCCTGAACGAACGACGCCGCTCGGCCGCGTCGGCATGGGTACGGGGACGACACCAGCCGCATGACACCTGGATCACTCGGACCGACGGGAGTCGGCCGTCCCCGTACCCGGCGGAGACCCCACTTCGCCGACGGCGCACAGCGGCCCCGCCGGACGGGCACGCCTCACGACCGGACGCGCGTCATCCGGCGATGCCCAGTCCCTCCAGCACCACGGCGTTCGGCAGTTCGGCGAACGCCTTGCCCGGTACCAGGAGTTTGCCGCGCCGGCGGCCGCTGCCCACCAGCACGTACGGCAGTTCCACCACGGCCGGGTCGATCAACACCGGCCAGTCGGCCGGGAGTCCGACGGGGGTGATGCCGCCGTACTCCATGCCGGTCTCGCCGGTCGCGAGGTCCATCGGGGCGAACGAGGCCTTCCGGGCGCCCAGTTGACGGCGTACGACACCGTTGACGTCGACACGGGTGGCGGACAGGACGAGACACGCGGCCAGTGTGGTCTCGCCGCCCCGCTTGCCCGCGACGACCACGCAGTTGGCGGACGTGTCGAGCAGTTCCTTGCCGTAGTGCTCGACGAAGACGGCGGTGTCGGCCCACTCGGGATTCGTCTCGACGTAGACGATCTGCTCCGCGGGGGTGCCGCCGCGCCACCCGCGCACGGCGTCGGCGACGGGGCCGACGAGCTCGTCGAGGCGGTCGGAGGCCGGGGAGGCGTCTTCGAACTGTCCGATGGGTGCGCGCATGACGGCACGCTAACAGTCCCGCGGACCCGCCCGGCGGGAGGCCGCCGGGGCCGGCCCGCCAGGCCCCGACCGGGTTGCGCCGGGCCTCAGTGCACGAGCGGGACGGACACGGCCATGACCATCTCGACCGGGATCTCGCCCCGGTTGGCGTACGTGTGGGGGGTGTCGGCCTCGAACGACGCGCTCGCCCCCTCGGGGACGTGGTGGTCGACGCCGTCGACGCTCAGGGTCAGGTCGCCCGAGATGACGTGCACGAGTTCGACGGTGCCGGCGGGGTGCGGGTCGGAAGGGCTGCCGTCGCCCGGCATGAGCCGCCAGTCCCACATCTCCAGCGGGCCGGGCGCCTCGGTGCCGGCCAGCAGCCGGTTGTAGCTGCCCGAGTCGGTGTGCCACAGGCGGACGGCCTGCTCGGCGGGGACGATCCGGACCCGGGGCCCCTGCTCGTAGTCGAGGAGGGTGGTGATGCTGACGCCGAGCGCGTCACCGATCTTGACGACGGTACCCAGGCTGGGATTGGTCCTGGCCTGCTCGATCTGGATGAGCATGCCGCGGCTGACTCCGGCGCGAGCGGCGAGCGCCTCCAGGGTGAAGCCGCGCTCGGTGCGCCAGCGCTTCACGTTGCGCGCCAGGGATTGAGTCAGCAGCTCGAGATCCGACACATTCCGTCCAATATTTTGAATGACAGAGTTCAATCAGGTGAACTATCGTGTGATGCACCTGATCGTTCACCGAACTGTACTGCGAGGCCCCCCGTGACAGCACTCTTCGCCCTGGCCACCAGCCTCCTGTGGGGCCTGGCCGACTTCGGCGGAGGTCTGCTCACCCGGCGCACACCCGCGCTGACGGTGGTCGTCGCCTCCCAGTCGATCGCGGCAGTGGTCCTCGGCGCGATCGTGCTGGCCACCGGAGGCTGGAGCGCCGCGGGACCGGAGCTGTGGTTCGCGGTCGCCGCCGGTCTGGTGGGCCCGGTCGCGCTGCTCTCCTTCTACAAGGCGCTGGCCCTCGGACCGATGGGCGTGGTCTCGCCGCTCGGCTCCCTGGCCGTGGCCGTCCCCATCGGTGTCGGCCTGTTCCTCGGGGAGCGCCCCGGACTGATCCAGATCGCGGGCATCGCAGTCGCCGTCGCGGGTGTCGTCCTCGCGGGCGGGCCCCAGCTCCGGGGCGCGCCGGTGCAGCGGCAGGCGATCCTGCTGACGCTGATCGCGGCCGCCGGCTTCGGCACGGTGTTCGCGCTGATCGCGGAGGCCTCGTCGTCGGTCACGGGGCTCTTCCTGGCGCTGTTCGTGCAGCGCGTGACCAATGTCGTCACCGGCGGCGCGGCCCTGGCCGTCTCCGTCCGGCGCGGCGGCGCCACCCTTCCCGAGGGCGGCTTCCCCTGGGCCTCGCTGCCCGCGCTCGCCTTCGTGGGCCTGGCCGACGTCGCGGCCAACGGCACGTACTCGGTCGCCGCCCAGCACGGCCCGGTCACCGTCGCCGCCGTCCTGGCCTCGCTCTACCCGGTGGTCACGGCCCTGGCCGCGCGCGGTGTCCTCAGGGAGCGGCTGCGCGGGGTGCAGGCCACCGGTGCCGCGCTGGCCCTGGTCGGCACGGTGCTGCTGGCGACCGGCTGAGCCGGATCCACCGAACCGGCCGCTCCGCGGTCAGGACTCCGCGCGGACGTCCCCCGACGGCGCGTGGACGTCCTCGGCCGCGTCCAGCGGGTCGAGGTCGAGCTCGGCGAGCCGGGCGATCGTCTCCTCGTCCAGCTCCGAGAGCGCCTGCAACTGCTCGGGGGTGACCCCGTCGGGAATCGGCACCGGCGGCGGTGTGCGCAGCGGCGGCTGCCATCCGGCGACGGGGTCCCACCGCCGGACGACCTTGGCGGGGGCTCCGGCGACGACGGAGTGGTCCGGCACCGAACCGCGCACCACCGCACCCGCGGCGACCACGACGTTCCGGCCGATCCGCGCGCCGGGCAGGATCACCGCGTTGGTCCCGATCCAGCAGCCGGGCCCGATCTCCACGGGCTCCATCCGCGGCCACTGCTTGCCGATGGGCTCGTGCGGATCGTCGTACGAGTGGTTCGTGGACGTCACGTACACATAGGGCCCGAAGTAGCAGTCGTTGCCGATCGTGACGGTCGTGTCGGCGATGACGTGGCTGCCGCGGCCGAGCACCACGCCGTCCCCGATGCGCAGGATCGGGTCGGGGCCGAGGTCCAGGTCGGGCATCAGGCCCGCGGTCAGCGTGACCTGCTCGGCGACGATGCAGTACGAGCCGAGGTGGATCCAGGGTTCGCCGAACACCGTGCCCAGCGGGAAGGCCAGTCGGGTGTTCTCCCCGATGGCGCCGAAACGGAAGCGGCCCGGCTGCTCGGCCGAGACCGTACCGGCGCGCCGCATCCAGGCCCAGCCCGCGTGGACGGCCCGCTGCGCGAGGCGTCGCCGCCATGATGAGAACGTGTTCTTGCTCCTGGACACCCGCTCACGGTACTCAGCGCGGACCACGCGGACGTGGCCACACGGCTGTGATCTTCGCCCCACCGGAGGTACGCGGGGGCCATGACATACGGTGCCCGTGTACGGAGAAGGCCCGACCACGAGACGACGAGACGGTGACACGGTGACGACGCATCAGGCGCTGATCAAGGGGATCGGCGGCAAGGATCCGCGGGTGGACCCGGAGGCGTTCGTCTCCCCCACCTCCGTGGTCATCGGGGACGTCACGCTGGGGGCGGGCGCGAGCGTCTGGTACGGCGCGGTGCTGCGCGCCGACTGCGGCCCGATCGTCATCGGCGCCGGCAGCAACGTGCAGGACAACTGCAGTCTGCATGTCGACCCCGGTTTCCCCATCACCGTCGGGGAACGGGTCTCCGTCGGGCACAACGCCGTCCTGCACGGCGCCACCGTGGAGGACGACTGTCTGATCGGCATGGGGGCGACGGTGCTCAACGGCGCCGTGATCGGGGCCGGCTCGCTGGTGGCCGCGCAGGCGCTGGTGCCGCAGGGGATGCGGGTCCCGCCGGGCTCGCTCGTCGCGGGTGTCCCGGCGAAGGTCAAGCGCCCGCTGACCGACGAGGAGCGCGAGGGTCTGTCCCTGAACGGCGTCTTCTACGTGGAACTGGCGAAGGCGCACCGCGAGATCCACGAGTAGATCCGTGCCGCCCGGAGCGGCCGCGCGTCGCGCCCGCGGGACCGTGCGGGCGGCCGCGCTACTCGGCGGCGGGGACGGGTTCCGTCTCCGCCGCGCTGTGCTCCGCCGCCGCCTTCTTGGCCTTGCGGCGGACGATCAGCATCGAGGCGACACCGACGAGCACCGCGGCGACCAGGCCGAGGTACGAGAAGCGCTTCAGCCAGGACTCGGCCACGACACCCACGTAGTAGATGACGGCGGTGGTGCCGCCGGCCCAGATCACGCCGCCGAGGACGTTGGCGATCAGGAACTTCCAGTAGGGCATCCGCAGCACACCGGCCAGCGGGCCCGCGAAGATGCGCAGCAGGGCGATGAAGCGGCCGAAGAAGACGGCCCACATGCCCCACTTCTGGAAGGAGCGCTCGGCCGTGGCGACATGCGCCTCGCCGAAGTGTCTGGGGAACTTCGCGCCCAGCCAGGCGAGCAGCGGGCGCCCGCCCTTGCGGCCGATGGCGTAGCCGATGGAGTCGCCGATGATCGCCCCGAGGCTCGCGCAGACGCCGAGGATCACGGGGTTGATGCCGTCGTGCTGCGAGGAGAGCAGCGCCGCCGAGACCAGGACGATCTCACCGGGCAACGGGATGCCCAGGCTCTCCAGGCCGATGACCAGGGCCACGAGCGCGTAGATACTGACCGCCGGCACCGTCTCGAGCCAGTCCTGGACGTGCAACGCCGGTTCCTCCCGTTTCGGTGTACCTGACCGGGCGACCGCGTTTCGCATGATCACCGAGGTGCGCTTCCCCTCAGCGCTGCCGGGAAGCCTACCTGGTCGCCCTGAACCGCAGCTCGGACGTGGGACTCGTCACGTCCTGCGGTGCCTCCAGCTCTCGTAGTGGTCGAGCAGGGTCTCCTCGACCGGGCGGTAGGTGATCCCCAGTTCCCGCACGCTGCGGCTGTTGTCCACGGGGAACCGGATGCCGAGGTGTTTGCGGATGTAGTCCTGGGTCAGTCCGAACGCCGGGCCGAGGACGCGGACCGGCCAGTGCGGGAGCGCTGTGCGGGGCAGCCGGAGGGACCGGGGGTACCGGGCGCGGATGACGCGCGCCATGTCGTGGAAGGACGTCATCGTCTCGGCCGCGACGATGTAGCGGCCCTTGGCGCCGTCGTGTTCCGCGGCCGCGATGTGCGCGTCCGCCACCTCGCGGACGTCCGCCGTGGTGAAGCTGAAATCGGGAGCGCCGTAGAAGAAGTAGCCCTTGAAGAGTTCGTCCAGCAGGAACAGGCTGCCGGACTGTGAGGCGGGGGTGAGCAACGGGCCGAGGATCAGACCGGGATTGACGGACACCAGGCGCCAGCGGTCCTGGGCCGCCTCGGCCGCCCAGGCCTCGCGCTCGGCGAGCGTCTTCGCGTAGTGGTACGGGTTGTTCTCGACCGTGCTGGTGGTGTTGAAGTACTTCTCCGACAGGATGCCGCCGTCCATGCTCCGGACGTCGATGTAGTCGCCGAAGACGGCGCCGACGGTGGAGGTGAGCACGACCTTGCCGACCGTCGGGGTCCGTTCCACCCCGCCGAGCACGTTGCGGGTGCCGAGCAGGGCAGGGTCGACCATGTCCCGGCGGCCGTCCTTGATCTTCTCCGGCATCAGGAACGGCGACGCCACGTGGAAGACCACGCGGCAGCCCCGCATCGCCGCGTCGAAGGACCCGTCGGCCAGCAGATCCGCCTCGAACAGTTCGAGCCGGCCGGGAAAGTCCTCCTGCATCTCCCGCAGCGGCAGCACCTTCGCCGTGTTCGCGGTCGTCCGTACGGTGGTGTGGACGCGGTAGCCCCGTTCCAGCAGCCGCCGCACCAGATGACTTCCGACGAACCCGCTGCCCCCGGTCACCAGAACGGCACCCCGCCCGCCTACACCCACGCTCGCACTCCTCGGTCCCGGTACACCGCTCCGGCCTTCGGGCGGTGCGCGCACCGCCCGAAGGCCAGGGTCGGGCATGGACGGCCGGAAGGGAACAGATGCTCGGGGCCTTGTCGGACGGGTGTTGTCGGACGGGCCCTAGGCAGGAGGCTTGAGGAAGTCCCGCACGGGCAGGGGGCGGTCGACGATTCGGGTGTCGCCGATCCAGCCGTAGAAGCCCTGGCCGAAGCTCTCGTCGAACTGGGTGGCACCGATGACGAAGGGTTTGCCGAGCGTCGCGATGCCGGTGGACGGCTGTGCCGGGTTGCGGGCGATCTTCGAGCCGTCGACGTGGAGGACGGTGCGGCGGCCGTCGTTCACGACGGCGACATGGGTCCAGCGGCCCACCGGGAGCGCGTGGCTCCACGAGGTCGGGTCGGCGTCCTGCCGCTCCGGATAGACGACGAACTGAAGGAACCGCTCCGGCGACAGATTGAGGCTGCAGGTGGGCTCCAGCGGGGACCAGCCGGTCGTCTTGCCCACGTCGCCGTTGCGGCCCTCCCAGCTCAGGATGCCCATCCAGGCATGGTCGCCCTCGAAGGGGTCCGGCAGTTTGATGAACGTCTCGATGGTGTAGCCCCGGGTGAGCTTCGCGCTGTTCAGGGCGGCCCCGGCCCGCGTCGTGAGGATGGCGCCGCGGTCGGGGCTCTTGCCGCCGTCGAAACGGAGGCTGGCGTGGGCGGGCTGGCCCGGGTGATGGTCCGCCGACCAGGTCAGGGCGGACGGGCCGCTCGCGTGCAGCCGGCTCACGACGAGGTCGTTGCCATGGCCCGTGAGGTCCCGTACGACCGTGCCGTCCGCGACGGAAGCACCCGGCGCGCTCCCGGATTCGTCGAAGCGCCAGTAGGCCACCGTGCCGCGCGGCATCACGGCGGAGGCGGGGCGCGGCCTCGGCGGGACGACGGGCGCGAAGCCCCGGAAACGCTCGGCGAAGTCGACGCTCAGGCTGAACCGGTCGACAGGGCCGGTCAGTTCGATCGTCTCGGCCTCCAGCGGGGTCCGCTTCTCCGGGTCGCGGGCGAGGAACCACGGCGCGAACGTCTCGACGTCGATGACGCCCCTGGCCAGGTCGAAGGAGTAGGTGCGGATCATCCCGGCGCCGCCGTAGTAGCGGTCCTGGTAGTTGGTGATGTGGACGTGGACATCGTTGTCGTCGTCGTTGGTCAGGACGGTGCGCCCGGGCGGCCAGTAGTGGCCGCCGAGGGCGAGGAAGATCTGGTCGTTGCCGCGGACGAGCCCGTTCCACAGGCGTTCGCCGTTGTCGGAGAGCTGAGCCTTGCCGTCGTCGTCCGACCAGGCGATGTCGTGCGTGGTGAGGACGGCGGGAAGGGTCGGATGGGCGTCCAGGACACCCTGGGCCCAGCGCAGCCCCTTGTCCGAGACCCGCCAGTCCAGCGCGAGCACCAGCCACTCCCGGCCGGCGGCGCGCAGCACGTGGTAGCTGTTGTAGCCGTCGGGGGAGGCTCCGCGGAAGGTGGGCATGGAGGCGTAGCGCTCGGGGCCGAACGCGGCCAGGTAGGCGGTGTCCCCGCGCTGGTCGTCGGTGGACGACGGGATGTCGTGGTTGCCGGCCAGGACGCTGTAGGGGACCTTGCCGTGGAGGGTGCGGAACGTGTCGGCGGCTCGTCCGATCTCGTCCTCGGTGCCGTGTTCGGTGACGTCGCCCAGGTGTGTCATGAAGGCGATGTTGGCCTCGGCCCGCTCCGCCACCAGGTAGCGGAACGTCGCCCGCAGCGGCTCCGGGTCCGCGCTGTCGGCGTCGAAGAGGTACTGCGTGTCGGGCAGTACGGCCAGCGCGAAGCGCGGGCTCTCGGTGTCGAACCGGCCTCCCCCGCCCGTGGTCGTGGCCCGCGCCGGGGCCGTCTCGAAGGCTGCCGTCGCCGCGCCGGCCGCCGGAACGGCGACCGCCGCGCGCAGCAACGCCCGTCTGTCCGGCCCGTTCTGCTGTCCTGCCGTGCCCATGTGCCCTCCAGGTGAGCTGGATCGGTGTCACGGGGCACGGTGGTGACCGGCCATGGCCGAGCGATGGCAGTGAGCTGAACGACGCGTTGTGTTCGCCGCACGATTGGCGTCCGGCACTCCGGCGCGACGGAACGGCCGGATCGCGCACCTGGTCCGCACCGCCGGAACACCCGCTCATGGCAAGGGAGTTAATAGAAAGGATCACCGACGTGCGTCCCGCCGTTCCCACAAGGAGCCCGATGTGACCGTGACCGTGACCGCAGACGACATCTACGCGATGGCCCCCTACGCCAGGACCCTGGGCGTTCGCTTCACGGCCCTGTCCGCGGAGGGAGTGGACGCCGAACTCGACTTCGTGCCCGAACTGTCCACCGCGGGAGGCGGGTTGCACGGGGGCGCGCTGATGGGCCTGGCCGACGTCGCCTCGGCGGTGTGCGCCGCGCTGAACGGCCCCGCGGGCGCGATCCCGGCCACCACCACCTCGACCACGCACTTCCTGCGACCGGTGCGCGAGGGAGCCGCGTACGCGAAGGCCCGCGTGCTGCGGGTGGGACGCGACACGGCGGTCGTGGAGTGCGACATCGAGGACGACGGGCACCGGCTCTGCACCCGGGTCACCCAGACGGTGAGCCTTCGAGTGCCGCGCGACTGACGTGGCCCCGGCCACGGGCCGGGGCGTCGGCCGGTCGGTGGCCCGGAGACGGCCCAGGGCCCCGACCGGCTCGTGCGACCGGTCAGGGCCCTGTGGGTGAAATCCGTCTCAGCCGTTCGGGCGGAGGGTCCAGACGACGGTCATCTCGCCGGTCACCGCGCCGTCACCGCGCTGGATGGCGATGGCGACGGGGAACTCGGGGCGCTGACCGGCGTCGAGTTCGGCGACGACGTCGGCGGCGGGCCGCCCGAGCGTGGCGGTGGCCGTGACGGGGCCCATCGCGAGCTTCTTGTAGGCGATCTCGGCGCTGACCGCGAGCGGCACGGCGCGGGAGAGCTGGTCGCCGAAGGCGGCGAGCACGATGGCCCCGCTCGCCGACTCCCCCAGCGTGAACATGGCTCCGGCGTGCGGTCCGCCGACGTGGTTGTGGAAGTCGCCCTGGTCCGGGAGCGCCACGACGGCCTTCTCCGGAGTGGTCTCCACGAACTCGAGGTTCAGGGTCCGGGCCATCGGCACGGTCGCGGCGAGCATCTCGCCGATCGTCATCTGGTCTGCGCTCATACCGCGAGGTTACCCGCGAGTAGCAATTCTTGGCCAGCCCCACCGCACGGCGAGGACGACGGACCCGGCTCCGGCGGACGACGTCGCACTCCGGTACAGGCCTGACGAAACGCGGTGACAGAAACGTTTCACTGACGCCACTAACGTGACTGCCCATGTGGCCAGGACAGCAGCCGCCCGGAGGCGAGCAGAACCCGCAGGGACAGACCCCACAGGGACAGCACCCTCAGGGACCGACCCCGCGGGGACAGCGGACGCAGGCACCGCACCAGGAGGAGCCGAACCCCTACCAGCAGCCGGGGTATCAGCAGCCGAACCCGTATCAGCAGCCCGGATACCAGCAGAACGGGTACCCGCAGCCGCCGTACCCGCAACCCGGCGCGTACGGACAGCCTCCGGAGCGGGCGGGGCAGCCCGGCCCGTACGGAACGCCGCAGCAGCCGTGGGGTGCGGCCGCTCCCGCGGGTGCGCCCGAGCCGCCGCGCGGGAACGGGAACCGGACGAAGGTGGTCGCGATCGTGGCCGCGACCGCGGTGGTCGTGGCCGCCGGGGTGACCGGCGCGCTCCTGCTCGGCGGCGCCAAGGACGACCGGGCCGGCCATGACGGCGAGGGCACGGGCACGACACCATCGGCGAGCAGCCCGAGCAGCCCGGGCTCCTCCGCGTCCGACGGCGCCGCGCGCGGCGGGGCCGCCGAGCAGCCGACCGTCCCGGGCTGGAAGGTCGTCGTCAACCCCAAGTGGGGCACCGCCTTCGACGTACCCGCCACCTGGGAGGTGGCCTCACCCGGCACCTCGATCGGCTTCGAGAAGCACGACGCGAAGGCCGGCGACAAGCCGCTGATCATGATGTCGGCGCCCGCCTACTTCAAGTCCAAGTGGTGCAGTTCCGACGGCGACAAGGACGGCCGCTCGGAGGACACCGCCCTCGGCGCCGCCGGCACCAAGGGCGCGAGCGGAGCGAAGAGCACCGACGAGGTCGCCGTGAACCAGGTCCCGTGGTGGGTCTACGGCGGCTACACCCAGCCCGACAAGAAGAGCCTGACGTTCGGCAAGAAGGCCGAGCCCTACACGACCGCCTCGGGCATCACCGGGAGCGTCGCCTGGGCCAGGTCCGAGAACACGCCCCGGAAGGGGAAGTGCGCGAGCGACGGCAAGGCCGTCACGTTCGGATTCAAGAACTCCGCGGGCGACTTCGTGGCGTGGAATCTCTACGGGGCCACCGGCGTACGGGACGAGATCCCCGACGCGACCATCCTGAAGATCCTGAGCACGGTGCGGCTGCACGGGGACCCGACGGGAGGCTGAGCCGGCGTCAGAGCCGTGCCGAGCCGGGATCAATGGGACAAGTGGCCTGATGGCGCGGCCGTTTCGGGGACCGCCGTGGCACCCGGGTCAAGGGCCCCTCTATCGTTACCAGCCATGTGGCCAGGACAGCAGCCGCCCGGGGGCGAGCAGAATCCGCAGGACCAGAACCCGTATCAGCAGCCGGGTTACCAGCAGCCGAATCCGTATCAGCAGCCGGGGTACCAGCAGACGGGGTACCCGCAGCCCGGCCCGTACGGACAGCAGCCGGGACAGCCGCAGTGGGGAGCCCCTTCGGACCCCCTCGGCTCGCCCCAGGTGCCCGGCGGCAACGGCGGTGGCGGCAACAAGACGAAGATCACCGCGATCGTCGCGGCCCTTGTCGTTGTGATCGCCGCCGGGGTCACCGGTTACCTCGTCCTGGGCGGGAACAGCGGCTCGGACGACAAGGCCGGCGGGGACACCTCCAAGTCCCCGAAGGCGTCGGCGTCCACGTCGGCGAGCGCGAGCGAGGCCGACCCGCGCGGCGGCGGCGACGAGAAGGCGACGATCGCCGGCTGGAAGGTCGTGGTGAACCCCAAGTGGGGCACCGCCTTCGACGTACCGCCGAACTGGAACGTCAGCACCTCCGGCACCTTCATCGGCTTCGAGGACGACAAGAAGGGCGACGGCTCCCTGCTCATCGGCATGTCCGCGCCCGCGTTCCTCAAGGAGAAGTGGTGTACGTCCGACGCGAACAAGGACGGCCGCACCGAGGACACCTCGCTCGCCGCCGCGGGCACCAAGGGCCAGAGCGGCGCGAAGAACACCGGCGACGTGGCGCGCAACGACTCCGCGTGGTGGGTCTTCGGTGGCTACACCGATCAGAAGGACGCTTCGAAGAAGCTGCTGAAGATCGGCAAGCCCCAGGCGTACACCACGGCCGCCGGCATCGAGGGCAGCGTCGCGACGACGTACTCCAAGGGTGTCGTCAAGAAGGGCAAGTGCGACTCCGACGGCAAGGCGACCACCTTCGCCTTCAAGAACTCGGCGGGCGACTTCGTGTCCTGGACGCTCTACGCGGCCAAGGGCGTCTCGGAGGAGATCCCGGACGCGACGGTGAAGAAGATCCTCAGCACCGTACGGCTGCACGGCGACCCGACGGGTTCCTGAGCCCCCGCGGGCCGGCGGGTTCCTGAGCCCGCGTGTGCCGACGGGTTCCTGAGCCCGCGCGGGCCGGCGGTTCCCAAGCCCGGGCGGACCGGCGGGTTCCCGAACCCGGGGCCAGCCGACGGGGCCTGAACCCGCGCACGCTCCGCCCGGGCCGCCACGCGGGACGGATCCCGGCAAGGGCGCAGGTCAATGGGTTTGGCAAGTCGGGCACCGGGCGGCGATAGTCTCCCGGTGACCTCAGCCGCCGACCGCGCCCGACCCTCCCGCCGCCCCTCGTGGGCGGGCCGGAACTACAGCCTTCTGACGGCCTCCGCCGTCGTCACCAACCTGGGCAGCCAGGGCGCGCTGATCGCCGCCGCGTTCGCGGTGCTCGCCGCGGGCGGCGACGGAGGCGACGTCGGCCTGGTGGCCGCGGCACGCACCCTGCCGCTGGTGCTGTTCCTGCTGATCGGCGGAGCCGTCGCGGACCGGCTGCCGCGGCACCGGGTGATGGTCGCCGCCAACGCCCTCAACTGTGTGTCGCAGGCGGCCTTCGCCGTCCTGGTCATCTCCGGCGAGGCCCGGCTGTGGCAGATGATGATGCTGTCCGCGCTCGGCGGCACCGGTCAGGCCTTCTTCAACCCGGCCGCCGAGGGCATGCTCATGTCCTCCGTGCGCGGGGAGCAGGCGAGCCGCGCGTTCGCGATGTTCCGGATGGCGATGCAGGGCGCGGGTCTCGGCGGCGCGGCCCTGGGCGGCGCCCTGGTGGCCGTCATCGGACCGGGCTGGGTGCTCGCGGTGGACGCGGTGGCCTTCGCGGTCGCCGGCGCGCTGCGTTCCTTCCTCGACGTGAGCCACATACCGCCGCGGGAGCCGGGCGGCGGACTCCTCTCCGATCTGCGCGACGGCTGGCACGAGTTCGTCGGCCGTCCCTGGCTGTGGGCGATCGTCGCGCAGTTCTCCGTGGTGGTCGCGGTCGTCGGAGCGGCGGACGCGGTCTACGGTCCGCTGGTCGCCCGGGACAGTCTGGGCGGGGCGGGGCCCTGGGGTCTGGCGCTCGGCGCGTTCGGCGCCGGGACCGTGGGCGGCGCACTGCTCATGACCCGCTGGAAGCCCCGTCGCCTGCTGCTCACGGGCACCCTGTGCGTCTTCCCGCTCGCGGCACCCGCCGCCGCGCTCGCGGTCCCCCTGCCGGTGGGACCTCTGTACGCGGTGATGTTCGTCAGTGGTCTGGCGATCGAGGTGTTCGGTGTGTCGTGGATGACGGCGCTCCACCAGGAGATCCCCGAGGACAAGCTCTCTCGGGTGTCGGCGTACGACTGGTTCGGCTCGATCGCGATGGTCCCGCTGGCCACGGCACTGGCGGGCCCCGCGGAGCAGGCCTTCGGCCGGACGCCCGCGCTGTGGGGCTGCGCGACGCTCGTCGTGGTGGCCACGGCGGCGGTGCTGTGCGTCCCCGACGTCCGCAATCTGACGCGGCGGTCCCGGGCCGTGGCGCAGGGCACTCCGGTCGAGGTGCCCGGCACCCGGCAGGCGTCAGCCGATGCCGAAGGAGCCGCCGGGCGGCTCGGGTGACGGAACCGCGTCCTCGTCGCGCACCGGAGCGGCGCCGGCGATGAAGTCCCGCAGCGCGGGGCCGTGTTCGACGCGGGCCGGAAAGGCGTCGGCTGCGGTACGACGGGCCAGTGCCGCCGTGTCGAACGGCTGGTGGGAGGCCACGAGCACGGCGTTGCCGAAGCGCCGGCCGCGCAGCACTCCGGGTTCGGCGATGAGGGCGATCTCCTCGAACACGGTGCGGAACGTGGCGAGCTGGGAGCGCAGAAACGCGAAGGGCGCCGCGTCCGCGAGGTTGGCGAGGTAGACACCGCCGGGGCGCAGCACACGCTCGGCGGCGCTCGCGTACGCGACGGTGGTCAGGTGCGCCGGTATGCGCGAGCCGCCGAAGACGTCCGCGATCAGGATGTCGGCGGAGGCGGGGGCGGCGGTCTCGATCCAGGCGCGGGCGTCGGCGCGGTGCAGTTCGATGCCCGAGCCGCCGGGCACCGGCAGACACTCGTCGATCATGGCCAGCAGGCCCTTGTCCGCCTCGATCACGTCCTGGCGTGAACCGGGCCGGGTGGCGGCTACGTAGCGGGGCAGGGTCAGCGCCCCGCCGCCGAGGTGCAGCACGTCCAGAGCGCGCCCCGGTTCCGCCACCGTGTCCAGCACGTGGCCGAGACGCCGGGTGTACTCGAACTCCAGGTGCGTCGGTTCGTCCAGATCGACGTACGACTGGGGTGCGCCGTCCACGGTCAGCAGCCAGGCCCGCTCGCGGTCCACGTCGGGCATCAGCTTGGCGGTCCCGTGATCCACGGCCCGCGTCACGGGTATCGGCTCGTCCACGGGTCCATTGTGCGGCACCCACCCCGACACGGACGGACCGACAGGAGCACCGCGAACGGGCCCGCCCGCCACCGGGACCGGAGCCGGTCACAGCGACGGGAACGGGAACGGGAACGGGGCCCGCCACGGTGTGGCGGGCCCCGCGTCCCCGTCCGCGGCCGGGCGTCAGCCGACCGACGTCACCGTCCCGGCGCCGACGGTGCGGCCGCCCTCGCGGATCGCGAAGCCGAGGCCCGGCTCCAGCGGCACCTCGCGCCCGAGCTCGACGGTCATGACGACCGTGTCGCCGGGCCGGGCGACGGCCGCCTCGCCGAGGTCGACGTCCCCGACCACGTCCGCGGTGCGGATGTAGAACTGCGGCCGGTACCCGGTGGCGACCGCTGTCGTACGGCCGCCCTCGCGCGTCGACAGGACGTAGACCCGCGCCGTGAAGCGACTGCTGGGCACGACGCTGCCGGGCGCGGAGACGACGTGCCCTCGGCGGACCGCGTCGCGGGGCACTCCGCGCAGCAGCAGCGCCACGTTGTCGCCTGCCTGCGCCTCCTGCATGGGCTTGCCGAAGGTCTCCAGGCCGGTGACCACGGTGTCGACGCCGGCGCCGAGCACCTCGACCCGGTCTCCGACGTGGACCGTGCCGCGCTCCACGGCACCGGTGACGACCGTTCCGCGCCCGGTGATGGTGAGCACGTTCTCGACCGGCATCAGGAACGGCGCGTCGAGATAGCGCTCGGGCATCGGCACATAGGTGTCCACGGCGTCGAGCAGCGCGTCGATCGCCGCCGTCCACCGGGGGTCCCCCTCCAGGGCCTTGAGGCCGGACACCCGCACGACGGGGACGGAGTCACCCCCGTACCCCTGCGCGGAGAGCAGTTCGCGGACCTCCAGCTCGACCAGGTCCGTGAGCTCCTCGTCGGCCGCGTCGGCCTTGTTGAGGGCGACGACGATGTGGTCGACGCCCACCTGCCGGGCGAGCAGCACGTGCTCGGCGGTCTGCGGCATGATCCCGTCCAGCGCGGACACGACGAGGATCGCCCCGTCGAGCTGGGCCGCGCCGGTGACCATGTTCTTGACGTAGTCGGCGTGGCCCGGCATGTCGACGTGCGCGTAGTGCCGGGTGTCGGTCTCGTACTCGACGTGCGCGATGTTGATGGTGATGCCGCGCGCGGCCTCCTCGGGCGCGCGGTCGATCCGGTCGAACGGGACGAACGTGCCGGAGCCGCGTTCGGCGAGGACCTTGGTGATGGCGGCGGTCAGGGTGGTCTTGCCGTGGTCGACGTGACCCATGGTGCCGATGTTCAGGTGCGGTTTGGTGCGCACGTAAGCCGTCTTGGGCATGGCGGTTCCTCGAAGCCTCTTCGGTGTCAGCGGAGCTGAGTGATGGCCCCGGCGCGTCGTGGCCGGGACGGGGACCCCCAGGAGTGACCGACCCTCCCCCTGCGGGGTCCGCCGGACGATCCGGGAAGGGTCAGCTTCGGGCGCCGTCGACGGCTGCCGTGATGATCTGGACGGCAGCCTTCGGCGCATCCGCGACTGCGGATGCTGCGAGGAGGAAGGCGTACCGGAACATGAGGAGATCATCTCCGACGGGTCTCCCCGCGTCGAATGATTTACGGTGCCCCGCGGACCGGTGTGGCGTGAGGGGCGCCGGCGGCCTCAGGGACCGATGTTCTTGAGCGCCTCGCGCACGGACAGCGGGGCGAGGTGCGCCCGCTCGGCGGCGACGAAGTCCCGTACGGCTCCCGGGTCGGTCTTGGCGTACTCGCGCAGACACCATCCGATGGCCTTGCGGATGAAGAAGTCGGGATGGCCCGCCTGCCGGGCGCAGTACGCGAAGAGCCGCCCGGTGTCGGTGGCCTCCTTGTACCGGAGCTGATGGAGCAGCGCCGTGCGGGCGACCCACAGGTCGTCGTCCTCGATCCAGGCGTCCATGTCGGCGCGCAGGCGCGGGTCGGCGGCCACCAGGCCTCCCACCACGTGCGCGGCGAGCGCGTCGACGGTGTCCCACCAGGAGACGGTGGACACGAGGTGCCGGGCCACCGGCAGGAAGCCCGACGACAGACGCCCGACATGGCGGCGCAGATAGTCGACCGCGAAGTACTGGTACTCGCGTTCCGGCAGCCGCCAGCAGCGCAGGGCGAGTGCGGCGCAGTCCTTCTCGTCGGGCCGGGCGGTGTCCAGGAGCACGGTGCGGGAGAGGCCACGGCGCACGGGGGTCGTCAGGCCGAGGAAGGGCGCGATGTCCTTCATGTACGCGCGCATCGAAGCGGCCCGATCGGGGTCGGCCGCCGCCGGATACACGGAGGTCAGCCGCTCCACGAGGGTGTCCGCGAGCGCGCTGTCCGGGACCTCGGACCCGGCACCCGACGTTCCGGAAGCTGTGACGCCCATGAGACGAACCATACGGCGACCACACACATGCGTCGGCTAGTGTCACCGGAATGCTCGATGCCACCACCCGCTCTGGGGGCACCGCCACGGCCACTCCCCAGGCCGCCGCCACGCAGCTCACCGTCGCCGACGACCTGGTCGTGGGCCGGGAGATCGCCGTCGCCGCACCCGCGGTCCCGACCGCCGTCCGCACCGCTCCGGGCGGGCGCCTCCTGAGAGCGCTGCTGTCCCCCTGGGCGCGGCTCTCCCTGCTGGTCGTGCTGCTCGCGGCGGCCGCGTCGAGCGTGTTCCTCTTCGATCCGCAGCGGCTGCTCGCCGACGGCTGGCCGCCTCAGCTCGGCGGCGCCGCGGCGGCCGTCGTGTTCGCCGTGGTGTACGGGCTGTGCACGGTCGCCTTCGTGCCCCGGCCGCTGCTCAATCTGGCGGCCGGTGCCGTGTTCGGCTCCCAACTGGGCCTGGGCACCGCGCTGGTGGGCACGGTGCTCGGCGCGGGTGCCGCGTTCGGACTCGGCCGGCTCCTCGGGCAGGACGCGCTGCGGCCGCTGCTGCGGGCCCGCTGGCTGAAGGCGGCGGACGGCCAGCTCAGCCGGCACGGCTTCCGCTCGATGATGGTGGCCCGGCTGTTCCCCGGCGTGCCGTTCTGGGCGGCGAACTACTGCGCGGCGGTGTCGCGCATGGGCTGGCTGCCCTTCGTGGTCGCGACGGCGCTCGGCTCGATCCCGAACACCGCCGCGTACGCCGTCGCCGGCGCCCGGGCCTCGTCGCCGACCTCCCCCGCGTTCCTGATCGCGATGGCCCTGATCACCGTTCCCGCCCTGGTCGGAACGGTGGTGGCCTGGCGCAAGCGCCACCACCTGCGCGGCCACTGAGACCCGCGCGGCACCCGTACGGGGGAACGGCCGCGCCCGCTAGGGGCGCAGCCCTTCCAGGATCATCGCGTTCGCCAGTCCGCCCGCCTCGCACATCGTCTGGAGCGCGTAGCGGGCGCCCCGGGCGCGCATCGCGTGGACGAGGGTCGTGGTGAGGCGGGTGCCGCTCGCGCCGAGCGGGTGGCCGATCGCGATGGCTCCGCCGTGCACGTTGACCTTGGACAGGTCGGCGCCCGTCTCCTGCTGCCAGGCGAGAACGACGGCGGCGAAGGCCTCGTTCACCTCGAAGAGGTCGATGTCACCGAGGCCGAGACCGGCCTTGCGCAGCACCTTCTCGGTGGCGGGGACGACACCGGTGAGCATCAGCAGCGGGTCGGAGCCGGTGACGGCGAAGCTGTGGAGCCGGGCGACGGGACGCAGGCCGAGGCGGGCGGCGGTCTCGCTCGACGTGATGAGCACGGCGGAGGCGCCGTCGTTGACCGGGCTCGCGTTCCCGGCCGTGACGGACCAGTCGATCTGCGGAAAGCGTTCGGCGAAGCCGGGGTCGTAGTACGCGGGCTTCAGTCCGGCGAGCACCTCGGGAGTGCTGCCGGGGCGGACGCTCTCGTCCCGGGCCAGGCCTTCCAGAGGCGCGACCTCGGCGTCGAACAGACCGCCGTCCCAGGCCTGTGCCGCCTTCCGGTGCGAGCCGATCGCGAAGTCGTCCATCCGCTCGCGGGTGATGCCCCACTTGGCGGCGATGAGTTCGGCGCTGATGCCCTGCGGCACCAGACCCTCGGGGTAGCGCTCGGCGACGCCGGGGCCGAAGGGGTCCGCGCCCGCCGGCACGTTGGACCACATGGGCACTCGGCTCATCGACTCCACGCCACAGGCCACGACGATGTCGTACGCCCCCGACATGACGCCCTGCGCCGCGAAGTGCACCGCCTGCTGGGACGAGCCGCACTGGCGGTCCACGGTGGTCGCCGGAACGGTGTCGGGGAAACCCGCCGAGAGCACCGCGTACCGGGTGGTGTTCATGGCCTGCTCGCCGACCTGGTCGACGGTGCCGCCGATGACGTCGTCGATCAGCGCGGGGTCGATCCCGGTGCGCTCGACGAGCGCGCGCAGGGTGTGGGCGAGGAGTTCCACGGGGTGGACGTGGGCGAGGGAACCGTTCGGCTTGCCCTTGCCCACGGGGGTGCGTACGGCTTCGACGATCACGGCGTCACGCATGGGATGCCTCTCAGGTCGGTCGGTCACTGAGGTCGGGAAGACCGGCGACCGAGCGGGGCCGGTCACCGAACCGAGTGAGTTGGATTTCCAAACCCACTAAGTGACCCAAGAGTAACCCAGTGAGTTGGAACATCCAACCCACCTTCGTAGACTGGCGCCATGAAGGACCCCCGCCCCTGCTCGATCGCCGCGACGCTCGCCCTCGTCGGCGAGAAGTACTCCCTGCTGGTCCTGCGCGAGGTGTCGCTCGGCGCGACGCGGTTCGACCAGCTCGCGCGCAACATCGGCGCCCCCCGCGACGTGCTGACGGCCAGGCTGAAGCGGCTCGTCGACGCCGGACTGCTGGAGAAGGCGGAGTACAGCGACCGCCCCAAGCGCTACGAGTACCGGCCCACGCGCGCGGGCCTCGAACTGAGCCCCGTCCTGTTGATGCTGATGTCCTGGGGCGACCGGCACCTCCAGGAGGGCGGCTTCCGGCCCATGGTGCTGGAGCACACCTGCGGCCACGAACTGGTCCCCCAGGTCGTCTGCCGCGAGTGCGGCGAGCAGGTCGAGCACGAATCCCTCACGGCCCACCCGCAGGCCCCGGGCTGGACGGTCACGGGACCGCTGGCGGACTAGCCACCGCGCCGGCTCGGGCGGGCTACGGGCTCCAGGCTCCGGTCTCCGGGCTCCGGGCTCCGGGCTCCGGGCTCCGGGCTCCGGGCTCCGGGCTCCGGGCTCCGGGAAAGCGAACCGCCGCACAGGGTGGTCGGACGGTCACCGAAACCCCCGTGGCCGGGTTGTCGGCAGCGGAGGTTAGGCTTCCCTGAGCGTCCGTGACCGCCGCACTCCGCGGTGTCGGACGTGCCCATCTCCCGTTCCACGATCAGCACTTGGACCACGTAACTTCATGTCTTGGTTTCAATCCCTCGTCCTCGGACTCGTCCAGGGGCTGACCGAATTCCTCCCCGTCTCCTCCAGCGCGCATCTGCGGCTGACCGCGGCCTTCGCGGGCTGGGACGACCCCGGCGCGGCGTTCACCGCGATCACGCAGCTCGGCACCGAGGCCGCGGTGCTGATCTACTTCCGCAAGGACGTGGGACGGATCCTGTCGGCGTGGTTCCGCTCGCTCACGAACAAGGCGATGCGCCGCGACCACGACGCCCAGATGGGCTGGCTGGTGATCGTCGGCTCGATCCCGATCGGAGTGCTCGGGGTCACGCTCAAGGACCAGATCGAGGGACCGTTCCGCGATCTGCGGGTCACCGCGACCATGTTGATCGTGATGGGCATCGTCATAGGCATCGCCGACCGGCTCGCGGCCCGTGACGAAACGGGCGGCAGGCACCGGGCGGCGAAGCAGCGCAAGGTGCTCGAGGACCTGAACACCAAGGACGGCCTGCTGTTCGGCCTCTGCCAGGCGATGGCCCTGGTCCCCGGCGTCTCCCGGTCCGGCGCCACCATCAGCGGCGGACTGTTCATGGGCTACAGCCGCGCGGCGGCGGCCCGCTACTCCTTCCTCCTCGCCATGCCGGCCGTCCTCGCCTCCGGCACCTTCGAACTCAAGGACGCGGCCGCGGAGGGACACGTCTCCTGGGGACCGACCGTCTTCGCGACGATCATCGCCTTCGGGGTCGGATACGCCGTCATCGCGTGGTTCATGAAGTTCATCTCCCACAAGAGCTTCATGCCGTTCGTCTGGTACCGGATCGCCCTCGGGCTCGTCATCATCGGGCTGGTCGGGACCGACGTCCTCAGCCCGCACGCGGCCGAGTCCTCCGGCTGACCCGAGCATCTAGGCCGTCTGGCCGAACCGTTCTGCGCACCGGGTTGCGGCGCTTTAGCGTGGTCTCTCCGACTGGAGGTGGAGCATGCCGAAAGATCCCGCGCAGGGCAGGTTGGGTACCGAAGCGCGCAGTGTGAAGTTCCCGGATGGCAGCCGCGGGGTCATCCTCGTGAGGGCGGGTATCCCTCAGGAGGAGGCGGAGGCGCTCGCGGCACGGGTCTGGACGGAACGGGCGGAGGCGGGCATGCCCCACGGCTGACCGCGCGAACGCCGTCGCCGATCCGCCCGACGCGGGACCGACTCCGGCCACGGAGGGCGGAGTTCGGCCACCTTAGGGGCCCTGTTCTTCAGTACCGTGACGCAGCACATACGACTTGAGTAGCCGCCCGGTAGCGCAGTGTCAGTCCTTGCGCCTAGGCTGGTCCGCATGTCCCCCGAAGTCACTCCGTCTGGTTCCGTGCGGTCTGCTGCCGCGTTGAACGAACAGATCCGCGCCCTGTGGACGCGGACGGGCGGCTCCCTGTCCGCACAGGAGCGGGCGGAGTACGAACTGCTGATCGTGAAGTGGGCCGAGGCGATCCGCGGCGAGATCATCGAAGCGGCGTAACACCACCCCGGCCCCGCGGGCACGCACCGCCCGCCGGCAGCACGGCCCTCGACACCCCGGTTCCACCGGCACCGCGACCCGTAACACCCGGTCCCGCGGGCACCACGGCCCACAACACCCAGGCCCCGCCGGCACCCTGCCCGGCAGCCCCGCAGCCCCGCAGCCCCGCAGCCCCGCAGCCCCGCAGCCCCGCAGCCCCGCAGCCCCGCAGCCCCGCAGCCCCGCAGCAAGGCCATAGTCCCTCTGCTTCGCTGGTGCCGCAGGGACTCATCGGCCCCCGGCCCCCAGCACCCCGGCAAGCTCATAGCCCTCCGGTTCCCCCGGCGCCGCCGACGCTCAGCGTCCCGCGGCGCCGCGAAGGCCTCGTCCGCCCGCCGGCTCCCGCAGAACCTCCGCCCCCGGACGCCCGCTTCACCCCCACGGACTCACCGCCCGCACGGCACCGGCTTCACCTCCGCGGACTCACCGCCCGCCCGACACCCGGAGCACCGTCCCCGTCGTGTACGACGCGTCGGGCGACAGCAACCACGCGATGGCCGCGGCGATCTCCTCCGCCGCGCCGACGCGGCGCAGGGGGATCGACGCGGCGGCCCGTTCGGCGCGGCCCGGGTCGCCCATCGTCGCGTGCATCTCGGTGTCGATCATGCCGGGCGCGACCGCGTTGACACGGATGCCGTCCGGACCGAGTTCCTTGGCCAGCCCCACGGTCAGCGCGTCCACGCCCGCCTTGCTCGCCGCGTAGTGCACGAACTCGCCGGGACTGCCCAGCGTGGCGGCCGCCGAGGACACGTTCACGATGGCGCCCCCTCCCCGTGCCGCCATGGACCGGACGGCACGGCGCGAACAGAGCAGCGTGCCGAGCAGGTTGACCTCGACCACCCGGCGCAGATCCGCGGCATCGGCGTCCGCGAGCCGCCCGAGCGGTCCGGTGACCCCTGCGTTGTTCACCAGCCCCGCCACCGGCCCCAGCCGGTCCTCGGCCGTGTCGAAGAGCCGCTCGACGGCGGCCGCGTCGGAGGTGTCCACGCGGACGGCGACACAGTTCGCCCCGGCCTCTCGGGCGACGATCGCGGTGCGCTCGGCTGCCGCGGCGTCGCTCACGTAACCGACGACCACGTCGTGCCCGTCCGCGGCGAGCCGCGTACAGGTCGCGGCGCCGATACCCCGGCTGCCACCCGTGACGATCGTGACCGGACGTGCCATATGAGCCTCCTGAACGGAACGCCACTCGGGTGATCCCCGCGGTCGGGGATCACCCGAGTGGATCATGGAGCACCCACGATCGCAGATCCGGATCGGCGTCGGTACGGCGTATCCGACCCGGCCGGACCGAATATCCCCGCCCGGCCCCTTGGCGTGGCAGGCGCGGTGGCCAACACTGAGCCGATGACGCAGCGTGTGGAGCTCGCGACCGTGCTGGACCGGTTCTCCGTGGACGAGATCGTCACCGCGTACGCGGTGGCCGTGGACGACGGCGACTGGGAGGGATACCGGGGGCTGTTCGCTCCGAAGGGCCGCGCCGACTACCGCTCGGCCGGGGGCGTCGAGGGCGACGCCGCCGAGGTCGCCGAATGGCTCGCCCAGAGCCTCGACCTGTTCGCGATGCGCCAGCATCTGATCGTCAACCGGCGGGTCCGGTTCGGCGTCCTGGACCAGGACACCGGTGACACGGCCGAGGTCCAGGCGGACTACATCAATCCGATGCGGTTCGCCGGGCAGGAGGGCGACTCGACCGCGCCCGACCTCGTGTGCGGCGGCCGGTACGTCTTCGACCTGCTGCGCACCGGCGACGGCTGGCGACTGCGCCAGGTGACCGTCCAGGAGAAATGGCGCCGCATGCCGCAGCCCCCGCAAACACCCACCGACACCTGACCACCCCCGCCCGACACCCTCCGCCCCCGCCACGCCCTTTCCCTTCTGCCCCTTTCGCCGCCGACCCCGCCCCGCCCCGCCCCGCCCTTACCCTTCCACCCCCTTCGCCGCCGACCTCATCCCACTCTTCCCCTTCCGCCCCCTTCGCCGCGGCCCCCATCCCGCTCTTCCCCTTCCGCCCCCTTCGCCGCCAACCCCGCCCCGCCGCCCTACCTCCCTTCCCCGCCAACCCCGTTCCGCCCTCCCCCTCCCTCCTCCCGTCCGCCCCTCCCTCCCGATCCGTCCCGCCCTCCACCCCTCCCCTCTCCCTTCCCACCCTCATCCCGCCGGGGCTCCCGGTCCCCGCACTCCGGCGGGACACGGGGCCCCGACCGGTCCACGCGGCCCCGGCGCCCCGGGAGCGCCCACCCTCCGGCGCGCCCCTCTCTGATCACCACGCCCCCTGTCGTAGATCGCCTTCGACGCGCACACTGGAGAGACCCCGGGGCAGGGAGGCGGAGGATGAACAGGCCCGACCGTGCGTTCGGCCCATGGCTGGTCTCCCCCTGGCGGCGCGATGTCGTCGCCGCGCTGGCGGGCGCGCTGCCGATGCTCGCGTTCCCCGCCCTGTCGTGGTGGTGGTTCGCGTACGTGGCCCTCGTGCCCTGGATCCTCCTGGCCCGCTCGGCCCCCACGGGCAGGCGTGCCGCGTACGACGGCTGGTTCGGCGGGTTCGGGTTCATGCTCGCGGTGCACCACTGGCTGCTGCCGAGCCTGCACGTCTTCACGGTGGTCATAGCGGCGCTGCTCGGCGCGCTGTGGGCTCCGTGGGGCTGGCTCGTCCGGCGGTTCCTGGCCGGACTGCCCTCACCGGGCCGGGTCGGGGCCGCCCTGCTCGTCCTGCCGTCCGGGTGGCTGATGGTCGAACTCGCCCGGTCCTGGCAGGGTCTGGGCGGTCCCTGGGGTCTGCTCGGGTCGAGTCAGTGGCAGGTGGAGCCGGCCCTGAGGCTGGCCTCGGTCGGCGGGGTGTGGCTGCTCAGCTTCCTCGTGGTGGCGGTCAACATCGCGGTCGCCGTGCTGGTCTCGGTGCGTGAGTCCCGTATGCCCGCGGTGGCCGGACTGGTCGCGACGGCCGCCGCGACCTCGGCGGCCTGGGTGTGGTCGCCGCGCCCGGACGTCGACGGCCGGGTGCGGATCGCGGTCGTGCAGCCCGGTGTCGTGGACGGGAGCACGAGCGGTGACAGGCGCTTCGCGCGCGAGGAGGCGCTGACCCGTCAACTCGTGGGCCAGGGCGCCGACCTGGTCGTCTGGGGCGAGAGCAGCGTCGGCTTCGACCTGGCCGACCGGCCCGATCTGGCGCGGCGCGTCGCGGCGTTGTCCCGCGAGGTCGGCGCCGACATCCTGGTGAACGTCGACGCGCGCCGCTCCGACCGGCCGGGCATCTACAAGAGTTCGGTCCTGGTGGGACCGCTCGGCCCGACGGGCGACCGCTACGACAAGATGCGGCTCGTGCCGTTCGGCGAGTACGTCCCCGCGCGCTCCCTGCTCGGCTGGGCCACCTCCGTGGGCAAGGCCGCGGGCGAGGACCGTGTGCGGGGTACGGAACAAGTGGTGATGAACGTCGGTCACGGGCTGCGCGTCGGCCCCATGATCTGCTTCGAGACGGCGTTCCCCGACATGAGCCGTCACCTCGTCCAGGACGGCGCCGAGGTGCTGGTGGCCCAGTCCTCGACGTCCTCGTTCCAGCGGAGCTGGGCCCCCGAGCAGCATGCCTCGCTCGCCGCGCTGCGTGCCGCGGAGACCGGTCGGCCCATGGTGCACGCGACGCTCACGGGGGTCTCCGCCGTCTACGGCCCGGACGGCGGCCGTATCGGCTCCTGGCTCGGCACGGACACGAGCGGCGCGACGATGTACGACGTGCCGCTGGCCCGGGGCGTCACTCCGTACGTCCGGTTCGGCGACTGGCCGGTGCACGGCGCCCTGCTGGTGATGGCGGCGCTGTGCGTCGCGGAGGGCGCGCGTACGTTCAGGCTGCGGCGGACCGGTCCTGAACCGCTTGTACGACCCGCTCGCACAACTCGTGAGTCGCCAGCGCGTCCCGGGCGCTGAGCACCTTTCCGCCGCGCACGGCGTCGAGGAACGCGAGGACGGCCTGCTCGATCCCGCGCTGCCGGGCCACCGGGACCCAGTCGCCGCGCCGGCGCACGGTCGGCTGGCCCTTGTGGTCGATCACGTCGGCGAGATTGACGACCTGCCGCTTGGTGTCCTGGCCCGAGACCTCGAGGATCTCCTCGCTCGAACCGCTGAGCCGGTTCATCACCCCGAGTGCGGTGAACCCGTCCCCGGCGAGCTGGAGGACGACATGGTGCAGCAGCCCGTCCTGGGTCCGGGCCCGCACGGTCACGTCGTCGACCTGACCCGGGACCAGGAAGCGCAGGGTGTCGACGACGTGGATGAAGTCGTCGAGAACCATGGTGCGCGGCTCCTCGGGCAGCCCCGTGCGGTTCTTCTGCATCAGGATCAGCTCGCGGGGGTGCTCGGCGCACTGCGCGTACGCGGGTGCGTGACGCCGGTTGAAACCGACCGCGAGGCTGACGTTCCGCTCCTCCGCGAGGCGCACCAGCCGCTCCGACTCGCCCAGCTCGTAGGCGAGCGGCTTGTCGACGTACGTCGGTACGCCCGCCTCCAGCAGCCGGGTGACGATCTCCGGGTGGGCCACCGTGGGCGCGTGCACGAACGCCGCGTCGAGGTCCTGGGCCAGCAGGGCGTCCAGGTCGCGGTGACGCGCGGCCGGCGGCAGGTGAAGGCTGTCGGCGACCCGGTCGAGTGTGGCGGGCGTCCGGGTCTGGAGATGCAGTTCGATCCCGGGCTGCACGCCGAGCACCGGCAGATACGCCTTCTGCGCGATGTCGCCGAGTCCGATGCAGCCGACCTTCACAGGGGTCTCCTTCACTCGCCGACGCGGGTTCCGTCGGAAGCATACGGCCGCGTCGTGCCTGGGTGATCGGCCCCCTGGGGCGGCGGTGCGCGGGTGGCGCCGGTTCCCGGGCGACGTACGCCCCGGAAGCCTGTCAGCTCGCCGACGCCCGCGCCAACCGGAGGAGCGGAAGGATCACCCGTGTGGGGCATCCGGCGCTTCTCGGCGCCCTGGAAGTCCTCCGGAACCAGCAGAGTTGCGCGGGTGCATCGAACGACGACGACCGCAACGCTCCTGGTCGCCGTGGCGGTCACCGCCCTCTCCGGCTGTGTGACCGTCCAGCGGCCGTCCGCCTCCGCGTCCCCCGCCGCTCCGGCGCGGCACAGCGCGCCGCGTGCGGACAGCAAGGAAGGACCCCGGATCGTGCAGGCGCCGGCGCGGGAGGCGCTGGAGCGTGTCGGCCCCTCGCCTAAGCCCTCGACCGAGGCGGCGGCCCGGCACCGGCCGGCTCCCCCGCCGCGAGCCGCGGCACCCCCGGCCCCGCCGCGGCACGCCCGTCCGGTCCCGCGCCCCGAGCCACGGCATCCCCGGCACCGTACGGCCGTCCCGCCCGGTGCCCCGGCCGTGCCGAAGCGTCCGGACGTGTGCGCGCTCGGCCGGAAGTACGGGGGCTGGAAGGCGGACAGCCCGGAGGCGGTCCTCTGCGCGAAGACGTACGGACACTGACAGCGCCCGCGGCATCGGCGCGGCGGTCAGGGGCGTTGTCGGGGCGGGCCCAGGGTCTCGCCCCCGGGTCCGTCGAAGCGGTCCGATCCGGCGGTCTCCGCCGCGGCGCCGGTGTCCCGGAGCCTCAGCTCCAGGCGGCCGATCGCCGCGCGGACACCGTCGCCGTACCGGTCGTCCGCGAGGGCGCCGGCCGCGCCGCGGGCCCGGCGCAGATGCGTGCGGGCGGCCTCGGAGCGGCCGAGCTTCGCGTAGTCGGCGGCGAGGTTCACGTGCAGCGAGGGGTAGAAGGCGCGGACGGCGAGGGACTGGTGGGGCTCGGCGACGCGGCCGTCGCCCAGTTCCTCGGCCGCCGCGAGGGCCCGCAGGTCCCAGGCGAGTTCGTCGGCGGGGTCGTCCTGGGTGTCGGCCATGTAGTGGGCCAGGGTGCAGCGGTGCAGCGCGTCGCCGCCGTCCCCGATCTCTCCCCACAGATCCAGGAAGCGGCCCCGGGCCTCCTCGCGGTCCCCGGCGTGGTGCAGCATGACGGCCTGTCCGATCCGGGTCATCATGGCGTCCGGCGCCGCCTGCTCCTGTTGCTCCGCCACCGCGTCCTCCAGGCTCGTCACTGTCCCTGACGAAGCTAACCGGAGCCGGTGGCAATCGCGCTCAGGCGCCCCCGTGGGCCGCTGGGCCAGGCCGGTGACGGGCCTGGCCCGCGGTCCGGCGGTCAGCCCGCGGTCCGGCGGTCAGCCGAGGTCGGGGATGCGCCAGTCGA
Source organism: Streptomyces sp. NPDC056738 (assembly GCF_042790435.1). NCBI lineage: Bacteria > Bacillati > Actinomycetota > Actinomycetes > Kitasatosporales > Streptomycetaceae > Streptomyces > Streptomyces sp. NPDC056738. Next base: position 45,243 of record NZ_JBHTZF010000028.1, read on the forward strand.
TCGGTTCATGGCCCTGGGCGGCGACGGCCGCGTCGATCTGCGTGAACGGGTGCGAGCCGAAGAACTTCTTGGCGGACAGCGGCGACGGGTGCGCGCCCTTCACCACCACGTGCCGCTCCTCGTCGATCAGGGGGAGCTTCTTCTGCGCGTAGTTGCCCCACAGGACGAAGACGGCCGGGTCGGGGCGGTCGGCCACGGCGCGGATGACCGCGTCGGTGAACTTCTCCCAGCCCTTGCCCTTGTGCGAGTTCGCCTCACCGGAGCGGACGGTCAGCACCGCGTTGAGCAGCAGCACACCCTGCTCGGCCCACGGCATCAGATAGCCGTTGTCCGGGATCGGGGTGCCGAGCTCCTCCTTCATCTCCTTGTAGATGTTCCGCAGCGAGGGCGGGGTCTTGACCCCGGGGCGGACCGAGAAGCACAGGCCGTGGCCCTGGCCCTCGCCGTGGTACGGGTCCTGGCCGAGGATCAGGACCTTCACCCGCTCGTACGGGGTGGCGTCGAGCGCCGCGAAGACCTCCTCGCGGGGCGGGAAGACGGGACCCTTCGCGCGCTCCTCCTCGACGAACTCGGTGAGTTCCTTGAAGTAGGGCTGCTGAAGCTCGTCGCCCAGGACGCCGCGCCAGGACTCGGGCAACATGGCGATATCGGTCACGTCAACTTCCTTCGATGTGCGGTGACTTCCAGACCAAGAACCTACCGTCGCCCACTGACAATCGGTTCCGGGCCCGCGTCGGGGCCGGATGAGGGGTACGGTGTGCCCCCGCGAGCCCACGGCGGGTGACGCGGGCGGGCCCGCGCGTCACCCGGCCGACCGGGCGCGCTACCAGCTCGTCTTGCGGTCCAGCTCCCACATCATCATGATCGTCGACGGGTCCAGCGCCCGCTCCCCGCCCGAGATCTCCACGTTCGCGGCCACATACTGCCTGCCCTGCCACAGAGGCAGCAGCCGGGCGTCGTCGACGAGGATCTTCTGGGCCTCCTCGAACTGCTTCACCACCGCCCCGCGATCCCGCACCCCGCGCGACTCGGGCAGCAGGACATCGGTGATCCGGGGGGTCGGATAGGGCGTCCCGAGGGCGTTCCGCTCCCCCACGAACGGGGCGATGAAGTTCTCGGCGTCGGGGAAGTCGGGGAACCAACCGCGGCCGAAGACCGGGTACTCGCCGTTGCGGTAGCCCGCTTCGTACGTCTTCCAGGGGCGACTCTTGAGCGTGACGCTGAACAGGCCGGAGCCGTCGAGCTGGCGCTTGAGCTCGCGGAACTCCGGGCCGGTCTCGGAGCCGTAGCGGTCGGTCGTGTACCAGAGGGTGAGCGGGACGGGCCGGTCGATGTGCGCGTCGTGCAGGATCGTGCGGGCCTTGGCCGGGCTCGGGCTGCCGTACGCGTCGAAGTAGCCGGTGGTGTGCCCGGCCAGTCCGGCGGGGACCATGGAGTAGAGCGGGTCGACGGTGTCCTGGTAGACCTTGTGGATGATGGCGGAGCGGTCGACGACCTGGGCGATCGCGCGGCGCACGGGGAGCTTCCCGGCCCACGGGTCCTCGGGGTTGAAGACCAGGTAGCTGATCTCGGTTCCGGCTCCGTCGACGAGCTGGATGTCCTTGCGGTCGCCCTGCCCCTGGAGCGCGACGACGTCCGAGGCGGCGAGGCCGCGGTAGGTGACGTCGATCTTCTTGGCCTTCAGCGCCCCGACCAACTGGGCCGAGTCCTGGAAGTAGCGGATCGTCACCGCGTCGTTCTTGCGCTTGGCGAAGCCGTCGTAGTGGTCGTTCCTGACGAGTTCGGCCTGCTTGTCCTCCGTGTAGGAGCGCAGGACGTAGGGCCCGGAGCCGAAGACCTTGTTGTCGTTCCGCAGGGCGTCGGCGGGGTATTCGGCGGGGTCGACGATCGACATCGCCGGGGTGGCCAGCACCAGCGGGAACGTGGCGTCCGGCTTGTTGAGGTGGAAGACGACGTCACGCTCGCCCAGTGCCTGCACCCGGTCGAGGCTGCCGAGCAGGCCGGCGGGACCGCCGCGTACGCCGATCTTCCTGATGCGGTCGATGGAGTGCTTTACGGCGGACGCGTCGAGCGGGTGGCCGTCGGAGAACTTCAGGTCCGGGCGCAGTTCGCAGCGGTAGACGGTGTTGGTTCCATCCGTGAATCCGCACTTCCGCGCGGCGTCGGGCTGCGGGGACGCCGCGCCGGTCGGATAGCTCAGCAGCGTCTGGTAGATGTTGCGGAACAGCTCCCACGATCCGTCCCAGGAGGCCGCCGGGTCCAGGGTGCTGGGGGCGCTGGTGGTGCCCACGACGATCGGCCCCTCGTCGGCCGGTGATCCCTTGGAGATGGCGCCGCACGCGGCCACCAGGGATATGGAGGTGATCGCCGCGAGCTGTCGCAGGTATCGGTTCCGGTTGAACACGTACACGCTCCTGGATCCGCCGTGCCAAGGGTCGGCAGACCATACCGCAGTGCCCTGCCGGGGGAACGGTGTTTCCCCGGCAGGGCACTTGATCAGCATGTATGTGACTACGTTGTCAGCATGATGTGAACACGTCCACACTCCGCACGTCGAACTCCGGCTCGCCCGGGGCGGACTGAGTGTTTGTCAACTTTCAACAAAAAACCGGTCGGGGGGGGGGCCCCGCCGCGGGGGGCCCGCCCCCCGGCGGGGGGGGAGGCGTGAAGGCGTGGGGGGGGGCGCCCCCCCG
>NZ_JBHTZF010000028.1:47945-83252 GCF_042790435.1 Streptomyces sp. NPDC056738
GCGCGGTCTCTCTCTTATACGGAAACCCACCCCCACCGCGGGGGGCGGGCCCCCCCGCGCCGGCGCCCCCCCCCGACCGGTCCTCGTGTTATTCGACTCCGGCGTTGAGGAACATCCCGCCGTCGACCACGAGCGTCTGACCGGTGACCCAGTCCGACTGCTGCGAGGTGAGGAAGGCGGCGGCGCCGCCGATGTCGGAGGGCACGCCGAGCCGGCCGAGCGGGTAGGCCGCGGCGGCCTCCGCCTCGCGGCCCTCGTAGAGTGCGGCCGCAAACTTCGTCTTCACCACGGCGGGCGCGATGGCGTTGACCCGGACCTTGGGCGCGAACTCGTGCGCGAGCTGCACGGTCAGGTTGATCATCGCGGCCTTGCTGATGCCGTACGCGCCGATGAAGGGCGAGGGCGCGAGGCCGGCGACCGAGGCGATGTTGACGATCGCGCCGCCGTTCTCGCCCTGCCAGGCCTTCCAGGTCTGCTGGGCGAAGCCGAGCGCCGAGACGACGTTGGTCTCGAAGACCTTCCGCGCCACGTTCAGGTCCAGTTCGGCGATGGGCCCGAACACCGGGTTCGTACCGGCGTTGTTGACCAGGAAGTCGACGCGGCCGAAGGCCTCCATGGTGCGCTCGACGGCGACGGCCTGGTGGGCCTCGTCGTGGGCCTTGCCGGCGACGGCGATGACGCGGTCGGCGCCGAGCGTCTCGACGGCCTCCTTGAGGGCGTCCTCGTTGCGGCCGGTGATGCAGACCCGGTCGCCGCGGGCGATCAGGGCCTCCGCGACGCCGTAGCCGATGCCGCGGCTCGCGCCCGTGATGAGCGCGACCTTGCCCGAGAGTTCGGGAAGCGTGGTCATGTGCGTTTCCCCTGCGTCTAGTTGAGCGGTCCGCCGGCCACGTACAGCACCTGGCCCGAGACGAATCCGGCGGCCTCGCCGGTGAAGAAGGCGATGGAGTTGGCGATGTCGTCGGGGTTGCCGACGCGCTGCACGGGGATCTGGGTCGCGGCGGCGGCCTGGAAGTCGTCGAAGTCCATCCCGACGCGGGCGGCGGTGGCGGCGGTCATGTCGGTGACGATGAAGCCGGGCGCCACGGCGTTCGCGGTCACGCCGAACTTGCCGAGCTCGATGGCCAGGGTCTTGGTGAAGCCCTGGAGACCGGCCTTGGCGGTGGAGTAGTTGGCCTGGCCGCGGTTGCCCAGCGCCGAGGACGACGACAGGTTGACGATGCGGCCGAACTTGGCCTCGACCATGTACTTCTGGACGGCCTTCGCCATCAGGAAGGCGCCGCGCAGGTGCACGTTCATGACGGTGTCCCAGTCGGACGCGCTCATCTTGAACAGCAGGTTGTCCCGGAGGACACCCGCGTTGTTCACCAGGATGGTCGGCGCGCCGAGCTCCTCGGCGATCCGCGCGACGGCGGCCTCCACCTGGGCCTCGTCGGAGACGTCGCAGCCGACCGCGAGAGCCTTGCCGCCGGCGGCCGTGATCTTCTCGACGGTGTCCTTGCACGCGGCCTCGTCGAGGTCGATCACCGCGACGGCGCGGCCCTCCGCGGCCAGTCGTACGGCGGTCGCGGCACCGATGCCGCGCGCGGCACCGGTGACTACGGCGACGCGCTGCTCAGTGGTGGACATTGCTGGTTCTCCTCGCCCTTGGAAAAGCCGGCCCAAGCCCGGCCAAGCTGTCTCGACAACCTTGCGGAGTCTTCGGGGTCCCGGAGGACCCGCGGCTCACACGGTACGCCCGTCCGGTGAGCGACCGCTTAGTACCTTCAGCAGACGTGACGCTAGAAGCCCTGGCACCCGGTGTCAACGGCGCACCGCGCGCATGTGATCCATTACCTGACCAGGAGCTGGAGCAACCGCTCGGTCTCGGCCTCGGGATCGGCCGTCAGGCCGGTGTGCACGGGCCCCGGCTGGACCACCGTCGAGCGCGGCGCGATCAGCCAGCGAAAGCGCCGCCCGGGGTCGTCGCCCGCGGCCTGACCAGCGGCTTCCCCGCCGGCGCAGACTCCTTCGACGGCGCGCAGCGCGGCCCGTACGCCCGGCACGTCCGCGTCCGGGTCGAGCGCGAGCAGCTTGCTCTCGTCCAGATGGGTACGGGCCGCGACGAAGGAGTGGGCGCGGCAGTACACCAGCACGCCCGCGTTGAAGCACTCGCCGCGCTCGACCCGCGGCACCACCCGCAGCAGCGCGTACTCGAAGACGTCCCGCTCGTTCACTTGTCCCCCTCGGTGCCGTCGAGGCCCTTGATCCGCTCGTGGATGACGGCGGCGCGTGCCAGCAGCGGCCGCGCGTAGGCGCGCCGCAGCGCCTCGACCGTGTCGAAGCCCGGCTCGCCGGCCAGCCAGGCCTCGGGGATCTGCGCCGTGACCTCGGCGAGCAGCTCCTCGGTGACCAGCGGGGCCAGTTCGGCGGCGGCCGAGGCGACGTCGGGGCGGAAGGGGGCGAGCGCGTGGTCGGAGATGTCGTACGGCTTGGCGGCGGAGGTCTCGGCTCCGGGCCAGTGGTGGTGCCAGATCATGGTGGCGCCGTGGTCGATGAGCCACAGATCGCCGTGCCACATCAGCAGGTTGGGGTTGCGCCAGGAGCGGTCGACGTTGTTGACGAGGGCGTCGAACCAGACGATCCGCCCGGCGTCCTCCGCGCTCACCTCGAAGGCGAGGGGGTCGAAGCCGATCGCGCGCGGGAGGAATTCCATCCCGAGGTTCGGGCCGCCGCTCGACTTCAGCAGCTCCTGGACCTCCTGGTCCGGTTCGCCGAGCCCGAGAACCGGGTCGAGGCCGATCGTCACCAGGCCGGGCACCCGCAGGCCCAGCCGGCGGGCCAGTTCACCGCAGACGACCTCCGCGACGAGCGTCTTGCGGCCCTGTCCGGCGCCGGTGAACTTCATGACGTACGTCCCGAGGTCGTCGGCCTCGACGAGTCCCGGCAGCGAGCCGCCCTCGCGCAACGGCGTGATGTAGCGGGAGGCGTTCACTTCCTTGAGCATCGCCCCAACTTACTGGGGTGGTCGCGCCCGGCGGACGCGACCCGGTGACGGTGGCGGAGGCGGAGCCCGGTATCCGGGGCCGGAGGGGCCGCGCCGCCGCACATCCGGCTGTCGGGGGGCTGTGGATCAGGTCAAGAAGTCGCCATTGCCTGAACAGTGCGTGCTGGTGGACCGTACCTCTCGACAGATCCAGATCATGTCCGCTGAAGGGAAAGCCAGCATGACCAGCGAATCGCTTCACTCCGCACAGGCCCCTGCCCGGCGCACCGTCGTGGCGGCGGTCGGGGCGGCGGGACTCGCCGTCGCGCTGACCGCGTGCGGGGCGGACGACAAGGCCTCCGACAGTGTGGGCTCGGGCAACGGCGCGGCAGGCACGGAACTCGCCAAGACGAGCGAGATCCCGGAGGGCGGCGGCAAGGTCTTCGCCGACCAGGGGGTCGTGGTGACCCAGCCGACGGCGGGCACGTACAAGGCCTTCTCGTCCAAGTGCACCCACCAGGGCTGCGCGGTCAAGGGCATAGCGAACGGTGTCATCACCTGCCCGTGTCACGGCAGCGAGTTCTCGGCCACCGACGGCAGCGTGAAGAAGGGGCCCGCGACGACCGGGCTGGCCAAGGCGGACATCACCGTCGACGGGGGCGCGATCAAGCTCGCCTGAGGGACACCGGCGTCAGTCGCGCCGTCCTTCGAGGCAGGCGAGCACGTCCTCGGTGGTCGTGACGGTGGCGACCAGCGCGAGCGTGTTCCGGACCATCGCTGGGGTGTACTCGGAGGGCACCCCGGCGACGGCGTCCGCGGGAACGACGACGGTGTAGCCGCGGTTGACGGCGTCGAACACGGCGTTGGGAATCGCGATGTTGGCCGATACGCCCGTCACGACGAGGGTGCGGCAGCCCAGGTTGCGCAGCAGCGGGTCGACGTCGGTGCCCGAGATCGGCGACAGGCCGTGCAGCCGCCGGACGACGAGGTCCTCCTCGGCGACCTCGACGGGCGGCGCGATCCGCACCGCCGCCGAGCCGGTCGTCTGCCGTACGGGCAGCCGCTCGGCGGCCCTGAACAGCCGGGCGTTGCGGTTGGCGCCGCGGCCGTCGGGGCGGCGCTCCGCGACCGCGTGGATCACCTGCACCCCGCTCTCGTGCGCGGCGGCCACCAGCCGGGCGATCCGGTCGAGCGCTCCGGACGACCGCGCCTCCTGGGCGAGTTCGGGCAGCGCGCTGTCCGGGCCCACGACGCCCTGTTGGCACTCCACGGTGAGCAGTACCGTGCCGACGGGGTCGAGGAGTTCGCTGAGGTGCTCTGACGACGGCATGGCTCTCCTTGTCGTCGCGGGTCGGGACGGCGGAGCGTAACGAGCATTGCGTGCGGACGGAAGACGCCGCATGATTTTCCTGACGGAACGTCAGAAAGCTTTGAGGAAAGCCCCGACGGACAGAGTCGGTGCACCTGTGAAAGATCGGGCAGGACTTGGCCGATCCACGCAATCGGGAGGGGACCGTATGACCGTCACCCAGCGCAGGGGCCGGAAGATCATGATGACCCCCGGTGAACTGGACGAGTTCCTCACCACCCAGCGCACCTGTCGCGTCGCCTCCGTGTCGAAGGACGGAGTCCCGCACGTGAGCGCCCTGTGGTTCGCCTGGGACGGCACCTCGCTGTGGCTGTACTCCGTGGTGCGCAGCAAGCGGTGGGTGCAACTGCGGAACGACCCGCGCGTCGCGGTGGTGATCGACTCGGGCGAGGAGTACGGGGAGCTGCGGGGCGTCGAGCTGTCCGGCACCGTGGAGTTCGTCGGCGAGTTCCCCCGCACCGGGGAGCTGTGCGCCGAACTCGACGTCCCCGAGATCCTGTTCGCCCGCAAGAACTTCGGTCTGGAGGAGATGCCGCACGACGGCCGGCACGCGTGGATGCGGCTGACACCGTCCGCGATCGCCTCGTGGGACTTCCGCAAGCTCCCTCCGATGTAGGCGGACACCCGCCGCAGGCTTCTACTCCAGGGCCGCTCCGGCCCTGCGCAAGGCGTCCACCGCCGCCCTGATCGAGGGCCGGCGGTCGGCGTCGGCCCGCCAGACGACGTAGACATGGCGGCGCACGCGCTGGCGGACCGGCACGGTGACGACTCCCTCGGGCATCGGATGACGTCCGAGGAGCGGGGCCACGCACACGCCGAGCCCCGCGGCGACGAGTCCGAGCTGGGTGTGCGTCTCCCCGGCGCGGTGTCCGATGCGCGGCTCGACGCCCTGGGAGCGCAGCGTGAACATCAGCCATTCGTGACAGAACTCGCCCTCGGCCCAGGTGATCCACTCGTCCTCGGCGAAGTCCCCGAGGTCGACCTCGGCGCGGCCCGCGAGCCGGTGGCCGGCCGGCATCGCCACATCGGCGGGGTCGTCGAGGATCGACGCCTTCACCAGTCCGTCGGGCAGGGGCATCGGCTTGTTGTACCAGTCGAGCACGACCGCGAGGTCCAGGTCCCCGCGCACCACTCCCGCGACCCCGGCCTCCGGCTCCAGCTCGCTGGAGCGCACCCGCAGTCCGGGGTGCCGGGCCCGCAGCTCCGCGAGCGCCGCCGGGAACAGTCCGCGCGCCGCGGTCGGGAACGCGGACAGCCTGAGCTCGCCGGCCACCTGACCGCGCTGCGCCTCCAGGTCGGACTGCGCGAGCTCGACCTGGGAAAGGATGCGGGCCGCGTGTTCGGCGAGGAGCCGCCCGGCGTCGGTCAGCCGCACGCCCCGGCCGTTCTTGGCGAGGAGCTGCTGTCCCACCTCGCGCTCCAGCTTCGACATCTGCTGGGAGACGGCCGATGTCGTCACGTGCAGTCCCTCGGCCGCGCCGCTCACCGAGCCATAGCGGGCGAGGGCGTCGAGCGTGCGCAGTCGCTCCAGATTCAACATGTAAGCAATGCTACGAGATATCGCTCGAACATTCTCGCTTGTGCTACGAGATTGTCCTGCCGCATTCTTGCCCCATGAGCACCGTCGCCTCTCCCCGCCCTGTCACGCCGAACGGCGTCGCACCCCGCCGCCGCGCCGCCCTCGACTGGCGGATCCGCTTCGGCTTCCTGTCGCTGATCTGGGGCTTCAGCTTTCTGCTGATCAAGGTCGGCACGGACGGCTTCGCGCCGTTCCAGGTCACCTTCGGCCGGCTGCTGTTCGGGAGCGCGGTGCTCGTGGCGGCGATGGCGGTGAAGCGGGAGCGGCTGCCGCGCGGGGCGCGCACGTGGGGGCACCTCACGGTCGCGGCCTTCCTGCTGAACGCGCTGCCCTTCTCCCTCTTCGCCTACTCCGAGCTGACGATCCCGTCCACGCTCGCCGGCATCTGCAACGCGACGTCGCCGCTGTGGGGCATGGCCCTGTCCCTGGTCGCCCTCTCCGAGGACCGGCCGACCCGGCGCAGAGTGGCCGGCCTCGGCATCGGCTTCCTGGGCGTCCTGACGGTCCTCGGCGTCTGGCAGGGGTTCCACGGCCTGGACGCCACGGGCACGGCCATGGCCCTGCTGGCGTCGCTGAGCTATCCGGTCGGCTGGATCTACGTGCGCCGGACCCTGGCGGGCACCGGAAACTCCCATCTGTCGATGACCGGCGCCCAACTGCTCCTGGCCACGGTGCAACTCGCCTTCGTCACCCCGCTGTTCACCACGTTCCCCAGTCATGTCGCCTGGGTGCCGCTGCTCGCGGTCGCGGCCCTCGGGGCACTCGGAACGGGTCTGGCCATGCTCCTCCAGTACGGCATCGTCGCCGAGGTCGGCCCGACGACGGCCCAGATGGTCACGTACTTCATCCCGGTCATCGCCACCGCCGCCGGTGTCGCGATCCTCGGCGAGTCGCTGGCCTGGTCGACCCCGGTCGGCGCGGTGATCGTCCTCGCGGGCGCCTTCCTCACCCAGGCGAAGCCGCGCCGCTGAGACCCGGCTCGTCCCGAGCCGCGGCCAGGACCTGTCGGACGGGCCCTGTCGCCCAGGCTCTGTCGGGCAGACCCTGGGCGACACGAGGCGCACACCTCACACGTAGCGGCACGGCTCAGACGTAGCGGCGCGCGGGGGCCGGTCCCACGGCGGAGGCCACGGCGTCCGCGAGCGGCCCGGCGTCCTCGGGCCGAAGCGTCGAGACGGTGATCCGGACACCCGGCGGCGAACCCATCCGGAAACGGGCGCCGGGCGCGACCGCCCAGCCGCGCTGCAACAGCCGGGAGACGGCCCCGGTCTCGTCGGGGACGGCGATCCAGACGTTCATCCCGCTGCGTCCGCGCGCCTCGACACCGCGCTCCCGCAGCGCGTCGATCAGCATGTCGCGGCGCGCCCCGTACGCCGCCGCCACGGCCGGCACGTCCACCGCGCCGGAGGTCCACAGGTGGACCACGGCCTTCTGGAGCACGCGGCTCACCCAGCCGGGTCCGACCCGCTGTCTCCCGTGCACACGGTCGACGGTGACGGGGTCCCCGGTGAGGACGGCGAGCCGCAGATCGGGCCCGTACGCCTTGGCGACGGAACGCACGAAGGCCCAGTGGTGCGTGACCCCGGCGAGGGGATGCAGGGGCACGTCGACGATCTGATGGCCGTGGTCGTCCTCGATGAGCAGGGTTCGCGGGTACTCCCGGAGCACGGAGCGCAGCGCCCGCGCGCGCTCGGCGGTGACCGCGGCGCCGGTCGGGTTCTGCGCCCGGTCGGTGACGATCAGCGCCCGCGCCCCGGCCGCCAGCGCCTGCCGTACGTCGTCGGGAAGCGGGCCCTCGTCGTCGACGCCGACCCCGGCCGTACGCAGCCCGAGCGCCGGCAGCAGGTCGAACAGGCTGCCCCAGCCGGGGTCCTCGACGGCGACCGTGTCGCCGGGCCTGAGGTGGGCCATCAGGACGCGCTCGATCGCGTCGAGCGAGCCGGAGGTGACGACGACGGGCCCCTCGGGCACGCCGTCCGCGTCGAGCCCGGCGCGGGCCAGCCGCCCCAGCTCCGGCTCGACGGGGTCCTGCCCGTACTGCACGGGATGCCGGTCCGACTCCGCGGCCGCGACCGCGAAGGCCTCGGCGAGCTCCGGCAGGAGGGCGGGATCGGGATTGCCCTCGCCCACGTCCCGCACCCCCTCGGGCACCTCGACGCGCAGGTGCTCGCGCCCCGTGGTGGCCGGCTTCGGGCGCACCCGGCTGCCGCGGCGGCCGGCGGTCTCGATGACCCCGCGCTCGCGCAGCGTGCGGTAGGCCGCCGCGACCGTGTTCGGGTTGACCCCGAGTTCCTCGGCCAGCTCGCGCATGGGCGGCAGGAGCTGTCCGGGTTCCAGATCCCCCGCCCCGACCGCCCGCTCGACGTCGGCGGCGATCTCGGCTGCGCGACGCCCTTCGATCCGATACTCTCCTAGCACAAAAGAGATTATGCACTAGCGCAATGGAGATGGCAATGTCGGAGACGATCACCCAGCAGCCGGGGCCGACGGCGTCCGCTGCCTACACCCCGACCGACCGCACTGTCCCCACCCGCTCCAAGGAACGCGCCGCGTACGACCGGGAGCTGGTGCACTCGATACTCGACGAGGGGTACATCTGCCATCTCGGCTTCGTCCGCGACGGCGCGCCCGTCGTTCTGCCCACGCTGTACGCGCGGGTCGGCGAGCGGCTCTACGTGCACGGGTCCACGGGTTCGCGTCCCCTGCGCATGGCGGGCGGGACCGATCCCGGGCTGGCCGTCTGCCTCACCGTGAGCCATGTCGACGGACTGGTGCTGGCCCGCTCGGCCTTCCACCACTCGATCAACTACCGTTCCGTGGTCGTGCACGGCGTCGCCCACCAGGTGACGGATCCCGAGGAGAAGCGGCTGGCGCTGGACGCGCTGGTCGACCACGCCGTCCCGGGCCGCTCGGCCGACTCCCGTCCCGCCAACGCCAAGGAACTCGCGGCCACGGCCGTGATCAGCCTGGATCTCGACGAGGTCTCCGCCAAGCTGCGCACGGGCGGCCCGAGCGACGACCCCGAGGATCTCTCGCTCCCCCACTGGACCGGCGTGATCCCGCTGACCAAGGGCCACGGCGTCCCGGTCCCCGCGGACACCCTGGCACCGGGCATCGGCGTGCCGGACTACCTGAAGGTCCTGTAGCTCCGGGGCGGGCGGTCGTCACGACACCCGCCGCGAACGACCCGGCCCGCCCGGCGCCGGGGACGAACCCGCCCACCCGGCGCCGAGGACGGCACCGCCTCCCACTGGAACCGGTGCCGTCCCGGCCGCACCTGCGCACAGCGGCATCACACAGGCACGGGGCACACCCGCGTCAGGCGGCCCCACCCGGGCGCAGCCACCTCACGCGGGACGCCGGACGTCCAGCGTCCCGCGTCCCGCGTCCGGCGGGGGCTCACACGAGAAGTGCCTCCTCGGGCGCCGCGAGCCGTCCCGCGCCCGCGGCACGCGCCTCCGCCACCGCGAGTCCGGCGACCGAGCCGAGCATCAGCAGGGTGCCGACGAGTGTCGCCGCGGTGAGCCGCTCGCCGAGCAGGCCGACGGCGAGCACGGCCGCGCAGACCGGCTCCAGAAGCATGATCACGGACACGGCGGCGGAGCGGACGACGGCGGCACCGGCGAAGAAGAGCGCGTAGGCCAGCGCGGTGGGGACGGCGGCGATGTAGGCCAGCAGCACCAGGAGACGGACGGGCTGGACGGCGTGCGGGAACAGCCCCTCGGCGAGCCCGAGCGGCAGCAGGCACACGGTGGTGACGGCGAACGCCCACACGGTCGTGCTCGACCCGTCCACGCGGGAGTCGCGCCCCCACCACCGGGTGAGCAGCGTCATCGCGGAGTAGCCGGCCGCGGAGAGAACCGCGAGCAGGACGCCCCAGGGACGCACGGTGGCGTCCCCGCCGCCGAGGACCAGCACGCCGAGCCCGGTCAGCGCCCCCGCGACGGCGGCGATGCCACCCCGGCCGAGCCGCTCCCCCATGGTCAGCCGGGCGCCGAGGGCGATGAGGACGGGCCCCGCGCCCAGGGTGACGACGGTCGCGACCGCGAGGCCGGTGGCCTCGACGGCGGCGAAGTAGGCGGTCTGGAAGAGCGCCAGCCCGAGGCCGATCAGGCCGATCCGCAGCGCTTTGCGGCCGAGCGGCTCTCGCTGAGCGTCGCGCTTCCCCCGCTCTTGGGGACGAGGGCGAAGGCGCGGGCCGCCGCGCAGGCGTACGGCGAGCAGCAGGGCGAGTCCGCCCGCGCAGCGCCAGAAGGAGAGGGCGACCGGCCCCATGTCACTGGCCCGGTAGACCAGTGACGCGGCGGCGCCCGCGGTGCCCCAGGCGGCACCGGCGACGATCAGATAGAGCAGGCCTCGCCCGACGGGCAGGCCGACAGCGGTGTTCGACACGTGTTCTCTCCGCAGTTCCGCAGAAGTTCGGGAAGGGACCGCGTCGCAGCCCGTGCCGCGGGGGCAGGGGCGTGCGAAAGGTCCTCTGACTTCTTCTGCGGGCAGCGCCGTTCCGCCCGGCACGGGGCCGGGCGGTGTTCCGGTACGCCCGCCTCAGGCGGCCGGAGGCGGAAGAACGAGCGTCGACGGCATGATCAGCACCTTAGACGGCCGTTCCGTGGGCCGACAACTCTCTCTCGGCGTCACCCGACCCGCTCGCGACCGGCTCCCGCGAGGGTTTCGCCGGGGCCGACGACTGCGCGATGAAGGCGCCGAGCAGCACCACGGCACCGCCCGCGATCTGGGGCGCCGAGAGGTGCTCGCCCAGCAGCACCCATGCCAGGACCGTGGCGATCACCGCTTCGAGACAGGCCACCACGCCCGCGACCTGCGGGGAGAGCCTGCGCACGGACAGGACGCCGGTGGCGTAGGCGACGACGGTCGCGACGAGGACGATCCAGCCGAGGAGCAGCGTGGCGGGCACGGATGTCCCGTTCATGTCCGCGCTGCCTCCGAGAACGGACCAGTGCATCGTCCAGGGGCGCGCGACCACGGTCAGGACGAGGGTGCCGACGAGAAGTCCGTACGCGATCACGCCCAGCGGGTCGGGTGCCTCGTCGCCCGCGTCGCTGCCCTGGTCGGACAGGACGAAGTAGCCGACCTGGCAGCAGGCGGCGCCCAGCGCGAGCAGGAGTCCGACGGCGTCGAAGTCGAGCCCCGACCACACCTCCACCACGCAGGCGAGTCCGCCGACCGCGAGGACGACTCCGAGTGCCGCGGCACGGGTGACGGGCCGGCGCTGCACGAAGCGCACCCAGCCGAGGACCAGCGCGGGGGCGAGGTACTCGACGAGGAGGGCGACGCCGACGGGGACACGGGAGATCGCGGCGAAGTAGCAGGCCTGCACACCGGCCACGCCGAGGAGACCGAAGCCGGCGAGCAGCGCGGGGCGTCGCTTGACCAGCCCCCGGTGCCGCACGGCGATCGGCAGCATGACGAGGGCGGCGCCGGCGACGCGGAGCCACACCACGTGGAGCGGGTCGAGTCCGGCCTCGATCAACGGCTTGGCCGCGACGCCGGATCCGCCGAAGGCGACCGCCGACACGAGCGCCAGGCCCAGACCGACGCCTCTCCCCTGGTTGTCCTGACTGCCCTGAGACGTATGCACGGCCACATGATGACAGGCGACGACATGACCGTCACCCCCAAAGACACCTGTCTCAACCGCTGGACCAGGGACAGGACATCCGCCTGGTGGCGTCCGTCCGGCGCGCTCCTCACCCCGGTCAGCCCGCGTCGCCCCGGCCCACACACTCCTCGTGTGCGCTCTCGACGCGCTCCCTCAGTCGCGGGAGGTCGACGCCGGCCCGTCCGAGGACCTCGACGGCCCGCGACCGGGGGTCGGCGACGATGGCTGCCAGCAGGTCGAGACCGCGGGCGCGCTCGTCGCCGCGCAGCACGGCACGCTCGTACGCCTCCCCCATCGCGTCGGCCGCCACGGGGGACCAGCTCCCCCTGGCCGGGGCGGGCGCCGCGCCGGAGTTCCGGACGGCGCTCTGCCAGCGGAGTCCGTAGCCGATGCTGCGCTGCACGAGATAGCCGAGCAGCCGGGCGAGCTGCGGCCCGTCCCCGAAGACGGCCCGCGCCTCGGGGTCGCACTCCAGCAGGGAGTGCAGCAGATGAGCCGTGTCGATCTGCCGGTCTCCGTCGCGCAGCGCTCTTCTGCGCGCGCCGGAGACCACCGGGGCCAGCTCCGCGCCGAGTCCGGCCTCGATGCCGGCATGCTTCGGTCCGCTCGTGGCGGCGGACTGCTCGGGAATACGGGGCGGCACCTCTCCACCTCATCAGCCTCGCGGCCCGGGGTCATCGGCGGCGGGCAGCATCTTCGGATCCGACACAAGGTGGGCATCCCTGTGCGGTTCCTCCTCCTTGCGGATGACTTCGCGCCGATTTCCGCGCGGCGGCGCGCGCCGCCTTGCCACTCCTCCCCGTGGCCGGCGGCGCCCCCGTCCGCCCGCGCCGGAGCCGGGCCGTCCACCCCTCCACAATTCCTGACGGCTCATCAGTATTGAATGTTCCGGGGCCTGGAGCTACGTTCCGCGACACCGTAGCTGCGCCGGGCGCAGCGCCCGACACGAAGGGGTGGTCGCATGGCCGAAGTCAGCGCGGAGGCACGGATCGAGGCGCCCGCCGAGAAGATCTGGGCCCAGCTCACCGACTGGTCCGCCTACGGCGAGTGGAACGCGACGCACACCAACTTCCCGCAGGGCGGCCCGGAGAAGTTCGAGGTGGGCGGCACGTTCGCGGAGAACATGAAGCTCATGGGCTTCCCGGCCGAGGTCACCTGGACGATCGAGGAACTGGAGCCCGGCCGCGCGCTGGCCATCCGCGGCAAGGGCCCGATGTCGGTGAACGTCTCCACGCGCTACACGCTCACCCCCGACGACGACGCCACCTCGGTGCGGATCGACGGGGAGTTCACGGGCGCGGCGGTCTCGTTGATGGCCGGCAAGCTCAAGGACTCGGCGACCGCCGCCCTCGACGAGTCGCTGCGCAAGCTGGCCGGACTGGTGGCCTGAACCTCGCGCGTCCGCGCGCCGCCCGAGGCGGCGGACGGCCCCCCGTACACGGACAGGCGCCCCGCGGAAACGCTTCCACGGGGCGCCGGCAGGTACCACAGCACGCCGTCAGCCCTCGTCGGCGAGGATCAGGTACAGCTTCTTGCGGGCTTCGTTGATGACCGCCAGCGCCTTCTCGCGCTGACCCTTGCTGCCGGTCTTCCAGACCTGGCCGAAGGCCTCCATGAGACCGAAGCCGGCCTGCCGGATCTCGTGCAGCGTCTCCCAGTCGACCCCGCGCCCGGCCTCTTCCCAGGGCGCCTCGGGACCTTCGTCGGCCGCGCTGCGCCCCGGCTCGGTGAGCGAGAACAGCTTCTTGCCGCCCTCGGCCTCACTGATGATCAGGCCCTCGTCCTCCAGCATCTGAAGGGTCGGGTACACCGAACCCGGGCTGGGCTTCCACGCCCCGCCGCTGCGCTCGGCGATCTCCTGGATCATCTCGTAACCGTGCATGGGCCGGTCCTTGAGCAGGGCGAGGATCGACGCGCGTACGTCGCCGCGCCGCGCCCTGCCCCGGGGTCCGCCCCGGCCGCCGCGTCCGCCCCAGGGGCCCGGGCCGAAGCCGGGTCCGCCGAAGCCGAAGCCGGGACCTCCGGGTCCGCCGCCGGGACCGCCGGGGCCGAAGGGCCCGAAAGCCCCCCGCAGCCCCTCGAAGCCGCCCCGACCCCGACGGCCGGGTCCGCCATGGTGTCCATGTCCGTGTCCGTGTTCGTGCTCGTATCCGAAGTCTTCTCCACGGGAACGCATCGCCATCACTCCACTCCATCGTTGATCGGTCGCGATGCGTCAACGATATATCGGTAGTGTTCGCATGACAACCCCCTGCCGAAATACCTCCCTCGCCGGCAGGGGGCCAGCCGGCCCCGATTGGCCTTGGCCGGTGGACGCCCGGGACCGCTAGCTTCGGGACATGCGGATTCGTATCGTCGACGCCTTCACCGACCGCCCCTTCGCCGGGAACCCGGCCGGGGTCCTCCTCCTCGACTCCTTCCCCGACGACGCCTGGCTCCAGAACGTGGCCCGGGAGGTCAACCACGCGGAGACGGCGTTCACCCACCGGCTCCCGGAGGGCGGCGAGGCGGACTGGGCGCTGCGCTGGTTCACCCCCGCCACCGAGGTGGCCCTGTGCGGACACGCGACCCTCGCCGCGGCGCACGTCCTGACCACCACAGGCGCCCATCGGGGCCCGGTGCGCTTCACCACGCGCAGCGGTGTCCTCGTCGCCACCCCCGAGGCCGACGGCTCGATCACCCTCGACTTCCCGACGGCGCCCCTCACCCCGGTCGAGATCCCCGACGGTGTCGCCGAGGCCCTCGGCGCCGAACCGCTGCGCACCCTCGACACCGGCCCGAACACCGGTGACCTGCTGGTCGAGGTCGCCGACGAGAAGACGGTCCGCGCCCTCGCCCCGGACCACAGGGCACTCGCCCGCCACTCCGAGCGCGGCGTCATCGCGACCGCACGCGCCGAGGACCCCTCACGGGGTTACGACTTCGTCTCCCGCGGCTTCTTCCCGAACGTCGGCATCGACGAGGACCCAGTCACCGGCAGCGCCCACACGGCCCTGGCCCCGTTCTGGTCGGAGCGCCTCGGCCGCCGGGCCCTCACCGGGCTGCAGGCTTCCCCGCGCTCCGGCCTGGTCCGCACCGAGGTGCGCGGGGAACGGACCCTGCTCTCGGGTCACGCGGTCACGGTCATCGAGGGCGAGCTGCTCGTCTGACGATCACGCGGTCGGGAGCCATCCCACCTTGCCTGCGAGCAGCGCGTACCCCACGAAGGCACCGATGTCGAGCAGCGAATGGGCGACCACGAGCGGCCCGACCCGGCCCCAACGCCGGTACAGATAGACGAAGACCACGCCCATCACCATGTTGCCGACGAACCCGCCGATGCCCTGGTAGAGGTGGTACGAACCGCGCAGCACCGCACTCGCCATCAGCGCCGTCCCGGGAGTCCAGCCCAACTGGCCGAGCCGCCGCAGCAGATACCCGACGACGATGACCTCCTCCAGCACGGCGTTCTGCACGGCCGACAGGATGAGCACCGGATACTTCCACCAGACGTCCGGCAACGCCTCGGGCACCACCGTGAGGTTGGCGCCGAACCCGCGCGCCGCAAGGTAGAAGGCGATTCCGGTGCTGCCGATCACCGCCGCGACCAGGGCGCCGCGTCCGAGGTCCGGCCAGGGACGCGTACGGTCGAAGCCGATCACGCGCATCCCCTGGCCCTCGCGGATCAGCAGGTGCGCGACGAGCGCGACCGGCACCAGCGCGGACGCGATGCCGAAGAGCTGCCAGGCCAGGTCGAGCCAGGGACGGCCCGGCGCCGCCGAGGCGTTGAGGGTGGCCGCCTGATCCTTGAGCCCGCCGGGTTTCGTGACCGATCCGACGAAACTGATGAGCGCTGACACACCGCTCGCCCCGAGCGACAGGGCCAGGACGAGCAGCGTCTCGTCCCGGAGAATCCGTCGGGTCAGCCTCTCGGCCGGAAAAGAATCGGCCACCGGTCCCGCCTCCACCTGCACTCCCGCCTCCAGTTGGGTATTCCCGCCGCATCCCCGTCCGCGCCCCGCTAGGGTCTCGAAAGAAGTTACGAAGATCGTGCGCGACAGGCCGTCGGGGGGCGGGCACCGTACGGGGCCTGCGTCCCCCTTCCCCTGTTCCGCGGCTGTCTCACGGCTCAGGCTCACCCGGGAGGACCTCACCGTCATGGGACGACACAGCTTGCCCGATGCTCGACGGGCGGGCTCCGCCGACCCCCGGATCCGCGCGCGCCGCCGCAACACGGCCCTCGCGACGGCACTCGTCCTCACCGTCGTCGGAGGCACGGCCGCCGCGATCCACGGGGGGCTGTTCTCCCTCGGGAGCTCCTGCGAGGACGACGTGGTGCACATCGAGGTGGCCGCCTCCCCGGACATCGCGCCCGCGCTCAGGGCCATCGCCGAGGACGCCCGCGAGAAGGACGTCACCTCCGACGGCCGCTGTCTCGACGTCGGCGTGACCGCCCGCGAGTCGTACGAGGTCGCCGCCTCGCTCGGGAAGGGCGAGAAGTCCGACGTGCAGGTGTGGGTGCCGGACTCCGACGCGTGGGTGGACCGCGTCACCGGCACCAGCGCCGCCACGCAGGTCACCAGCCTGGGCAACGTCGCCTCCTCACCCGTCGGCGTCGCCGTGGTCCCGTCGGCCGCCAAGGCACTGGGCTGGCCCGACAAGACGTACACCTGGACCGAGCTGGCCGGCGACTCGACACGGGCCAGGAAGCTACGGCTGGGCGCGGTCGACCCCGCCCGCAGCTCGCCGGGACTGCTCGCGCTGGCACGGATCAGCGCGGCCGCTTCAGGCGTCAAGGACGGCGACGTCCGGGCGGCGGCCCTGGCCAAGACGCTCTCGCACCGCACCTCCGGCAGCGACACCGCGCTGCTGGACACCCTGCCCCGCGACGGCTCGGACGGCGCCGACAGCAATCAGGCCCTGATCCTCTCCGAGCAGGCCGCGTTCGCGCACAACAGCGCTCAGGACGGCGGTCAGGACCTCGACCTGTTCTACCCCAAGGACGGCTCGCCGCTGCTCGACTACCCGTACACGCTGGTCGACGAGCCCGGACTGAGCACGGACGAGGGCCGCGCGGCCCTGCGGTTCATGACCCTGCTCGGCGAGGCGGCACCCCGGCAGTTCCTGCGGCTGTTCGGATTCCGCACCGACGCGGAGAGCCCGGCGGCCACACTCGTCGCCGAGGCCGGCGGCAGGTCGCCGCAGCCGTACGCGCGCGTCCTGGCCGACTCCTCGTCGAAGGGCGCGGTCCAGGAGGCCCTCGGCATGTGGACGATCACCGTGGAGAGCGCCCGGATCACGACGGTCGTCGACGCCTCCTCCTCCATGGGCGTGACACTGCCGGGCGACGGGCGGTCCCGCATGGACGTCACCAAGGAATCCCTGCTCCAGGCCCTCGCCACCTTCACCGCCGAGGACGAGATCGGGCTGTGGAAGTTCTCCACCAAGCTCGACGGCGACAAGGACTACCGCGTCCTCGTACCGACCGAGCGACTCGGCGACAGCAAGAAGAAGGGCAGCCAGCGCGCGAGACTGACCGCCGGCTTCTCATCCCTGAAGCCGGTCCCGCACGGAGAGACCGGTCTGTACGACACCACGCTCGCCGCGTACAAGGAGGCCGTCGCCTCCTACACGAAGGGCCGCTTCAACGCGCTCGTCGTCCTCACGGACGGGGTCAACCGCGACCCCGGCAGCATCTCCCGGTCCGAACTCATCACCGAGCTGCAGAAGCTGGCCGACCCGGAGCGCCCGGTGCCGCTCATCGCCATCGCGGTGGGCCCCGACAGCGACCGGCGGGAGGTCGACGAGATCGCCAGGGCGACCGGCGGCTCCGGCCAGCGCGTCAACGAGCCCTCACAGATCCACGCGGCGATGCTCAAGGCGATCACGGCGGCGGGCGCCGGAACCCCGGACTGACCGCTCCCGGCGCGACGTCGGGCGCACCGCCTCGCGTCACCCCAGCGGAACCGGCTCCGGCAGCCCGACCGGCCATGTGTGCACGGGCTCGCCGAGATGCATCAGCTCGCCGTAGCGCCGCGTCGTCGCGGCCAGCGCGGCCTCCCGGCCGAGCCCCTTCTCCAGGGCCCGGTGGAAGGTCGCCGCCTGCCAGGTCGCGCCGTTGACGCGCAGCCGGCACCGGTCCTCGATCACACCGAGGTAGAGGTCACGGTCGGCGGGCTCGATGCCCCACGCGTCCAGGCCCGCGGCGGCCAGCGGCAGCAACTCGTCGCGCACCAGGTTCGCCGCGTCCACCTGCGCGGTCCCGCCGTAACGGCCGCGCCGCGGCCACTCCAGGCGGGCCTCGATGCCGTGCCGGCAGGCCTCGTCGAAGTTCGCTGCGGCCGCCTCGAAGGACATCCGGGTCCACACCGGACGCTGCTCCTCGGCGAGCGCGCGGACCAGGCCGTAGTAGAAGGCCGCGTTGGCGATGACGTCGGTGACGGTCGGTCCGGCGGGCAGCACCCGGTTCTCGACCCGTAGATGCGGGACGCCGTCGGCGATCCCGTACACGGGCCGGTTCCAGCGGTACACCGTGCCGTTGTGCAGCACCAGTTCGGCCAGCTTGGGCACGCCCCCGGCGTCGAGGACGCCGAGCGGGTCCTCCTCGTCGCAGAAGGGCAGCAGGGGCGGGAAGAACCGCAGGTTCTCCTCGAAGAGGTCGTACGCCGAGGTGACCCACCGTTCGCCGAACCAGGTGCGCGGCCGGACCCCTTGCGCCTGCAGCTCCGGCGGCCGGGTGTCGGTGGACTGCTGGAAGAGCGGGGGCCTCGACTCGCGCCACAGCTCGCGCCCGAACAGGAAGGGCGAGTTGGCGCCGATCGCGACCTGCGCGGCCGCCACCGCCTGCGCCGCGTTCCACACGTCCGCGAACCGGCCCGGTGTGACCTGGAGGTGCAACTGCACCGAGGTGCAGGCGGCTTCGGGCGCGATGGACGTCGACCTGCAGACCAGTCGCTCCACCCCGTCGATGTCGAGTGCGAAATCCTCCCCGCGCGCGGCCACGATCTGATCGTTGAGCAGCATGTAGCGGTCGGCCTCCGACAGGTTGGAGGACACCAGATCGTCCTGCCCGAGCGTCGGCAGAATACCGATCATGACGATTCCGGCGTCGACCTCGCTGGCTTTCCGGTGGGCATAGGCGAGCGAGGTGCGGATCTCCTCGGCGAGCCGGTCGAATACCCGGCCGCCCAGCCGGTGTGGGGCTATGTTGACTTCCAGGTTGAACATGGCGAGTTCTGTTTGGAAGTCGCGGCTCGCAATCCTTTCGAGAACCTGCCCGTTCATCATTCTGGGCATGCCGTCAGGACCCGCGAGATTCAATTCGATCTCCAGGCCCATCAGGTTCTTCGGACGGTCGAACCTCTTCTCCTCCAGCAGTCGCTCCAGCCCCGTCAGACACTGTCGGAGCTTGTCGCGGTGGCGCTGCCGATCGGACAGGCCGAACGTCCCTGCCACGACCTTCTCCCCCATCGAAGTGTCCCTCCTCGGATGGGCAGGCCGAGTTACGGCCCTGGCGTCCCGGGTCACGGGGGATGATGCCCAGGCAACACGATCCATAACGTCCCGCGCGGGCTCTTCGACCGCTAGTCTGGACATCGGCCCCGGGCACATTCACCGGGCATGGAGCATTCAGCAAGTTTACCGGCCGGAACGATCTCGTGAAAAACGCCGACGAGAATCGGCCGACCGCTCGGGCGAAGCATTCCGAGGTCACCGCGTTTCGATCGCGCAGAACCGGGAGGAATCCCGCATTTCGCCGACCGGATATCGACTTGTTCTTCGAATTCGCGACGACTAGACGAAACACCGCCTGAACACGCGTCGTATAAACTCCGCTACCGAGGCAGAGAGTTGGCGCTCGCGGTCCTAGGTCCTGTCGTCACGGTGACGGCGGCAGGCGACACCCTGTCGGCAGATCCAGACCCCTCGCCCCTCTGACCCGAGAGCTGACAGCGCCGTCCGCCCCCGCCCTCGCGCCACTGTGCCTGTCGAATGAGAGGCGACCCACCATGCCGCTGCACGTACCCCCGGCTCCCGCGCCCGCCCTGCGCACCGTACTCACGGCACTCGGTTCCCCCACCGCTGTCCGCGAAGCCCGTACCCCGTCCCTGCGCCTGGCGCAGGGACCCGTCACCCCCGAACTCCCGCTGCCCGTCCACGTCCTGGACCGCATCACCCCCGCGGGCGCCTCCGCCACCCGGCTCGCCGGGTGGCGTTTCCTCATCCGTAGCGGCGACCGCGCGGTGGCCGCCGCCGACACCATGCTGACCCCGGACGGCTGGGCCTTCTCGCGCTTCTTCGAGGGCCCGTACATCGCCGCCACCGAACGCGCCCTGCGACAGGCCGAGACCATGCAACAGCCCTACCAGGCACGGCTGCTGTCCGTGCCGGAGCTGTACATGCTGACGCTCTGGCTGCACGGCGACTGCACGGCGGACGGCGCCACCGGCCATCCGGCCGCCACCGACCTCCTCGTCCCGCTCGCACCCGCCCCGCCCGGCATCGCCGCGCACCGGCCGCACCTCGTCGCCGAACTGCTGCCGGTCCTCACCCACCGGGTCACCCCGGCACCGCTCCTCAGCTCGCCCGCCTGAACCTCCGATCCTCGCGTCCGTGCCCCGCAGCCGTGCCCCACACGGGTAAACCTGCCGCGGGGCACGGCGCTGTCGCGAACCCGGAGCAGGGTTCGCTCGTTAGCGCTGAAGGCCGCTCGTACGAGGGGAAACGCGCTCCACGCCCAACCGGACTAGCCCGATCCGGCCACCTCGAACCACCCGAAAGGACGGCGCAGTTGGGGTGAACCCTCCGCACGGGTGATGCGTCATCAACCTGTGAGAAGCGGTGCCCTCAAATCCCTGCGGATCGGCGCCCGTGGGGCAACACTGGGGTCAGACCACACACCAACGGGGGGCGGCGATGAGTACCTCGAGCCGCAAGACAGACACCACAGCCATCACTCACATCTCGACCCAGCGAAAGATCCCATCCATGTGCCAGCACCAGCCACTGTGTCCCGCAGCCGAATCAGCCGACCGGGAGTCCGCCCGCCTTGTGGCGCATCACCCGGAGCAGGGATGGAGCCTGCTGTGCAACGGCGTTCTGCTCTTCGAGGACACCGGTGAGCTCCTGCCGGACGGGCAGATCATCGCCCCGCACCGCCCGCTGGGCGGCGCGCCGGTGATGACGGCCGCCTGAGCCGCACGACCCCGGGCGGCCGTGACAGGCCGCCCAGACACACGAGGGGCCGGCCCGGAGACGTACTCTCCGAACCGGCCCCGACGCATGTCCGAGGACGATCACTCCTCGTAGGCGTCCGCGTGCCGAGCGCTGATCAGTCCTCGTAGGCGTCCAGCGGCGGGCAGGAGCAGACGAGGTTCCGGTCGCCGTAGGCCTGGTCGATGCGGCGCACCGGCGGCCAGTACTTGTCGGCGGCCGAGACACCGGCCGGGAAGACGGCCTCCTCGCGGCTGTACGCGTGCTCCCAGTCGCCACCGAGCGCGGCGGCCGTGTGCGGCGCCCCGCGCAGCGGGTTGTCGTCCACGGACCACTCGCCGCCGCCGACCTTCTCGATCTCCGCGCGGATCGCGATCATCGCGTCGCAGAACCGGTCGACCTCGCCCAGGTCCTCGGACTCGGTCGGCTCGATCATCAGCGTGCCGGCCACCGGGAACGACATCGTCGGCGCGTGGAAGCCGTAGTCGATCAGGCGCTTGGCGATGTCGTCGACGCTGACGCCGGTCGCCTTGGTCAGCGGGCGCAGGTCGATGATGCACTCGTGCGCGACCAGACCGCCGGGGCCCGTGTACAGCACCGGGTAGTGCGGCTCCAGGCGCTTGGCGATGTAGTTGGCGGACAGGACGGCCACCTGCGTGGCGCGCTTGAGGCCCTCGCCGCCCATCAGACGGACGTACGACCAGGAGATGGGCAGGATGCCCGCGGAGCCCCAGGGAGCGGCCGAGATCGGGCCGACGCCCGTCTCGGGACCGGCCTCGGGCTGGAGCGGGTGGTTCGGGAGGTACGGCGCCAGGTGGGCGCGCACACCGACCGGACCGACGCCGGGGCCACCGCCGCCGTGCGGGATGCAGAAGGTCTTGTGCAGGTTCAGGTGCGAGACGTCGCCGCCGAAGTGACCCGGCTTGGCGAGACCCACCAGGGCGTTCAGGTTGGCGCCGTCGACGTAGACCTGGCCGCCGGCCTCGTGCACCTGGGCGCAGATGTCGGCGACGTGCTCCTCGAACACACCGTGCGTCGAGGGGTACGTGATCATCAGCACCGACAGTTCGTCGCGGTACTGCTCGATCTTGGCGCGCAGGTCCTGGACGTCGATCTCACCGTCGTCCGCGGTCTTCACGACGACGACCTTCATGCCGGCCATCACGGCGCTGGCGGCGTTGGTGCCGTGCGCGGAGGACGGGATGAGGCACACCGTGCGCTGGTCGTCGCCGTTGGCACGGTGGTAGCCGCGGACGGCCAGCAGACCGGCCAGCTCGCCCTGCGAACCGGCGTTGGGCTGGAGCGAGACCTTGTCGTAGCCGGTGACCTCGGCGAGCTGGTCCTCCAGCTCGTGGATCAGCGTCAGGTAGCCCTGTGCCTGCTCGGCGGGGACGAAGGGGTGGAGCTGCCCGAACTCGGGCCAGGTCACCGACTCCATCTCGGTGGTCGCGTTGAGCTTCATGGTGCAGGAGCCCAGCGGGATCATGCCGCGGTCGAGCGCGTAGTCGCGGTCGGAGAGCTTGCGCAGGTAGCGCAGCATCGCCGTCTCGGAGCGGTGGTCGTGGAACACCGGGTGCGTGAGGTACGCGTCGGTGCGCAGCAGCGCGTCCGGCAGGGTGTCCTCGGTGCTCGCGTCCAGCGCCTCGACGTCGCCCTGGACACCGAACGCGCTCCACACGGCGGTGAGCTGCTCGCGCGTGGTCGTCTCGTCGCACGAGATCGACACCAGGTCGGCGTCGACGAGGTGGAGGTTGACGCCGTTGTCGCGGGCGGCGGCGACGATCGCCGCGGCGCGGCCCGGGACCCGCACGGTGAGCGTGTCGAAGTAGGCGCCGTGGACGACGTCGACACCGCCGGCGGTGAGCCCGGCGGCCAGCACCGTGGCGTAGCGGTGGGTACGCCGCGCGATGGTCCTCAGGCCCTCGGGGCCGTGGTAGACGGCGTACATGCCGGCCATCACGGCGAGCAGCACCTGGGCGGTGCAGATGTTGCTGGTCGCCTTCTCGCGGCGGATGTGCTGCTCGCGCGTCTGCAGGGCGAGGCGGTACGCCTTGTGCCCGTCCGCGTCCACGGACACGCCGACCAGCCGACCGGGAAGGCTGCGCGCGAACTTCTCGCGGACCGCCATGTATCCGGCGTGCGGACCGCCGAAGCCCATCGGCACGCCGAAGCGCTGCGTCGTACCGACCGCGATGTCCGCGCCGAGCTCGCCGGGCGAGGTCAGCAGGGTCAGGGCGAGCAGATCGGCGGCGACCGTGACGACGGCGCCCAGCTCGTGCGCCTGCTCGATGATCGGCTTGATGTCGCGTACGGCACCGGAGGCGCCGGGGTACTGGATCAGCACGCCGTTGATCTCGCGCCCGGCGAGGTCGGCCGGGATGCCGTCGGCGAGGTCGGCGACGACGATCTCGACGCCGGTCGGCTCAGCGCGGGTCTCTATGACGGCGATGGTCTGCGGCAGCGCGTCCGCGTCGACCAGGAAGAGACCCTTCTTGTTCTTGCCCATGCGGCGGGACAGCGCCATGGCCTCGGCGGCGGCGGTGCCCTCGTCGAGGAGGGAGGCGCCGGAGGTCGGCAGCCCGGACAGCTCGGCGACGACGGTCTGGAAGTTCAGCAGCGCCTCGAGTCGGCCCTGCGAGATCTCCGGCTGGTACGGCGTGTACGCGGTGTACCAGGCCGGGTTCTCCATGACGTTGCGCAGGATCACCGGCGGCGTGAACGTGCCGTAGTAACCCAGGCCGATCATGGAACCGAGCACCTGGTTGCGGTCCGCGAGGGAGCGGAGCTCGGCCAGTACCTCGGCCTCGGTGCGCGCGGCCGGCAGGTTCAGGGCCTCGACGTTCTTGATCACGTCCGGCACCGCGGCGGCCGTCAGCTCGTCGAGCGAGCCGTAACCGACCTGCGCGAGCATCTTGGCCCGTGCTTCGGAGTCGGGTCCGATGTGGCGCTGCTCGAAGGGGATTCCCTGTTCGAGCTCGGAGAGCGGAATGCGAGGGGCGGTCATGGCGGAGGCCTCCTGGTCTGACGCGACCTTCGAGGGGCACCCCGGCACGGGTACCCCGACGGCCTCCCCCTCTGTCATCTCAACCTGAGAGTTTCACCGGATGGTCCCGCGGACGACCCGGCTTTCACCGTCGGTGAGAGCGGAGGCCATCGACACCCGCCCTGCTTTCCAGAGTGACCTCGTCCGTGCGGTACGTGAGCCTGAGAGATTCCGGGGAGGAGTTGCTCCTTCGGCGCCTCCGACGAAATTCCGGAGGACTCTCCCGCACGGGATCAGCAGCCGCTTGCCAGCCTACCAGCGAGGACAAGACGACAGCCTTCGAGTGGCCGCCTTCACAAAAGTGCCCTTTTGTAGTACTTACGGATGAGTTTGCGACCACTGGAGGGACCGTGCAGACCGACATCGATCCGCGCAACCTGATCGGCCGCAAGGCGTTCGACAGCAACGGCACCAAGATCGGCACGATCGACGAGGTCTACCTCGACGACGCGACCGGCGTCCCGGAGTGGGCGGCCATACGTACGGGGCTGTTCAGCAGGGACGCCTTCGTGCCCCTGGAGCCCAGCGAGATCGTCGAGGGGACCTTGCGCATCCCCTTCGACCGGGCCCTGATCAAGGACGCCCCCGACTTCGGCGTCGGGCGCCACCTCTCCCCCGAGCAGGAGCTCCAGCTCTACCACCACTACGGCCTCGACGTGGCGTCCCCGCCCCCGCCGGACCGCGACTTCGGCCACCTGGCGGGCTCGGAAGACCCCTGATCCCGGGATCCCGCCCGCACCTACAGCCCGGCCCTGAGGCTCCGCACCCCAGCTTCCGGGCCGGCGGCCGTCCCAGACCTCCGCGCCCCGACCTCAGGGTCCGACGACGGGGGCCTCGGCGTTCCGCCTTCCGGGACGGGCAGGTCGGAGCTCCGGGGTCCGGGACGGCCGGGTCGACGCTTCGAGCTCCGGCTTCTCAGACGGACAGGTCGGCGATCCGGGTTCCGGGTTCCCGGAGGGACAGGTCGACGCTCCGAGTCCCGGGTTCCGGGACGGGCAGGTCGGCGCTCCAAGCTCCGGCTTCCCGGACGGACGGCTCGGCGCTCCGGGGTCCGGCTTCCTGGACGGACGTCCCGTGGTGGCGCGCCCCTGCCTGGGCCGCCGGCGCGGGGCCCTGGGCCTCCGGACCCTGCTCCGCCCCCTGCGGCCCCGATGCCCCGGGGCCGGACGGCGCCCCGTCGGCCGCCTCGGGTCTTCGCTCCACCAGCGGCAGCGGGTCGGCCGGTTCGAGCAGCGGATCGTCCGTCCGGAAGGTCCGCACCCGGCCTGGCCCGGAGTACGGCGTCTCGAACCGCACGGTGACCCGCCCGAGCCCGCTCCCCTGCACCCAGCCGTGCCCGTACTCGGCATGCCGCACGTCGTGCCCGGAGGGCCATCTCCGCTCGGCCGGCGGCGCCGGCTCGGCCACGGCGGCCGCCTGGGCCGGTTCGTCCGCGGCATGGTCCTCGGCCACCGGCTCCCCCACGGCCGCGGCCTGCGCCTGCGCGAACAGGTCCTCCTGCGTGTAGTCGGCGAGCCCGGAGACACCGACCCCCAGCAGCCGGACGCCACCCGTCGTGTCCACGCCCTCCAGCAGCCGGGCGGCGGCCTCCCGGACGACCCCGGGGTCGTCCGTGGGCCCCCGCAGCGTCTCGGACCGCGTCAGCGTCGAGAAGTCGTACCGGCGGACCTTCAGCACGATGGTCCGCCCCGACAGCCCGGCCCCGCGCAGCCGCCGCACGCACCGGTCCGCGAGCCGCTGCACCTCGAGCTCCACCCGGACCCGGTCGTGGATGTCCACGTCGTACGTGTCCTCGACCGACACCGACTTGGTCTCCCGCTCGGCCACCACGGGCCGCTCGTCGTGGGCCAGCGCCATCGCGAACAGCGCGTGCCCGTGAGCCTTTCCCAGAAGGCGTACGAGCTCGTCCTCGCCCGCCTCGGCGAGCTCCTCGACGCTGTTGATGCCGGCCCGGCGCAGGTGGTCGCCCGTGGCGGGCCCCACGCCCGGCAGCGTCCGCACCGGCATCGGGCCCAGCAGCGCCCGCTCGGTGCCCGGCTCGATCAGGACGAGACCGTCGGGCTTGGCCTGCTCCGAGGCGATCTTCGCCAGCATCTTGGAGGCCGCCAGACCCACCGATCCCGTGAGCCCCGTGACGGCCCGGATGTCCGCGCGCAGTTTGACGCCCGCCAGCCGCGCCGACGCCTCGTCCCACGCCGCCCCGCCCGCCTCCAGGTCCACGAACGCCTCGTCCAGGCTCAGCGGCTCAACCAGAGGCGACAGGGCCCGCAGCAGCGCCATCACCTGCTCGCTGATCTCTCGGTACAACCCGAAGCGCGGCACGAGGTAGGCGGCGTTCGGTGCGCGCCTGCGGGCCTGGGCCATGGGCATCGCGGAGTTCACCCCGAAGACGCGTGCCTCGTACGACGCGGTGGCGACGACTCCGCGGGGTCCGAGCCCGCCCACGACGACGGCCTTCCCGCGCAGGCTCGGCTTGGACGCCTGCTCCGCCGAGGCGAAGAAGGCATCCATGTCGAGATGCAGGATCGTGGGCGCGGTTCTCACATCTCCGATGCTGCCCTACGCCACTGACAATGCCCCGGCTCACCGGGGCATCGCGTCATCGCACGCGGCTCACACCGCACGGTTGCGCCTGCGCGCCAGTTCGTCCGCGGGATGGTGCGAGAGGAGTGTCTCGCCGGTGTCCACACGCTCTCCGTGCAACTGGGACAGAGCCCCCTCGACGTCCCGCCACACCACGCCCACGGCGATGCCGAAGACGCCCTGGCCGCCCTGAAGCAGCGCGTGGACCTCGTCCGGGGAGGTGCACTCGTAGACCGTCGCGCCGTCGCTCATGAGCGTCATGCGCTCCAGGTCCTGGAAACCGCGCTCCCTGAGGTGCTGGACCGTGGTGCGGATGTTCTGGAGCGACACCCCGGTGTCGAGGAACCGCTTGACGATCTTGAGGACCACCACGTCCCGGAAGCTGTAGAGGCGCTGCGTCCCCGACCCGTAGGCGGGACGCACGCTGGGCTCGACCAGTCCGGTCCGCGCCCAGTAGTCGAGCTGTCGGTAGGTGATGCCCGCGGCGGCGCACGCCGTGGGTCCTCGGTAACCGACCTCCTCGGGAACCGTCCCTCCCTCGTCGGGCACTGCTGCCGGCCGGACCGGAACCTGTTCGGCCGCGCTGCCGTGATGGGGGCGCCCCCTGCTCGAGCCGAGCCGAGAGCTTGGGGGAGGGTACGGGCCGCTCTCTCCCGGACCGTGTCCGGGAGCACCCCCAGCCGTACCGTCGCCGCTGCTTCTCACGCCGACCTCCGTCCTTGACCTGCCTTCTCGACGGTAGGCAGTCACCAGGGGCGCGTCAACGATCGCCACACTCGGCACGCCGAGTGATAATCACCCTAAGAGTGGTTTCCCGTGCCCTACCGCGGGGAAAGGCTAGCCGAATGCTCTCGGCGCGGGCCGCGGCACACCACACTCGCCCCGGGCAATTGCCGCCCGCGAGAGCCGCCCGGCCGGCTCACTGGCTGTTGGTACCGAAGTCCTCGGGCGAGATCTGGTCGAGGAACTCGCGGAACTTCTCCACCTCGTCCTCCTGCTCGTCCGGGATCGCGATCCCCGCGTCGTCGAGCACCCCGTCGCTGCCGTAGATGGGCGTTCCGGTGCGCAGCGCCAGCGCTATGGCGTCGGACGGTCTGGCACTCACCTCGACCCCGCTGGCGAAGACGAGCTCGGCGTAGAAGACGCCCTCACGCAGGTCGGTGATGCGTACTTCGGTGAGTTCCTGGCCGACGGCCTCCAGCACGTCCTTGAACAGGTCGTGGGTCAGCGGTCGGGCGGGGGCCATGCCCTGCTGAGCGAAGGCGATCGCCGTCGCCTCCCCCGGTCCGATCCAGATGGGGAGGTAGCGGTCGCCTCCCACTTCACGCAGAAGCACGATCGGTTGGTTGGAGGGCATTTCGACCCGGACACCTACGACATCGAGCTCGTTCACACAGCAACCCTAGGCCGTGCCCGGGACGTTTGGGTAGTCGGGCACAGAACGGGTGGACGATCCACAGCCTGCGCCGGGGGCGCGGATCAGCGCAGACGCACGCCCAGCGCGGTCTGCACGAGCGCCGCGTGCAGCTTCACCGTGAGCCCCGCGAGTTCCTTCGTACGGGCTTCCGCGTGCGCCCGGGTCTGCGGATTGCGGTGACGCCGCAGCGGGGCGACCACCTGGTCCACCAGTCCCGCGTCACGCTCGGCCGCGGCCTTCATCGCCCTCAGATGGCGCGGCTCGATCCCGAAGCGTCCCAGCTCGACGACGAGCGCGGCGACGGTCACCGCCTCCGCGTCGTAGACACCGTCGGGCAGCGGGCCGATCAGTCCGTACGACTCCCACTCCTGGAGCTGCTGCTCACCGATCTCGGCGGCGGCCAGCAGCTCCTCACGGCCCACCCGGGCCACCGTGGGGCCCTCGGGCTCGCCGTAGAGCTCCCCGTGGGGTTCCTGCTCCCCCGCCTCTCGCTGGCGGCCCACGGAGGGCAAACGCACCTGCTCACCGCGAGCCATCGCGTCCAGATGCTCGCGGATCACCTTCAGCGGAAGGTAGTGGTCACGCTGCATGCGCAGCACGTGGCCGAGGCGCTCGACGTCGTCCGGGCTGAACTTGCGATACCCCGACGGGGTCCGCTGCGGCTCGACGAGCCCCTCCGACTCCAGGAATCTGATCTTGGAGATGGTGACTTCGGGGAACTCGTCGCGCAGCAGACTCAGCACCGCTCCGATGCTCATCAGCCCACTGTCCGCGGCGGCGGTACCGCTGCCGGCACCGCCGCTCGGTGTTTGAAGCATGGACATTCCCTCGGTGGCCCCCCGGACGGAGTTGGGGGAGGGTCAGATGCCCCGCTGGCTCGCGTAGAACACCAGCCGGTACTTGCCGATCTGCACCTCGTCACCGTTCGACAGAGGCACCTGGTCGATCCGCTCCCGGTTGACGTACGTGCCGTTCAGGCTGCCGACGTCGGCGACCGTGAACGAACCGTCCGCGACACGACGGAACTCCACATGCCGGCGCGACACCGTCACGTCGTCGAGGAAGATGTCGCTCTGCGGATGACGCCCCGCCGTGGTCAGCTCACCGTCCAGCAGGAAGCGGCTGCCCGAGTTGGGGCCACGGCGCACCACCAGGAGCGCCGAACCGACCGGCAGCGCGTCCACGGCCGCCTGCGCCTCCGGGGAGAGCATCGGCGACGGCGTCTGGCCCGTCACCTCGGCGTCGTAGGCCTCGATACCGGAGATGGAGATCGTGGACGTCGTCTCCGACGGACGCTCGGGTCCGCCCCGAAGCGGCGCACCGCAGTTGGAACAGAACCGGCTGTTCTCCGCGTTGCGGTTCCCGCACCTCGTACACACCTGGGCCGACATGGACGGATCCTCCTGCCGCGGCTGCCCACCAGGGGCATGGGACGCATACGGGTCGGAGGCATACCCTCCGCCCGCGCTCGAGGCTGACGGTTCTCCGAAACCTATGCGGCCGGGCTGGCCAGGGTCAACAGACGACGCGCCCTGACCACCGGGGCCGCCGACCTGGTCCCGGAACAGCGGACGGTCGCCGCTCTGCGCCTCCGCGTCCCCTTGGCGCGGTGCGCGATGACGGGCAGCCGCGTTGTCGCCGCTGTCCTCTCGCGAGCTCTTGCCGAACAACTTCGCAAACAACTTCACGGGCGATTCCCCTTGACCGAAACAGACCCGCCCGTGGGGCAGGACGAACCCTGATTGAACACACCGGTCGACCCGGACATCCTCACAACGTCCGTATCCACCAGACAGTTTCCACCACGCACCACCCATTCGGTGCGCCGACCCCCCGCAACCTCCTGCCCTCGCCCGACGACCGGCATCCGACCGCCGTTCACCGGGAGGACGACCGAGCGTAGTCAGGCCGCTCCGCCGGTCGCAAGGCATCTACGACGATCTTCGTCGAGCGGTCCACCGTGACGGTGGCCTGCTCCTTCTCCAGTGTCTGCACCACGCCTCCCGGGATGTTCAGCGCCGGCTCGAGGTCCTGCGGCTTGCCGATGACCTTGAAACGATAGGGCTGGGTGATCTTGTTCCCGTCGACCTTCACTCCGCTCCCGGAGTCGGAGAGATAGGTACCGGCGACCACGCGCACGCCGTTCACCTGGATCGCCTCCGCACCGGCGGCGCGCAGCTCCTGGATGGCGTCGAGCAGCATGTCCGCCTTGACCGTCCCCTTCGGGTCGTCGATGGTCAACGTGATGCCGGGCCCCTGAGCGGCCACGGTGCCCGCCAGGATGCCGAGTTGCTTCTCCTTCTCGACCGTCTGCTTGCGGGCCTCCTCGGCCTGGTCCGAGCTGTTCTCCAGCTCGGTGCGCTGATCCTCGAGACCCTGCTTCTCGTCCTCAAGACGCTGAGTCCGGCTGTCGAGTTCATCGAGAATGCGCACGAGATCTTCCTGGCGCGCGCCGCGCAGCGCGCTGTCGCCGTCGCTGTTGGACGCCACCTGGACGGCCAGCCCGAATCCCAGGCCGAACAGCAGCACCGCGACGATGAGTTGGGCACGCGACACCCGCGGCGGCCACAGCCCCTTGACCAGCCTCTGACGGCCGGACAGCGTCGGCGTGCCACTGTCCTCGGCCACCTGCGGCCCGGTCTCCTCGGCGGCCGCCGGGACCTCCTCCGGCAGCTCCCGGCGCAGCGGGTTGTCGGGGCTCTCGGCTTCGTTCTCGTCGCTCATCGGCCTCACGCCCGGAACACGTGCCGGCGGATGGCCGCGGCATTGGAGAAGATCCGGATGCCGAGGACGACCACGACACCCGTGGAGAGCTGCGCACCCACGCCCAGCTTGTCCCCCAGGAAGACGATCAGCGCGGCGACGACCACGTTCGACAGGAACGAGACCACGAAGACCTTGTCGTCGAAGATGCCGTCGAGCATCGCGCGCAGACCGCCGAACACGGCGTCGAGCGCCGCCACGACGGCGATCGGAAGGTAAGGCTCGACGACCGCCGGAACCTCGGGCCGGACCAACAGTCCAGCCACGACTCCCACGACGAGGCCCAGTACGGCGATCACGGTGTGCCCTTCTCTGTTCTCGGCTCTGCTGTACGTACGATCACACTCGGTGCGGCGGACAAGCGGACGTCCGCCTCGACGGAGATGCCCGTCCTGATGCCGTAGTTCTCCTGCAGCGCATGCAGATACAGCCCGTCGGCGCTGTTCTGGAACCTGGTGCTGAGCCTTTGGCCGTCCCCCACCGCGAGCACCGTGTACGGCGGCACCAGCGGCTTGTTGTCGACCAGTATCGCGTCACCCGCGGCCCTGATGGCCGACAGAGCGGTCAGCCGCTGGCCGTTGACGGAGATGGCCTCCGCGCCCGACTCCCACAGACCGTTGACCACGCGCTGCATGTCGCGGTCCCGCACCCGTCCGGTGTCGGAGAATCCCGACGTCTCCCGCGGATTGGTGCCGTCACCGCCCGTACTGGCTTCCTTGGCGTCGTTGACGACGAGTTTCACGCCCGGTCCGTGCACATCGGTGGCACCGGACAGGATGCTCACCAGGTCGGCCTGCTCTCCGCCGTCCTTCTTCAGCGCCGCGCGCTGGCGGGCGCTGACGTCGGCGCGCAGGGTGTCGACGCCGTTCTCCAGCTTGTCCGCGGCCGCCGTCTCACGCTCGATGCGGTCGATGAGCTCCTGGCGCTCCTTGGCCACGACAGGGGCCGCGAGCCGTGCGTTGGCCGCTCCCACGGTGACCACGAGCGCGGCGAGCACCAGACCCGCGGCGAGCCCCACTTTGGCCCGGAGGGTCTTCGGCAGACCACCGGCGCCGTCGGCCTGTCTGCGGGCCGCCGCCTCGGCGTAGCCCTCGTCGAGGCTGTGGTCCATGACGTTGGTGAGCAGCGACATGGAGGCGTCCGGGCGCGAGGGGCGCGGAGCGCTGCTCCGAACGGGGGGCTGCTGCGGCATGCCGCACATCGTCGCACGTCGCGGGTACTACCTCCGAATGGCCCCACCAACGTGCCGGACAGGCCCCCTTGGGGGCACTTGTCCGACACGTACGGGTGAAGAGTGTTTCAGCGGCCGGCGCTGTCCACAACAGCCGCCCATTCGTCGAGCAGAGCCTCCGCGGAGGCGTCGTCCGGACCTTCCGCCCACAGGTGGGTGACGGCCTCGGCGGGGTCGGGCAGCACCATCACCCAGCGTCCGTCCGTCTCCACGACCCGGACGCCGTCCGTGGTGTCCACGAAGCGGTCTCCCGCCTCCTCCACGACCCGGCGCATGACCAGACCCTTGACGGCCCACGGAGTCGCGAGATCCCGCTTGAGGACGTGCGCCCGCGGAATCCGGGCGTCGATCTGGCTGAGCGTGAGCTGCGTCCGCGCCACCAGACCGATGAGCCGTACGAAGGCCGCCGCGCCGTCGAAGACGCCGCTGAACTCGGGGATGATGAAGCCGCCGCGCGCGTCGCCGCCGAAGATCGTCGACTCCTCGCGGCCGACCCGGGTCAGGTCGTCGGGCGACGTGGTCGTCCACTCGACCTGCGTGCCGTGGTACGCGGCCACCTGTTCGGCGATCCGCGTGGTCGTGACCGGCAGCGCCACCCGCCCGCTGCGCCGCTCCGCGGCCACCAGGTCCAGCATCACGAGCAGGGCCCGGTCGTCCTCGACGATCCGTCCCTTCTCGTCGACGAGGGAGAGCCGCTCGCCCACCGGGTCGAAGCGCACTCCGAACGCGGCCCGCGCGGACGCGACGATCTCGCCCAGCCGCACCAGGCCTGCCCGCCGTGTCTCGGCCGTCTCGGTCGGCCTGGACTCGTCGAGACCGGGATTGATGGTCAGGGAGTCCACGCCGAGCTTGCCGAGCAGGCTGGGCAGCACCAGTCCGGCACTGCCGTTGGAGGCGTCGACGACCACCTTCAGACCGGAATCCGCGATCCCGGTGGTGTCGACGTTCCGGAGCAGCGATCCCGTGTACGAGTCGAAGACGCTGCCGGGGAAGTGCAGATCGCCGATCTCGCCGGGGAAGGCGCGCCGGTACTCCTGCCGCGCGAACACCCGGTCCAGCTTCCGCTGCCCACCCTGCGACAGGTCGGCGCCCTGCCCGTCGAAGAACATGATGTCGACGGAGTCCGGCACTCCCGGGGTCGTCCGGATCATGATGCCGCCGGCGCTGCCCCGGGCCGTCTGCTGCCGCGCCACGGGCAGCGGTACGTTCTCCAGGTCGCGTACGTCGATGGCGCTGGTCTGCAACGCGGAGATCACCGCTCGCTTCAGTGCGCGGGCACCTCGGGAGTGGTCGCGCGCCGTGGTGACGGTGGAGCCCTTCTTGAGGGTCGTCGCGTAGGCCCCTGCCAGACGCACCACCAGTTCCGGGGTGATCTCGACGTTCAGGATCCCGGAGACACCGCGGGCGCCGAAGAGGTGGGCCTGGCCGCGCGACTCCCAGATCACCGAGGTGTTGACGAAGGCGCCGGCCTCGATGGTCTTGAACGGGTAGACACGGACGTTGCCCTGAATGATCGATTCTTCACCGACGAGGCATTCGTCGCCGATCACGGCGCCGTCCTCGATGCGGGCGGCCCGCATGATGTCGGTGTTCTTTCCGACCACACAGCCGCGCAGGTTGCTGTGCTGCCCGATGTACACGTTGTCGTGCACGACGGCCCGGTGCAGGAACGCGCCATTCTTGACGACGACGTTGGAGCCCACGACGGTGTGCTCGCGGATCTCGGAGTTCGCCTCGACCTTGGCGTAGTCACCGATGTAGAGCGGCCCACGCAGCACGGCGTCGGGATGCACCTCGGCGCCCTCCGCCACCCAGACGCCCGGGGAGATCTCGAACCCGTCGAGTTCGACGTCGACCTTGCCCTCCAGGACGTCGGCCTGGGCCTTCACATAGCTCTCGTGCGTGCCGACGTCCTCCCAGTAGCCCTCGGCGATGTAGCCGTAGATGGGCTTGCCTTCCTTCATGAGCTGCGGGAAGACGTCGCCGGACCAGTCGACGGAGACATCGGCCTCGACGTAGTCGAAGACTTCGGGCTCCATGACGTAGATGCCCGTGTTCACGGTGTCCGAGAAGACCTGGCCCCAGGTCGGCTTCTCCAGGAAGCGTTCGACCTTGCCTTCCTCGTCCACGATGGTGATGCCGAATTCCAGCGGATTGGGCACGCGCGTCAGACAGACGGTGACGAGCGCGCCCTTCTCCTTGTGGAAGTTGATGAGTTCGGTGAGGTCGAAGTCGGTGAGGGCATCACCGGAGATGACGAGGAAGGCGTCGTCCTTCAACGCCTCCTCGGCGTTCTTGACGCTCCCGGCGGTACCGAGTGGCTTCTCCTCGTTGGCATAGGTGAGCTCCATACCGAGCTCTTCACCGTCACCGAAGTAGTTCTTGACCATTGAGGCCAGGAACTGGACGGTGACCACGGTTTCGTTGAGCCCATGCCTTTTCAGCAGCCTGAGCACATGCTCCATGATCGGGCGGTTCACCACCGGCAGGAGCGGCTTGGGCATGCTCGAGGTCATCGGACGAAGGCGTGTGCCTTCGCCTCCGGCCATCACGACGGCCTTCATGTCGGAAGCGTCCTCCTTGAAGAGACGACGGTACAGCCGACTTCACCCGTCCTGATTGTCCCGCAGATTTCGGGCGGGGGCCATCGGGGCACCACTGCGCCCAATCGGGCCGAGCTCAATCGGTCATGGCGTCCGCCCGGATCAACCGGCGGACCTGCACCACGTAGAGGACTCCTGCCCACCAATAGAGGGTTGTACCCCACCCGGCGAACGCCCATCCGAAAATGGCGCCGAGTGTCGCGATCCAACCGCTCGCGTCACTGAGCAGCAGCAACGGGAAGGCGTACATCAGGTTGAAGGTGGCTGCCTTCCCGAGGAAGTTCACCTGCGGCGGCGGATAGCCGTGGCGCCGGAGGATCCACACCATCACCAGCAGAACCAGCTCGCGCGCGAGAAGTGCGGCCGTGAGCCAGATCGGGAGAATCTCGCGCCAGGTGAGTCCGACGAGCGTGGACAGAATGTAGAGCCGGTCGGCCGCGGGATCCAGCAGCCGGCCGAGGCTGCTGATCTGGTTCCAGCGCCGGGCGAGCTTGCCGTCCAGATAGTCGCTGATACCGCTCAGCATGAGGACGAGCAGCGCCCAGCCGTCGCTGTTGGGGCCGCCGAACTCCGGCCTGAGGATCAACCACAGGAAGAGGGGCACGCCGGCGAGACGCGCCATGCTGAGGATGTTCGGGATGGTGAGGACCCGGTTCGTCTGAACGCGGGTCTCCTGGACCTCCACCCGGGGGCCTCCTGTGGGAAACGAGCCAACGATGCTCCCTGACCTTACCCGCAGCCCGGACGGCTCGGCGCAGAGGGGGCTGGCAGAGGCGAAACGTCTTCCGGAAATTGTGCCGGAAAACAAAAAAGCTCCGGCTCTCGGGATGAATCCCGAGAGCCGGAGCTCTAAATTTAGTTCGGCGGCGTCCTACTCTCCCACAGGGTCCCCCCTGCAGTACCATCGGCGCTGTGAGGCTTAGCTTCCGGGTTCGGAATGTA
>NZ_JBHTZF010000029.1:0-60769 GCF_042790435.1 Streptomyces sp. NPDC056738
CGACCTTCCCGATGCTGCCGTCGGTGGCCTCGACCTTGTATCCGATCAGGTCGGTGCCCGCGATGTGGCCGGTGGTCGGCTGGTAGCCCCAGATGTTGTCACTCATAAAGAACGGCTCCCTTGTCGAGATTGATTGCTTCCGCCGCAGCCGAACTGCGGTTTTTGCAGGCATCATCGAATTTGGTGACGCCTTCTCAGAAAGTCGGGTTCCCCTGCTTCCGGGCCCCACACATCACGTTCACGTCGAATGCGGATGGCCGGAGGTGCCGTGCTGGAGGCCATGGTTCCTGGCGTCACGGCCACCCCCGGCCTTTAGTACCTTGCCCCCCCCAACTACGAACTCACATCCTGCAACCCGCGGTAACCGGGACGGGACCTGGGTGGGGCCCGACGCCGTGGCGTCGGGCCCCACCCATGGTTTCTGTTGTTGTTGCTGCCTACCAGCGGTACCAGCGGCCACGCTTACCGCCGCTTGCTGTCGGGCGGATCACGAAGCCGAGGACCCACACGATCAGCACGATGACGGCGATCCACCACAGTGCCTTCAGCGCGAAACCGGCACCGAAGAGGATCAGGGCGAGCAGAAGAACAAGAAGAATAGGAACCATAGTTATCAACCTCCGGACCTTCGTGTGCCCTGCAGTCCGATCTTCATTCCTGCGGGATTTACGTATCTCTTAAGTGGTCCGCGGCTGCGGAGGCGTGGCGGTCGTCGCTGGTTTGAGAATGCGTTCCGGGGTGACATGGAGGGCGTACGTGAGTTCCGATGTGAGGCAGGGGTGAGCGGTTGTGGCTGCGGACGAGAAGGCTCAGGCCAAGGGCGAGCAGGTCGAGGGCAAGGTGAAGAAGGTCGTCGGCGGCGTGGTCGGCAACGAGTCCTTGAAGGCCCAGGGTCACGCCGAGGAGTCCCAGGGGGACCTGCGTGCGGCGAAGGAGAAGGTCAAGGACGCTGTCCGGCCCAAGTAGGCGCTCAGCGACCCTGATCCCGGCAGCCTGGTGGCTGCCGGGATCCGTGCTGTCTGTGCCGGCCCGCTGAGGGCGGTCGATGGCCGGAGGGCTACATCATTGGCCGGCGACGGCAACAGGCCGGCAGGGCATACGGTTTGTGGCCAACTGGCCAACTGGCCAACTGGCCGCGGCAGAACGGCAGAAGCTGTGGTCATCTTGTTGTATCGCGCGGCGTACCGCTGCCCGCCATCCTGACGTCCTGGCCGTCCAGCCCAAGGAACGCGCCCGCATCCGCAGCGAGAAGGGCCTTTGCCGGGGAGGCCGACCCCCGCTCGTTGCCTGATCAAGCAGCCTGGTGCGCCGCCTCCTCGAGTCCGCCGGCACGGAGGGCATTCTCGATCTCGCCGAGCTTCGCTGGCGACAAGACTCCCACCTGCTCGGTCAGATCTTCCTGGGCCAGCGTCACCAGCCAAGTGCACGGGACAAGACCGGGACGTGGCAGCGCCACTCGAAGGACGCCCTCAAGAGGCAGCCCCTCGGGCGCCCCCACTGCCACCTCGACGGCCACACCGCTGATCTCGGTCCCCGCAGGAGCGACGACCTGCATCGCTCGGAACCCGGACGCTTCGTCTCCTGACAGCAGTACCACCGGCCTCCGCTCGTCAAAGTCCGCCAACCAGACCTCGCCGCGCTGCATGTGCCCTCCCGACGCAGGATCGCCGGGGAACCTTGCCCGCCCCGGACCGAACACCTCATTGTCGGCCGTGATCCAACCAGTCCAGCGGCCGCAGCGGCCGGCGAACCCGGCGAACCTTCGCGGTCACAGTACTGGGTGTGATGCGTTCTGGGTGACGGCGCCGAGCCGGCGGTCAGGCGCCGAGCCGGCGGTCAGGCGGCCCGGACGAGCTGAGCCCGTCCGAACAACAGGGCATAGCCGTCGGGGAGTTGTCCGAT
The DNA here is from genome assembly GCF_042790435.1 of Streptomyces sp. NPDC056738. Lineage (NCBI taxonomy): Bacteria > Bacillati > Actinomycetota > Actinomycetes > Kitasatosporales > Streptomycetaceae > Streptomyces > Streptomyces sp. NPDC056738. The sequence continues at coordinate 1,903 of NZ_JBHTZF010000029.1, forward strand.
GATCCGGGCGGTCAGGTCGTCTCCGGCCAGGCGTGCGACGACGCCGAGCACCGACCCGGTGTCCCAGCGGGTCGTCGCCAGACTGCCTCCGCTTCGCTCCTCGAGGTCCTTCACGAAGCCCCAGCCCGTCAAAGGTCTGCCGGTGGGGATCTGGGAGGTAAGGATGTCGGCTGCCTCCTGGGGGAGGCGAGCGGCCAGTGCCGTCCGCTCGGCGCCTGTCAGCTGGCGGCCGAGGCCTGCGATGACCCGGCGTACGACGCCTTCGGCCTGGGCGCGGGTGGGGTAGGCGCCTTCGTAGCGCACCTTCTCCAGCATCTGCTCGAAGGTGGAGGCGGCCGTCTGGACAGGGGGCGCGGAGGGAGGGAGAGGAGTCATGGGGCGCGTCGGCTTTCCTTGCGTGACCGTCGTCTTCCTGCGGTGGACCGGCTGTTCCGCGTGAACCGCGTTTTTCGCGGAGTCGGTCGTCCGGCCTGGCGTGAGGAGTCGGTGCCACCGGGCCCAGGCGGGATGGCAGGCAATCCGCCCGGGCCCCGGCCGGTGGGGCACGTTCACCGGATCAGCTGTCGAGTTCCCTGCGGTCGCCGGTGCTGTTGACGCTGATCTTGCGGGGCTTGGCCCGCTCGGCGATCGGGATACGGAGCGTCAGGACTCCGGCCTCGTAGTCCGCGGAGATGCGCTCGGTGTCGAGGGTGTCGGCCAGGACGATCTGGCGGGAGAAGACACCGAGCGGCCGCTCGGACAGTTCCGTCTGGGCGCTCTCCGACCGAGGCAGGGGCCGACGTTCCGCCTTCACGGTGAGCATGTTCCGCTCGACGTCGATGTCCAGGGCGTCGGGATCGATGCCCGGCAGGTCGAAGGCGATGACGTACTGGTCGCCGTCCCGGTATGCGTCCATCGGCATCGCGGAGGGGCGGGACCACGTTCCCGGGCCCATCAGGTGCTGGGCGAGGCGGTCGAGTTCACGGAACGGGTCGGTGCGCATCAACACGGGATACACCTCCAGATGAGTTTAGCGGTTGCTGTGCGCTTCACCTGACACCGTTGTAGCATGTCATCTGAACGACGACAACTCATCTGTCATCCGAACGACGACGACTGGGTGGCGGGCGCAATCGGCGGAGAGACGATGACAGACGACCCCATCCCGGCACCGGCGTCCTTCACGGCTACGGTCACCGCCCTTGAGGCCATTGCCCAGGCCATGCGGACGGCGCGAACCGCGGAGGAAGCCCCCGCGGACGATCCCGGGCAGGCCGTAGCGGCCCTGCTCCAACTGCGAGAGGTACGCGAGCAACTGGCCGGCTGGGAGTGAGTCCGGACTGATCGAGACGGCCCGTCACGCCGGAGCCAGCTGGGCCGAATTGGCCCACCCGCTCGGCGTCTCCAGCCGTCAGGCCGCCGAACGCCGCTACCTGCGCGTGCGCCCCGGTGAAGCCAGCGCCACCAAGGAGCAGCGTGTGCGGTCCACCCGCGACCAGCGGGCCGCGGACCGCTCCGTGACGGCCTGGGCCCAGGACCACGCCGCCGTGCTGCGCCAGCTCGCCGGCGCCATCACCGCCCTGCCGGACCTGCCGGTCACAGCGGCGGGACGCGATCAGGTCACTCCACACCGCGCTCGGTGACGGTGATCCGGCCCAACTCCTGGGTCCTCTCTCCACTGCAGGCCCCCATCTGCGGCCTTCTCATCCCGACCTCGCGGCACGCGTCACCGACATCGACCGCCGCACCCGCGAGAGGCGCGAGGGTGAGCAGCGTCAGCGCTCTTCCGGCGGGCAGTGACAGTCCTCGGGTGACCTGGAGGTTTCCGAACGTCCGTCCCGGTTGGTGATCCACCCGACTCGGCCCTGCGGCAAGATCTCCGGCCATCGCCGGTGCCGCAAGCGGGAGGTCTCATCGGGAGGGTGGCCCGGGACCGGGCTGTTTGGGAGGTGCCCCGCGCCCCGGTAGCAGCCCTTCCCTCGGTGTGCGCCGGTTGCTGATGTCCGCCCAGCGCTCCAGAGCCCATCTGCGGGCCGCTATCCGAGTCGAGGCCTCTTGAGGAGCTGCCTCGAGTGCCAGCGGCGGTCGTCTATCTTCCTTGTCCGCCCTCAATCACTGCACCCCTCGTGCTGCGGGTGAGACCACGGGGGCGCGGTGGCGCCTCGTGAGGGACAGGCGTCAGCGGTAGCTTGCCGCCTGCTTCCGTCCGGCTGTGATGTTGCCTCGACCGGCCGCCGTCGGATGGTCGGCTTGAGTGTCCGCTGCCTGCTCGGCGGTGAACTTTGCAGGCTCTCCTCAAGTTCTTCACTCCTTGGACCCCTGCTGCTTCGGACGTGTGCCATCTCACTCTGCAGGGCCGCTGACCTGCCCCTTTGTCCGATGGGGCCGGTCCGTCCTGGTGGCGGCCCCACGTCCCTCCCGCTGTTTTGGCGGCGACACGCACGCCTGGAGCAAGGGTGAGCGGGGTGCGGGTTGCCAGGAGAGGCAGCGGTAGAGGATGGTTGCCGTAAGGCAATAATTCATCGACCGGATGAGGTGAGGGGTTCGCTCAGCGGGCCTTGGTGTTTGTGACTTCCATCGAGCAGGGACCTGCCGTGAGCACTGGCGCTCCGGCGCACGCGGCCATGGCCTTGGTGTCGGTGCCGTACCCGGTCGTGATCGTGGACCGGTCCGGCACGGTACGTCACGCGAACCCACAGGCCGGCCATCTCTTTCCCGCTCTTTGCCCCGGCGAGCCGTTGCGCGGCAACGTTCCGGCATGGCTTGCGGACGGGCACGCGCAACACATGACGGGCGCCCCTCTGACGGGCGCTGTGGTGTTCGGGCCGGTGGACGAGCGGGTCTTCGAGGCTCATCCCTCGGTGCAGGACGACGGGGACGTGCTGTGGTGGCTGGTGGACGACACGGACCGTCGGCTGGCGCGTGAGGCTCTGCGGATGGAGCGTGAGCGGACGGCTTTTCTGACCGAGGCGTCCAACACGCTGCTCTCGTCGTTGAATCTGGAGCGATGCATGGACGTGACCGCGCAGCTCGCGGCGGAGTACCTTGCCGATGCCGCCCTGGTCATCGCCCCGCGCAAGGCACGCGGCTTGCCGGTCGTCCTGTGTCTGAGCGGGGGTGAACCGCAGCGCTTCACGTGGAATGTTGATCCTGAAGAGGTCCTCGGCCTCGGTGAGGCCCTGCAGGGGTTCCCGCCGGTGCCGTCGCGGTGGATAGACCCCGCGACCGCTCCGGGCTGGCTGGTCCCGGACGGCTTCGGGCCGGTCGGCTCCATCGTCATCACGCCGCTTCCCGGGCACGGAGTTCCGGCCGGTGCCCTGGTCCTCCTGCGACGCAGCGGAGAGGCCGCGTTCAGCGCGGAAGAGGAGGTCTTCGCCCGTCTGTTCGCGGCCCGGGCCGGCGCAGCCATGTCTGCGGCCCGCCTGTACGCCGAGCAGTCCTCCCTCGCCCAGACGCTGATGCGGGATCTGCTTCCGCCCGTTCTCCAGAGGGCGGGCGGCATCGAGTTCGCGGGCGGCTATCGGGCGGCGAAGGACCATGAGCGGATCGGCGGCGATTTCTACGACGTCCATCCGGCCGCCACCGACGGCGAGGAGTCCTTCGCCGTCCTGGGCGATGTCTGCGGGAAGGGTCTCGAGGCGGCAGTGCTGACGGGGAAGATCCGCAACACGCTGCAGGCGCTGCTGCCGATGGCCGATGACCACCAACGCGTGATCGACCTCCTCAACAGCGCACTCCTCAACTCTCAGGCGACACGCTTCGCCACACTGATCATGGCGTCCGTCGTGCGGGAAGGGAGCGGCGTGCGGCTGCGGGTGACCAGCGCCGGGCATGAGCCGCCTTTGATCGTGCGAGGCGACGGCAGCGTCGAGGAAGGCGCGTCACGCGGCACGCTCGTCGGCGTGCTGCCCGAGGCCCGTGCGACGACGACGCAGGAGACGCTGGCACCCGGGGACTTCTGCGTGCTGTTCACCGACGGTTTCACCGAGGCCAAGGGTGGTCCGCTGGGCGATGAGCTGTTCGGGCAGTCCCGGCTGAAGAAGGCCCTCGCGCACTGCGCGGCCATGCCGGCCGAAGCGGTCGTCGAGCACATGCTGATGCTCGCCTCCGAGTGGGTCGGATCCGAGGTCCACGACGATATGGCGGTGATGATCATCGCTGCACCCCGCTCGGCTCATCTCAGTGCGGTGGGCGGCCACACCCGGGGCAGGTTCACCGCGTGACCCGTATATCAAACGCTTCGCAGCAGTGGGAAGAACAGCTGTGGGAGGCGGTCAGCACCGGCGACGAAGAGACAGCCACCCGCACCGTCTTTGGCGCCCTGGACGACGGCGCCTCACCCGAGACCGTGCTCCTGGACCTCGTCGGCGCTGTGCAACGCAGGGTAGGCCAGGAGTGGGCGGCGAACCGCATCACGGTTGCCCAGGAGCATGCGGCCACCGCCATCAACGAACGCGCCGTCGCCGCCCTGTCCTACCGCTGTGCCCAGCACACGGCAGCCGGCCGGGGCCGGGCGACCGTGGCGTGCGTGGACGGCGAATGGCACGGCCTGCCCGCGCGCCTGGTCGCCGAAGTGCTCAAGCTGCGGGGCTGGAAGGTGGACTATCTCGGTGCCCAGGTCCCCACCAGCCATCTGATCAGCCACATCCACCAGACCGGCCCCGAGTTCGTCGCGCTGTCCAGCTCGATCCCCGTCCGTCTGCCGACCGCGCACGCCACGATCACCGCGGTCCAGGCCACCAGCACCCCCGTCCTGGTCGGCGGCGCAGCCTTCGGCCGGCACGGCCAGTACGCCCGCCAGCTGGGCGCCGACGCGTGGGCGCCCGACGCCCGGGCCGCCGCCGACCGGCTCGAGCAGGGCCCGCTTCCCCGCCCTGCAGCGGCGCACCAGCCCATCGACGACCTGCCGCACCTGGCTGACCAGGAGTACACGATGGTCGCCCGCACCCGCACCCGCCTGGTGCGAACGGTGACGGGCACCCTGGAAGAACGCTTTCCCGCGATGCGGGACTACACCGACGCCCAGCGTGAACGCACGGCCGAGGACATCGCACACATCGTCGACTTCCTGGCCACCGCCCTCTACACCGACGACGTGGACCTCTTCACCGACTTCATCCTCTGGACAGCCGGCATCCTCACCACCCGCGGCGTCCCCGCCCATTCCCTCATCCCGGCCCTGGGCATCCTGAGCGAGCAGCTCAAGGACTTCCCCCGGGCCACATCCACGCTCCACCAGGCCGTCGACCTCCTCACCCGGGCAGGATCAGTGATCGCCTCCGACACCAGGAACACCGTATGACACGCCTTGACGGATTCGACCTCGACCACCTGCGCTTGACCACCGCCCCCGCCCAAGGAGAGGCGATTCACGTCGAGGTGCACGGGTTCCTCGACTACGACAGCGCCGACCACTTCCTCGCCGGCGCCACCCGGCACCTCACCGTCAATCCGCGTCCGCGCCACCTGCACCTGGACTGCACGGCCCTGAGCGGTATCGACTCCATGGGGCTCGCCATGCTGCTCATGCTCCACCGCCGGGCCGTCGCCGCGCGTGTCACCCTCCACCTGGACAACCGGACACCGGCTCTGGAACGGATGCTGGACATCACCGGCACTCTGGACCACCTGGCCCCCGACCAGACGGTCGAAAAGAGCGCTCGGGACGAGGCGCAGGACGCCGGCCCGGCCGGCGGGCTGCACGACTCCCAGCGCATGGCATATCGTCATACGTCCAAGGACGGCACCCCCGCCGGCTCCACGTGTGCTGGATCGGACGTCAGCGAGTGATGTCCGAACACACGGACCGGTGTAAAAGGGGGGCCCAACCTCTCGGAGGGGAACCGCATGACCGAGCGCACCCGCCCCACCTCCGAACCCGTCCGCGCAGCGGCCCGTCAGGTCCAGGGCATCGTCGAACTTCTCGACATCCTCTGGGAACAGGCCCGTAGCCAGACCCCGCCGCCCTACATTCCGGCCTCACAGCTGCGCGTGATGTGCATTGTCGACCGCGAGGACGGCATCCGCATGCGCGACCTCACCCAGCTCCTGGGTGCCGCGCCCCCCTCGGTCAGCCGCCTGATCGACCGCCTGCAGGCCCTCGGTTTCGTAGAACGCCGTGCCTGTCCCGACAGCCGCCGCGAAGTCCTGCTCTCCATCACTCCCGCCGGCCACAACCAACTGGCCCGGATTCGTGAACTGCGCGACCAACTGCTGCACCAGGCGATTGCTGCCGTGCCCTCCAGCCAGCGCACCGCACTGACCGACGGTCTCACCAGCCTGCAGCACACGCTGCTCAGCCAGCCCGCACTCCACCTGGCCCAAGAGGGCGCGACGCCCGCAGACAGGCATCGAGAAACGGCAGCCTGAGCGCAAGGCGCCGACCATCACCTGCCCTCCAGGAGCGGGCGGCAGCCTTCCGCTGGATGGAGATCGCGCCGCTTTCTGCTCACCGGGACCCGGCAGCCGAGATTGCGCCTCATTGCGCGGCGCACCGCTCAGCCCGCACTGGCCGCCTCGCGGGCGAGCAGCACCCACAAAGGCGACACTGGCACGAGTGCGCCGTTGACCCCCGGCGCCTGCCGCTCCGTGGCCATGAGACTGCTCCGCGCGACGTGCCCGGCGCCGGGCAACGCCGAGACGAGGTCCGGTTCACCCTCTCGCAGGCACGAAGACGACGGCCGGCGTACGGGGCGAGCGAACTGGCTAGAGATGGATTGCACCGGACACCGCACCTCTCCATGACTTCGTCGCGAGCCGAAGGCCTCCCACGTCAGACAAAAGATCGGCGTATTCACCACTGTGAACAGATTCGTGGCCGCTGAGCGCGCTCTGCGCACGGCGGCGCCCCACCAGTTGCTCGACGCGGTCCGCCGCGTCCTGGCTGAGCAGTACGAAGCGGACACCGTCGAGCTCTTCATGGCCGACTACGGCCTGACCGTGCTGCAACCGGTCTCCAGACTGCCGCACACTCTGGAGCCGGTGTCGATACACAACAGCCCGGCAGGACGAGCCTTCGGCGCCCAGGAACCCTTCATCGAGGGGCTTTCAGACGGACTGGTGAGCGTCCACCTGCCCGTCATCGCCCGCGGCGACCGACTCGGCGTCCTTTCGGTGACCCTCCCCGGCGGGGAGCACGCACGCAGCTGCCTGAACGAACTGACAGAGATCGCCGAGGTGCTCGCCCACGAGGTCGTCGTGGCCGAACGCGACACGGACCTCTACCTGCAAGCACGACGCAAGGACCGGCTCACCCTGGCTGCCGAGATGCAGTGGCAACTGCTGCCCGGCCGCTCCTACGCCTGCCCCGAATACGAGCTCGGAGCACAGCTGGAGCCCGCCTACGCGATCTTCGGCGACAACTTCGACTGGTCCGTGACCGCCGACCGGCTCCTCCTGTACGTCTCCAACGGCATGGGCGAGGGGATGGAGGCCTCCCTGCTGACCAATCTGTCCGTCAACGCTCTGCGCAACGCCCGGCGGGCCGGCATCGGCCTCGCCGACCAGGCCGCCCTCGCCGACCAGGCGGTCTACGCCCACTACCGGGGGCGCTGCTACCTGTCTGCCCTCATGTTCGACTTCGACCTGATCAGCGGACAGGTCCAGGTCGTGGACGCCGGCTCCCCGCAGGTGCTGCGCCTGCGCAACGGAACGCTCGAGCGCGTCGCGTTCGAGGCGCAGATGCCTCTGGGCATGTTCGAGGAGACCGACTACGCAGCCCAGGAATTCCAGGTCGAGCCAGGCGACCGTCTCGTCTTCGTCAGCGACGGCGTCTACGGAGCCTTTTCTCCCGGCGGAGAGTCGTACGGGGATGCCGCCCTGACCCGGGCGATCATGTCCACCCGGCTGCTGCCGCCCGCCGACGTCCCCCGGGCCGTCCTGCGGGAACTGACGGGCCACCGTGGCCAGGCCCTGCCGACCGACGACGCCCTAGTGGTGTGCCTGGACTGGCGCGGACGGCCATCGTGACGGGTGCCAGGCCCTGGAGACACGGCGCCCGCGACGCCGACGGCGGATTCCTCGGAGAACGAGCCCTGCGCCAAACCCTCAGCGCCACATGACCCGAGCCTCCCTCTACGAAGCAGCACGCGCCACGGCCCCCGGGCCTGGCCAGGAACGTCGGCAGCAAGAACTCGCCGCCGACGCTTCGGTCGCCTGCCTGGACCGGAACGGCCGCGCCCCCGGAACACGTCCCTGCACCCCTCAGGCGCTACGAACCCCGTCAAGTCTCCTCAGACCGCGACAAGGCTGCTTCCTGCGCTACGAGAAAGGCCTTCAGCCCCCGGCTCAACGCGGCCCTCTCGGCAGGCGCCATCCCTCCCAGAGCGGCAGCCAGAGCTTGTGCTCGACGCCCGGCCATATCACTGAGCACGTGCCGGCCGGCCCGGGTCAGAATCAGCTGCACCTCGCGCCGGTTGCTCGGATGCGAGGCCCGTTCCATCAAACCAACCGCCTCAAGGCGATCACATAGCCGACTGGCCGTGGGCAGCCCGATGTCCAGCCACTCGGCCAAGGCCGTGAGATTCAAGGCCGGCGACCTGCTCAGGGTGCGCAACGCCTTTGACTGGGCCGGAGACAACCGCATTGCCGCATCCTGTACGGCGCCGGACCACAGGTCGGCGAGGCTTTCGACGGCGTCGGAAATCTCCAGGGCGATGGCCTCGGGGTCACCGCGTGATCCTCTCGCCTGTTCACCACCGAGGTCGTCGAGGTGCGTCACGAACAACAACTTTCAGTAAGCCCGGGGCATTTTCTGATGCCATGCTCATTCAATCGCAGTACCCGAAGTCCCGACGAACAAGCAATCCCCGCCGTGTGCGATCGCCAATTTCGTCCCTCGACTCCCGGTGTGTGCTCTCTGGGCAGGTATTGCACAAGCATCGTAAGAAGCAGACACGGGACCACGACATCCTTTATCGGCCCGGACGGTGACGCTGTGAACGGCAAACCATCACGAAACGCTCATAGTTCATGCGGATGGACGCTGTGTAAAAGCACCGATTCCGACGAAGACGTTTCACTAAGGCGCTCCCGCGCCCATCCGCCACCGCGAGTCGAAGCTGAGAGGGCGTAGCGACGGCTCGCCACCTCGAACGCCGAGGGCTGCAGTCGGCGCCCCAGGGCCAGGAGCTGAAATCGCTGTGCAGCAGGTCGGGGCAGCCTAAACGCCGAGGTAGGGGATGGCGGACTCGGGCAGGAAGGCGGCGTCGAACGCAGTGGCCAGCGCCACGGCCAGGGTCGCGGCGGTGGCCACTTCACCGACGCCGCCTCCTGGGGCCGCCGGCATTTCCACCAGTGACCGGACCTGAATTACCACCGCCCGTGGTGAACTGGATCGGTCGTGATTGGCCTAGGGCCTGTCCGGCGGATCTTTGAACCGCTTCGTGTCCCGGTCCGTTCGCATGGACATGGGGCGGGGTGATCTCACGAACAGCGAATGGTCGCGGCTGCTGCCGCATCTACCGAAAACCGGCGGGCGGGGCGGACGATGGGCCAGTCACCGCAAGATGATCAACGGCATCCTCTTCCGGGAGCGCACCGGCGTCCCGTGGCGTGATTTGCCAACGCGGTTCGGAAAATGGAAGACGGTCTATGAGCGACATAGACGCTGGTCAGCCGACGGCACGTGGGAGACGATCCTCCATGCCGTCCAGGCCGACGCGGATGCGGAAGGCCGTATCGACTGGAGCATGGTGAGCGTGGATTCGACGTCCTGCCGCGCTCATCAACACGCCGCCGGGGCCCGCAGGGATGCGCCGCATGTCCCGAAAAAAGATCACGGCCTCGGCAGCACCGCCCCGATGAGGGACTCGGACGCTCCCGGGGCGGACTGACTTGCAAGATCCACCTTGCCAGTGAGGGCGGACGTCGCCCGCTTGCGTTCCCTGGTCACGCCGGGCCAGTGGGGGGGATGCCCCACAGTTCATCCCGGTCATGGAACGTATCCGCGTTGCCCGTCTCGAAGGCGGACGCCCGCGGACCCGGCCTGATCACCTCGGCGGCGACAAGGCCTACTCGTCTCGCCGCAACCGCCGCTATCTGCGGAGACGGCAGATCAAGCACACCATTCCTGAGCCACGAGACCAGCGGGCCAACCGCCGGCGCCGTGGTAGCAAAGGCGGTCGACCCGCCGGATTCGACAAGACGATGTACAAGCGCAGGAACGAGGTCGAGCGGACGATCAATGCCCTGAAGAACTTCCGGGCTGTGGCTACGAGGTACGACAAGCGAGCCTATGTCTTCCACGGCACTGTCACCGTCGCTGCGATCCGGCTCTGGCTCCGCACATGAGCTTTCAGGCGCTCTTCATCGCTGCCAGAGGAAGGCGGCCTCGCTACAGGGGTGGCAGTGAAAGACGTAGCCGCGGCCACCTCCGCCAAAGTTGGCGGAGGTCGCGAAGTCGGATCCTTCTTCGAGTTCGGCCGTGAATGTCATACGGGTTGTGCAGGAGGGACAGTCGGGGGTCTCGTCACCCTGGAGCCAGTCGGGTTCGCCACCCAGCCGTCCCAGAACCGGCTCTGCGGTTGGGATGTCGGCTGGGTGGGGGTGCAAGGCGGTCACCGCACCGAGCAGCGTCTCGCCCTCGGCGGGGACGGTGGCCGCCGATAGCTGACCTTTGAACACGAAGGCCCGGTTGGCGCCGGCGGTGGCGTCCCAGTCGTCACACATGCCCGGGTCGTTCTGGCAAAAGAAGACCGCGACCGCCCCCAGATCGAGGGGCAGATGAGCGAGAAACTGCATGGGCTCGCCACATTCGCGGCAGTTCGGCCAGACGAATCCATCCGGGACGAGTGGCACTCCCCCCGTGCGCAGTACGGGAGCGTCAGCTACGGCTTCTCCGCCGTTGACCAGCAGCATGGCCAAAGCCTAGGTGCAACCTTCCCCACTCCAACCTGAGGGGGGCGACCGGACGCAAGCCAAGATCCGCCGGACAGGCCCTAATAGTGCTTCGTTAGGTTCTGGTTCTGGTTCTGCTGGTTTTGAGCTGGCGGCCGCAGGTGGTGCAGGTGCCGGTCCAGCACCTCAGCAGGTTTTGGAGTGCGTCGAGGGTCTGGTAGAGGCTTGGGCCGGTGTCTGGGCTTTTGGGTCGAGCCTGCGGAGGGTGAGGAAGGCCTGGGCGGCGGTGACGAGGGTGACGTGGTGGTGCCAGCCGCGCCAGGTGCGGCCCTCAAAGTGGTCGAGTCCCAGGCCGTGTTTGAGCTCGCGGTAGTCGTGCTCGATCCGCCAGCGCATCTTCGCCCACCGCACGAGGTCGGCGGCCGGTGTGGTGGCCGGCAGGTTCGATATCCAGTAGTTGGTGGGTGCGTCCTGGCCGTTTGGCCATTCGACCAGGAGGGTCTGGACGGGCAGGACGCCGTCCCACCGGTTGCGGCCGCCGCCCGATTCCTGGGCGGCGGCCAGGGACTGCTTGCCCCCGGGCCGCACCGTCAGCACCATGAACCGTGAGGTCATCGCGCCTTTGCTGCCGTGCCGCCAGGTCACCTTGGTGCATCGCTCCGCACCCGCCTCCGCCGCGAGGGCGGAGATGGCTCGGGGCGGGGTGCGGTAGCGGGGAAGGGTGGGCGGCCCGAGTCCGCCATAAGCGGGCTGGTGCGGCTCGACATCCTCCGGATGAGCGACTTCCTTCCCGTTCAGGGCCAGGACATAGGACAGTCCTCGCTCCTCGAGCCCGAGCCGGAACGGAGTGCAGACGCCGTAGCCGGCATCGGCGACCACGACCGGCGCCGTCAGCTGCCACTGGGCGAGTGTGTCCAGCAGGCCGAGCGCGAGACGCCACTTCTCCTGGTGTCCCACGTCGTCGGGGACCCCTGCCCTGCGGCAGCGGTCCGGCTCGTCCGTCCACTCCCGCGGCAGATACAACTGCCACTCCAGCGGGCACGAAGCGGTGTCGGTAGCAGCATGGACACTGACCGCGACCTGGCAGTTCGCCCGTTTGCCGACCGCTCCGCAGTACTGGCGGGCCACCCCGACCGACGCCTTGCCGCACTTGGGGAACGACACGTCGTCGATCACCCACACCTCGGGCTGGACAACTTGGGACAGGCGCTCGGCGATCCGCTGCCTGACCGGCAGCGGATCCCACGGCGACTGGTTCACGAACTGCTGCAGGGCCTGCATGTTCCCGTCCGGCAGCCGCTCGGCCATCGGCTGGATCGACTTGCGCCGGCCGTCCAGCATCAGGCCTCGCAAATAGGACTCACCTCTGGCCCTCTGGTCTTTACGCGGCACCGAGGCAAAGACATCCGCCACGAACATCGCCAACGCCGCCCGTAACCGGCTCACTTCATACGCATCCACACACCCCAACATGCTCTTGATCAGGGTCGATGGAAAGACCTAACGAAGCACTACTAAGTGCCCGCCGGGGGTTGGGCTGTGTTGCCTGCAGCGTGATCATGCGGCGTCCGTGCCCCGGGGGTACGGGTCACACTGCACACTCCTGTGGGCGCGGTCCTGCAGATGCCGCAGGCAGGGGCGCGGTGTTGTTCGTGGGGTCGACAACTGCACCAAAGCGGCCGACGCCCGCTCCGCGAGTGCGCAGGTGCCGAGGGCGCCGACGACCGGTAGAAACGTAAGGGTGAGGGACGAAGACAGCCCAGGTGCGGGTCCGCGCCGTGTGGCAGGGTCGGCGATCGACTACCAGGCGCTCTTCGCGGTCACGCCCAGCCCCTGCATGGTGCTGGGCCCGGATCTGGTGCTCGCGGACATCAACGAGGCGGCCTGCCAGGTGACGGGCCGTACTCGGGAGGATCTGCTCGGGAGATATCTCTTCGATGCCTTCCCCGACAATCCGGCGGACCCAGATGCTGACGGGGTGCGGAATCTGCACGCCTCCCTACGCCGGGTCCTGCGCTCGAAGGAGCGGGACACGATGGCGCCGATGAAGTACGACATTCCCGTGGCCGGCCGGCCTGGTGTGTTCGAGGAGCGTTGGTGGTCCGCGATCAACACCCCGGTGCTCGGGCCGGATGGGCAGGTGGAGTGGATCCTGCACCGGGGGGAGGACGTGACCTCGTTCATCCGCTCCCATGCTCGCCTGGGGGAAGGCGGCGCGCTGAGCGACGTGGAAGCCAGGGAGGTCGAACTGTACGCGCGGGCACTTGAGCTCAAGCGGCTGAACGAGGAACTGCACCAAGCCCACACCCGGGAACGCCGGGTCGCCGTCACCCTGCAGGAGGCCATGCTCCACGCGCCTCACTTGGCCCGGCACCGGGAGACCGCAGTGCGATACCTGCCGGCCACCGGGTCACTGAATGTGTGCGGCGACTGGTACGACGTCGTCGACCTGCCCGAGGACAGATTTGCCGTCGCGGTCGGCGACGTCGTCGGCCACGGCCTGGAGGCCGCCGCCGTCATGGGAATGCTCCGCAGCGCATTGTCCGCCGTCGTCCGGGCCGTGGAACAGCCTGCGGGAGCCCTGGACGTCCTGTGCCTGTACGCAGGCGACGTGGAGGGTGCCCTGGCCACCACCGTCGTCCAAGCCGTTGTCGACACCCGCGCTTCCCGCATCACGTACAGCAATGCCGGCCACCCGCCCCCCATCCTGGTCCACCCGGGTGGCACCTTCGACCTTCTCGACCAGGCCACCGACCCTCCGCTGGGAACCCGTCCCGAACCCGTCCCCTACCCCCAGGCGGAGCTGCCCTACACCAGCGGCGACACCTTCGTGCTCTACACCGACGGCCTCATCGAACGCCCCGGCGAGGACATCGACGTCGGCCTGCAACGCCTCACTCACGCGCTCACCCACCACGCCCATCATGAACCCGAACACCTTGCTGACGCCCTGCTCGCGGACCTCGGCGTCAGCAGCAGCGCCCGCGACGACGTCGCCTTGATCATCATCCGCCTATGACATACGTGCCACCAGCGGATGCCGAGGCCGCATGATGCCAACACAAACGCCCCGAGCACACCTGCGATTTCGCTCCGAACTGGACTGGCGGCCACGGATCCGCCAGCGATTGCGAACATCGTTCTCTCAACTCGTCAAGGTCATATCGAAGCCGCCCACACGCTGGCTCAACGGCTGGGTCTACCTCGCCACGGACCCGGACCCGGCGCATCTGGACTACTGGGCCGCCCCCTCGAAGACCAAAGTTGGCGGCAACCCTCAGGCGGTTGTGTACACGTGGCTCCAGCGTGACACCCAGGCTGAGTTCATCGCCGCAGATCCGGAAATCTGCGTGCCGTGGCTCGAAGACGTCACGTCCACGCTCGACCAGCTCTCCGCGGATGATCGGCACAGGCTTGCGCAGATCATCCGCGAGGTAGCCGGCCGGGAGTCCGATGCTCAGAGACAGGCGGCACTCCTCGAAACGCCGGACCATCTCGGGCTCGAAGGTTCGGATGATGAATGAGTGAGCCCTTTCAGCGTTGCCGCTCCACGACCCAGCGGTGACGGCCCAGGTGGCTGAGAAAGTCCTTGAGGGCATGGCCGAATGGCAGAACCGTCCCGGGTTGAGGGCATACTCAAAGTTCGCGCGCCGGCCTGGAGGGAATGCCTGCATCCAGGCGTTCGGACTGTTTCACTGGGTGTCCGGGTGGGAGAGGCGCAGGTGATGAGAACACGGTGGGGTCGGCGTCGGCTCGATCGCCGGCTCGGGGAGCACTGGGAGCAGGTAACAGGCTACAAAGACTGGGGCGATGACTCTGTCGGCCGGGCGCTGGAGGATCTGGGGCTCAGTCGCTCGGATTCCCTCGACGCCCGCCGTCTGGCGGCTGTCCCCCCGGGCGTCGAACTGGACATGGCCGAGGTCAAGGAAGCCTGGGTCGATGTGGACTCCGGACCGAATCGCCATCCCCACCGCGCCTTGTTCCTGCTCGAGGACTTCGAGCGCGTGGGTCTCGTACGCGCCGTCAAGGCCGACGACGGCAGGTGGCGACTGACCGTCCCAGAAGCCCTGCACGAGCGCCTGAAGTCGCGCTGGTCGGCGGACGAGGCGGCCGACTGGCACGGACGACTCTTGGACAACGCCCTCGCACTGCTGAAACCCGGCGACCCTTGGTCGGCCCTGCCTGCCGGCGCCGGGTACTGGTGGCGGCATCTGGTGTGGCACATGCAGCACTGCGACCCGACTCAGGCCGCCAGACTCGTGACACTTCCAGGCTGGCAGATCGCCAAGATCCAGCGGCTCGGAGCACAGAGCCTGCTGGCCGATCTTGCCCTGGTCGACTCCCCGGAGTCCAGGGCCACCGCTTCGGTGATCGACGAGGTCATGAGCGGGGCGGAGCATGGCTCCCGGCTGGATCCGGGGAGGCAGGCCGAACTGCTGCAGGCCCTGGGCCATATGCCGCTTCCGCGAGCGCACGCGGACCACCACGGAGATGCGGAGCAGCCCTCCGTCGCCGGGCAGTTCGCGGTCCAGACGCAGTCGGCGGTCCGTGCCGTGCTGCAGTTGCCTCGGTTCACCTTCGACTTCGCTCTGGCACCGGACGCCACATGGCTGGTGGCGGTCGGAAACGACCGGCTCGTCCACGTGTACGACCTGGAATCCCAGGCGCTGCGACGGGCGATCCGAGGCCCGTCCGACATGCTCCGGCACTGCGCCGTCGCTCCGGACGGCAGTTTCATCATGACCAAGACGGTGGGCCAAAAAGCCCAGGCCTGGGACGCTGTCAGCGGCGAGGAAATAGTCCCCTTCAAGGTCGGCGCCGTGGGTGAGTCCGTGTACGGTCCGGACGGCATGTGGGTTGCCTACAACACCTCAACCGGCAGCTTCGTCCACCCGCTCACCAACGAACGCGTGGGAACGAAGCCCACGTCGCAGGGGATGTCACAACTGGCGCTCGCCGCCGACGGAGCAACCCTGGCCGCCTGCGGCCGCAGGGGTCAGATCCTGCTCTGGGACCCGCGTTCCGGGCGACTGCTCACGGAGCTGCCCGATCAGCCGCACGAGATCTACCGGCTCGGTCTGGCTCCCGACGGCTCGTGGATCGCGATCGGCGACCTGTACCGACTCCGGGTCCTGGAACTGCCCGGCTTTCGTGAGCGCTTCACACTGGAGCAGACACGTACACGTTTCGCCACCACCGAGGACTGGCTGGCCGTGCCTGACGCCCGACGCGTGCAGATCCGGTCGACCCGCACCGGCGAACTCCTGAACACCCTCGAGGCCCACACGGACGTCGTACTCGACTGCCGCATGTCACCCGACCGAACACACCTGATGACCAAGGACCGTGGCGACACACTTATCGTGTGGGACGCGGCCACCATCGTCCGGTGACGCCACGCCCGCCACACTCCCGGGAAACGCACGCAGGCAATTGCAGAAGGTTGCGGAGCCGCTGTGACAAATCCACTAAGGATCACTGCATGATCGATGCGTCGAGCTGTTGGCTTAGTGATCGTTGCAGGATTTCTGGTTGTTGTGATGTGTCGACCTGAGCTGCGGTTTCGGCAGAGGTTGAGGAGCCAGAGAGGCTTCTGAAGTGCGAGTTCAGTGATCGCTTCGGAATGTGGGGATCGTCGCAGGATTTCCTATGGCCGGGCACCAGCAGGGTGCGCGGGATGAACGTATGCGTTGAAGCCTCGTTCGATGCGGCTGCACCGGACAGTCCTGGGGCAGCGCTGGTCCGGTGGTTCCCTACCGCCCGCACCGGGCTGTACCGCGGCTTGGTGGAGGCGGAGGCCGGGAGCGGGGGAGGGGTCGACTCCGAGGTCGCATATCGTCCCGGACATCGACGACTTGGTGCGCCGCTTCCCTCGCATCGGGAAGGCGTGGCCGCAGTTCGAGGAGGAGCTCGCCGCGTTTCCTTGGGGTGCCCAACTCGCCGAACCGTAGGGGTGTGCATGGGTGATAGCCAGGTCACGATCAAGCTCACGAGTGACGAGGTACTGGTGCTGTCGCACTGGCTGGAGAAGCTCCAGATGACGGACCTGAACCAGGTTGTGGACGATCCGGCGGTCTGGGCACCGATCCATAGGATCGCTGGCGCCCGTGGCGGTCTTCGCCTGATGAGCTGGGGCTGTGTCATGGGTTCCCTGGAAGCTATGATCCGCTGCCGACCTGCCGCGTCCGGCGTGTCCAGGCGGGTCTTTCGAGGGGATCATGTGATCAAGCGAGTACGCGAGGTTGCCGGGACCGTCCTGGTGGCAGCTGTCGCTGTTTCCGGGTGCGGCGGCGCAGAGTCTGAGGGAGCGAAATCCTCCTCGGAGCCCACGTCGACGGCAAGCCCTGGCAGCACGGCCAGCACACCCAGCGCTCAGGTCGTCGGAGGCGAGGCTGACCCTTCACTCGATGGCCATTGGCTCTACCCCGCCTGGGATAACGGCGGAAGCGCCGTCATCCTCCTTGTCGACGGCCAACAAGTCGAACTGAACGGCAAACATCACTGTCGAGGCAAAGCGTCCAAAGAGGCTGGACTGTACGTCATCAGACTTAAGTGTGATGACGGCAATACCGACCGGACAGTAGGGCGGGTGTATGGGCTGTCAAGGAAGTCCATGACCGTCGATTGGGAAGGGTTCGGAGCGGACGCCTACTTTCAGCACAAGCCCGCGGCCAGCAAGGCGCGCACGGACGCGTAGGGCCACCAGCCTGTGGTCGAAGACGGTGAGGGGGTTGGTTGGCTCCGAGACTTTGGGCGGGAGCTGCCGCTGGAGGAGTGATCATGACCCGCAAGGCCTCGACGGCGACACGGTCAGGCTCGGTGCCTGGTTCGCCAAGGCCCGCACCAAACACCGCGACGGCCGGCTCCCCGAGGCTCACGCCCGCCTGGTCGCCCATGCTCCTCGACGACGACTGGGCGACCGAGGGCGTCGTCGCGGCCGCGGGCGGCGGGGGCGCACGCCCACCGCGACTGAGCCCAACGCGACGCCGCTGCTCAGGCCTCGTTTTAGGAGACGTACCGGCAACGCGGTCAGCGCCCAGTTCGCTCGCCTATGGGGAGGCTGTTGTCACCGCGGCTTGAGGCGGTCAGTGGGGAGTGAGGCAGGCTTCGAGGGCAGCTCGCTGTTGCGGCGGCAGATGGTCGCCGAGGGGGACTTTGCGGGGGCTGTGATCGCCCTCGCAGAGCCAGCAGTGACCGCCGGCCTGACCACCGACTGGCACTCCGGCCCAGCCGAATGAGCTGTCAACCGGATCAAAATGTTCAAACGGCAGATGCTCGGCCGCCCCGGATTCCTCCCCCTCCGGAAGCGTGTGCTCCTCGCGTAACGCTTCGCAGCCAGCTTGTGGAGCGAGTATCCGACCCCAATGAGGCTTCCAGCTCCTGTTGCAGCTGTTTCAACATTGCGGCGTCTGGGTCGGACTCATAGTTCTCGAGCCCCACAATGTCGAGATCGCGCCGCAGAAACGCGAGCGCCAGATTGCGCCAGGTGTAGAGGTCGTCAGGCCGTCGGCCCCCGCTCTTGGCCCATCTGCGGCAGCGCTGACGCAGTCCCAGAAGCGCACCCCGGGTGGCCGCATCGGCGCACATGCCGCCCGTGGAGTACAACCAATCGTTCAGCTCGGCCGCGACCCTGGCGGCAACCTGCGGCGTCACAGGGTCGGCACCGCCATGCGACAAACGCTGGAGAACGGCGAAGGCATCAGGGTAGGACGACAGGCGTGCCTTGTGGTTCTCCAGCGCCCAGGCCACCTTGAGGTCCGTTAGCCACCTCCGGCGTTCGCGGCGAATCTGCACCAGAGTCAGCAGCCCGCTGGCACCAGCCACCAGCAGCGCTACCAGGCCAGAGATTAACGCCGTCACCACCTGATCGTTCATCGTGCCTGCCCCCGGACTTGTACGGCTAGAGGGTCACAGCTTGACCCAAGGTGTGCCCTGCCCAAGGACTATCGTGAATATTCGGCGGCACTGGCTTCCGCCTCCTCCGCAAATGCCTTCTTGTGCGTGACGTTGCGTAGCCAAATCACGAAACTTGGCTCTGTCGCTGATTTGGGGGTGGGTGACGATCATGAGCAGGCGGGCATCACCTGTGCGTGGGGGATGTGGTTCGCCTCGCTGACCTCCTTCTTCAGGGGGCCGGAGTCGAGGTAGAAGAGGTTGTTCTTGGGGACGCTGAAGTCCGTCTTGCCGTGCGGTCCACGGTGGGGTCGGCCGCCTGCCCGGGATGTGGATGGAGATCCTCGCGAGTGCACTGCTACTACCAGCGGTGTCTGGCGGACCGTCCCGTTGCTGGCCGGAAGGTGCGACTGGACCTGCGGGCACGTCGTCTCGTGTGCGGCAACATCAGTTGCGGACGTCGAACCTTCGCCGAGCAGATCCCGGACCTGACGCGTCGACACGCACGCCGCACGAATGCCCTCACCGCTCAGCTCACCGACATCGCCCTGTTCCTGGGCGGACGTGCCGGCGCCAGTTTGTGCGAGCGCCTAGCCGTCACCACCGGCAAGGACACCCTGCTCCGCCTCCTTCGCGCACTGCCCCTCCCGCAGCCGGAGTCTGTCCCGTGCCTGGGTGTTGACGAGTTCGCCGTGCGCCGCGGCCGTACCTACGCAACGCTCCTCGTCGACATGGACACCCACCGCCCTGTCGACGTCCTCGCGGACCGCACCGCGCGCACCTTCGCCGCCTGGCTGCGCGAACACCCCGAGGTGAGGGTCGTCTGCCGCGACCGCGCCGGCTCCTTCCGCGATGGCGCCCAAGCCGGTGCACCGCAGGCCCGGCAAGTTGCCGATGCCTGGCACCTGCTGCACAACCTCGCAGAGGCCGTCGAGCGCATAGTCGGACGACACCGTGGCGACCTGCGAGAACCCCTCACCGTTCAGGCTGGCCAGAGCGACGTCCTTCCCACCACCCTGGGCGAACTCGACGTGCACGGACGGCAACGCCCGCTGGTCGCACGCACCCGCGAACGCCACCAGCAGATCCACGAACGCATCGAACGCGGCGACAGCCTGCGAGCCATCGCCCGCGAACTCCGCCTCAGCCGCGGCACTGTCCTGCGCTTCGCCCAGGCCGCCGATGTCGAGCAGTTACTCGTCGCGGCAACCCATCGCCCAAGCATGATCGACGACTATCGGCTCTATCTGCATCACCGCTGGATGGAGGGCTGCACCAACGCCGCCGCACTCACCCGGGAGATCCAGCAGTTGGGCTACCGCGGCGACATCAACACCGTCCGCCGCCACCTGCGGCCCTACCGAACCGGGGCAATCCCGCCGGATGCTCCGCTGCCCCATCTGACCGTCCGCCGGGTCACCAACTGGATCATGCGCCGGCCCGAACACCTCACCGACACCGAGCGCAAGTGCCTCGACGAACTGTGCGAACGCAGCCCCGCACTGGCCACAACTACCGAATACGCCCGGCGCCTGGCAGAGATGGTGCGCGAGCGCCGCAGCGAGCACCTGGTTCTCGACGTCTGGCTCGCCGACGTCCGCCTCGACGGACAACGAGAACTCCGCACTCTGGCCGCCGGCATACGCCGCGACCACGCAGCAGTACTCGCTGCCCTGACCACCACCTTTACCTCGGGAGCAGTCGAGGGCAACGTCACCAGAATCAAGCTGCTGAAGAGACAGATGTACGGACGGGCCAACTTCGACCTCCTGCGACGTCGCATTCTCCTGTCTCCTTGATCACCCGACCCCACCCCCAAACCAGCGACAGAGCCACTTCGTGTGGTGCGGTCACACGCTGTTCTCTCTCAGGTCGTCTGCTGGGATGATCGCCTCATGCTTCTTCAAGCTTGGGGGGGGGGTGGGCCTGTCATGAGCGAGTGGTCGCCGGAGGTGCTGGAGGTTCTGGAGGCTTCTGGATGGACGGCGGGCAGGCGGGTCGACACGGCCGGCTGGCGGTCCCGGTTCGAAGCGGTCGGCCTCGTCATGCACGACGCTGCGGGGAGGTTTCTCCAGGAGTTCGGAGGGCTGACCGTGAGCATCGGCGGCCCGGGAATCAACCGTGCCCGGGAACCGTTCGAGCTGGACCCGGAGCTGGCTTGGGGAGAGGATGACCGGTTCTCCGAGTGGAGCGACTCCTTGGGGAGACGTCTCTTCCCGCTCGGCGAGCTCGATCACGGCCGATTCTTTCTCGGTATCGATGAGGACAGTGAGATCTACCTTGTCGAGACCTGGGTCGCCAGCTTCGGGTCAATGCCGCACGCCCTCGAAAATCTGATCCTCGGAGTGATGCCACGCAGGATCGATGACGATCACAGACAGTCGGATCAGGCCCGCTGACTTACAAAGCAACTCTGACCAGCACCTTGACGGCCCGCCGCTCGGTGCGAAGCCCAGGGAAAGGCGCCTACGCCCGGGGCGGGCGCAGGCTCGTCGACTGCTGGAGACCGCGAGTGACGAGTTCGTGCGGTTGGCGGTGAAGGCGTCCACGATGGGCCTGGCCGGGCTGGCGGTCTACTGGTTCGAGCGCCGGTGATCCGGGCCGCCTGGGAGTGCCCGAGGTGCTCCCAGGCGGCCCCCCTTGCCCGGTCTACGAGATGGGATACGTCGCCGGCGACGAGGTCGACATCTCCGCGCTCGCCGTGGGCGATGTCTTCGTGAAGTTCAACTACGTCCGCGACGAGCCCCTGTTCGGGATTCCCGTGCGCCCACTCCTGGCCAGAAGTACGAGGCAGCCGAGGCGGCCCTACGCAGCCTCAAGGACGCCGCCACCTTCCGCTGCTCACTAGCCGATGCGGCGCCCGTACGCCGACGCCGCGCGGCCCGGCCGGGCGCTCGGCTGGGGGGCTGTGGGGCGCGCGGTGTGGACGATGGCGCCCTGGTTGGCCTCCGGGATCATAAGGTGGCACATGTTCTCCGCGATAGCCCTGGCTTCGTCGGAGGTAGGGGCCTTGTCCTTGTACGCCTGGTGAAGCTTCCCCACGGCGGCATGCACAGGCCGGCCGAAGCCGAAGAGCTCCGGGATCGGAGGCGAGAAACCGTTCACGACGCTCAGCTTGTAAGCATGCGGACATCGCATGAAGGTGTGGATCTCTACCCGCACCCCACACGGAAGGCGGCCGTTAAATGGCGAGCACACATACCCCGACGCATCCTCGGTGGGGGAACCGAGAGAGGAGGATGATCATGGGTGATCAGAAGTATGAAGAGCTTCCGGTTGACCGAGTGGTCACGGTAGAGGAGGCAGTCGATTTCAAGAAGAGGACTGCAAGCCGCGTCACAGCCAAGGAGTGGCGCTTTCAAGGAAACCTCGGAAGTGGGACTCACTGCACGACGGTGGCGAACCAGACTCCGCCGCAAGGGGCGGGCGAAGTAGTGATCGCCATGGACAATGGCGCATTCACCATGTGGCTCTACTACTAGCAACTCCGGGTTCAGTGGGCGTCAGCCGTGCGGTAACGAGCTGCGTTAGTGATCGGGGCCTTGTCCACCAGCCGCATGCCTGTGGCGCTGAACGGGGGTCACCGTGGGGCAAGCCAGCGTACGCGGGCGGATGCCTTAGTCACTTGGCGAGCAGGACGCGCTTGCGGAGGAGCTCGAATCCTGCGCGACCGAACATCTGGCGCTTGAGCATCTTGATTCGGTTGACATGGCCCTCGACGACACCGGAGTTCCACGGTTGGGAGAGTCCAGCGACGACGGCGTCAAGGTCGCGTTCGAGGTGGTGGGCGAACCGGCTGAGACTGGGTAAGCCGGTAGCAGCTCTGGCTGATTCGATCCACTCTGGCAGTTGGTCGCCTTGCAGGTCGGTGACCATGTGGGCGAAGGCCCGAACGTGCTTGGCGAGGACGTCCAGCTCGGGGCAGTTGGCCAGCACGGCCTTGAGCTGGATCCGGTGGCTCTCGACCAGGGCGTCCGGGTGGGTCAGGAGCCAGCGGGTCACGGCGCGGGCCGACGGCGGCCGGGGTCCGACCGGCTGGGGTTTGCCGCGCAGAGTCCTGCTCACGTAGTTGCGGACGTTGCCGTAGCCGTCCGGGTAGCCCTGCTCTCTGATCTCCTCCCACAGCTTCCAGGCGTTGGTGCAGCCTTCCTGCCGGCGCAGGTCGAGGTAGGGCTTGTAGGCGTCGAGCTTGGTCGCGCGGCTTTGCCACTGGCCGGTGAACAGCTCATCCGGTGTGGCGGCCCGGGAGAAGCGCAGGATCGTGTTGAGGGTCATGCCGAGCTGCCGGGCGACGGACCGCTTGCTGTGGCCTGTCTTCAAGAGCGCGTGGATGGTGGCGTGCTTTGCTCGGGTGCGTTCGGCGAACCGGTGGCCCGTCGGCCAGGGCGATGACGCGGCCGACTCTGCTTCCGCCTGCTCTGGTGGTTCATCAGGCAGTGCTGGTGCGGGGTGCAGGCAACTGCGGTGTCGGTAGACGCACTTCTCGGCGGCTTCGCCCAGGTTGTGCCAGAGGTGCCACCGGTCCGCGATCTGTATGGCTTGTGGGGCGCCGCGGGTCGCGCCTTCGGCGAAGAAGGGGGCTCGGTCGCGGCAGACGATCTCGATGCCGGGCCGCTTGGCGAGCCAGGCCGCCAGCGTGTCCGCCTCCCGGTCCGGCAGGAGATCGATCGGGCGACGTGTCTCGACGTCGACGAGCACAGTTCCGTAGATGCGGCCCTTGCGCTGGGCGTACTCGTCCACGCCGACCACGCGGGGCGCCGGGACCGGAGGATCGGGCAGCGAGGCGATCAGCCTCAGCAGGGTATTCCGGCTGACCGGAGCCCCGAAGACGTCCGTCATGCGAGCCCCGGCCCGGCCCGCGAGCGCGAGGCCGACCGAGATGAGCGTCGATCGCAGCCGTTCCGTCCGCCGGCCGAACCGGCGGGTGAGCCCCGGTACCTGCTCGGCGAAAGTCTTGCGCGAACAGGAGCCCTCCGCGCAGACGAACCGGCGCACCCTCAATGCCACCACGACGGACCTGCCCGCCGTCGGTAGATCGTGAGGAAACCGCAGATAGGAGCCGTGTATTCGCCCCGACAAGTACCCGCAGCCAGGGCAGGTCGCCTGCCGAGCAGTGCTCAGGGCCTCGATCCGGACGACCATGTCGGTTGCCTCGACCGACTCCACCAACACGTTCTCCAGCGAGGAGAACAGCAACTCATCCAGTTCCGGCCGTACTTCGTTCACGGCGCAGCACTGTCGACCACACCGCACACCGACCGGGCGATTTTCGGGCTATCTCAGCCAGCCTCACGAGGAGATCGACAGTCACGCTGCGTACACGGCCACATGAAGTGGACCAGAGCCCCAGCCTCGGATGCGAATGTTCATGAGTTACGGCAGCACCGGGCTGCCGATCATTTGCAGCAGTCGCACCCGGGACGGCAGCCGCAGGCGTCGGCTCCAGCCGCTGGTATCGGCGCCACTGCGGCCGGCGTCGCGCAACAGCCCTTGCCCTGCCAGGCGTCGCGGCCTTCCTTCACGGCGATGGCGGCGATGACGAGGGCGGCGATGGGGTCGGCCCAGGACCAGCCGAGGGTGGCGTTGAGGACCAGGCCGACCAGGAGGACGGCGGAGAGGTAGGTGCACAGGAGTGTCTGCTTGGAGTCGGCGACCGCGCTGGCGGAGCCGAGTTCGCGGCCGGCCTTGCGCTGGGCGGCGGAGAGGAACGGCATCACGGCCAGGGACAGCGCGGCGATGACGATGCCGGGGATGGAGCGTTCGGCCTCCCCAGTGCCGGTCAGCGCCCGGACCGCGTCGACGCTGACGTACGCGGCGAGCACGAAGAAGGAGACGGCGATGATCCGCAGGGTGGTCTTCTCCCGCGCCTCGCGCACGGCGTGCTCGCGAGCGGAGAACTGCCAGGCGACCGCGGCGGCGGAGGACACCTCGATGACGGAGTCCAGGCCGAAGCCGATCAACGCGGTGGAGGAGGCGATCGTCCCGGCGGTGATCGCGACGATCGCCTCAATGACGTTGTAGGTGATGGTGGCCGCGACCAGCAGTCGTATGCGCTTCGCCAACGCGTCGCGGCGGCCTGGGGACGGGCCTATGCCGATGGATATCTCCGTGGTCATCTCAGCAGCAGCCCTTCGTCTCCGCGTCCGGGCAAGTCTTGTCCGCCTCGACGGCCACCACGGCGGTGCGCAGGTCGTCCAGCGCGTGCCCGAGGCGCTCGTCGGCGAGCTCGTAGCGGGTACGCCGGCCGATCGGCACCGCGACGACCAGGCCGCAGTCGCGCAGACACGCCAGGTGGTTCGACAGCCGGGTCCGGGAGATCTCCAGGGCGTCGGCGAGGTCGGCGGGATGAGCCGGAGCCTCGCGCAGGGCGAGAAGGATCCGGCAGCGGATCGGGTCGGCGAGGGCGCGGCCAAACCGCGCCAGCACCTCGATGTCAGCAGCGAGAGTCAGCACACCAACGAAAGTACACGACATGCTGAATCCATAGAATCATGAACCATTGATCACCGGCGCAAAGGCGCCATGCGGGTGCTGCTCGTTCTCGTGTCCAACCAGAAACGGATGCTGCTCACGCCGGTGTACATCTGCCGTCGCTACTCGCGTACAAAGCCAGAGCGGCCGAGGTGATAGGGGCAGCGCGAGCAGGCAATAGGGGAAAGGGCCAGCTCGCGTCCGGGTCAGGAGACACGCAGCAGGGTGGTGGCGGGGCGGATCGCGTCGGGCCCGAACTTGGCGCGGATGCGGTCGCTGACTTGTTCGGCGACGAGGCGGGCTTCGCGCGCCTCGTCGAGGCTGATCTGCTCGGCGACCTGGTCGGCGCCGATCAGGTCTTCGCCTTTCAGGGTGATCCCGGTGATCCTCCCGCGCTGAAGTCCTGCCGCGTCGATCAGCCGGTACGCCATCGATCGGAGGTCGTCATCGTGGGCCGAGGCCTCCGGGAGACGACGGGTCTTCTCCCAGGTCGTACCTCCGGCGAAGCGCAGGATCAGGGTCATGCCCCGGGCCGCCTGGTCCCGGCGGCGCAGCTGGAGGGCGAGTGTGACGACCGCGTCGAGCAGGGCCGCGCGGACCGGGGCGCCGTCCAGGGCGTGCCGGGGGAAAGCCCGGTGGACGCTCGCGGTGGCCGGCAAGGTGCGCGGGACGACGGGGCGGGGGTCGATGCCGCGGGCTCGGTCGGCGGCCTGACGCCCCGCTCGGCCGCCCAGGAGGCGCTGGGCGGTGGCGGGCGGGACCGTGGCCAGCAGCCCTACGCAGTGCACACCGAAATCCCGGAGGGTCTGACCCTGGCGAGGGCCGATGCCGTGGAGTGCCTCGATGGGCAGTGGCCCGAGGAAGTCCGCGACCCCGCCGGGCGCGATGGCGAGAACCCCGCCCGGCCCGGTGATCTGATCGGAGGCGGTGGCCGCAACGGTGATGGACGGGCCGATCCCGACGCGGATGTCGATGCCCAGCCTGGAAATCGTCCGCACGCGCAGAACTTCTCCGAGCCTGCCGGCGTCCACACCGTGGTAGCGCAACGCGCCCTTGAGCTCGGCCAGGGCCGCCGTCGGGGGCAGCGCCTGGACGACCGGCGATAGCTCCGCCATCTGCTCCAGCACCTGCCGGTAGGCGTCCTCCGGCAGCCAGTCCGGGCAGCGCACATGCATCACGCTCGACACCTGCCGTGCCTCAGTACCTGTCTCCACAGCACCCACCTCCTCCACCCACGTTATCGAACTAGAATTCGAACACGCGAGATGACAGGCAGGGTCACCTGGGGGACTAGAATCGCAAGCATGTTCGATGACCTGCCGCCCGACCTGGCACGCCTGCTCACTCTGCGGGTGTGGCACGCCATGTGGCTGCAGCGCATCGACGCCAAGATCGTCGCCCTCCAGGAGCGGGAAGCCGAACAGGAACAGGGCCGCAAGAACCGGCCTGCCGAACCTGACTGGGTCGTCGAACTCGGTATCGGCACCGGGCGCCCGCCCGTCGAGGTCCATGTCGGCGGCTGCTACGCCGCAGGAAAACGCCGACGCCCCGTCCCGCGCGACGAAGCGCGCCGACTCCTCACCTCGGGCGTACGCGCCTGCGGTCACTGCCAGCCGGACACCGCACTGGAGATCATCGACTTATCCGCCGGCCTGGCCTGCCGCGCCGCGCTGACCGACGCTCTGCATTTCACGCATTTATGCTGAACTCGTGATGATTTACTCATCAATAAATCGGAACAGGACCTTCTGATGACCAGCGCTCTCCTGCCGCCGATCAGTGAACCGGACCCCTCCACCTTCACCTGCTCCGGCAGCCTGGTGGGCCCGTGCTCCGGCTGTCAGCGGAAGACACACAAATACGGCAGCGGCGGCCTGCCGCTGTGCCAGTGGTGCATGGCCCCCGCCCAAGACGGCTGGGGCTCCACCGTCCGCTTCACCAGCACCCGCCCAATTGGTGCCTGACGCGACACGGTCCGCCCCACTATTGGCCAACACGGACACCCCGCATACGGGTGCGGTCAGGGCCCGTGGCTAACGCTTGGGGACAGCCAGGACGGCCACGGCCTTCACGACCCGGCCGGTCGGCATTCGCCGAAGAGGCCAGGGGTCGGCGTCGGACCGGTTACCGGACCTGTTCGTAGGTGACAGTGGCGGTCGGACAGGTCTCGGCAAGGCGGGCCAGCGCGTCCCGCTCGGCGGTGTCCGCCGTCAACTGCCAGCGGAGCTTGTCCGCCACCCAGTCCGCGACGTACTTGCACTGGTCCGCCGGCACGGGCAGCCAAGCCGCCGGGTCCTTGTCCGCCTTGGAGCGGTTGGAGCTGCCGGAGACCGCGATCAGACTGTTCGGCGCGCCTTGGTCGTTGGCGTACGCCTCACGCCGCGCCGCTATCCAGAGCGCTGCACCGACTGGCGGGGAGCGTCATTCCGAGAGCGCGGTATTCGGGGCGGCCGGAGTGTGCGGTCTACAGAAGCGACGGCGCCTTGCAGGGCGGCAGAAGGCCCCCGGCGCGGGCGCCGGGGGCCTTCCATGGCAGCGACCAGGTCGCTGCGCCGACCGGGCAGCGTCTCGGCCGGTCCGGTTTCTGCTGTCGGACCCGGCCGGGGAGCGGTCACGCCGCCCGGTCTGGGAGGTCCGTTGCGGGGTAGGCCTGCCACCGGCCCGCAACGGAGAGGTCAGTGGTTCAGGCCTTGTTGTCCCCGGTCGGGTGTGAGGGCCAGTCGACCAGGGTGGATGCGAACCAGGTCCAGTTGCGGCGGTGCCATGCCGTGGACTGGACGGCCAGGCGGCCGCGGTAGTCGTCCCATTTTCCGGTGCCGGAGGGCGACCAGGCGCGTTCGGCGATTCCGGCGAGGCGGGGCAGGAGCAGGAATTCGAGATCTGTGCCCGAGGTGACGGTCTCGCACCAGATTGCGGCCTCGACACCGGCAGCCAGGGCCTCGCCGTCGGTGGCGGCGTTGGCGAGTGCGCTGTCGGGGTCCCAGTCGTAGATCTGCTCGATGGTCTTGGGCGGGTAGACGGGCAGACCCACCCGGGCCCGCCGGACCTCGCCGTCGGCGTCCGCGCACGGTTCCGCGTACGGCCGGTCGAGGTAGAGGTGGGAGGTGGGCGAGAGCAGGACGTTCGCGCCCTTGGCGGCGGCGAGGTCGATGTCGTGTTCGGCCTTGGCCATAGTCTCGGCGACGATTGCGGCCATCTCCGCGGGGATCATCTGGGCCAGGACACCGGAGTCCAGGGCCTCGCGCATCTCGGCTGCGTCGATCCAGTACTGCACGACTTCTTCGGGGCCGACGGCGGAGCGCGCGGTCTCCTGCCAGCCGACCACGTGACGGCCGAGGGACCGGGCGATGACCCTGGCTCGGTCGAGGAAAGCGGCATGCGCCTCGTCCGGCATGCCGAACGCCTCGTCCCCGCCGAGGTGGAGATAGGCAGAGTCGGGGAAGAGCCGGGCCACGTCCGTGAGGACGTCCTCCACGAACCGCCAGGTGATCTCGCGGTGGGGGGCGAGGTTGCCGACCGGGACCGGCCCGGGCACGACTTCGCCGGTGTCGGGGGCGAGTTCGGGATAGGAGCGGAACACCGCCTGGCAGTGACCGGGCATGTCGATCTCCGGCACCACGGTGATGTGCCGCTGCCGTGCGTGGGTGACGATGTGGTCGATGTCCTCGGCTGTGTACCAGCCGCCGGGCCGGTCGCCCAGCGCGTCGGCGCCGCCGACCTCGGTGAGGGCGGGCCAGTTGGTGATGGGGACGCGCCAGCCCTGGTCGTCGGTCAGGTGCAGGTGCAGCACGTTGAGCTTGTGCAGGCTGAGGATGTCCAGGACACGCAGCACCTGGTCGGCGTCGTGGAAGGTGCGTGCCACGTCCAGGGACAGACCGCGCCAGGCGTAGCGGGGCGTGTCCAGGACACGCAACGGCAGCAGTTCGGCGGTGCCGTCGGGGCGCAGGCCGGCGGTCAGCAGCTGCCTGAGGCTGGTCAGGCCGCGGTGTACGCCCTCGGGCGTGGTGGCCCAGACCCGGGCGTGGGTGTCGCTGGCTTCCAGTCCGTAGCGCTCCGCGGTCGGGTCACCGTTGTCGGCTCGCACGCCGCCGGGCTCGGGGAGTGCGGCCAACTGCTCCGCCGCCGGCCCTGAGGTGATGAGCTCCACCCGGATCGTCGCGCCGGTGTGTGGTTCCGGGCCGGTGCCGTTCAGGTCCAGAGCGAGCTGCAGACCTGTGTCGCGGGCCACGTCGTCGACGAAAACCCGTAGGACGTCTGCGAGTTCGGAACCGCCGACGACGGCTGCGCCCGGTGCAATGGAAAGGCTGTCGCCTACGCAGGTGGTCGTGTGCAGCGGTGCGGGGATGATGGGGTGGGTCATGGGATGCCTACTTGACGGATCTGATCGGGATGATGGCCAGGGCGCCGGCGACCGCGAGGAGCAGGGCGACGGGGAACAGCGCCGGGTAGCCGGCCAGGGTGACGATGGCGCCGCCGAGGAAGGGGCCGATGGTCTGCGGCAGGGTGGCGGCGATGTTGAGGACGCCGAGGTCCTTGGCGTAGGAGGACTCGCCGGGCAGCACTTCGGACATCAGTGCGGCGTCGACGGCCGAGTACATGCCGAACCCGAGTCCGGCGATCACCGTGTAGACGATCATGCCGGTCACGGTGGGCAGGAAGAAGGGCACGGCCATGCCGATTCCCATGACAACCGAGGAGGCGATGACGAACGGCTTGCGCCGTCCGATGCGGTCCGAGAGCGGGCCGGAGAAGGAGGTGGTGAGCACCAGCGCGACGAGGTTGATCCCGCCGAGGAGGGGCACCAGGTCCACGGCGTCGTCCTTCAGGCCGACGTAGTCCTGCAGGATGAACAGCTGGTAGCCGGTGACCACGAAGTAGCCGGTGAACAGCGCGAGCCGGGCCAGGAATCCCCAGAAGAAGTCGGGATGGCGGCGCGGGCTCACCCAGAACGTCCGCAGAAAGACCTTCAGGTCGAACGGCTCATTGACCTGCTCGGTGCTCGGGGTGTCCGGGCACACCAGGACGAAGGCCACGACCGCGACGATCAGGACGGCGGACAAGGCGGCATAGGCGAGCTGGCCCGTTCCGGACAGCGCCGCGCCTGCCGCCTGGCCGCTGACGATGCCGATCATCATGCCGACACCAGAGATGGTGGCGAAGCTGCCGCGACGCGCGGCGGGCACCCGGTCGGGCAGCAGTGCGGTGACCGGGCTGATGACGAAGTTGAGCACGATCTGGACCACGACCCAGGCCACGATCAGCTGGGGCACGTTCTTGGCGATGCCCATGACGGCCAGGCTCAGGGCCAAGGCGAGACTGCCCCCGGCGATCCAAGGGGTGCGTCGGCCGAAGCGGCTGCGGGTGCGGTCGGACAGGAGGCCGGCCACAGGGCTTGCGATCATCGCGGCGAAGGCGCCGATGCCGGTGATCAGTGCCAGGGCGGCGGCCTTGCCCGCCCGGTCGATCTCTTGGACCTGCAGCGGCAACAGGACGCCGGGGACTGCGCCGATGATCAGATAGATGGCGATGTTCAGCGGGACGATCATCCCGAACAGCCGGCGCACCGGCGGCGACGGCGACGGCGACACGGGCGTGTCGGCGACGGTCGCCACAGGGGGGTGAGTAGTCATGGCCGCTCCATTGCGATGCCTTATCTAACAACTGTCAGATACGATGGCGGGAACTGTAGGCCAGCTCGATCCGGTTGGCAATGGAGTAGACCACTCGCTTCGAGCGGCAGAAGGGCACGGCATGGCCACCCGCATGACCCCCGAACAGCGACGGCTGTTCATCCTCGACACCGCCATGGACGTCATCTCCGAGGAGGGCTACAAGGGGCTGTCCCTCCGCGAGATCGCCCGCCGCTGCGGCATGTCCGCACCCGGCGTCATGCACCATTTCCCCGACATGCCCACGCTGCTGCTTGCCCTGCTGCACCACCGCGACACGATCGACCGCGCCCGTCTGCAGGAACTGCTGGGCGACCAGGGCCGGGACCTGCGCTCCGCCCTCGACATCGTCGTGGACTACAACGCCCGCCACCCGCGCCGCGCCCAGCTGTACGCCATGGTCCAGGCCGAAGCCCTCGACCCGGCCCACCCCGCCCACGCATACTTCGACGGCAGGAACTCCCTGTACGCGCTGTCCCTGCGTGAGCACACCGGCACCGACGTCCCTGCCGAACTCCTGCACGTCCTCCCCGCCGTGCTCGACGGCCTGCAGGTGCACTGGCTCATGGACCCCGAGAACTTCGACCTGCGCACCCAGTGGGCGTTCGTCGCCGACGCCCTCTTCGCCCGTCATCCAGCCCCCGCCGGCGACTGACGAAACGCCACCGGCCAACCCGTTCCACCACTCGCTGCCGCCAATCAAGGCGCCATGGTCTTCGGAGCCCCGCAGGTCCACGGAATCCCTGACAGCGTGGTGGTACAAGGGGCGGAGGGCGACTGGGTCGGACACTCCAAGACCTTCGCCGATTGGCTGTATCGCGACCTGATCTGCGAGGAGATGGAGTACAACCTTCTATCCCAGCCCCGTGTGGCTGAATTCCCGCCCGCAGGCCCAGGCCAACACACTCGCAAGGCGTTCGGCCCAGAACACGGAATGTGAGTTCCGCGCCAGCCGAAGTCACCGAACAGTTGTCAGCGGCGCCGAAAGGGTCTGCGGACGCTGCTTGATGCCTCAAGCCATCAGGTTCTGGCTTCACCGTCTCCCGGTACCCGGCTGGAGGCACGGGCTTGGAGGCAGGCGGTCCAGTCGGTGGCGGCGTGTCGGCGCCACCTGACGAGGGTGCCCACGTGGAGGCCGAGCATGGGGGCGAGGACGGCTGGGGGTATGTCCTGCGTGAGTTGGACGAGGGCGGCGGCTCTGGCGGGTCGGTTGGGAGTGCCGTGAGCGGCGAGACGTCGGGCCAGTGGGCTGCCGGTGATGTGTCGCCCGGGTTCGGCGGAGGGGAAGAGCCATCGGTTGGGGTAAGTCGCTGCCCAGCCCGGCGGCGGGGATTGTTCGGCGAGTCGGGTGAGCAGCCGAGCCAGAGGTTGGGGCAGGTGGATGGGGACACGGTCGAGGGCGAGGAGGACTTCGTCGTCTCGAACAGTCAGGGCGTCGGTCGGAAGCGCAGCGATCCGGGTGACTTCCAGGCCGAAGAGGTAGAGCAGAGCACCGGCGGCGCGAATGTCGAGTGGAAGCGTGGTGCCGGCCAGGCACTGATGAAGGATCTCCCAGTGCGAGTCGTCGCCGAGGGCGACTGGGGCAGCCCGGGGACGTACGGGGACGACGAGGTCGCGGCCGTGACCGCGACGGTGGGCCCAGATGAGGAGGTCGCGTACGTCGTATCGCGTGCTGCGGCCCTCGGTGGGGTTCAGCCAAGGTGAGGCCAAAAGCCGCAATGCCGCGATGAGCGCGATCCTGGGGGCATGAACATCGAGGTCTTGGTCGTGCCGGGCTGCCCGAACGAGGAGCCTGCGGCCGACGTGCTGCGGCGAGCGCTGGATGATATTGGTCTGCGTGACATTGGGTTCGCCACCCGCGTGGTTACGGGGCAGGAAGAGGCGGAGCGGATCGGCTTCACCGGATCGCCGACCATCCTGGTCGACGGGCGCGACCCCTTCGCAGAATCGGGGCGCGTCCCGGGACTGGCCTGCCGGGTGTACCGCACTCCGGACGGCCTTGCAGGTACGCCGGGGGCGGACCAGTTGCGGCGGGTACTCAAGGCCGCGGCCGAACTGGATTGCTGACGTTCCCCGCCCTGGTGATCGGGCTCGGCCAGGCGACGCCGGTGCTGCCTTTCAGTTGACGCGGGACGCGGGAGGTGCGGAATCCGCGCAGGTCGGGGATGTGGTTGTAACTGAGCGTGCGGCCGGATGCGACAGCGCCCGGGCCGGGGCCGGTCAGTCTTCGAGTTCGTGGCGCACGCGTCGGGACGGGCTGAAGGTGTACAGGTCGAGGATGCCGGGCGCCTCGGCGAGGCCGGGGCCGCCGTCCGTGACCCAGGCGGTGATGTCGGCAGCGGCGTCGGGGTCGTTGACCTGCCCGAGCCATACCGGGCGTCCGCCGGCCTTGCGGCCTTCGGCGGACGGCTGGATGACGATGACGTTGGCGCGCTCGCACGCATCCAGGCAGTCGGTGCGCCGGACCATCGCGACGCCGGCGAGCTGGGTGCGCAGGTCGGTGAGCTGCGCTTCGTGTTCCAGGCGCGGCACCTTGGCCGGGGTGCCGCAGCAGCAGCCGCGGCAGACGGTGACGGTGGGCCGGGCCGCCCCCGGCGTGGGGGCGGCCTTCTTGGTGCGGCGGCTCACCGCGGGTCCTTTGCGGCGCGGTTCCAGGCGGCGTCGCGCAGCAGCCGCAGCCCGTTGAGGCCGACGATGACGGTCGAGCCCTCGTGGCCGAGCACACCGAGCGGCAGCGGCAGGTGGCCCGCCAGGTCCCAGATGACCAGGCCGGAGATGAACACTGCGGCGATGACCAGGTTCTGCACCACTAGACGGCGGGCCGCCCGCGACAGGCTCACGACCGTGGGGACGGTGGCGAGTTCATCGCGGACGATGACGGCGTCGGCGGTCTCCAGGGCGAGGTCGGATCCGGCGCGGCCCATGGCGATGCCGGTGTGGGCGGCGGCCAGGGCGGGGGCGTCGTTGACACCGTCGCCGATGACCAGCACCTTGCGTCCTCGGACCTCTAGGCGCCGTACGGCTTCGACCTTGTCCTGGGGCAGGAGGCCGGCATGGACCTCGTCGCCGGTGATGCCGACCTCGGCGGCCAGGCGGGCGGCTGCGGGCGGGTTGTCGCCCGTCACCAGCATCGGGGTGCTGCCGGTCAGGGTGGTCAGGGCGGCGACGGTAGTGGCGGCGTCGGGACGCAGCCGGTCGGCGATGCCCAGCACGCCGACCGGGGCGCCGTCGCGCAGGACCAGGACGGCCGTGCGGCCGCCGCCTTCGAGGTCGGCCGCGACCTGGGCGGCGCGGGCCGAGCCGGTGTCGTGGTTGCCGTCGAGGAGGTGGGCGGGGGCGCCGACCGCAACCGTGTGGCCCTCGACGGTGGCGGTGACACCGACGCCGGGAGTGGAGGTGAAGTTCCGCATGTAGGCGACGGCCAGGCCCCGGGTCCGGGCGGCGTCGACGATCGCGCGGGCCAGGGGGTGTTCGCTGGGGTGCTCGGCGGCGGCCGCGAGCGCCAGCAGGGTGTCCTCGTCCAGTCCACCGCCGTCCAGGGGGCGGATGTCGGTGACGCGGGGGGTGCCCTCGGTGAGGGTTCCTGTCTTGTCGAGGGCGACCGCGTCGACCTGCCCGAGACGTTCCATGACGACGGCGGACTTCACCAGTACGCCGTGGCGTCCGGCGTTGGCGATGGCCGAGAGCAGCGGCGGCATCGTCGCCAGGACCACCGCGCACGGGGAGGCCACGATCATGAAGGTCATCGCCCGCAGCAGCGAGCCGGTGAGGTCCGCGCCGAACGCAAGGGGGACCAAGAAGACGGCCAGGGTCGCGAAGACCATGCCGAGGCTGTAGCACTGCTCGACCTTCTCGATGAACAGCTGGGTGGGCGCCTTGGTCTCGGAAGCCTCCTCGACTATGGCCACGATCCGGGCGATCACCGAGTCGGAGGCGTCCCGCTCGACCTTGACCCGAAGGGCCCCGGTCCCGTTCAGGGTGCCGGCGAAGACCTCGTCCCCGGCCTCCTTCGCGACCGGCAGCGGCTCGCCGGTGATGGTCGCCTGGTCGACCTCGCTCGCCCCGTCCAGCACCCGGCCGTCCGCGCCGACCCGCTCACCGGGCCGCACCAGGACGGTGTCGCCGACCACCAGGTCCTCGGTCGCGACGCTCTCCTCGCTCCCGTCATCGGCCAGCCGGGTCGCGGTGGCCGGGGCCAGGTCGAGCAGCCCGCGAACCGCGTCCTGGGTGCGAGCGGTCGCCAGCGCCTCCAGAGCGCCGGAGGTCGCGAAGATGACGATCAGCAGCGCGCCGTCCATCACCTGCCCGATCGACGCCGCACCGATCGCGGCCACGATCATCAGCAGATCGACATCCAGGGTCTTCTCCCGCAGCGCCGTCAGCCCGGCCCAGGCCGACTCCCAGCCGCCCGTGACATAGGCGGCGGCGTACAGCGGGCCCCAGGCCCAGGCGGGTGCGCCGGTCAGCTGGAGCGGCAGCGCGATCAGGAACAGCACCAGCGCGGCGGCGGCCCAGCGAGCCTCGGCCAGGGCGAACACCCGCGTACGCCGCCTCGGCGCCGTACGCGAGGCGGCCGGAGCTGCCCGTTCGGGCCGCTGGAGCAGGTCGGAAGGCATGACAAAACAACCCTTCAGGGGCGGAAGACGGCAACACCTCCACCGTACAGGAACATCTGAACAGGTATTCACATGTGACCGATAGGATGGGCGGCATGGGTCACGGAGCCGACGACAAGAGCCACGCCACCCCCCGCGAGCGCCTGGACGCGGCGGGGGCCACCGACGTCGCCGCCACCCTCCAGGCCCTGGCCACCCCTTCGCGGCTATACATCCTGGCCCGCCTCCAGGAAGGCCCCTGCGCGGTCGGCGACCTCGCCGAGGCCGTCGGCATGGAAGCCTCCGCCTGCTCCCACCAGCTCCGCCTGCTGCGCAACCTCGGGCTCGTCACCGGAGAACGCCGCGGCCGTTCCATCGTCTACGCCCTCTACGACAACCACGTCGCCGAGCTTTTGGAACAGGCCCTCTTCCACGTCGAGCACCTGCGGCTCGGCCTGCGCGACGCCCCCACGGCCGAAGCGGCGCCGGCCGCAGCCCTGCGGTAGGCAGTCGCGTACGGCGGCTCGCAGAAATGAGTAGTTCTGAGAGATCACGGACCCTCACTGGACCGCGTCCGGTTTGTCCCTGATCTTCGTTCTCATAACCTCTCGCAGAACAGCTTTCGCACAAAGCCCCTTCAGGTAGCTTCTGCGACATGCCCCAGCTCGCCGAACCGGCCGCCGCCGTCGAACAGTTCGACTGCCCCCCGTGTGAGGTGCCCGCCGGAAGCACCTGCCGCACCCGCGGCGGCAAGGTCGCCCCGAAGTACCACACCCCGCGCTTCATGCTCGTTCCCCAGCTCCGTGCCGAGCTGGAGGTGAAGACCCCCGCCGCCCGCGGCCCCGGCCGCGCGTGGGAGAGGGGACCGGTCATCGACGTCGCCGTGCCCGAGGCCGCCACGGCGCCCACGAGAGTGGGTTACGCCCGTTGCAGTACAGCCCAGCAAGAACTCCAGAGCCAGCTCGACGCTCTGGCGGAAGCAGGATGCGACCCGGTCTTCTCCGAGAAGATCAGCACCCGGATCAAGGTGCGGCCGGACTTCGTCAGGGCGATGGACTTCGCCCGCACCATCAAGAAGGCCGTCCCCCACCAGCGGGTGATCTTCACGGTGCACGAGATGAAGCGTCTGGGACGCGGCGCCGCCGAGCTGCTGGCCATCGCCGAGGACCTGCGCCACCACGACATCCAGCTCGAACTCCTCACCGGCCCCCTCCAAGGGATCTACGACCCGTCCGGGCACGGCGCCGCCCTCTTCGCGTTCTTCGCCGGCGTGGCGGAGTCCGAGCGCGAGTACATCCGGGAGAAGTCCCTCGAAGGCCAGGCATCCGCCCGCGAGCGCGGCCGTCACGGCGGGCGCCCCAAGGTCGTCGACGACGACATGGCCGACTACGCCCGCAACCTGCGGGCCAACGGCGTGTCCGTGCCGTTGATCGCCCAGAAGCTGGTCATCACCTCGGGCAAGAACAAGGGCCAGCGCCCCTCGGTCGCCACCGTCTACCGCATCCTCTCCGAAGGCGAGGCCGAGTGACGGGCTGGGCCGCCGGCGCCACAGAGCGGTCTGGGAGACTCGGGCGGTGACCGCCGTGGACGAGACCGTCCGTACAGCCCTGCTCCGCCGGGGCTTCGCCCTGGAGTACACCACGCTCGCCTGGAACGTCGTCGGCATCGTGGTGCTCGCCGTCGCGGCGGTCTCGGCCCGCTCGGTGGCACTGGCCGGCTTCGGCCTGGACTCCCTGATCGAGATCGGCGCCTCGACGGTGGTGATCTGGGAGCTGTCCGGCACCGGCGAAGCACGCCAGCACCGCGCCCTCAAGCTGATCGGCGTCGGCTTCGCGGCGCTCGCCGCCTACCTGCTGGTGCAGTCCACCTGGGCGCTGGCCGCCGGCCACCACCCGCACCACTCGCCGCTGGGCATCGCCTGGACCGCGATCACCGCCGCCGTGATGTTCGCCCTCGCCGCGGGCAAGGCCCGCACCGGCGCCGCCCTGGACAACCCGGTGCTCAAGACCGAGGGCCGCGTCACCCTGATCGACGGGCTCCTGGCCGCCGCCATCCTGCTCGGCCTCGCCCTCAACGCAGCCTGGGGTTTTTGGTGGGCCGACCCGCTGGCCGGATACGTGCTGGTCTACTACGCAATCCGCGAGGTACGCGAGATCTTCACCGCCGAGCACTGACCGATCACCCGCCGCACGTCACGCCCCCCGAGCCCGGACGTACGAAAGCCGTCCCGGGGGCACGGGGGAGGCCACCGGGACGGCTCCGCTCAAGCGTAGAGCCCCAAGCGCCCGCAGCCCCACCGACTTGAGCATGTTCAGCAGCATGTGATCGCCCTGCTATCCCTTTCGGCCAGTTCTGACCCTCTACCAGGCCCCGACCGTCCGGAGCAGGATGTGGAGGTCGTGGGCCGCTTCGGCGGTGGCCGTCAGTGTGGCCGCGAGGACGAGCGCCGTCGCGGCCGTGAGGGCGGGAGGCCGGCCGAGGGGTGGGGCGAGGAGGGCGGCGACGCGGCGGGGCACCGGGCCCGCCGAGGCAAGCGTGCTGCCGCGTCCGCGGCGGCCCAGGATGCCGAGGGCCGCCCCCGCGGCGCGTACCGGACCCGGGGTGCGGTGGGCGGCGAGGGCCGCCTTGCCGACCGTGCGCGCGACCCGGCGGCGGTCGCCGGTCGCGGTGGACGCGTTCTCGTCGGCCCAGCGCTCGATGGTGTAGGTGACGGCGGTGGCGAACGGGCGCAGGAGCGGGTTGGCGGAGGCGCCGAGCTGGGCTGCGGCGACGAACGCGTAGTGGTGGGTGGCGAGATGGGCGTGTTCGTGGGCGAGCAGGATGCCGTGCTCGGTCTCGTCAAGCGTGTACAGCATGCCGGTGGAGACGACGACCCGGCCGGGCAGTCCGGGCAGGGCGTAGGCGTCCGGGGCCGCGTCGTCGACGATGACCGTGCCGTCGCGGGTGGGCATGCAGGCGGCGTCCAGCGCCGCCGCGGCCAGGGTGCGGACGCGACGCCAGAGCATGCGTGCGGCGGTGAGTACGGCGCCGCCGAGCAGCAGGCCGGCGACGAGCGCGACGGAGAGCCGGGCGGGGTCGTCGTGCTGCGCGGAGTGGGCGGACCAGTGGCCGAGTGCGGCGAGTTGCGGGATGCGGATCAGGCCGGTGACGGCGAGCAGGCCCAGGGAGATCGTGCTCGCCGTGCCCAGGACCAGCGCCGTGGCGGTGAGCAGCCAGGTGGCCAGGCGGGGTTCGCAGCGCTCGGACAGGGCCGGGCGGCGAGCGGGGCGATCAGCGAAAGCAGCAATGGCAGATAGACGGCGATCCGCATCCCTACGCCACCCTCTACCGGTCGGTGTCCTGCTCGGGGCCGAGCAGGTGGCGCAGCAGGTCGGCGTCGGTGTCGGACAGGGTGTCGGCGAAGCGGGCGAGGACGGCCTCGCGGTCGGGGCGTTCCTCCAGGACGGTGCGCATGCGGCGGGCGGCGAAGCCGGCGTCGTCGGTGACGGGGGCGTAGGCGTAGGCGCGTCCGCGGGGGGTGCGGGTGAGCAGGCCCTTGGTGTGCATGCGGGTCAGGATCGTGACCACGCTGCTGTACGTCAGCTCGCCGCCCAGGCGTTCGGCCACCTCGCCTGGCGTCAGCGCGGTGCCGGCCTTCTGCAGGAGGTCGAGGAGCTCGGTCTCCCGGGCGCCGTTCGCCCGCTTCGGACCCCGCCCCTGTGTATCGGCTGCCATGGGTTTGTCGTTCTCCCGCATCGCCCTCTATCTTCTACACCCGTGTAGGAGTTTTACTCCCGTGTAAAAGCATCCGTGTTCCGAGTGTGCCACACAGATGGGTCCCCTATGAGCACCATCAGCATCGGCCAGGCCGCCGTCCTCGGAGTCGTCGAGGGGGTGACCGAGTTCCTGCCCGTCTCCTCCACCGGCCACCTGAAGATCACCGAGGGGCTCATGAGCATCCCGGTCGACGACACCTCGGTGGTCGGCTTCACCGCCGTCATCCAGGTCGGCGCGATCGCCGCCGTCCTCGTCTACTTCTTCAAGGACATCACGCGCATCGTCTCCGCCTGGGGCCGCGGCCTCACCCACCGCGAGGAGCGCCACAACCACGACTACAAGTTCGCCTGGTGGGTCATCTACGCCACCATCCCGATCGTGATCGTCGGCCTGGCGGCGAAGAAGCTCGTCGAAGGCCCGCTCGGCTCGCTGTGGGTGGTCGCCGGCTCGCTGATCGTCGGCAGCGGCGCGATGTGGGCGGCCGACCAGATGGGCCGCCACAAGCGCGGTGAGGACGATGTGACGTTCAAGGACGCGATGCTGGTGGGCTGTTCGCAGATCCTCGCCCTGCTCTTCCCCGGCTTCTCCCGCTCCGGTGCCACCATGTCCACCGCGCTCGTCCTCGACCTGGACCGCGGGGCGGCCACCCGGCTCTCCTTCTTCCTCGGCATCCCCGCCCTCACCGGCGCCGGACTGTACGAGCTGAAGGACGCCGTGGGCGCCCGGGTCGGCGCGGTACCGCTGGCCGTCGGCACCGCCGTCTCCTTCGTGGTCGCCTACGCCTCCATCGCCTGGCTGCTGAAGTTCGTGGCCAAGCACTCCTTCAACGCCTTCGTGATCTACCGGATCGTCGTCGGGGTGGGCCTGCTGGGCCTGCCCGCCACCGGGGCGCTCAACGCCTGACCCCTTCCCGTACGGTGCTGGATGTAACGCCTGCTACATTCCGCAACGTGACGAATGTGAACAGGAAGCCCGGGAGCCGCTGGCTCGTCCTCGTGATCAAGCTCCCCGCGGAGCCCTCGCGGCACCGGGTCGCGGTCTGGCGGGAGCTGCGCAGGATCGGCGCGCTCTCGCTCGGCCAGGGCATCTGGGCCGTACCCGAGGTGCCCGTCTTCGCTGACGGCGTCGCCCGCGCGCTCGAGCTCACCGAGCAGGCCGGGAGCCAGGCGGTGACGCTGAACGCGTCCGGACGCGGTCCCGAGGATGCCGCCCGCTTCCAGGCCCTGTTCACCGCCGCACGCTCGGAGGACTGGACGGAGTTCCTGGCCGACTGCGGCAAGTTCGAGGACGAGCTGGCCAAGGAGATCCGCATCGCCAAGTTCACGCTGGCCGAACTGGAGGAAGAGGAGCAGTCGCTGGAGCGGCTGCGGCGCTGGCACCGCGACCTGACCGCACGGGACGTGTTCGGCGCACCGGAGGCGGCCGAGGCCAGCGAGCGGCTGGAGCACTGTGCCGCTGCCTGTGAGGACTACGCGGAACGCGTCTTCGCCGCCCTGCACCAGACCCCGGAGCGGGACCGGTGAGCACGCCCGCAACTGCCCAGGCGGCCCCCGGCCCGGCAGATGTGGCCGCTGTATGCAGCCGGGTTCACCACCGCCTTCGGCGCGCACGGCATCGCCGCGAACCTCGGCGGCCACTCGACGGATGCGCTCACCTCACTGCTGGTGCTCGGCGGCCTGCTCGCCCTGTACGACGGCGCCGAGGTCCTGCTCAAGCCGGTCTTCGGCACCCTCGCCGACCGGATCGGCGCCCGCCCGGTCATGATAGGCGGGCTCATCGCCTTCGCCGTCGCCTCTGCGGTGTACGTCGTCGGGGACCGCCCCGGCTGGCTGTGGGCGGCCCGCCTGGGCCAGGGTGCCGCCGCCTCCGCCTTCTCCCCCTCGGCCTCCGCACTGGTCGCCCGTCTCAACCCGGCCGCGAAACACGGCCGGGCCTTCGGGTCGTACGGCTTCTACAAGTCCGTCGGCTACACCCTGGGCCCGCTGCTCGGCGGGGTCCTGGTGTGGGCCGGGGGCCTGCGGCTGCTGTTCACGGTCCTGGCGGTGCTCGGTGCGGCGGTCGCCGTCTGGGCCGCGCTCGCCGTGCCCGTCGTACCTCCGCTGCCCAAGACCCGGCAGACGGTGCTCGACCTGGCCCGGGGGCTGGCCGACCCCGCCTTCCTCGCCCCGACCGCCGCCCTGTCCGCGGCGACAGCTGCCCTCTCGGTCGGCGTGGGCTTCCTCCCGGTCTCCGGCAGGCTGGCCGGTCTCGGCACGGTCGCCACGGGCGCTGCCGTATCGGTCCTTGCCGCCTGCGCGGCCGTGGTGCAGCCGCGTGCCGGGCGCGCCCTGGACGACGGGAGGCTGACGACCCGCTCCGGCCTCACCGCCGGACTGCTGCTGACGGCCGCCGGACTGGCCTGCGCCATGCTGCCCGGCCTGACCGGCATCCTGACCGGCGCCGCCCTCATCGGCGTGGGCACCGGCCTGATCACCCCGCTCGGCTTCGCCGCCCTCGCTGCCTCCACCTCACCCGAGCGCCTAGGCCAGACCATGGGCGCCGCCGAACTCGGGCGTGAACTCGGCGACGCGGGCGGCCCGCTGCTCGTCGCGGGCGTCGCGACCCTCACCACGCTCAACCACGGCTACGCGGCCCTCGCCCTGCTGCTCGCCGCTGGCCCGCTGATCGGGCTCGTGCGGCGGCCCGTGGCTGGATGACGCCGACACATCCGCCGCGCAGCCCGTCGGCGCCTCAGCAGATGGACGGGACCAGCCAGCGATGGAGGCGATGTTGCCGGCCGCCGTGGGCTGCGGCTCGCCGATTCGCTGGAGCTGTTCGCCGTGCTCGGCCAGCGTGCGACCGGTACGGAACGCCTCGGCCTCAAGTTCCCCGAGCCGTTCGTCGTACGCGAGTCCCAGCCGCCCGCAACGAACCCCTCGACCCCGTACCGCATGCGGTACGTCTCCGGCGCACTCCGGCGGCCCTCCACCACCGGCGAGGAGTCAAGATCATTCCTTAGCGTTCAATCCTGGAGCATTACCAAGGCCGTGTGCGCCTGGGCGCACTCGGTCCGGGGCGGTACGTCAGAAGCGTGCGACGCCCGTATCCGAGTGATCTGTCTGATGCCCGCTGGGAGTTGATCGAGCCGGTGCTGTCCGCCTGGCGCTTCGAGCGCCGCGGCAGGGCCCTGGACTTCGGGCGGCCGCCCGAACATGACCTGCGCGAGATCATGGACGCGATCTTGTATGTGGACCGTACCGGGGTCCAGTGGCGCTACCTTCCCCACGACTTCCCGCCGTGGGAAACGGTCTACGGATACTTTGCGAAGTGGGCGAAGGAAGGCGTGTTCGCCCAGCTCAACGGCCTTCTGAGGGAGCTCTTGCGGCAGAAGGAAGGGCGCAACGCGGAGCCGTCGGCCTGCGTCATCGACGCACAGAGCGTCAAGACCTCCACCAACGTCCCCGCCTCAAGCCAGGGCACAGATGCCGGGAAGAAGATCGTGGGCAGGAAGCGCAGCATCGTCATCGACACGATCGGTCTCCTGCTCGCGGTGCTGGTCACCGCGGCCAGCGTGCAGGACTCCGTGGCCGGCACCCGGCTCCTTGACCAGGTCGCCGCCGACCATCCGGGCATCCGGAAGGTGTGGGTCGACGGTGGCTACCGCCAGCACCTCGTCGAACACGCCGCCACACTCGGCATCGACATGGAAATCACGGCCCGCACCCCCGGGACCATAGGCTTCACCCCCATACCGAAGCGTTGGGCAGTGGAACGGACCTACGGATGGCTGATGCTCCACCGCCGCCTGGCCCGCGACTACGAAACCCTCC
Organism: Streptomyces sp. NPDC056738; assembly: GCF_042790435.1. Classification (NCBI taxonomy): domain Bacteria; kingdom Bacillati; phylum Actinomycetota; class Actinomycetes; order Kitasatosporales; family Streptomycetaceae; genus Streptomyces; species Streptomyces sp. NPDC056738. The sequence continues at coordinate 44,911 of NZ_JBHTZF010000029.1, forward strand.
CGGCCCGCTCGGCGGCCCGGCGCCGAGCGCGGTACGCCTTCTGCCGGCAGGCGGGGCGATCGTAGACGGCATCACGGCGGTGACCCGTGCCCAAGGGCGAACCGGGTCCCGCGCACCGGGCACCGTACGACGTGCTCGGCCTCCTCGCCGTTGATGAAGTCGATCGCGATGTACGTCGTCACGGGACGGTGACAGCCGTGGTGGCGAAAGATTGGTCGTTTACTGGTCTGCTGCTGTCGGTTCTCTGGGCTTGCTCTCGACGGCGTGTTCCTAGGGTCGTTGACGTTCCCCCGGAAGTCCGGCCTCCCGGACTCCGCGCTCCTATCGCTCTGGAGACACCTGATGCGTGCAATGCCCCGTCGTGCCCTGGCCGCCGTTCCCTCCGCTGTGCTGATGTTCGCTCTCGTCGCGTGCGGCGGCGGATCCGACTCCGGTGATTCCGCCGCCGGCGCGAGTGGTACGCAGGCCGCCGCTCCCGCCCAGGACGCAGCCGCGGAAGCGGGAGGCGGCGATGCGGTGGAGACGCCGCTGACCGGCGAGGCGAAGGAGAAGGCCGAGGCGGCGGCGCTGGCGGCGTACCCGGGCACGGTGGTCAAGTCCGAGGAGGACGCGGAGAACCCCGGCATGTACGCGGTGGAGGTCAAGAAGGCCGACGGCAGTGAGGTCGAGGTCTACCTCGACCCGAAGACGTACAAGGTCGTCAAGACCAAGGACGAGCAGGCCGACGACGACGGCAGCTGATCCCTGGCCGGTCCGAAAGGAGGAGCGCCATGCCCACCGACCCCGCACACCCCGCTCCGGCCCAGCAGCCGGGCTCCGATGCAACGGCGGTACTCGCCGCCGGTGCCCTCGCCCCGGCGGAGGGCGGGTACGGAGACCGTTACGCGGAGGACTCCTTCGACTACCCCGACCACCCCTCGCCCGCGCCGGCGCAGTCCTGGTCGGCGGGTGAACAGCCGCCCGGCTTCGCCCCGGCTGTGGGCCCCGCTGAGGAGTCGGACAGCGCGGACGTGGGGCCGCCGGGTGCGGACGGAGACCGCTCGCGACCGGCGGGCCCGTGGCGGCAGGTGGCTGCCCGGCGCAGGCCGGCTCTGATGGCGGCTGCCGCGCTGGTGGCGATGGGCGGCTTCGGTGCCGCTCTTTCGATGGTGAGCGACACGCTCTCCTCCGATGCGGTGCCCAGCGGCTCCGGCGGTACCGCACAGGTTTCCGCGCCGAAGTCACCCAACGAGCAGTCTCCTCCGCCGGATGCCACGGCCTCCGCCTCGCCCCCCGCCGCTGGCGGAGCCGGCGGAGCCGGTGTGTCTGCTGCACCGAGCCCGACCGGTCTCCTGCCCAGCGCTCGTGAGCACGGCGACGAGCGCGGAGAAGACGGACGGGAGGAACACGACCGCCAGGACGGCGACCTTACCGACGACGGCTGACTCCCCCCGGCGTCCGGCGCTGTCGCTGCCCGCTACCGCCGCCCGGCCGGTCCCCCACTCCCGCTCGACCGGCCGGGCGGTTCCCCTTGCACCGCAGTCGCGTCGCATCATCCGTTTCCCCAGGTCCCAGGCGGGTTCTCGTGAACACCCCAACCCCCGTGGCACAGCTGTGCGAGCCTTTCGGCATGCGGCTGCTGCTGATAGAAGACGACGACCGGATCGCCCAACCCCTCACCGAGGGGCTGGGCCGCTACGGCTTCACCGTGGACCGGGTGCGCACCGGCGCCGCCGGACTCGCGGACGCCGCCGACACCCCGGATCTGGTCCTGCTCGACCTCGGGCTGCCGGACATGGACGGCCTGGACGTGTGCCGCAGCCTGCGGGCCCGCTCGGCCATCCCGATCATTATGATCACTGCCCGGGGCGAGGAGGCCGACCGGGTGGCAGGGCTGGAACTCGGCGCGGACGACTACATGGCCAAGCCGTTCGGCGTACGGGAGTTGGTGGCCCGCATCCGCGCGGTCACCCGCCGAACCGGCGCCCTGCCCGCTGTCCCCACGGGACCGGGCGCGACCTCCGCGATACCCGCGGGGGCGCCCGCACCCCAGCAGCTCGGCCTGTTGCAGATCGACCGGCGCACCCGCCAGGTCCGTCTCGAGGGACGCGAAGTGACCCTGTCCCCGAGGGAGTTCGACCTGCTCGCCTACCTCGCCCAGGATCCCGGCGCCGTGCACTCCCGTCAGCAGATCATGGACGCGGTGTGGGACCCGCACTTCTTCGGCCCCACCAAGACCCTCGACGCCCATGTCGCCGCCCTGCGCCGCAAGCTCGGCGATCCCGGCTGGGTCACGACCGCTCGCGGTGTCGGCTTCCGGCTGACCGTACCCGGGGACCCGCCGCCCGAGGCAGCCCGATGACCCGACGCCTGCTGTACAGCTATCTCGGCCTGGCCCTGCTGGTACTGGCCGGCCTGGAGATCCCGCTCGGCTACCTCTACGCCCGCGGCGAGACCAACCGCTTCGCCCAGACCGTCGAGCGGGACGCGACGATGCTCGCCGAGGTCACCGAGGAGAACATCGAAAAGGGCAACACCGCCGAACTGCCCACCCTGATCGGCGACTACACCACCCGCACCGACGGCCAGGTCATCGTGGTCGACCGCAGAGGCGTGGTGCTCGCCGCCTCCGGCTCCGCCGTCCCCGCCGGCACGAACCTGTCCACCGAGCCGGACATCGCCACCGCCCTGAACAACCAGCCCACCACCGGCACCCGCACCGGCACCGACGGAGGAGAGGCGCTCTACGCCACCCAGCCCGGATCCTCCGGCACCACGATCCGCGGCGCGCTCCGGCTGACGTACCCGATGGCGATGGTCACCGACCGCATCCACACCATCTGGCTCGCCCTCGCGCTGGCCGGGGCCTGCGTCCTGGCCGCCGTCGCCCTGGTCGCCTTCACCCTCGCCCGCTGGATCACCCGCCCACTGCGCACCCTGCACCGCGCCACCACCCAGCTCGCCGACGGCCGCCTGACCAACCCACCCGACGCCACCAGCGGCCCGCCCGAACTGCGCGAACTCGCCGCCTCCTTCACGCACACCGCCACCCGCCTGCAACAACTGCTGGACGCCCAGCAGGCATTCGCCGGCGAAGCATCCCACCAGCTCAAGACCCCGCTGACCGCGCTGCGCCTGCGGCTGGAGAACTTCGAGCCCTACCTCGACCCCCGCGCCCACGACAGCCTCGACGAAACCATCGGGGAGGTCGAGCGGCTCGGGCGTATGGTTCACGGGCTGCTGGCCCTGGCGCGTCTGGAAAACTCGGCCACCACACCGGAGCCGACCGACCTGGACGCCGTGCTGGCCGAGCGTGCAGCGATGTGGGACTCGCTCGCCGCCGAACGGTACGTCACCGTCACCGTCACCGGCACGACGGCCGGCAGGGTCTGGGCGATCCCGGGGGCCCTGGAACAGGTCATCGACAACCTGGTCGCCAACGCACTCCGCGTCTCCCCGCCCGGCACCACGCTCACCCTCACCCGGGCCCCCGGCGCCGAACTGCACGTCATCGACCAGGGCCCCGGCATGCCACCGGCCGACCGGGAACGGGCCTTCGACCGGTTCTGGCGCGCCTCGGACTCCCACCACGACGGCACCGGCCTGGGCCTGCCCATCATCCGCCACCTGGTCCGCGCCTCCGGCGGAGAAATCACCCTGCACCCCGCCCCCGGCGGCGGCCTGGACGCCCGCGTCCACCTCCAACCCGTCCCACCCACAAACGGATCCAGGGGGCAACGACGCCTCGCAAGCGCCTCGTCTCGATCAGCACGGTCAGCAACGACAGTGCGGTGACCAGCCCGATCGTGGAAAGCGACTCCATGTCGATACTGCCGTTGAGGCAGCCCCAGCAGGACCACCTCGAATCCTCACGCACCGCGCTGCGGCGGCAGGTGCGCGGCCAGCCGCCCGACTTCACGTTCGCCGTGCTGTGGGCTGACATCGCCGTCCAACTGCACCCGCCGCAGGAGGACACCGAATAATGTGCGACATCCCGTGGTGCGCCACGGGATGTCGCACTCACCACGATCCATGAATGCAAGGTTCAATGAATTCAAGACTTCTTGTACTGTCGATGGTGTGCTGACTCTCGCCGCTGACATCGAGGTGCTGGCGCGGTTCGGCCGCGCCCTCGCCGACCCGATCCGCTGCCGGATCCTTCTCGCCCTGCGCGAGGCTCCGGCCCACCCCGCCGATCTCGCCGACGCCCTGGAGATCTCCCGGACCCGGCTGTCGAACCACCTGGCGTGCCTGCGTGACTGCGGCCTGGTCGTCGCGGTGCCGGTCGGCCGCCGCACCCGCTACGAGCTTGCCGACGAACGCCTCGGGCACGCGCTGGACGACCTGCGCACTGCCGTGGTGGCCGTCGAGGCCGACAAGACCTGCCCGGACGCGGAAGCCAAGGGGTGTTGCTGATGACCGCCGAGATATCCATAGGCCCGGCCCCGGCCGGGGCGGCCCGCCGTGACGCGCTGGCCCGCCGGATACGGCTGCTGGTCACCGCCACGATCTCCTACAACGTGATCGAGGCGATCGTCGCCATCACCGCGGGCACCATCGCCTCCTCCACCGCGCTGGTCGGCTTCGGCCTGGACTCCGTCATTGAGGTGTCCTCCGCCGCCGCGGTGGCCTGGCAGTTCTCGGCCCGCGAGCACGCCGTGCGCGAGGCCCGGGAGAAGACCACCCTGCGGATCATCGCGGTCTCGTTCTTCGTGCTGGCCGCGTATGTGGGCGTGGACGCGGTGCGGGCGCTGACCGGCACTGGCGAGGCGGAACGCTCCATCTCCGGCATCGTCCTCGCAGCCCTGTCCCTGGCGATCATGCCGTTCCTGTCCGCCGCCCAGCGCAAGGCCGGGCGCGAGCTCGGTTCCGCCTCGGCGGTCGCCGACTCCAAGCAGACCCTGCTGTGCACGTACCTGTCCGGCGTGCTGCTGGTCGGCCTGGTCCTCAACGCCACCCTGGGCTGGTCATGGGCCGACCCGATCGCCGCCCTGGTCATCGCCACCGTCGCGGTCAAGGAAGGGCGCGACGCCTGGCAGGGCAAGGGCTGCTGCGCGACCCCCGCCGCCGCGACGGTTCCCGCCCAGCACGCCGAGCAGGAGACGGACGCCTGCGGCTGCCGCCCCGGATGCGACTGCTGCAACTGAGTCACCGCCGCACCGCCGTACCCGGCCCGCTGATCACCCTGCGGGCCGGGCATCGGCCTTTCAGGCCGCTTCGGCTTCGGGACCGGCGCCCGCGGCCTCGGGATCGAGCCGGGTGAAGTCGACGTCGAGGTGCACCTCGTACGCTTCCGGCGCGAGAGCCAGTTCGTGGGTGGAGTACTCGCCGAACCGCATGATGTGCTCGCTCAGGTACGGGGAGATCTCCGCCAGGTCCTCCGGATCGATCTTCCAGCCCTCGGCCTGGAGCTCGCGGACGATGTCGGCGATGTCCAGAGTGTTGTGGAAGATCACCGTGTTCGTGAGCAGGGAGTTGAACTTCATCGCCTTCTCCTGCTCGATGGGGTCGTTGTCGGCGATGACCCCGCGGTTGCCGAAGTGCAGCCACTCGGAGAACCCGTTGTACGCCTCGACCTTGTTCGTCGCCGCCGTCACCCGCCGGCGCATCGACGCGTCCGACAGGTAGGTCAGCAGCTGGACGGTGCGGATCACCCGCCCGACCTCCCGGAACGCGGCGTAGTGGGCATTCTTACGGGAGCCGGAGCGCAGGCGCCGCAGCAGCAGCGTGGAGGAGATCGTGCCTTCACGGACCGAGATCGCCACCCGCATCAGGTCCTTGAAGTGCGTCTCGATCAGATCCCAGCTGATGACGTTCTTGCCCGCCTCGCCGAACAGCGCGTCGATGTGCCGGTACTGGACGCTGCGGGTGGGCCGGTAGAAGTTCAGGTCCTTCCAGTTCCGGATGCGGGGCATCAGCTCGAAGCCCAGCAGATGCGCGAGACTGAACACCGGGAAGCTCTGGCCCTGCGTATCCGCGTGGATCGTGGTCGGCTTGACCTCAGAGGCGTTCTTCAGCAGGCCCTCGATGATGTAGACGGCCTCCCACACCCCGCACGGGATGAAGTGCGTGAACAGCGCGATGTAGGTGTCGGCGATTTGGTGGTAGGCGATACCGCCGGACTTCCCGAGCCGGACCGAGGTCTCGGAGAGCAGGTTGTTGAGAAGCTGTGTCACATCCTCTTTTCGCAGGTCACGGGGCGTAGAGGACGGTGGTGATCCCGCTGGCCGTTCGGTTGGGCGTCGATGGTCGCTGTTCCGAACGGTAGCGGCAGCGCGATGGCCTTCAGAGGGCTGCGAGAGACACCGGCAACGCCTCGGTCTGGCGGCGGGGGCGGGCCAGTCGGCGGGACATGAGGGTGATGAAGGCCCACTGGATGTGGGCTTCGGCGTGGGACATGAGGCGTTCGTAGTCCCTTGCGTTGCGTCGGGCCCGCATCGTCCACGAGTTGCTCCGTTCCACCACCCACCTCTTCGGTAGCAGAACGAAGCCCTTGGCGTCCTTGGGGCGGGGGACGACCTTGATTGTGATGCCGAGGGTGTCCTGGGCCCAGGTGCTGAACTCTTCGCCTCCGTAGCCGTTGTCCGCCCAGACCAGGACGATTTCAGGGTGTTCGGCATGAAGGCGGGTCAGCAGGACGCGGGCCGCGTCGCGGTCCTGGACATCGGCGGGGGTGACGAGCAGGTCGACAAGCAGACCGTCCTGGTCAACAAGGAGATGTCGCTTCCGGCCATTGATGTGCTTGTTCGCGTCGTATCCGCGTGTCGCGTTCGACACTGTCTCCGCGCCTTTGACGGACTGGGAATCCACGATCACCCGGACCGGCCAGGCACAGCGCTGGCGGCGCAGCCGCAGCCGCCGGCGGAGCTGGTCAAGGATCGGCTTGAGTGCTCCGGCCTTTGCCCAGCGGGCGAAGTAGCCGAACACGGTGCGCCAGGGGATGCCGAAGTCGGCGGGCAGCGCGCGCCATTTCGCTCCGTTGTCGGTGATGTAGCGGATGGCGTCGACGACGCGGCGCCGGGGCCATTTCCCCGGGGCCCCGCCCTTGGGGGTCTGGCAGGCGGGAGTCGGGAGGAGTGCCTTGAGCAGGGCCCATTCGAGGTCGCTGGTGTCGGAGGGGTAGCGGTAGCGGGGCAGCGGCATGCTGGTGCCGGGCCGCGACCGGTGGGTGAGGGCCAACTGCGGGGCGGTCGCGGCCCTTTGCCTCTCGTGCTCCGGTTCACTCCAGGTTGGCCAGCAGCTGAAGGGTGGACTCGATCGCACCCATCTGTGCCATGACCGTGCGGATGTAGGGGTCGTTGGGGGTCTTCTTCTGGTGCGGGAGGAGGGTCCCGGCGATGAAATTTTCCACCCGGTGGTGGACGGTCTCGAAGAACGCCCGTTCGTAGCCGATCCACACCTCCGGCGCGTCGTCCAGCATGCGGTATCCCCATCGCTTGTCCCAGGTCACAGGCGGAAGGCCCTTCGCGGCCGAGACTTTGCGCAGATGCGCGAGCCCGGTGTGGACCTGAGCGCGGGTGCGTTCGGTGGCGGCTATCAGCTGGGTGATGGTCAGGCCGGCGGGACGGGCTTCCAGCAGGGCGCTCAGGATCGCTTCGGCGCGGACGTGAGCGGGGACCCCCCGCCCCATCGCCTACTCACCCGAGCCCTTCAGCAGCTTCTCCAGCTGCTCGTCGAGATCGACCTCGCCGCGGGTAACGGCGTTCTCGATCCAGTCGGCCGCGGCACGTACCCGCGAAAGTCCTCGCCCGATCGTCTCGCGCTCGCCGTCGTCGTAGTGCTCGCCGCGCAGGTTCGGAACGATCCGCCCGGCCGTCGCGACGAACTGCGCGCAGGCCGCGACCAGGTCCATGAACTGCGCGCTGTGCTCCATGCGCTGCAACTGCGGGGCGGCCTCCTGGTGCACGAATTGGGCCTGCTGGCGGAACCGGTCGAACTGAGCTTCATTAACGGCGTGCCGGGCCGTGTCGTCGGCCATGGCCTTGGACGCGATCGCCGGTCGGCGCAGGAAGTCGGTCAAGCGTTGCTCAGGCTGTAATAACTTCGCTGTTCAGAGGACTGGGTGAGGCACTCGCGTACGCGTGCATGAGGCCGGCCGCTGGTGGGTGTGCGCTGGCTGGTCGTGGGGGAACGGGGGAGCTGGATTGGGCTTGGAGGCTGAAGCTGCTTGGAACGAAAGGTCGTACTCCTCGTTGGGCTTGGTCAAGCATTAGTCGATTTCGCGTGGATGAAGTTGGCTCTGACGATGCGGGTGGTGGGGTGGTTCTCGCCCAGGACCCGGACGAAGTCGGTCAAGATCTGCTCGTAGAGCGGGATCGCCCGGCCAAGGTCCCCCACCGCCTGGTAGGCGCCCGACATCGCTCACGGGCCGTCACAAGACGCCAGCCACCATCACCCTCCGATACCGCTGAAGGTTTGCTTCAAGAGCTGCGCTGGCCCCAGCGGAAGGTCGTTAGAAGTCGATCCGCCATCGAGGGACGCGGTTTGGAAACGCGTGGATCGTGTAGCGCAGTCAGCATCTTCTCAGCCTCCGCTCGGCAGTAGTCCCGGAGAGTGCTGTCGGCGGCGAGGGCGCAGAGGACATCAGCGCCACGAAGATCGCGCAGTTCGACCAACACCCCGGCCGCTCGGACCCGCAAGTCGCCAAGGGAAGCATCGAGGGCGAGGGTGTGGAGGACATCAGCGCCACGGGGGTCATGGAGCTCGACCAGCACCTCGGCCGCCTTCACCCGCTGATAGCCGCCAAGAGAGGAGTCACGGGCGAAGTCATGGAAGCAGTCAGCGCCACGTGAATCCCCGAACATCACCAGGGCCTCGGCCGCTTCCACCCGCCACTGGACTTCGAGGATTATGCTGCCGGCCAGGGTGTAAATGATGTCAGCAGCCCTAGGATCCCTCAACTTGATGAGTTCCGTCGCTGCCTTCGCCTGCCAGTAGTATGGCCAGTAGGAGTCCTCCTGAAGGGTGTTTCCGAGGGCGAGGGTACCGAGGACGTCAGTGCCGCGGGGATCACGCAGCTTGGCCAACGCCCCAGCCGCCTCCACTCGCCGGTAGTTGGCAAGAGAGACGTCAAGGGCGAAGGCATGGAGAATGTCAGCGCCACGAGGATCACAGAGCTTGGCCAACGCCTCAGCTGCTTTCACCCGCCAGTAGTCGTGGAGGGTGTGCCCGAGGGCGAAGGTGTACAAGAGCTCAGTGCCGCGGGAATCACGCAACTTGGCCAGCAACTCGGCCGCTCGCACCCGTGGGTCACTGCTGACGGTGCTGTCTAGGGCGAGGATGCGGAGGAGATCTGCCCCACGAGGATCACGCAACTCGGCCAGCACCTCGGCCGCCTTCACTCGCGAGTCGCCAAGAGAAGCATCGAGGGCGAGGATGCGGAGGAGATCTGCCCCACGAGGATCACGCAACTCGGCCAGCACCTCGGCCGCCTTCACTCGCGAGTTGCCAAGAGAAGCATCGAGGGCGAGGATGCGGAGGAGATCTGCCCCACGAGGATCACGCAACTCGGCCAGCACCTCGGCCGCCTCCACCCGCTGGTAGTCGAGGAGAGAACTGTCGAGCGCGAAGGTGCGGAGGAGATCCGCGCCACGAGGATCACGCAGCTCGGCCAGTGCCTCGGCCGCCTCCACCCGCTGGTAGTCGAGGAGAGAGGTGTCGAGCGCGAAGGTGCGGAGGAGATCCGCGCCGCGAGCATCACTCACCTTCGCCAACATCACCGCCGCCTTCACCCGCCAGAGGTAGGAGCGGGTGGTGTCGAGGATGAGGGTGTAGAGGGGATCAGCGCCACGGGAGTCTCTCAGTTCGATCAGTGTCTCGGCCGCTTCTACCCGAAGAGAGTCCTTGAGGTTGCTGTCGCGGGTGGAAACAAGGAAGCCATCGCAGGCCGTGCGAACGATGGCGTCGGGCAGGAGAGTGCCCAGGCGGGCTAGTTCAGCAATGAATCGACGGCCGTTCAACCCTCCCCTAGATGCCAGGCCCGTTAGGCACTTGATGCCCATCGTGAGCCCACTCTCTTGGGCGCCCTCGATAAGGAAGCCGATGTACGACGATTCCTCGCGGGGGGACTGCCAGCATCTGCGGAACCAAGGTGCGCACAACCTCTTCAACGGGTTGGCGTCGGGGGACTGCCAGCATCTGAGGAACCAAGCCCTTGCAGCGTCGGCCTCAGCAGTTCGGGGCCGGTGCCGGCGAGATTGGGGGAATGCATCTGAGACGGCTTGGGGGCTTACGTCTCGGATGAGGTGCCGGGCAGCCAGATATTCCTGAAGGGTTTGGTGAAGGAAGTCAAGGTCGTCGGAGCGCGGGGTGAGCAGGCCGCTGCGGCGCAGGACGCTATTCAGAAAGGTATTCCACTCGTCGGCGCGTACGTGCTGGGGACGCTGCGCACGGCGTCGAGGCTCGTTCTGAACGATGTCGACGGCGGACCTACGGTCCCCTGCCTGGCGTTGGGCGGCCAGGTGGTCGATGAGGTTATCGATGGTGGCCAGGACAATATCCGCTTGGGCGCGGACCTCTGGCTTCTCGTAGCGGTGGATGGCTGGATAACGCTCGGCAGGTGCTGTGACAGGAGGCTGAGGTCTTTGCAGGAGACCGATGAAGTTGCTGTAAAGCCTGTAGCGGCTTTTAGGGAGGGGTTCGTCGGGGTGGGCGGCGTGGAGCTGGCAGAGCATCGCAAGCACGAGCGGGGTGCGGGCCAGGACGCTCAGCCAGCTGACCTTTAGCGCCTGGACGAGGTGCTGGGCGGAGGCGGCGGGGTCCGGCAGGTTCGCGGCTTGGAACCAGCGCTGGGCCACCATGGCCAGGTCGTCGTGATCGAAGGGACGCAGGTCGTAGAGGGATGCCTCTGGGCGGAGGATGTCGAACTCGGCATCCGGTAGGGGGCGGGTAGCAATCACGATCCGATACAGCTGGCTGTACGGGCTGGTTGCGACGGAGAACATACTTTCGAGGATCTTCCGCCGTTGTGCAGGATTGGATACCTCATCAAGGCCGTCGAGGAGGATTAGCCAGCGTGCGCCAGGCCGCGGCGGGGATGCAAAGAAATCGGGGGGAATCGCCTGATGTAGGCCAAGATCCGACACTGCCTTTGCGAGGGCCTCAGTTAGTGTTAGTCCCGCCAGGTCTGAGGCTGTGAGGAGGACAGGCAGCAGGTGCTTATCCGTTCCTTCCTGCCAACGTTGGATGCCTCCTTCCAGCCAGGTGCGCAGGAGACTGGACTTACCACCGCCAGGCCCAGCGATGATTACACGCATCTTCGGGTCGTCCGGTACATCGTCCGTAGACATGATCTCCGCGGCGGCAGCAGAGCTGGGGCTGCGGCGACGAATCTGCTGAGTACGGTAGACCGCTGCCAGGGGCGGGTGGGATCCCAGCAGAACACCGGCATAGGGATGCCGCCTGGCTTCCCGTTGAGCAGCGGCAGTGTATGCGGCGAGCTGTTGCTCGGCGACGGTCGCGGGTTCTAGTCTGACGTTCAGACCGTGTTCGGCGAGTGCCTCGCGGAACCCCGGCAAATCGGCGAAGGCGGCAACCGGTGCTGTGCCTAGGACGTCGGCAGCGATTTTTCGGGCGGTGACCACAACACCGGTCAGCAGCGGGCCGCAGAACAGAGCGGCGCCTGAGATGCCCCTCCAATTGGCGCCATTTTTGCGTTCGCGAGGCACGATGCCCTTGTCGACGTGCACGCTCAGCACCCTGGACTTGAATGCTTGCAGCGCGTTGACGTGGCCTTTCACAAGGTGAGTGTCGCGTCGTCGGTCTGAGCGCAGTTCCGCCTCAGGGAAGCCCAGAGCTTGGCAACTAGCGGTTTCCTGGCCAGTGACCTGTCCGAAGCGCACCGTGCCCACGACGGGCGCCGATGGAAAGGACGCGTCGTCGATCACCAACAGGGCCACATCGTGCCACGGAGCCGTGTCCGGATCCACTAGTCCCTCCGGTGGCCAGCGCACGATGGCGTTCGACCAAGGGTCCTCGGGGCGTGCGTCGTCTGCCAGCTGACGGACTTGGGCCTTCTCGCCCGTAGTAAGGGCCTGCACATTGTGGTAAGCCGTCAGTACCAGGCGGCTAGCGAGTAGGTACCCAGTGCCGACCCTGTTCCCGGAGGTGGAAGGGGCGTACACCTCCACGACGCGTCTCCGATCCATCTCAAACCCCGTTAACCACGCGGTCAGATGGGCCGTTCGTCGAGTCACCGAAGACCCTCGCATCATCCCCGGTGACGGCATTGACTGGTTGCATGTCCGGGGGCTGCTTCGGCCACAGAACCTCGGCCGCAACCCACCCTGCTTGCTTCTCGCCATACAGAGCGAGTCGCCGTAACTCCACCGCACGTGGCGAAGTGGAGCCGGCGCCCTGGACGTTGTGATAGGCGGTCAGGACCAGGCGGTCCGTGATGAGGTAGCCCGTTCCGGCGATCTGGCCCACCGGGTCCCAGACCTCCATCACCCGTTGCACGTTCACTCACAGATCCCCGTTCTGTGCATCTCCGTCAGGTGGGCGCCAGTGACGGTGTCACTGGGGGCGCTGAGGAGTGTGGGCGCCGATCTTCTGGTCCTGGCCGTGGTCGTCGACCGGCTGCAACGTGATCTTCAGACGGGACGTACTGCCGGCCGCGTACCCGGCCTTCGCCTCGACGCTGGCACTCCAGGGAAGAACCGACACCTTCGCACCAGCCTGGCCGTCTTTCTTGACGTCCACGGCAAACTCCAACTCCACCGGCCCGGTCCGGAACTGGATCGCCTGCCCATGACCATCAGCCATAGCCTGCTCCAGCTCGGCCCGGATCGCGCTGATCGCCTCCGACAAACCCGCCCACGGCTCCTGCGACATCGGTGACTCCCCCTGATCTACCGGCAGTGACATCAGGCGGGCAGCGTAGCGGCTACCTGGCGGGGAAATGCCCCGGAATGGCGATCTGCTACACGGCCAGGACACAACCGGAACAAAGCTCAACAACCAGCCTGTTCCGCGTCCTTGCTCATAGCCTGTGCGGCATGGAGGGCTTGGTTTCATGACCCCTACTGGCGTCACCCAGCTACCACCCACCGTCGTAGAGGCGGTATGGCCTGCCTCCGTGACGACGTCGACTCCAGCACATCGCACCGCCGACACGCCCACATGCTGGACCAGCAGGTAACGGGCTACGGATACTGCCTGCTCATCGCAGCAACGTGGCCGTCGACAGCCCTCAACATCACATCGGTGGTCACCACCGCCGCGACCGCGTCGTCGGCGGCCAGGTCGTGGATCGCCTCCACCTTCTCCTGGACGCTCTCCGGGGAGTCGACCTTCCAGCCCACCACCCGTTTCGCGCTGTCGTGCGTCCACCTCGGCGGACCTCCGCGCGGGTTGGGCGGGGGGTTGTTGACCGCCTCGAACCGCTCCTGCTCATCGGGGATGCTGGCCAGCACCTTGTGGATGGTGTGGGAGACGTCCGCCCGTCGGCGCTCCTTCGGCCAGCGCGAGGACACCCACCGGTAACTGCGCACGGTTGTAATAGGCCAGGCCGACGTCTTCGGCGAACATCCGGATGGCCTCGCTGACGGTGAAGAGGTCGTCCCTCCCGGACGGATTCGCACCCCCGTATGAGCGCATCGGCTCGATCTCCAGAGCGGCATCCCCGAGACGCCACTGGGCGCTGCTCATCGTGGCGACCCAGTCCCGCCCCAGCTTGACCAGCTCGTCGTAGCGGTCCCGGGTCACACTGCCGACGTTTCCGGACATCCACATCCACCCCCACGGGCCCGGCGCGGCACCCTTCATGCCGTCAACTCGCCGCGAAACACCCGTCACTTAGCACCATCCGGCGGTCCGGGAACGGTTGCCAGGGCGCACGGAGTAGCCCTGCTCCGGCGTGGCACGCGGTCTCACGCCTCGCCCGGCTGCGTGCGCCGGCGGTGCCATGCGCGTTTGCGACAGCGGGGAGAGCAGTCCCGTGCCGAGACAGGATGTTCCAACCCGACCGTCCAACTCGCGCCGCACTCCGGGCAGTTCGTTGTTCGAGCCGCCTGGACCGCCTCGGTCCTCGTCCTCGTGCGCCGCAGCCGGCGCCAATGTCGCGAACGACAAGCCGACGAACAAAACACTGCCGTCGCCTTCGCCGACGGCATCAGCGGACCACCGCACCCCCGGCACAATCGCGGCCCGGTGTCGTCGCCCGTGACCACGACCAGCCGCAGGCGAGGCACCTCGTCCCTGCCCATACGACAACGGTACGAAGCGAGAGCCGCTGACGCGAGTCCCAACGGCCAGAGCGAGGAAGCAACCGAGCAGTTCCGTCCCACCCCGAGCAGCATGCCGATCTGCCGCTGAGCCCACGACGAGCAACACCACTGCTCTATCGTGAAGCCCGGCATCGCCTTCTGCGACAACAGCCAACGGCCGGGCCCTCCCCGCTGCTTCCCGGGTGACCGCTTCTCCGGACCCTCTTCTCCGCCGGAACGACCTCGGCGCCCTCGCACAGCTCCCACCGGCCGTCTTCGCATGCCCCGTGCCGATGACCAGCGCTGCAAAACCCGTAACTGTCTCTCCTTCAAGAGGTGTCATGCGAACGTGTTCCCCCACGGTTGGTACTCACCAGCCGGTCACCGTGCCGGCTCTGGCTGTGCTGGCACTGGGCGCTTTCGTCCTGGGCACGAGCGAACTCGCCGTCGCGGGACTACTGCCTGCCATCAGCGCCGACCTGGAGGTTTCCACCGGCGCCGCAGGCACCCTCGTCTCCGCATATGCCGTGGCCGTCGCATTGCTGGGCCCCGTGCTCACCACGATGACGAGTCATCTGTCTCGTCGACAGGTCCTCGTGGGGGCCTTGGTCGCGCTTGCTGTCGGGAACGGCATCACCGCTCTTGCCACCTACTTCCCGGCCCTGTTGGTGGCCAGGGCGCTCACCGGCACCGCCGCGGCGATGTATGCGGTGACGGCGCTGACCCTAGCCACGACGCTGACCGGCCCTGAGCGGCGAGGACGTGCTGTCGCCATCGTCTTCGGAGGGATCACCGTTTCCGCAGTCGTCGGGGTTCCCGCGAGCACTCTGCTGGGAGGCGTGTTCGGCTGGCGTGCCGTCTACGGCGCGTTGGCCGCCCTGACCATGGGTGTCCTGATGGCAGCTGTCCGCCTGGTGCCGGAACCCAGACCGGAGCCTTCGTCCAGCCCGTGGACCCAGCTCAAGGCGTTGGCCAAGGCCCGTCTGCTGGTCACTTTTGCCATCAATTCCGTTGTCACCGCGGGCCACTACACGGCATCCACCTACTTCGTCGCACTACTGACCCAACGGACCGGCCTCAGCACCACCGCGGCCAGCGTTCTTCTCCTGACCAGCGGCGTTTCCGGCACAGTCGGCACCATCGTCGGCGGCACAGCCGCCGACCGACATACCCGGCACGCTCTGCTGGCCTCTATGGCACTGCTGGCCACCAGTCTGAGCATCATCCCGCTGGTCATGACCAGCCCAGTCCTGACCTGGTTCGTCGCCTTGGCCTGGGCAGCAGCCTTCAACGCCTTCAGCACCGCCGCGCAGGTCAACGTGTCCCTGCAGGCCCGTCCCGCCACCGACATCGCCGCAGCAGCCAACATCTCCGTTTTCAACACCGGCATCGCGGGCGGTTCCGCCGCAGGCGGACTCGTCCTTCACCTTGCCGGATTTACAGGCAGCACCCTTACCAGCGCCGCACTCGTCATCGCAGGACTCATCGCCGCACTCCTTCTGCGGCCTACGCCGGAGAGGGCTGAACACTCGGACTCGGCACCGTGATGCCTTGACATGTGGGCCTCAGAAACAGGCACTCAGAGGTCGTTTTCATCTGTCTTGCCTGGTTATTAGGCGATTCTCTGGGTGATGGATGGTGGTGCAGGCGAGTTCTTGGAGGCTGTCGATGTCTCT
>NZ_JBHTZF010000030.1:0-53420 GCF_042790435.1 Streptomyces sp. NPDC056738
GCCGGACCCGTTAGCACACGGTCCGGCGGGGCGCGGTGGTGTCCGCGGGGCTCTCGCGGGCTCAGGCCGCCTGACGGTCGCGGCCCACTTCGCGCATGCGGCCGAAGGAGTAGACGCAGCCGGCCAGGGCGAGGTCGGAGAGCAGCATGAATCCGATGGCGTACGAGTTCTTGGCGCAATGACGGCTCCCATGACCAGGGGCGGGACGAAGCCGCCGAGTCCGCCGGTCGCGCCGACGATGCCGGTGACGCTGCCGACCTTCGGTGGCGGGGTGACCCGCGCGACCATCGCGAAGACGCTGCCGCTGGAGGTGCCGAGGCCGGCGGCCATCACGAGGAGGAAGACCGTTCCGCCCGGGACGAGGTGGGGTTCGAACGCCTGGCACACCGCCATGATCCCGACGACGCCGAGGGCCCAGGAGGTGACGACGGCCGGGTGGACGCGGTCGGAGAGCCAGCCGCCGATCGGGCGGAAGACCACGGTGACGAGCGCGAAACCGGCCGCGCGGGTACCGGCGTCGGTGGGCGACAGTTCGTACCAGGTCTTGAGGTAGGTCGGCAGGTAGACGCCGAACGCGACGATGCCGCCGAACCCGATCGCGTACAGGGCCGCGAGCTCCCAGGTGACCCGCAGCCGCCCGGCGTCGCCCAGCCGGGTGGCCAGCGAGGTGGTGGGGACCACGCGGTCGGGACGGTCGGCGAGGAGGAAGTACTCCACGACGGCCATGACGGCCAGGGCGACGGCCAGCACCACGAACGGCAGGTTCTCGCCGTGCTTGTAGATGCGGGGGGTGAAGTAGCCGGAGAGGGCGACACCGCCCATGCCCGCGCCGAACACCCCGACGGCGAAGCCACGCCGGGCCGGCGGGAACCAGGAGTTGACGAGGGGGACGCCGATCGCGAACGTCGTGCCGCCCAGGCCGAGGAAGAACCCGACGACGAGGAGGCCGGCGTAGGAGTCCTTCACGACGATGAGCAGCAGGACGGGCACGATGGTCAGCGCGGTGACGAGCGGGAACATGATCTTCGCGCCGAAGCGGTCGGTGAGCGCGCCGACGGGGACCCGGCCGAGCGAGCCCACGAGGACGGGGACGGCGACCATCAGCGACTGCTGGAAGGAGCTCAGTGAGAGTTTCTCGCCCAGCGGAGTGGCGATCGGCGAGATGAGGTTCCAGGCCCAGAAGGAGATGGCGAAGCCGATGGTGGCGACGACGAGGTTGCGGTAGGCGGCGCCGGGCACCACGGGGGTCGGGTCCGTCCGGGCGGCGGTCTGGGCGGTCACGGCACTCGCTCCCATCCGGGCCGCTCGGGACGGGTGCCGAGCTGGCCGCGTTCACGGCTGCGGTACACGATGTAGGGGCGGAAGAGGTACGGCACCGGGGCGCTGAACATATGGATCAGCCGGGTGTAGGGGACGAGCGCGATGAGCGCGCACCCGATGACGATGTGGATCTGATAGGTCACCGGCACGCCGTCCATCCGCGCGTAGTCCGGACGCAGGGTGAAGACGCTGCGCAGCCAGGGGGCGATGGTGGTCCGGTAGTCGTACCCGTGGCCTCCCGCGTGGGTGAGCTTGGCGATCATGCCCATGAGGATGGCGGCGAGCAGGACGACGTACATGAACTTGTCGTTGCGGGTGGTGGCACGGAAGACCGGTCCGTTGGTGCGGCGGCGGTAGATCAGCAGCGCGATGCCGGCGACGGTGACGAGACCAGCGAGCGTGCCGGTGGTGAGGGAGAGGTAGTGGTACGCGGTCTCGCTCACCCCGAGCGCGCTGGTCCAGGAGTCCGGGACGAACAGTCCGACGAGGTGGCCGGCGAGCACGAAGAGGATCCCGTAGTGGAACATCGGGGACGCGATCCGCAGCAGCCTCGATTCGTAGAGCTGCGAGGAGCGGGTCGTCCAGCCGAACTTGTCGTAGCGGTAGCGCCAGATGATCCCGCCGACGAGCAGGACGATCGTGACGTACGGCGTGGCCGTCCACAGGAGGCTGTCGGCGAGGCTCATCGGGTGACGACCTCCAGCAGCGGGGTGCCGAACGGCGCGAGCCCCACGTCCTCGCGCGGCGGTCCGCTCCGCGCCATCGCCTGGGCGGCCGCGCGGTCGCGGGGCGAGGCGCCGGGGAGGGTGGCGACGAGCGCCTGGAGGACGCCGGCCCACGGCGAGGCGGCCTCGACGAGGGCGAGGCGCAGCAGTTCCAGCGCCGGGCGGTGGTCGCGCAGGAGGGTGTCGGTACCGGTGAGGGCGGAGAACTCGCAGACGGCCGGGAGGAAGTCGGGGAGTTCGCGGGTGTCCGCGTACTCCCATCCGTGCTCCCGGTAGATCTCCTTGAAGCGCACCAGGGACCGGCCCCGGCGGCGGGTGTCGCCGTCCGTCCACCAGGTGAGGTACAGGCAGCGGCGGCCGGAGAAGTCGAACGTCCGGACGTACTCCTGCCGGAGCGCGTCGGGTGCGGTGCCGGCCGCGTGGTCGAGGAAGGCGCGCAACTCGCCCCGTCCCGGGCCGCGTCGTTCGTCGAGGGCCGCGCGCAGGACCTCCAGCCCGGCGTGGAACGCGTCGTCGGGGTAGACCAGGCAGCGGGCGACCGCGGCGTGGACGACGGCGTGCGGGGTGGTCATCTCTCCTCCTCGTCGTCGGGCGTACCGGCGGGTGGGAACAGTCCGGCGGGGTGGCCCCGGCCGTCCCAGTTGAGGAGGTTGACGCGGCTGCGCGCGGGGTCGGCGGGCGCGTCGGCGGTCTGGCGGTCGCGCAGCACGTGGAAGTTCTCCACCGACATCGGGGGCGTCTCGCCGGACCCTTCGCCGTAGGGGCCGGAGCCGCCCATGCCGGGCCCGCCCGTGTAGTCGAGGCTGCACTCGTCGGGCAGGACGGACTCCTCCAGACGCCGTGCGTCGCCGACGGCGGCGGTGGGGATCACGTACCGCTCCTCGTACTTGGCGAGAGCCAGCAGCCGGTACATCGCGTACATCTCCTCCCCCGACATGCCGACCGACCGGGCGATGTCCTCGTCGACCGGGGCGCGGCCCGAGGGGCCGCCGGCGAGCAGCCCGGGGCGCATCGCGCCGCGCATGGCGGCGAGCTTCTCCAGGGAGGCCCGTACGGGTGCGGTGTCGCCGGCGGTGAACAGTTCGGCGAGGTATTCCAGGGGGATGCGCAGGGTGTCGATGGCGCCGAAGAGGTTGCCGGTGTCCTCGCCGTCGAAGCCGGTCTCGGTGAGGGCCTCGACGACCGGGGAGAGCGGCGGGATGTACCAGACCATCGGCATCGTGCGGTACTCCGGGTGGAGCGGCAGCGCCACCCGGTGCTTGCTGATGAGGGCGTGGACGGGCGAGCGCCGGGCCGCGTCGATCCAGTCCTGGGCGATGCCTGCGCGCTCGGCCTCCCGCTGTACGACGGGGTCCTCGGGGTCGAGGAACACGCCCAGTTGGGCCTCGTACAGGTCGGTGTCCTCGGGCGTGGAGGCCGCTTCCAGGACCCTGTCGGCGTCGTAGAGCATGACGCCGAGGTAGCGCAGCCGTCCCACGCAGGTCTCGGAACAGACGGTGGGCAGGCCGACTTCGAGCCGTGGGTAGCACAGCGTGCACTTCTCGGCCTTGCCGGTGCGGTGGTTGAAGTAGACCTTCTTGTACGGGCAGCCGGTGACGCACATGCGCCAGCCCCGGCACTGGTCCTGGTCGACCAGGACGATGCCGTCCTCCTGCCGCTTGTACATCGCGCCGGAGGGGCACGAGGCGACGCAGGACGGGTTCAGACAGTGTTCGCAGATCCGCGGCAGATAGAACATGAAGGTCTGCTCGAACGCGAACCTCACCTTCTCCGAGGCCTGTTCACGGACCTTCGCCACCATCGGGTCGAGTCCGCCGTGTTCGCTCACCCCGCCGAGATTGTCGTCCCAGTTGGCGCTCCACTCGATCTTCATGGGCTTGCCGCTGAGGAGCGAGCGCGGCCGGGCGACGGGGATGTCGTCGCCGAGGGGGGCGTCGACGAGGTTGGCGTACTCGTAGGTCCACGGCTCGTAGTAGTCGGTGATGCCCGGCAGCTTGGGGTTGGAGAAGATGTGGGCGAGCTTGGAGAACCGGCCGCCGCCCTTCAGCTTCAGCCGGCCGCGCCTGTTGAGCTCCCAGCCGCCCTTCCAGGTCTCCTGGTCCTCGTAGCGGCGCGGATATCCCTGCCCGGGGCGGGTCTCGACGTTGTTGAACCACACGTACTCGACGCCGCCGCGGTTCGTCCACGCCTGTTTGCAGGTGACGGAGCAGGTGTGACAGCCGATGCACTTGTCGAGGTTCATGACCATCGCGATCTGTGCCATGACGCGCATGTCAGTACTCCACCGGTTCGGTGCGGCGCCGGACGACCGTGATCTCGTCGCGCTGGTTGCCGGTCGGACCGAGGTAGTTGAACGCCCAGCTCAGCTGGGCGTATCCGCCGATGAGATGGCTCGGTTTGAGCAGCAGCCGGGTGAGGGAGTTGTGGGTCCCGCCGCGTCTGCCGGTCGTCTGTGTCCTGGGTGTGGCGATGACGCGGTCCTGCGCGTGGTGCATGTACACCGTGCCGCGCGGCATGCGGTGGCTGACGACCGCGCGGGCCGCGACGACACCGTTGCGGTTGACCGCCTCGATCCAGTCGTTGTCGCGCACGCCGATCGCCTCGGCGTCCTGCGGGGACATCCAGATGTTCTGGCCGCCGCGGGAGAGCGACAGCATCAGCAGGTTGTCCTGGTACTCGGAGTGGATGGACCACTTGCTGTGCGGGGTGAGGTAGCGGACGGTGACCTCGGCCTGGCCGTCCTCGCCGGTGGAGATCCGGTCGCCGAAGAGCCGGCGCATGTCCAGGGGCGGCCGGTAGACCGGCAGGGCCTCGCCGAGTTCGTGGATCCAGTCGTGGTCGAGGAAGAAGTGCTGGCGGCCGGTGAGGGTGTGCCAGGGCTTGGCGTGCTCGGTGTTGAGGGTGAAGGCGGTGTAGCGGCGCCCGCCCGCCTCGCTGCCGGACCACTCCGGCGAGGTGATGACCGGCACGGGTGCCGCCTGGGTGTCGGCGTACGTGATCCGCTTGCCCTCGTGCTCTGCGGCGAGGTGGGCCATCGGCTGCCCGGTGCGGCGCTCGAGGGTGTGGAACCCCTGGGTGGCGAGGTGGCCGTTGGTGGTGCCGGACAGGGCGAGGATCGTGTTCGCCGCCTTGACGGCCGTGTCGAGGAGAGGCCGCCCCGCGGCCGGTCCCGAACTGCGTGTGCCGTGCCGGTCGGCGAGCAGCCGCACTTCCTCCGCCACGTCGAAGGTGATGCCCTTGACCGGCAGGCCGAGCTTCTCGGCCAGCGGGCCGAGGGTGGCCATCTTCTCGCCGACGGCGCCGTAGTCCCGCTCCACGACGGTGAGTCGGGGCATCGTCCTCCCCGGTACGGGCTCGCACTCGCCGCGCCGCCAGTCCAGGGCGACGCCCCCGGGCTGTGCGGTCTCGGCCGGGGTGTCGTGCTGGAGAGCGGTGGCGACGAGGTCGCGGCGCACGCCCAGGTGTTTCGCCGCCATCGCGGAGAAGGACCGGGCGAGGGCGTGGAAGGCGGCGAAGTCGGTGCGGGCCTGCCAGGGCGGGTCGACGGCCGGGGTGAAGGAGTGCACGTAGGGGTGCATGTCGGTGCTGGAGAGGTCGTGCTTCTCGTACCAGGTCGCGGCGGGCAGGACGATGTCCGACATGAGGGTGGAGGACGTCATGCGGAAGTCCAGGGACAGCAGCAGGTCGAGCTTTCCCTCGGGGGCCTTCTCGTGCCAGCGGACGTCGCGGGGGCGTTCCTCGGGCGCGGCCTCCTCGGCGCCGAGCGAGGAGGTGGTGCCGAGCAGGTGCTTCTGGAAGTACTCGGCGCCCTTCGCGGACGAGCCCAGCAGGTTGGCCCGCCAGAGAGTCACGACGCGTGGCCAGTTGGCGGGCGCGTCGGGGTCCTCTCCGGCGAATCCCAGCTTGCCTGAGCGGAGTTGGTCCACCGCGTACGCGACCGGGTCCTGGTCCCCGGCCTCGTCGCACAGGTCGAGCGGATTGCGGTCGAAGGTGGGGTAGGAGGGCATCCACCCCGAACGGGTCGCCTGGGCGAGGCAGTCGGCGGCCGTCATCCCGGCGAACGCTCCGGTGCCGAGCGGGGAGGCGAGGGTGTCGGCGCGGTAGTGGTCGTACCGCCACTGGTCGGTGTTGAGGAACCAGTAGGCGGTGCCGATCGCCTGGCGCGGCGGACGCGACCAGTCGGACGCGGCGGCCAGGGTGGCCCAGCCGGTCGCCGGTCGGCACTTCTCCTGGCCGACGTAGTGCGCCCAGCCGCCGCCGTTGCGGCCCTGGCAGCCGGTGAGCTGGAGCAGGGCGAGGAAGGCGCGGTAGATCGTCTCGGAGTGGAACCAGTGGTTCGTGCCGGCGCCCATGAGGATCATGCAGCGGCCCCGGGACCGCTCGGCGGTGTCCGCGAACTCCCGCGCGGTGCGGACGACCGCCGCGGCGGGGACGGAGGTGTGGACCTCCTGCCAGGCGGGCGTGCAGGGGACGGCGGGGTCGCCGTAGCCCTCGGGCCAGGCCCCGGGGAGCCCTTCGCGGGCGACGCCGTACTGGGCGAGCAGCAGGTCGTAGACGGTCGTCACGAGCCGGCCGCCGACGCGCGCGGCGGGGACGCCGGCGGCGCGGACCGCCCCGCTGCCCTGGCCGTGCGGCCCGCCGTCGGTGTCGAAGCGGGGCAGCAGCACCTCGGTCGGGACGGCTCCGTCCCGCCCGTACAGCGAGAGCCGTGGCTCCAGATCCCCGAGTTCCAGATTCCACCGGCCCTCGCCCGACGCGGTCCAGCGGAAGCCCAGCGACCCGCCGGGGACCTCCGGCCGGCCGGTGGCGTCGTCGAGGACGACCGTCTTCCACTCGGCGCCCTCGGCGGTGTCCCCGAGGTCGGAGGCGCGCAGGAACTTGTCCGGGACGTGGCCGCCGTCGTGCTCCCGCAGGGTGACGAGGAACGGCAGGTCGGTGAAGCGCCGGACGTAGTCGGTGAAGAACGGCACCTGCCGGTCGACGAAGAACTCCTTGAGCACGACGTGCCCCATCGCGAGGGCCAGTGCTCCGTCGGTGCCGGGGTGGGGGTGCAGCCACTCGTCGGCGAACTTGGTGTTGTCGGCGTAGTCCGGGGAGACGACGACGACCTTCTGGCCGCGGTAGCGCGCCTCGGCCATCCAGTGGGCGTCCGGCGTACGGGTGACCGGGACGTTGCTGCCCCACATCATCAGGTACGCAGCGTCCCACCAGTCCCCCGACTCGGGGACGTCCGTCTGGTCGCCGAAGACCTGCGGGGAGGCGACCGGCAGATCGGCGTACCAGTCGTAGAACGACAGCATGGGAGCGCCGATCAGCGAGTGGAACCGGGCGCCGGCGGCGTGCGAGACCATGGACATCGCCGGGATGGGCGAGAAGCCGGCGATGCGGTCGGGGCCGTGGGCCTTGATGGTGTGGACGTGCGCGGCGGCAGCGATCTCCAGGGCCTCGGCCCAGCTCGCCCGCACGAGGCCGCCCTTGCCGCGGGCCCGCTGGTAGCGGCGTCGGCGCTCGGGGTCGGCCTGGAGGTCGGCCCACGCGGTGACCGGGTCGCCGGTTCGCTCCTTCGCCTCCCGGTACATCTCCAGAAGCACACCGCGGACGTACGGGTAGCGCACCCGGGTCGGCGAGTACGTGTACCAGGAGAACGCGGCCCCGCGCGGACAGCCGCGCGGCTCGTACTCGGGACGGTCCGGGCCGACGCTCGGATAGTCCGTCTCCTGGGTCTCCCAGGTGATGATGCCGTCCTTGACGTACACCTTCCACCGGCAGGAGCCGGTGCAGTTGACCCCGTGGGTGGAGCGCACGACCTTGTCGTGACTCCACCGGTCCCGGTAGAAGACGTCACCGCCCCGCCCGCCCTCCTTGGAGAGCGTGCGCAGATCGGCGGAGGTCTCCCCCCGCCGGAAGAACCGCCCGGTACGCAACAGCAGCTCACTGGCCGTGCCGTCCATCCCACCGGTACCTCGGCCCTGGGTCGCGGACACGGACGCTCCTCTCGGCCGGCTTCAGCCCAGCGGACCATTCATGGGCGGGGTCCGCATGCGTGGGGGGCTGAACGGGCGAGGGAGGCAAGGTGGGCCGCCGGTCGTGGTGCCGGCGGCTCCTCCGCGGGCTCGTTCAGCCCTTGACGACCGTGATGTCCTGGTCCCGCACCGCGTGGAACGACGGGAGCGGGAGGCCGGTCGTGCTCAGTTCCATGAGGGTGGCCTGGACGTGGGCCGGGCCCGCCTTGAGGGTGCTGGGGACGGGCTTCTCCGAGTTGGTCCAGGTGTGCTCGGCGCCGTCGCAGAGGGCCGTCGTGCCGCCGATGCCCTGCTTGACCCGGGGGTCGTCCTGGGACACGGAGGACGACACGAAGACGGGTCCGGAGGCGCCCGTGCAGCGGTAGGTGCCGGAGAGGGTGATGGTGCCGTCGGCGGCGACCGTGCCGGTCGGGTCGACGGTGACCTCGTCGGACGAGGCGGACAGGGCGACGGCGGACGGGGCGAGGAACAGGAGCAGCGCGGCACCGGCGGCGGCGCCTGCGGCCTGGCGGAACGACATGGGGTACCTCCTGGAACGGGGACCTGCAAGGGTGCTCAACAGGTACCGGTCCAAGGCCCCAGGGCCGGTGATCATCACCCCTTTGGTGGCGAGTTGGCGCCGTCCGTCATGGGGACGTCCGAGAGTTGTCCTCGTGTTGTCACGCTTCACGGCCGGGTGTTCCGATCAGTTCGCCGCGCGCGCATGGTCTGTGTATGCGAGGGCGACGACAGCGCCGCCGACACTCTTCGCATCCCACGTGGAGGTGCACCATGTGTTCTCACCGGTCTTCGTGCCCGTCCGCGGAAGCCACCACCCCGCACATCGTCTCGGCCCATCCCGAGCAGGGCTGGAACCTCCTGTGCAACGGCGCGATCGTCTTCGACGACAGCGGTGAACTGCTTCCCGACGGCAGCGTGGTCGCTCCGCACCGGGTGTTCGCCGACCGGCTGGCCGTCGCGGCCTGACACCCCGGCGTGATCCGCGTTCTCCGCCGCGCCCCGCGGTCCTACGCCAGCACGGCGAAGCCGTCGAGTTCGACCAGCGCCTGTTCGTCCCACAGGCGCACGGCGCCGACGACGGCCATCGCGGGGTAGTCGCGGCCCGCCAACCGGCGCCAGATGCCGCCCAGTTCGGCGGCGTGGGCACGGTAGTCGGCGACGTCGGTGGCGTAGACGGTCACCCGGGCGAGGTCCGCGGGAGTGCCGCCCGCCGCCCGCAGCGCGGTCAGCAGATTGGCCAGCGCCCGCTCGAACTGGGCGGGCAGGGTCTCCCCCACCACCTTCCCGTCCACGTCCAGGGCGGTCTGTCCGGCCAGGAAGAGGACGCGGGAGCCGGTGGCGACGACGGCGTGCGAGAACCCGGCCGGCGGGGAGAGCTCGGACGGATTGACGCGCTCGACGGTCATACGCGGTACAACTCCTTCGCGATGATGGTCCGCTGGACTTCGCTGGCCCCCTCGTAGATGCGCGGCGCGCGCACCTCGCGGTAGAGGTGTTCGAGCAGATGGCCCCGGCGCAGGGCGCGGGCCCCGTGGAGCTGGACGGCCGCGTCCACGACGTACTGGGCGGTCTCGGTCGCGAGCAGTTTCGCCATCGCCGCCCGCCGGGGCACGTCCGGCGCCCCCGCGTCGTACGCCGCCGCCGCCGCGTAGACCATCAGCCGGGCCGCCTCGGTGCGCAGCGCCATCTCGGCGACCTGGTGGGCCACGGTCTGCAGGTCCTTCAGCGGGCCGCCGAACGCCTCGCGCCGTGCCGTGTGCGCGAGGGTCGCGTCCAGCGCGGCCTGGGCCATGCCGACGGCGAAGGCGCCGACGCTGGGCCGGAAGAGGTTGAGGGTGCCCATGGCGACCCGGAACCCGTGGCCGGGTTCGCCGAGCACGTCGTCCGCCGTGACGGGTACGGCGTCGAAGGCGAGGGCGCCGATGGGGTGCGGGGAGAGCATGTCGAGCGGGGTGCCGGTGAGGCCGGGGCGGTCGGCGGGGACGAGGAAGGCGGTGACACCGCGGGCTCCGGCGTCGGGCGCGGTGCGCGCGAAGACGGTGTAGAGGTCGGCCTCGGGGGCGTTGGAGATCCAGCACTTCTCGCCGGTGAGGCGCCAGCCGCCGGCGCCGTCCTCGTCCGCCCGGAGCGCGAGGGCGGCGGCGTCCGAACCGGCGCCTGGCTCGCTGAGCGCGAAGGCCGCCACGGCGGTGCCGTCCGCGACCCGGGGCAGCCAGTGTCCGCGCTGGGCGTCGGTGCCGTACGCGTGGACGGGATGGGCGCCGAGTCCTTGCAGCGCGAGTGCCGTCTCGGCCTCGGTGCAGACCTGGGCCAGGGACTCGCGCATGAGGCAGAGGTCGAGGGCGCCGGAGGTGAAGAGGCGGGAGAGCAGTCCGAGCCGGCCGAGTTCGGCGACGAGCGGCCGGTTGACGTGGCCCGGCTCGCCCTTGTCGGCGAGGGGGCGCAGTCGGTCCGCGGCGTGCGCGCGCAGCTCGGCACACCAGGCGGTCTGCCCCGGTTCGAGCGAGAATGCGGTCATTGCCCGTCCTCTCTCCCCATCGGACGCCACCCACGTTATCGCGAACCGTTGACTGTCGTCACCAACACGATACGCTCCTTGTGCGAGCCCACCACGACGCCCACCGAGGCAGCCCACCAAGGCAAGGGGGCGAGACGCCATGGACCTTGTGGATCCCCTGGATCCCGCAGACATTCCGGGGCCGGCACGCTCGGCCCACGTCGACACCTTCGCGCGCGACCATCTCCCGCCCTCCGAGCAGTGGCCCGAGCTCCGCTTCGACCTGCCCGAGCTGCGCTACCCCGTCCGGCTCAACTGCGCCGCCGAACTCCTCGCGGACACCGACCCCGGACGCCCGGTGTTCCGTACGCCGTCCGGCGCGCCGTGGACGTACGGACAGCTCCGCACCCGGGTCGACCGGATCGCCCATGTGCTGACCGGCGAACTGGGTGTCGTGCCGGGCAACCGGGTGCTGCTGCGCGGCCCGACCACCCCGTGGCTCGCGGCCTGCTGGCTGGCGGTGCTGAAGGCGGGCGCGGTCGCCGTCACGGTGCTCGCGCAGCAGCGGCCGCACGAACTGGGCACGATCTGCTCGATCGCACGGGTGACGCACGCCCTGTGCGACGTCCGCTCGGTCGACGACCTGGTCAAGGCGGAGGTCCCCGGGCTGCGGGTCACGACGTACGGGGGTGACGCGCCCGACGATCTGCTGCTGCGGATCACCGGCGCCCCGGACGAGCCCTTCGACGCGGTGGACACGGCCGCCGACGACGTGGCGCTGATCGCGTTCACCTCGGGCACCACCGGGCGGCCCAAGGGCTGTATGCACTTCCACCGCGACGTGCTGGCGATCGCGGACACGTTCTCGAAGCATGTGCTGCGGCCGCGCGAGGACGACGTGTTCGCGGGCAGCCCTCCCCTGGGCTTCACCTTCGGGCTCGGCGGTCTCGTGGTCTTCCCGCTGCGCGCAGGCGCCTGCTCCCTGCTGCTCGAACAGGCGGGCCCCCGGCAGTTGCTGCCCGCGATCGCCGAACACCGCGTCTCCGTGCTGTTCACGGCGCCGACCGCCTACCGGGCGATGCTGGCGGAGATGGCGGAGGCGGACGCGTACGACATCGGGTCGCTGCGCCGCTGCGTGTCCGCCGGCGAGAACCTGCCCGCCACGACCTGGCGTGACTGGCAGGGCCGCACCGGACTCGGCGTCATCAACGGCATCGGCGCCACCGAGCTGCTGCACATCTTCATCTCCGCGGCCGACGGGGACATCCGTCCCGGCACGACGGGCCGGCCCGTGCCGGGCTGGCAGGCGCGTGTGGTCGACACCGACGGGACGCCGGTGCCGGACGGCGAACCCGGCCTGCTGGCCGTGCGCGGCCCGGTCGGCTGCCGGTATCTCGCCGACCCCCGGCAGCGGGAGTACGTACGCGGCGGCTGGAACATCACCGGTGACACCTATGTCCGCGACCCCGACGGCTACTTCCGCTACGTGGCCCGCGCCGACGACATGATCATCTCGGCCGGGTACAACATCGCGGGTCCCGAGGTCGAGGACGCGCTGCTGCGGCACCCGGACGTCGTCGAGACGGCTGTCGTGGGGCGGAGCGACGAGGCCCGCGGGCAGATCGTGGTGGCCTACACCGTGGTGAGGGAGGGCGCCCGCAGGGACGGCGAAGCGCTGCGCGCCTTCCTCAAGTCCGAGCTGGCGCCGTACAAATGCCCGCGCGAGATCGTCTTCCTGGACGCGCTGCCACGGACCGCCACGGGCAAGCTCCAGAGGTTCAGACTGCGCGAGGAGACCCCTTCCGACGGCGCTGCGGGCGCCCCGTCGGCCCCCGTTCCGCGCGAGCCGGTCTCCGCGCCCGAGGGCGTCCTGCCCGCGGACGGCGATCCCAAGTGATCTTCGCGCACTAGAGTGATCAACGTGTCAGAGCACCACGCCCCCCGGTCCCTCATCGTCACCTTCTACGGCGCCTACGGCCGTTTCGCGCCCGGCCCGGTACCGGTGGCCGAGTTGATCCGGCTCCTCGCCGCGGTCGGCGTGGACGCGCCCTCGGTGCGTTCGTCGGTGTCCCGGCTCAAGCGGCGCGGGCTGCTGGAGCCTGCGCGCACCCCGGCGGGCGCGGCCGGATACGCGTTGTCGCCGGACGCACGGCAGTTGCTCGACGACGGCGACCGCCGGGTGTACGCGACGACGCCTCCCGAGGACGGCGGCTGGGTGCTCGCCGTCTTCTCCGTACCCGAGTCGGAGCGGCAGAAGCGGCACGTCCTGCGCTCGCGGCTGGCCGGTCTCGGCTTCGGCACGGCGGCTCCCGGAGTGTGGATCGCCCCGGCACGGCTGTACGAGGAGACCCGGCACACCCTGGAACGACTGCGGCTGGACGGGTACGTGGAGCTGTTCCGGGGCGAGCACCTGGGGTTCGCCGCCACGGCCGACGCGGTCGCGCGCTGGTGGGACCTGACCGCGATCGCCAAGGAGCACGAGGCGTTCCTCGGCCGGCACGCGCGGGTGCTGCACACCTGGGAGGACCGGACGGACACCCCGCCCGACGAGGCCTACCGCGACTATCTGCTCGCCCTCGACTCCTGGCGCCATCTCCCGTACACGGACCCGGGGTTGCCCGCGGCCCTGCTCCCCGAGGACTGGCCCGGCGCCCGTTCGGCGACCGTCTTCCGGGCGCTGCACGAGCGGCTGCGGGACGCGGGCGCGGAGTTCGCCGGAGTGCCTCCGCGCCCGGGGCGCCCGGAGGCTACCGACCGCCCAGAGTGAGCCGGGGTCGCGGCGCGTCGGTGCGGCCGGTCTGGGGGCGGCGGCTGCCCGCGCGGTAGGGCATCGGCCAGTGGGCGCCCGGCCCTTCGTAGCCCTGTTCGGCGGCCGCGTGCAGCGTCCAGTTCGGGTCGTACAGATGCGGTCTGGCGAGCGCGCACAGGTCCGTCCGCCCGGCCAGGATCAGGGAGTTGACGTCGTCCCAGGAGGAGATCGCGCCGACGGCGATCACCGGGATCCCGGTCTCGTGCCGGATCCGGTCCGCGTACGGCGTCTGGTAGGAACGGCCGTATTCGGGGCGCTCGTCCGCCACGACCTGGCCGGTCGACACGTCCACCGCGTCGGCGCCGTGCGCGGCGAAGGCCCGGGCGATCGCGACCGCGTCCTCGCCCGTGGTGCCGCCCTCGGCCCAGTCGGTGGCGGAGATGCGGACGGTCATCGGGCGCT
Organism: Streptomyces sp. NPDC056738; assembly: GCF_042790435.1. Lineage (NCBI taxonomy): Bacteria > Bacillati > Actinomycetota > Actinomycetes > Kitasatosporales > Streptomycetaceae > Streptomyces > Streptomyces sp. NPDC056738. Next base: position 13,777 of record NZ_JBHTZF010000030.1, read on the forward strand.
CGGCGGGCCACACCGCCCGCATCGCGTCGAAGACTTCGAGGGGGAAGCGCAGCCGCTTCTCCAGCGACCCGCCGTAGGCGTCGGTCCGCCGGTTGGTCAGCGGGGACAGGAAGCCGGAGAGCAGGTAGCCGTGGGCGCAGTGCAGTTCGAGCAGGTCGAAGCCGCAGCGGGCACCGCGGCAGGCGGCCGCGGTGAACTGCTCGCGCAGATCGGTGAGCTGGGCGCGCGAGAGCTCGCGGGGGGTCTGGCTGTCGGGCCGGTACGGGAGCGGGGAGGCGGCCACGAGGGGCCAGTTGCCGTCCGGCAGGGGTTCGTCGATGCCCTCCCACATCAACCGGGTCGAGCCCTTGCGGCCGGCGTGGCCGAGCTGGAGGCCGATCGCGGAGCCCGGGGCCTGACGGTGCGTGAACTCCACGATCCGCCGCCAGGATTCGGCCTGGCGGGCGGTGTAGAGACCGGCGCATCCGGGCGTGATGCGCCCCTCCGCGCTGACGCACACCATCTCGGTCATGACCAGTCCCGCGCCGCCCAGGGCCCGGGCGCCCAGGTGGACGAGGTGGAAGTCGCCGGGCACGCCGTCCACGGCCGAGTACATGTCCATCGGCGAGACGACGACACGGTTGCGCAGGGTCAGTCCGCGCAGCCGGAACGGGGTGAACATCGGCGGGGTGCCGGGCGGGCAGCGGAACTCGCGCTCGACCGTGGCCACGAAGCGCGCGTCACGCAGCCGCAGGTTGTCGTGCGTGACGCGGCGGCTGCGGGTGAGGAGGTTGAACGCGAACTGCCGGGTGGGCTGGGCGAGATAGCGGCCGATGTCCTCGAACCAGTCGAGGCTGGCGCGGGCGGCGCGCTGGGTGGAGGCGACGACCGGGCGCCGTTCCTCCTCGTAGGCCGCCAGCGCCTCCGCCGTCGAGGGCTGTTCCTCCAGGCAGGCGGCCAGCGCGAGCGCGTCCTCGACGGCGAGCTTCGTACCGGAGCCGATGGAGAAGTGCGCGGTGTGCGCCGCGTCGCCCAGCAGGACCAGATTCCCGTGCGACCAGCGGTCGTTGACGATCGTGCGGAAGGTCGTCCACGTCGACTTGTTGGCGCGCAGCGGGCGTCCGCCGAGCGCGTCCGCGAAGATCTTGCCGCACCGTTCGACGGACTCCGCCTCGTCGAGGTCCGCGAACCCCGCGGCGCGCCAGACCTCTTCGCGCATCTCGACGATGACGGTGGAGGCGTCGGCCGCGTACGGGTAGCCGTGGAGCTGCATCACGCCGTGCTCGGTCTCGGCGATCTCGAAGCGGAAGGCGTCGAAGGCGAAGTCGGCGGCGAGCCAGATGTAGCGGCAGCGGTGCTCCTCGACGGACGGCCCGAACACCTCGGCGTGGGCCGCGCGGGTGAGGCTGTGCACACCGTCGGCGGCGACCACGAGGTCGTACTCCGCCATGAGTTCGTCCACGGGCGGGGCCTCGGTGGTGAAGCGCAGGCCGACGCCGAGCGAGCGGCAGCGTTCGTGCAGGATCTCCAGGAGCCGGCGCCGTCCGAGCGCGGCGAAGCCGTGGCCGCCGGAGGTGTGCCGGACCCCGCGGTGCACGATGTCGATGTCGTCCCAGCGGACGAACTCGGCCTGGAGCGCGGCGTACACGACCGGGTCGGCGTGCTCGATGCCGCCCAGGGTCTCGTCCGAGAGGACGACGCCGAAGCCGAAGGTGTCGTCGGGTGCGTTGCGTTCCCAGACGGTGATCTCGCGGTCCGGGCCGAGGCGTTTGAGGAGCGCCGCGGCGTAGAGTCCGCCGGGGCCGCCGCCGATCACCGCGACCCGCCTCACATCGGCCTTCGCTCGCATCGCGGGCTCACCTCCCCCGCCACTTCGGGTCCCGCTTCTCCGTGAAGGCGGCGTGGAACTCGGCGTAGTCCTCGCCGTTCATCAGCAGGGCCTGGGTCGCCGCGTCCAGTTCGACGGCGGCCGCGAGCGGCATGTCCAGTTCGGCGGTGAGCAGCGCCTTGGTCTGGGCGTACGCCAGGGCCGGACCGTCCGCGAGACGGCGGGCCAGCGCCTGCGCGCCCTCGTCGGCGTGCCCCTCGTCGGTGAGCTCGCTGATCAGCCCGATGCGTTCGGCCTCGGGCGCCCGCACCGGTTCGCCGAGCATGAGCAGCCGGGTCGCGTGGCCGAGTCCGACCACGCGGGGCAGCAGATAGGCCGCGCCCATGTCGCCGCCGGACAGCCCGACCCGGGTGAAGAGGAACGCGAACCGGGCGCTCGGGTCGGCCACCCGGAAGTCCGCGGCCAGCGCCAGCACGGCTCCGGCGCCCGCCGCCACCCCGTGCACCGCCGCGATCACCGGGAACGGGCATTCCCGTACGGCCCTGACGACCTGCCCGGTCATCCGGTTGAAGTCGAGGAGCTGGGCGGTGTCCATGGAGAGGGTCGCGCCGATGATCTCGTCGACGTCGCCGCCGGAGCAGAATCCGCGGCCCTCGCCGGCGAGCACCAGGGCCCGCACGGACCGCTCGCGGGACAGCTCGGCGAGCAGGTCGCGCAGGTCGGCGTAGGCACCGAAGGTGAGCGCGTTCAGCTTCTCGGGGCGGGCCAGGGTGACGGTGGCGACGCCGTCGGTGAGCTCGTACCTCAGATGCTGCCAGTCGGCGGTGCGGCCGGCGGAGCCGGTGAAGGGACTCATGGCGGGCGGCCTCCTAGGGCGGGGGCGACGCGATACGGCTGTCCCACCAAGTTATCACCTGTTCGTGACCGTCGTCACGAGTGCGCGATAGGGCGATACGGAGGCGGGACGTCGGGGCGACGCCGCGAAAACGTGATGACTACGAGACATGAAAGAACGGTCGCGGGTGGTGAGCGACCCGCGACAGGCCGTGAACACAGGGACGCCGGGGAGCCGTGGTCCGTCACCCCGTCACGGGCCTTCGACAGCCGTGTAACGGCGGGAGGGAACACGGGAGAGGGGCCGTTCGTCCGGGTAGACAGCCCGTATCCGACCGAACGTCCCGAAAGGAGGCCTCCCTCCCGCGGAACACATCGGCCGATGTCCCGAGAAAGCCCACCGCGCGCGTTCGGCCGGTGGAGCCGTACCATTCCTTAGGTTGCAAGCAGGACAGCCTGCTCCATGAACGGACTCGCCTTGCCCGACACCCCAGCACCCGCCTCCTGGCGCATCGCGCTGCCGCACACCGTCGCGGCCGTGCCGGTGGCCCGCGCCCTGGTCCGCACGGCACTCGCGGAACGGGAGCACGCGGCCGACAGCGACACCGCCGAGCTGCTCACCGCGGAGCTGGTCGCCAACGCCGTCGAGCACACCGCGGGTGACGGCCCCATAGAGCTGGTCGTCGAGCTGATGCCGACCGGCTGCCGGGTCGAGGTGCACGACCCGGACCCGGTGCCGCCGCACGATCTCACCCTGCCGCACCCGCCCGGCGAGCCGGACCCCTGGCAGGAGCACGGGCGCGGTCTGCTGCTGCTCCGCGCCCTCAGCTCGGCCTGCGGACACCGCCCCACCGACTCCGGCAAGGCGGTCTGGTTCCGGCTGCCGGTGATCCCCGCCCAGCGCCGGCCGGCCCTCTAGGCGCCGGCCCGCGACACGACGTTCGACCCAGGCGCCCGCGTACGGACCTGTGGGGCTACGGGTCTATGGGTCTGCGGGGCTGCGGGTCCGCGGGTCCGCGGGTCTGCGGGTCTGCGGGTCTGCGGGTCCGCGGGTCCGCGGAGGATCAGGCCAGCGTGGCGACCATGATCGCCTTGATGGTGTGGAGCCGGTTCTCGGCCTGGTCGAAGACCACGGAGTGCGCCGACTCGAAGACCTCGTCGGTCACCTCCAGCGAGTCGAGTCCGTAGACGTCGTATAGCTCGCGGCCGACCTGGGTGCCGAGGTCGTGGAAGGCCGGCAGGCAGTGCAGGAAGCCGACGTCCGGGTTCCCGGTGGCGCGCAGTACGTCCATGGTCACGGCGTACGGGGCGAGGGCCTCGATGCGCTCGGCCCACACCTCCTTGGGCTCCCCCATGGAGACCCAGACGTCGGTGGCGACGAAGTCGGCGCCGCGGACTCCCTCGGCCACGTCCTCGGTGAGGGTGACGGTGCCTCCGCTCTTCACGGCGAGTTCGCGGGCCCGCGCGACGATGTCGTCGGCCGGCCAGTAGGCCCGCGGGGCCACTATCCGCACGTCCATGCCGAGCAGCGCGCCGGTGACCACGTACGAGTTGCCCATGTTGAAACGGGCGTCGCCCAGGTAGGCGAAGGTCATCTCGCCGACCGGCTTGGCGCAGTGCTCGGTCATCGTGAGGACGTCGGCCAGCATCTGGGTGGGGTGCCACGCGTCGGTCAGGCCGTTGTAGACCGGCACTCCGGCGTGGGCGGCCAGCTCCTCCACCGCGTCCTGGCTGTCACCGCGGTACTCGATCGCGTCGAACATCCGCCCGAGCACGCGGGCGGTGTCCTTCACGGACTCCTTGTGGCCGATCTGGGAACCGGACGGGTCCAGATACGTCGTCGAGGCACCCTGGTCCGCGGCCGCGACCTCGAAGGCGCAGCGGGTGCGCGTGGAGGTCTTCTCGAAGATCAGCGCGATGTTCAGGCCCGAGAGATAGCGGGTCTCCGCCCCGAGCCTCCTGTCCGCCTTGAGTCCGGCGGCCAGCTCGACCAGGCCGAGGAACTCCTCCTCCGTGAAGTCCAGCTCCTTGAGGAAGTGACGGCCGGCGAGGGCGGTCGGGACTGTCGCCATGGGGGCGCTCCAGGGATGACGGGGACGAGGACGGGGCCGGACGCCTGAAATTCTATACGACGCTCAGCATTTATATGCGGTCTGTCGTTCGACTCCCCGTGCGGGCCTCGCCTCGCGGCCCACACGGGCCCCTGACTCACACGGGTCCCTCCCATTCGTAAGGGTGCCCCGACTCGTACGCCCCCCTCTCGCACCGGCCCCTCAGACCGGGTCCCGAACGACCGGACAGCTCATGCAGCGGGGGCCACCCCTGCCGCGGCCCAGCTCGCTGCCCGGGATCTCGATCACCTCGATGCCCTGTTTGCGCAGATGGGTGTTGGTGGTGGAGTTGCGCTCGTAGGCGATGACGACGCCCGGCTCGACGGCGAGGACGTTGCAGCCGTCGTCCCACTGCTCCCGCTCGGCCGCGTGGACGTCCTGCGTGGCGGTCAGGACGCGGATCTCGTTGAGGCCGAGCGCCGCGGCGATGGCGCGGTGCATGTGCTCCGGCGGATGGTCGGTGACCTTCAGCTCCTTGTCCCCCGCACCCGGCTCGATGGTGTACGAGCGGAGCATGCCGAGCCCGGCGTACTGGGTGAAGATGTCGCCGTCGACCATCGTCATCACCGTGTCGAGGTGCATGAGCGCGCGCCGCTTGGGCATGTCGAGCGCCACGATGGTGCGGGCCGAGCCGGCCGCGAACAGCTTGTGGGCGAGCATCTCGACGGCCTGGGGCGTCGTCCGCTCGCTCATGCCGATGAGCACCGCGCCGTTGCCGATCACCAGGACGTCGCCGCCCTCGATGGTGGAGGGGTAGTCGGCCTGTCCCTCCGACCAGAGGTTGAAGCCCTCCTCGCGGAACAGCGGGTGATGCCGGTAGATCGCCTCGAAGTGCACGGTCTCGCGCTGCCGGGCCGGCCAGCGCATGGCGTTGATGGAGACGCCGTCGTAGATCCAGGCGGAGGTGTCACGGGTGAAGAGGTGATTGGGCAGCGGCCGCAGGAGGAAGTCGTCGAGGTCCATAACGTGGAAGCGCACGGAGGTGGGTTCCGCGTGCGCGTCCAGGAACTCGCGCTTGGTCATGCCGCCGACGAGCACCGAGGCGAGCTCCTGGGCGGGCATGGCCTCGAAGGCGGCCCGGAGGTGGTCGGTGGCGAGCGGCCCGTACTCCTTCTCGTCGAAGACCCGGTCCAGGACGAGGGACCGGGCCTCCGCGAACGCCAGGGTCTCGGTGAGCAGGTCGCCGAAGAGGTGGACGGTGACCCCACGGTCGCGCAGGACGTCGGCGAACCCGTCGTGTTCCGCGCGCGCCCGGCGTACCCACAGCACGTCGTCGAAGAGCAGCGCGTCCTTGTTGCTGGGGGTGAGCCTTTTGAGCTCGAGATCGGGCCGGTGAAGGATGACGCGGCGCAGCCGCCCGGCCTCGGAGTCGACGTGGAATCCCATGTCTCCATCCTGACCATCCGGACGCGTGTTCACCCGTGGTTCGCGTCAGCCGCACCGCATTCATTTCGTCCCCTTGACGATAAGCGGTGAACTCATTATCGTCTCAATGACGACAACGAAGAGCGGAACCGCCGGGCCGACCCGGCGTCGAGGGGGTACTCATGGCCGACATCACGCGACGCCTCGGCTGGCGCCATCTGCGGGGGGCGCCCACCGCCCACGTCCGGCACCACAAGTCGGGGCAACTGGTCCACGACGGCCCCGGGCTCAGCTTCTGGTACCGCTCGCTGACGGCGGCGCTCTCCGAGGTCCCCGTCGACGACCGTGAGCTGGCGATGACCTTCCACGCCCGTACGTCCGACTTCCAGGACGTCGCGGTGCAGGCGACCGTCACCTACCGGGTCAGCGACCCCGCGGTCGCCGCCTCCCGCATCGACTTCTCCATAGACCCCGACTCCGGCGCCTGGCGCGGCACCCCGCTGGAGCAGCTCGGCTCACTGCTGACCGAGACGGCCCAGCAGCACGCGCTCGACGTCCTGGCCCGTACGACACTGGCGTCCGCCCTGGTCGACGGTGTCGCTTCGGTACGGGAGCGGATCGCGGACGGCCTCGCCGGCGAACCCCGGCTGCCCGCCACCGGCCTCGAAGTCGTCGCGGTGCGGGTCGTCGCGCTGCGGCCGGAGCCCGAGGTGGAACGGGCGCTGCGCACCCCCGCCCGCGAGCAGATCCAGCAGGACGCGGACAAGGCCACGTACGAACGCCGGGCGGTCGCCGTCGAGCGGGAGCGCGCCATCGCCGAGAACGAACTCCACAGCCAGATCGAACTCGCCCGGCGCGAGGAGCAGTTGGTCGACCAGCGCGGTACGAACGCGCGCCGCGAGGCCGAGGAGCTCGCGGCGGCGGACGCGGTGCGCGCCGGGGCGGAGGCGGCCCGCACGGTCCGGCTGGCCGAGGCCGAGGCCACCCGGTCGCTGCGGCTCGCCGAGGCGGAGGCCACGCGCAAGGTGCGGCTCGCGGGGGCCGAGGCGCAGGCGGAGCGCGAGGTCGGGGCGGCACGGGCCGAGGCGCAGGCGGCCTGGCTGCGGGTCCACGGCGACGTGGATGTCGCGACGCTGCACGCCCTGACCGGCAGCCGGCTCGCCGAGAACCTGCCGCGGATCGAGAACCTCACGCTCTCGCCCGACGTGCTCACCGGGCTGCTCGCCAAGCTGGGCAACGGCAGCGCCGGGGACTCGGCGTGAGTCTCGCGCCCCGGGTCGTCATCGTCCACCGGACCACGGAGTACGAGGAGTTGACGGCCCGGCACGGCACGCACGGGCAGGCGGCGTTCTTCCTGTCCTCGCGCGGCCGGGACATCGCGGAGGTCGCCGAGCGGCACCGGCGGGCCCGCGAGGCGCTCGCCGCGGTGGTGGCGGCCATTCCGCTGACCTGGCGTCAGGCGCGCGTGGAGCGGGCCGATCTGGACCGCTTCCTGTTCGCGCCGGAGGACGTGGTCGTCGTCGTCGGCCAGGACGGGCTGGTCGCGAACGTCGCCAAGTACCTGGCCGGTCAGCCGGTCGTGGGGATCGACGCCGACCCCGGGCGCAATCCGGGCGTGCTCGTGCGGCACCGGCCCGGGGACGCGGGCGCGCTGCTCGCCTCGGCGCGGGGCGGTGCCGCCGACGAACTGACCATGGTCGAGGCGGTCGCGGACGACACCCAGCGGCTGGTCGCCCTGAACGAGATCTATCTGGGAGCCGCGGGCCATCAGACGGCCCGCTATCGGCTGGGGCTCGACGAGTACGGGGGTGCCGTCGAGCCCCAGGCGTCCTCCGGGGTGCTGGTGGGGACCGGGACCGGGGCCACCGGCTGGCTGCGCTCGGTGTGGCAGGAGCGGGGGGAACAGTTGCCGCTGCCCGGGCCCACGGACGAGCGCCTGCTCTGGTTCGTCCGCGAGGCCTGGCCCTCGCCGGCCACGGGCACCTCGCTCGTGGCCGGTGAGCTCACCGGGTCCGGGCGGCTGTCCCTGACCGTGGAGTCGGACCGACTCATCGTGTTCGGGGACGGGATGGAGGGGGATGCGGTGGAGTTGGTGTGGGGCCAGACCGTGCAGGTGGGGGTGGCCGGGGTTCGGCTCCGCCTCGTCGGCTGAGGTTCGCTTCGCTCCCTCGCCGCCCGGCCGCGCCGAACCCCGCCGGGCCCCGTCGCCCCGGACCGGGCCTCTCCCCGGGCGGGGTCTGTCGCGTGCGCCCCGGTGGGGCGGGTTCGGGTGCGGCCCCGGTGGGGGCATGGTTCGGCTGCGGGTCCGGTGGGTGCGCGGTTCGGCTGTCCGCCCGGTGGGGGCTGGGCGCGCCGTTCCCCGTGCCCCTTGCGGGGCTCCCACCGGGGTGGTGACTACCGGTCCCGGTGGGAGCGCGATTTCGGCTGCGGCCCCGGTGGGGGCTGGCCGCGCCCCTGACGGGGCTCCCACCAGCCTGGCGATTGCCGGTCCCGGTAGGTGCGCGGTTCGGCTGTCCGCCCGGTGGGGGCCGGGCGCGCCGTTCCCCGCGCCCCTTGCGGGTCTCCCCCACCCGGGACTAAACGCCCAGCCCGGGTGGGTTCGCCGTTCGGCTGCCGGTCCGGTGGGGGCCGGGCGCGCCGTTCCCCGCGCCCCTGACGGGGCGCCCCCACCCGGGACTCAACGCCCAGCCCGGGTGGGTGCGCCGTTCCCCGCGCCCCTGGCGGGGCCGGTCCGGGTCCGAGGGTGGACCCGCTACAGGCGGGGGTCGACCGGTTCGGATTCCAGGGAGAGGACTCCGAACACCGCCTCGTGGACGCGCCACAGGGGCTCGCCCTCGGCCAGGCGGTCCAGGGCCTCCAGGCCGAGTGCGTACTCGCGGAGGGCCAGGGACCGCTTGTGGTTCAGGAAGCGGCCGCGCAGCCGGGCGAGGTTCTCCGGACGGGTGTACTCAGGGCCGTAGATGATCCGCAGGTACTCACGGCCCCGGCACTTGATGCCGGGCTGCACCAGACGCCCGTGCCCGCCGCGCACCACCGCGCCGACCGGCTTCACGACCATGCCCTCGCCGCCGCGGCCGGTCATCTCCAGCCACCAGTCGACACCGGCCCGCACGGACTCCGGGTCACCGGTGTCGACGAAGAGCCGCCGGGTGGTGTGCAGCAGTCCGCTCCCGTCGTTCTCCACGAGCCGGTCGATCAGGGCGAGTTGCTCGTCGTGCGGCAGCGCGGCGAGGCTCCGGCCCTGGACGGCCAGGATCTGGAACGGCGCGAGGCGGACGCCGTCGAGGCCGTCCGTGGTCCAGCAGTAGCGGCGGTACGCGTCGGTGAACGCCTGTGCGTCCGCGGCCCGTTCGCGCTGGCGCGCCAGCAGGTCCGTGACGTCGACACCCCGCGCCGCGACCCCTTCGAGCGCGGTCAGCACTCCGGGGAACACCGCCCCGGAGGCGGCGCCGACAGCGGCGTACTGACTGCGCAGCAGCCCGGACGCCTTCAGCGACCACGGCATCAACTCGGCGTCCAGCAGCACCCAGTCGGTGCCCAGCTCCTCCCACAGACCGGCCTCGGTCGCGGCGGCGCGCACTCGGCCGAGGATCTCCTCGGTGACGGCGGAGTCGTCGAAGAAGGGCCGGCCGGTACGGGTGTACAGCGACCCGGTGGGACCGTCGACGCCGAACCGCTCGCGCGCCACGTCCGCGTCCCGGCACACCAGGGCCACCGCCCGCGATCCCATGTGCTTCTCCTCGCACACGACCCGCGCGACCCCGTCCTCCCGGTACTGCGCGAAGGCCTCGGCGGGGTGCTCCAGATAGCCCTCGAGGTGCGACGTCGCGGTCGGCGCCATGGTCGGCGGGAGGTACGGCAGCAGCCGCGGGTCGACCGCGAAACGGCTCATGACCTCCAGCGCCGCGGCCGCGTTCTCCTCACGGACGGCCACCCGCCCGGCGTGCCGGGTCTCGACCGCCCTGCGGCCGTGCACGTCCGCCAGGTCCAGCGGACGGCCCTCGTGACCGCCCGGCGCCTCGGTGGCCAGCGGCTTGGCCGGCTCGTACCAGACCCGCTCGGCCGGTACGTCGACGAGCTCGCGCTCCGGCCAGCGCAGGGCGCTGAGCTTGCCGCCGAACACGGCACCGGTGTCCAGGCAGATGGTGTTGTTGAGCCAGGTGGCGTTGGGGACCGGGGTGTGTCCGTAGACCACCGCCGCGCGGCCCCGGTAGTCCTCCGCCCACGGATAGCGCACGGGCAGCCCGAACTCGTCGGTCTCCCCCGTGGTGTCGCCGTACAGCGCGTGCGAGCGCACCCGGCCCGAGGTGCGGCCGTGGTACCTCTCGGGCAGACCGGCGTGACAGACGACGAGACGTCCGCCGTCGAGGACGTAGTGACTGACCAGTCCGTCGACGAACTCCCGTACGGAAGCCCGGAATTCCTCGCTCTCCCGGTCCATCTGCTCGATGGTCTCGGCGAGTCCGTGGGTGTGCTGGACCTGGCGGCCCTTGAGGTAGCGGCCGAGCTTGTTCTCGTGGTTGCCGGGCACGCACAGGGCGTTTCCGGAGCCGACCATGGACATCACGCGGCGCAGCACGCCGGACGAGTCCGGGCCGCGGTCGACGAGGTCGCCCACGAACACGGCCGTACGGCCCTCGGGGTGCACACCGTCGACGTAGCCGAGCTTGCCGAGCAGGGTCTCCAGCTCCGAGGCGCAGCCGTGGATGTCGCCGACGATGTCGAACGGGCCGGTGAGGTGGGTCAGGTCGTTGAACCGCTTCTCGGTCACGACCGACGCGTTCTCGGCGTCCGCCACCCCGCGCAGGACGTGCACCTTGCGGAAGCCCTCGCGCTCCAAGGAGCGCAGCGAGCGCCGCAGTTCGCGGATGTGGCGCTGGATCACGCGGCGCGGCATGTCGGCGCGGTCGGTGCGCGCCGCGTTGCGTGCGGCGCACACCTCCTCGGGCACGTCGAGCACGATGGCGATGGGCAGGACGTCGTACTTCCTGGCCAGCTCGATCAGCTGGCGGCGGCTGTCCTGCTGGACGCTGGTGGCGTCGACGACGGTCCGGCGGCCGGCCGCGAGCCGCTTGCCCGTGATGTAGTGCAGGACGTCGAAGGCGTCGCCGCTGGCGCTCTGGTCGTTCTCGTCGTCGGCGACCAGACCGCGGCAGAAGTCGCTGGAGATGATCTCCGTCGGCTTGAAGTGACGCCGGGCGAACGTGGACTTGCCGGAGCCCGAGGCGCCGATGAGCACGACGAGGGAGAGGTCGGTGACGGGCAGGACGCGCCCCTGTTCGGTCTGCTCGCTCATGCGGCCTTCTCCTCCTTCGCGTTCGGGGTGCCGGTGGTGCCGGCCGGGTTCGTGGCCAGGGTGAAGACGGCCATCTGGGTGGGCGGGCCGACCTCGGGGTCGTCGAGGCCGACGGGGGTGAACTCCACGTCGTACCCGTGCCGTCCGGCCACCGTGCGGGCCCAGGAGCGGAACTCCTCGCGGGTCCACTCGAACCGGTGGTCGCCGTGCCGGGAGTGGCCGGCCGGCAGGGTCTCCCAGCGCACGTTGTACTCGACGTTCGGGGTCGTCACGAGGACGGTCCGCGGGCGGGCGGAGCCGAACACCGCGTACTCCAGGGCGGGCAGCCGGGGCAGGTCGAGGTGCTCGATCACCTCGCTGAGCACGGCGGCGTCGTACCCCTTCAGACGGCGGTCGGTGTAGGCGAGCGAGCCCTGGAGGAGCTGGACGCGTGCGGCCTGCCGCTCGCCCATGCGGTCGAGCTTGAGGCGGCGCGAGGCGATGGTGAGCGCCCGCATCGACACGTCGACCCCGACGATCTCGGTGAAGCGTGTGTCCTTGAGCATGGCCTGCACCAACTGGCCCTGTCCGCAGCCGAGATCGAGGACGCGGCTCGCGCCGGACGCGTGCAGCGCGGCGAGGATCGCGTCCCGGCGCTGCACGGCGAGCGGTATCGGCTTCTCCTCGGTGTCGGTCTCCTCGTCGACGGCGTTGTCGATCTCCTCGACCGCGATGTCGTCGGCCTCGGCGAGCCGGGCGAGTTCGAGCCGCTCCAGGGCCTCCCGGGTCAGCGACCAGCGCCGGGAGAGATAGCGGCTGGTGATCAGCTTCTGCTCCGGGTGGTCGTGCAGCCAGCCCTCGCCCGCCCGCAGCAGCTTGTCGACCTCGTCGGACGCCACCCAGTAGTGCTTGGCGTCGTCGAGGACCGGGAGCAGCACGTACAGGTGCCGCAGGGCCTCGGCGACCGTCAGCTCCCGCGACGCCAGCTCCAGGCGTACGTAGCGGGAGTCGCCCCACTCCGGGAAGCGCTCGTCGAGCGGCACGGCCTCGGCCGTCACCGTCCAGCCCAGCGGCTCGAAGAGCCCGCGCACCAGGTCGGCTCCGCCTCGGGCGGGCAGCGCGGGCACCTCGACGCGCAGCGGCCTCGGCTCGGCGGGCAGCTCGGGCCGGGCGTTGCACTGGCCCTTCATCGCGCTGGAGAACACGGCGCTCAGCGCCACGGCGAGCAGCGAGGAGGCGGCGTACGGGCGGTCGTTGACGTACTGTGCGAGTGCCGCGTCGGGCGCGCCACCGCGTCCCTTCCCCTTGCCGCGCCTGACCAGCGCCACCGGGTCGACCTCGAGGAGCAGGGCGGCCGTGCACCGCTCGGGGGTCGCCTCGGGGTACAGCACGTGCGCCGTCCCGTACGAGGTCGAGAACTTCTGCGCGTTGTCAGGATGCTTGTGCAGCAGAAAGCCGAGGTCGGTCGCGGGCCGCTCTGGGGTACCGGTGGTACTGATCGTCAGGAACACGGTGTGTCTGCCTCGATACGTCTTCTGAGCTGTGGGGACCCGGCGACGCGTCCGGCCGGCGCGCGTGCGTCCTCCGGACGCCGTCGGGTCACAGCGTGGGCGAGCGCGCCTGTGCCGTCGCCGGCCCCGCTCCTCCGCGGCCCGCGTGGCCCGTGGCCACGCCGCGCCGCGGCCGACCGCGGGGGCGACGCCTGCCCTCGGCGCGCCCCCACAACGTACAGCGGAAACCGCAGGTGGACCCGGGGTTTTTCGGCGGGGGCCGGGGCCACGACCGAAGGGTTCGAGGACGCCGGCCGTGACGTCCGGGCAGGTCAGCCGGAGGTTTCCGGGGCGGGTCGCGCGGCCCCGCCGGGGGTGGGCGAGGGGCGCCGTCGAGGCCGGAACCGAGCGCGGGATCGCCGTCGAGGCCGGAACCGAGCGCGGGGCCGCCGTCGAGGCCGGGACTGAGCGCGGGGCCGCCGTCGCGGCCGAGACTGAGCGCGGGGCCGCCGTCGCGGCCGAGACTGGGCGCGGGGCCGCCGTCAGGGCCGGGGGTGGGCGAGGGTCGCCGTCGGGACTCGGGCTGGTGTCACGGCCCGAGCCGGCGCCAGGGCCCGCGTCGGCATCCGGAGCGGGGTCAGGGCCGGTGTGTGTCTGCGTCGAGGTCGGCGTCGGGGCCGTCTGTGCCGGGGTCGGGGCCGGAGCCGGTCCCGGCGTCGTCTGTGCCGGAGCCGGAGCCGGTGCCGGTGCCGGCGTCGTCTGTGCCGGAGTCGGGGCCGGTGGCGGTGCCGGCGTCGGCCCCGGCCTCGGGGCCGTTCACGCCCGCGCCCGTGAGCAGGGCGGCCGCGGTCGCGAGGGCGAGGCCGTCGAGGCCCTGGCCCTGCATGACGGCCCGGACGCCCGATCCGTCGAAGGCGACGGTGAGTTGACGCGCGAGGAGCTCGGGATCCCCGGCTCCGCCGCGCTCCGCCTCCTGCCGGAAGAACGCGGTCAGCTCGTCCTTGCAGCGGCGGGCAACCAGGCTCGCGGGGTGGTCCGGTGCCTTGAGCTCGGCGCTCACGGCCACGAAGGGGCAGCCGCGGTAGTCCGGACGCGCGGCCATCTCCTCCAGCCGTTCGAAGACGTGCAGGACGCGATCACGCGGCGCCCGGCCGTCGTCGGGGGGCAGCAGGAACGCCAGGTACGCGGGCGCGCTGCGCTCCAGGCTCGCCGCCAGCACGCCGTCCTTGCTGTCGAAGAGCTGGTACATCGAGCGCTTGGACACCCCCGCCACCCGGCACAGCGCCTCGACACCGACGCCGACACCCTCGCGGTAGAAGAGCTCGGCCGCCGCGTCGAGCAGTCGGTCGCGGGTCGGTGAACCGGCGGTCGCGGTCGGGGTCGCCTGAGTCATGAGCCCAGCTTACGTTCTCCGCTTGCTTCTCGGAAACCGATCGGTTTACAGTGCGGACAGCACGGAAAACCGATCGGTTTACGATGGGGCCGACACGGCGGACGGGACCGCCGGACGACACGGCGGACGGCACGGCCGACCGCCCTTCGAGCACACCGTCACGCCCCGACCCCGGTCACCCCGCACCCCCGATTCCCGGCGGCCCTCAGAAGGAGAAGATCATGACCAGCATCGACGGCTCGGTGGCACTCGTGACGGGCGGCAGCCGCGGCATCGGCAAGGCCTTCGTGGACGCCCTCTACGAACGCGGCGCCAAGAAGGTCTACGCGACGGCCCGCGACCCGCGGACCGTGGCGCACCCCGACGCGGTACCGCTGGCCCTGGAGGTCACCGACCCCGCGTCCGTCGCGGCCGCCGCCGCGCGGGCCCAGGACGTCACCATCCTGATCAACAACGCGGGCGCGACGACCCCCACGTCGTTCCTGGACTCCCCCGTCGAGGACATACGGCGCGAGTTCGACATCAACTTCTTCGGGCCGCTCCTCACCACCCGGGCCTTCGTCCCGGTCCTGGAGCGCAACGGCGACGGGCACATCCTCACGGTCCACTCGGTGCTCTCCTGGGTCACGGTGCCCGGCGCCGACGGCTACAGCGCCGCCAAGGCCGCCCTGTGGTCCCAGAGCAACGCCCTGCGACTGGAGCTCCAGCCGCGCGGCGTCAAGGTCACCGGGCTGCACGTCGGTTACGTCGACACGGACCTGACCGCGAGCCTCGACGTGCCCAAGGTCTCCGCCGAGAGCGTCGCCGGACAGGCCCTCGACGGGATCGAGACCGACGCGCACGAGGTCCTCGCGGACGCGCTCACCCGCCAGGTCAAGGCCACCCTCTCCGGCGAAGTGAGCGACCTGTACCCGCAGCTCGCCGTGCAGAGGTGGTAGCCCCGCACAGACGGTGCGCGATGCGCCAGCGGTTCGGCACGGGACGGCTGTTGTGACCGGTGCATGATGGATACATGGATCTTCGAGTCTTCACCGAACCGCAGCAAGGCGCGACCTACGAGACGCTGCTCCGCGTCGCCAAGGCCGCCGAAGACCTTCATTACGGAGCCTTCTTCCGCTCTGATCACTATGTGCACATGGGATCCGTCGACGGACTCCCCGGTCCCACCGACGCGTGGATCACCCTGGCCGGCATCGCACGCGAGACGAGCCGCATCCGCCTGGGTACGTTGATGACCGCCGGAACCTTTCGCCTCCCCGGCGTCCTCGCCATCCAGGTCGCGCAGGTGGACCAGATGTCGGGCGGCCGTGTCGAACTCGGCCTGGGCGCCGGCTGGTACGAGGCCGAGCACACGGCGTACGGCATTCCGTTCCCGAAGGAGAAGTTCGGCCGGCTGGAGGAGCAACTCGCCGTCGTCACGGGGTTGTGGGGCACGCCGGTCGGCGAGCGCTTCACCTTCGACGGAACGTACTACCAGCTCAAGGACTCGCCCGCGCTGCCCAAGCCCGCGCAGGCGAAGGTGCCCGTCCTGATCGGCGGTCACGGCGCCAGGCGGACCCCCGCGCTCGCCGCACGCTACGCCGACGAGTTCAACATCCCCTTCGCCTCGGTCGCGGACACGGAGCAGCAGTTCGGCCGGGTCCGCGCGGCGTTGCAGCAGGCCGGGCGCAAGGCCGACGAACTCGTCTACTCCAACGCCCTGGTGGTGTGCGTCGGCCGCACCGACAGCGAGGTGAGGCGGCGGGCGGACGCCATCGGCCGCGATGTCGACGAGCTGAAGGCCAACGGGCTCGCGGGCTCGCCGGCGGAGGTCGTCGAACGGATCGCCCGGTATCAGGCGGTCGGTTCGCAGCGGATGTACCTCCAGATGCTGGACCTCACCGACCTCGACCACCTGGACCTGATCGCCTCCGCGGTGGCGCCGCAGATCGCCTGACCGCGAGGACCACGAGCGGTTCCGGTCGGGCGCCCCGCCACGACCGGGACCGGTTCCCCAGGGAGCGAAGGCCTCGTCCCTACCCGGTGGCCGGATCCCGCTCCACCACGCGTTTCTCGTCCCGCACCGCGAGACGTCTCAGCATCTCCAGGACGCGGTCCCGGGACTCGTCCGCCGCGTCGATCGCCTCCATGCACTGCCAGTACCTCCCCTCGTCGTCCGCCGCGCAGGCGATGCCGACCAGGGCTATGCCGACCTCGGCGAGGAGGCTGCCGAGACAGAGCAGTGCCTCGCGCGCGTCGCCCAGCTCCGTGAGCTGGGCGGCCCGTAAGGCGCCGACCCCGAGCGCGTGATCGCCGAGCACCCCGCAGCCGCGGCCCGCCAGCTCGGTCAACCCCAGTGCCTCTCCCCGGAGTTCGGGGGGCCCGGACACGGCGAGGCGGCTGCCGATCGCCTGCGCCAGGGAATGCGCCTGCCACGCCTCCGCCATCACCTCCGGAGTCTCACCGCTCTCCGCCAGGGCGCGTCTGCTCGCCACGATGAGCCGCACCGCTTCCATGCGCTGCCCCCGTCTGTCCGACGCGCTCTCGCACGTCCACCCGAACTCCCTTGTTCACTACCCAGAGTGAAGTCCGTTGAGACGAAAAGCCAGAGGAAGCCCGAAATCTGCGGACACGGAATCGCATCGGAGCGCCATGACAACTACGGAGAGTGTCAGATTCCGTTTTGTGCGCCGCGGAACGACCGGCCCGTCAGGGCTCTCCCGGCGCCGGGAAGCGCTCCTCATTGCGGTCGATCTTCGCGGCGAGGGCGACGAGCGGGTCGATGCCCAGCACCTCGCAGAACTGCAGGAGATACGCGAGGACGTCCGCGACCTCGTCGTTGACGCGGTGCGCGGTGTCGGGGTCCGCCATCACGCGGGCCGACTCCTCCGGCGTCAACCACTGGAAGATCTCGACGAGTTCGGACGCCTCCACGCTGAGGGCGGCGACCAGGTTCTTGGGGGTGTGGTACGGCTGCCAGTTCCGCGCGGCCGCGAACTCGGCCAGTCTGCGCTGCAGCGTCGCTACGTCCAGTTCACTCACGGCGTCAGGTCTACCACCGTGGCCCCGGCCGTTCCGAGCGCGCGGACCCCGTCGCCCACCGCGCCCATCAGCCGGATGTGCCCCCGCTCGCACATGCGGCCCGCCAGCCGTATCAGTTCCCCGGCCTGCCGGGCATCGAGTCCCCGGTCGAGGCCGTCGGCCAGGACCGTCAGCGTCTGGAGCGCGGCCGGCACCTCGCCCGCCGGGTCGACCTCCAGGACGCCGGGGCCGGTGAGCAGCACGAGGGCGAGCGCGAGATACCGCAGCTCGCCGTCCCCGAGCAGCCCCAGTGGCGTACGGACTCCGTCGCCGCGGTCGAGCAGCGCACGGACCGTGCCGTCGCCGAGCACGTCGGCCAGGACGTCCGTGACCGGGCCGGCGCATCCGGCGCGCACCGCCGTGACCAGGTGGGCGTACCGGTGGCCGCACTCCGACCGGGTGCGCCACAGCACTTCGGCGAGGTTGCCGCAGCCGCGCAGCAGCCGCCCCGGGCCGAGCGGGACGGGGGCCCGCATGGAGTCCGGGTCCGGATCGCAGACGTAGACGGACCGCAGGGCGAGCACCATCTGCTCGGCCGCGGCCAGGACATGGCGTTCCCCGGCGGTGCGGCCCGCGACGCGCAGGGGCAGCAGCGCGGTGCCGAGGCGGTCGTCGGGGAGCGGGACCCGGGTCACCGCCGAGGACCCGCCGGTGTGCCAGGCCGCCTGGACGGACGGGCGGCCGGGGTCGCGCAGCGCCGTCTCCAGCAGGGTCCGCCCGCCCGCCGACAACCGCTCGCCCACGACCCGCAGTTCGGGTTCGGCCTGGACGGCGACGTCGAGCCGCACCGGGCCCTCGGGGCCGTCGACCGTGCAGCCGATGCGGAAGCCCCGGCGGAGCTGGGCGTCGGGCCGGGACCGCTCGGGCACGCACGCGGCCGGGTCCGGGAACACCTCGGCGAGCCCGGCTCCGGAACCGAGCCGCGCCAGTGCCTCGTAGGCCCGCAGGACGGTCGTCTTGCCGCTGCCGCTCGGGCCGGCGACCAGGGTGAACGGTCCGAGCGGGAACCGGACGCGGCGGTGGGCGGCGAAGGCGGCGAGCCGCAGCTCGGTGACGCCCGGACGGACCGGGCGCGCCGCCACCGCCGTGGGAGCTTCCGGCGAGGACAGAGTCATATGCGGACGGTAGGCCTCCGCGGCGGGGCGAACCGTTACGCCCGGGGGACCTTCCTACGATCGGGGGACGCGGCCCCCGATCGAGGTCGGGCACGGTCGGAGGCCGGAGGCCGGAACGCCGCCCCGTCCAGAGGACGGGAACGGCGACCCTCATCGGAGGCCGGGACCGGCAACCCTCTCAGAAGCCCGGAACGCCGGCCCCCTCAGAAGCCCGGAACGCCGGCCTTCTCAGAGGCCGGGAACGGCGACCCCTTCCATCAGACCCCGCACCTCGGTCCCCGGGGGCGTCAGCAGGAACACGTTCCGGTCCACCCGGTGCATCCCGCTGGCCAGACCGAAGACCACGCCCGTGCTGAAGTCCAGGACCCGCTTGGCGACTTCGGTCTCCGCGCCGGTCAGGTCGAGGAGCACCGGGACGCCGGACATGAGCGTCTCGGCGACGTCGCGGGCGTCCGCGAAGACGTTCACCCGCAGGACCACGAAGCGGCGCCGCGTCTCGGTCGCGGCCTCGGGGATCGACCGGTGACGGACCGCGGACGGCCAGGCGTCCCGGCCGCGCAACGGAACGACCTGGGCGAGCCCTTCCCACTGTTCATCGGTGACGTCGTGGCCGGTCATCGATCCACCCCGTCCTGGCTCGCACTCGTTGTCTGCACCGGGCAATTCTTACGCATGGTCACCCGTTCGGCCCAACAGCGACACGGTCCGCGAACCCGGACCGGGAGCCGACGCGTGCGGCAAGCTACGCATATACGCCCCTATCCATCCCGCAGCCCGGCAAGCGAGGCCTCCGCATGAGCCTGAGCATCCGCAACCAACTCCCCGGCACCGTCACGTCCGTCACCCCCGGTGAGGTGATGGCGACGGTCAAGGTCCGGCTCGACGCCGGACAGGAGATCACCGCGGCCGTCACCCTGGAAGCCGTACAGGAACTCGGCCTGGCCTCCGGCTCCACCGTGCGGGCCCTCGTCAAGTCCACGGAGGTCTCCCTCGCGACCGGCCCGGTGGACGGGCTGAGCATCCGCAACCAACTGCCGGGTACCGTCACCGACGTCACCTCCGGCGGCGCCATGGCCCGCGTCAAGGTCCGGGTCGCCGGCGGCGAGCTGACCTCCGCGATCACCAAGGACGCCGTCGCGGACCTGGGCCTCGCGGAGGGCTCCGAGGTCGTCGCGCTGATCAAGTCCACCGAGGTGTCGCTGTCCAACGCCTGACGCTCCCCAGCAGGGGCGGACATGCTCTTACTGGCCTCACACCCGACTCTTCACGTCCGGTCGCGCCCCGCTCACCGGCGAGAATTAGCGTTTCGGGCCGTGTACTCGGCAGAAATCACGACGACGCCCGTCCGTCGGCAGACCCCCGCGAAGGTCTCGCCCGGCGGGCCGGCCGCGCGATGGAACCCGGACGAGGCGCCCGCGCAATGGCATCGCGCCCTGACCCTCCTGGCCGACATCAGCCTGTTCATCGGTACGCGCCCGCTGTGGGCGCAGGCCGCGAGCCACCGGCTCCTCGTGGCCGCGGTCGTCTCGCTCTGCTACGCCTCGATCCTGGCGACCGGCGTACTGACCCTCGTCGTGCGCCGGGGCCGCTCGCTGGCCCGGCTCGACCTCGTCGTCCTGGTGACCGCGGTGACGCTCGTGGTGTGCGGACTGGTGATGAACCACCAGGGCAGCGACGAGTCGGTCCTCACCACCCGGGCCGCCCACGAGTTCGTCGCCGGCCACCAGGTCTACGGCCGTCCGTGGCCCTGGCTCTTCGGCCACGGCGTCGCGCTCACCGCGACGATGAACGGCGGCTACGACTACACGTACGGCTATCCGCCGCTCGCGCTCATGCTCACCGCCCCGCTGCTGTGGGTCGGACACGGTTCGGCCGCCGCCACGATGGTCGGCACCGGCGCCCTGATCGCGGGCGCCGCCGTCATGTGGCGGATGCTGCCGGTGCCGTGGCGGTCCGCCGCGACGCTGTCCTGCCTCGGCTTCGGTCTGCTGCCGACGTACGCGCGGCTCGGCTACCCGGCGGTCCTCGCCTGCGCCCTGCTCGTCCCGGTGGTGATCGGATGGCCGCGCACGGGCCGCGGAGGCCGGGCCGACATCCTGCGGGCGGTCTGCCTCGGGGCGGCCTGCGCCGCGCAGCAACTTCCCTGGTTCCTCGCGCCGTTCCTGCTGGCCGGGGTGTACGCGCTGCGCCGCGGCGACCTGGGCGCGCGGCCGGCGGCGATGGCGGTGGGCCGGATCGTGGGCGTCGCCGCCACCACCTGGCTGCTGATCAACGCGTACTTCGTCGTGAGCGAGCCGCGGGCCTGGCTCTCCGGGATCGCCCTGCCCCTCACCCAGGACGCGGACATCCACGGACAGGGCCTGGTCGGCATCTCGCTGTATCTCACCGACGGCAGCGACCGCCTCGCCTGGTACGCGCACGCGAGCCTGCTGCTGGCCGCGGGTCTGCTGGCGCTGTTCGTGCTGTTCGTACGGCGGCTGGGGCCGGCGGCGACGGTGCTGCCCTGGTGCGCCTTCTACGCGGCGACCCGTTCACAGGACGGCTACTACCTGCTGATGACACCGCTGTGGGTGGCCGCCGTGATCACCGCGCCCTGGCAGTCCTTCCGCACCGCGTGGCAGCCCCGTCCGGCCTTTCTGCGCGGTCCGCACCGGCGCGGGGTCCGGGTGGCCGCGGTCGCCCTGCTGCTGGCCCCGTCGGTGATCGCGGTGAGCCTGGCGGCCACCGGGTCACCGCCGCTGCGCATGCGGGTCACCGAGGCCCGCCGCGCCGCCCATTCCCTGACCGGACTCACGGTCGGCGTCACCAACCTCGGTGCCGAGGCACTGAGTCCGCACTTCACGCTGACCACGGGCCAGGGCATGAGCCGCTACTGGTCGGTGATCTCCGGCCCCGCCACCCTGGCCGGCCACGCCTTCGGCCGCTACGAACTCCGGCCCCCCGACGGCAGGTTCACACTCCCGCGCGCCGGCGTCCGCATCCGCCTGCGCGCCGTCTCGGCGTCCCCGATGACCCTGTCGAGCACGGACCTCCATCTCCCGACGACCCGGCCCTGAGCGCCGCGCACGGCTTCTCTCGCCGGCCCCGCCCGCCTTCTGGTGCATGCGAGACGGACGTGCTGGAATGACCCGGCTCACGACTCCCGACTCCCGACTCCCTGGGACGGTGAAGCCCCATGCCGGAACCGTCGGACCTCCCACCACGCTCGGACTTCGCGCATCGACCGGACTTCGCGCACCTCAAAGGGGTCGCGTTCGTCTCCGGCGGCACCGGCGGGATCGGCGCGGCGATCGTGCGGACACTCGCCGAGCGGGGCAGCGACGTCGTGTTCACGTACCGCTCCGACCGGACGGCCGCCGACACCCTCGCCGCGCGGACCGAGGAGGAGTTCGCTCAGCGGGGACGCCGAGTACGTGCGCTGCGGCTCGACTTGAGCGAGGAGCGGG
The DNA here is from genome assembly GCF_042790435.1 of Streptomyces sp. NPDC056738. Classification (NCBI taxonomy): domain Bacteria; kingdom Bacillati; phylum Actinomycetota; class Actinomycetes; order Kitasatosporales; family Streptomycetaceae; genus Streptomyces; species Streptomyces sp. NPDC056738. The sequence continues at coordinate 35,673 of NZ_JBHTZF010000030.1, forward strand.
CCGTCGCCGCCGCCGTGACCGAGACGGCCGCCGCGCTCGGCGGACTGCACACCCTCGTCCACGCGGCGGGCCCGCACGTGCCGATGGTGCACCTGAGCACGGTCACGCCGAGCGCGTTCCGTGCCCAGCTCGACGCGGACGCGGGCGCGTTCTTCAACCTGGTGCATCCCGCCCTGCCGCCGCTGCGGGAGAGCCGGGGCAGCGTCGTCGCCGTCACCACCGTGGCCACCCGCCGGTATCCGGTGCGCGACGGGCTCTCCTCGGGGCCCAAGGGGGCGGTCGAGGCGGTCGCCCGCGCCCTGGCCGCCGAGGAAGGCCGCTACGGCGTCCGGGTGAACTGCGTCGGACCCGGCATGCTGACCGACGGCATCGCGGCCCGGCTGATCGGTTCCGGCGAACTCGACGACGCGGCACTGGAGATCACCCGCCGCAACACCCCGCTGCGCCGCTTCGGCACCGCGCAGGACGTAGCGGAGGCCGTCGCGTTCCTGGCCTCGGACAGCGCGGGCTTCATCACCGGACAGGCGCTGGGGGTGGACGGCGGGTACAGCGTGTGAGGGACGCCGGATCACGCCCGGACGGGCCTAGCCGATCTCGACCACCCGGGCCCATGCGGGCGGCGCGTCGGGGACGTAGTCGGGATCGTCCTCGTCCCAGGAGCCGTCCCCGCGCGGGAACAGGCCGACGACCGTACGGCACGGGGGCCGCGACTCCGGCCACGGGGTCTGTCCGTCGGTCAGGACCACCACGACGTCGGGGCAGGGCCGGGCCCGTAGCGCCGCGGTGAAACCCGAGCGCAGATCCGTACCGCCGCCGCCCAGGAGCGGGATCCCCTCGGCCCGGCACAGGGGGTGCGCGACCCCCGCCGCCGCGTCGCACGAGACCACCGTGACCAGGTCGCGGCGACCGCCCACGGCACGGGAGATCGCGGCGACCTCCAGAAGGGCGCTGCCCAGTTCGGCGTCGCTGACCGATCCGGAGGTGTCGATGACGACCGACACCCTCGGCGGTCTGCGGCGCAGACTCGGCAGGACGACACCGGGCACCGAGACCGAGCGGCGCGACGGCCGGCCGTAGGTGTAGTCCTCCCCCGCACCGGGCCCGGAGGCCGCCGAGCGCACGGCGGCCCCCAGCAACTCCCGCCACGGCTGGGGCTGGTGGAAGGCCTCCTCCGCCCAGCGTTCCCAGCCGGCCGGACTGCGCCCGGGCCGCGCCTTGATGCCCTGCGCGACCCGGAAGCGGACCGCGTCGCGTTCCTGCGCGCTGAGGCCGTGCGCGCCGTCGGGTCCGAGGTCCCACTCGCGTTCGCGTCCGTCGGCGCCACTGCCGCAGTCCAGCCAGGCCAGGCTCTGTGTGCTCGGCCCGAGCCGGAACTGGCGGAGGTAGTCCTCCATCAGCTCCCCGGGGGGAAGGTTCAGGAACTGCGGGGTGACGGCGCCCTCGGGCCGGACGAGCCCGGTCCCGAACGCGTCGTCGTTGATCTCGCAGTCGGCGGCGATGTTCATCCGCAGGCGCTCCGCCGGGCCGGTGAGCCCGTGTCGGCGGGCGAACCGCTCGCTCCGCCCGTGGTGGTCGCGCAGCAGGTGCGACACCTCGTGCACCCAGACCCCGGCCAGGTCCTCGACGGGAGTGCGGTCCACGAAGGCGGGCGAGACGTAGCACCGCCAGTGCCGGTCGACGGCCATCGTCGGCACCCACCGCGACTCGACGGTGTGGAGGGCGAACAGCGCCGTCGCCAGATAGGGCCGGGCCCGTACCGCGTGCAGCCGGGCGGCGTAGAGCGTGTCCAGGTCGAGGGTCCCGGGTGCGGTCCCGGTCGTCGCGGTCATCGGCGCGCCTCGGCGGCGACCGCGACGCGGGCCGCCGCTTCGTCCGCGCGCCGGGACAGGGCCACCGCCCCGGCCAGCCGCTCGATGGACGCCGGGACGTCCCAGTCCTCCCGGCGCAGCGTCGCGAGGGTCGTCGCGGGAACGACCACCAGGTCCGGGGCGCCGGTGTCCAGGGCCCGTACGAGGAGCGCCCAGGCGGCGTCCCAGCGGGCCCGGTCGGGCCGCTCGCGGACCGCGGCCACGACGCCGTCGAGGACGGCCTGGCGCAGGTCCCCCCGCTCGGGCAGGACGGCGGCCGCCGGGTCGGCGAGCAGGGTCTCGGGGTCGGGCAGGTCCATGCGGTCCACGCACGCCAGCAGTTCCAGTCCGGGGCCGTCGCCGACGGCACCTCTGACCAGCAGGGAGAGCACCTCCCGGGAGGAACCGGCGGCGTGGGCGAAAGCGACGAGCCGCACGGTCGTCTCCCAGCTCCTGGGTGAGGGCCAGGCACCGCCGCGCCGGGTCTCGCCGCTGGGCAGCCGGTGGACGAGTGCGGGACGTGCGGCGAGGAGCCCGCACACCGCGCGCCGGGCGAAGTCCACGGCCTCCGGGAGCCGGTCGGGGTCGAGCCGTGGCAGGGTCGCCCGCGGCCAGGTGCCACCGAGTCCGCGTACGACGACCTCGTGGTCGTGGGCCCACTGGAGATGGACGAACCGGTTGGCCAGCGGCGGACTCAGTTCCCAGCCGTCGGCCGCCGAGGAGCGCGGGTTCGCGGCGGCCACGATCCTCACTCCGGGCGGCAGTCGAAGGGCCCCGATGCGCCGCTCCAGGACGAGTCGGAGCAACGCGGCCTGAACGGCCGGGGGCGCGGTGGACAGTTCGTCCAGGAACAGCAGCCCGCGGCCGGCCCGTACGAGCCGCACCGCCCAGTCCGGCGGGGCCATGGGCACGCCCTGCTCGGCGGGGTCGTCGCCGAGGACGGGCAGTCCCGAGAAGTCGGAGGGTTCGTGGACGCTGGCGATCACCGTGGTCAGGGGCAGGTCCAGGGTCTCGGCGAGCTGGGTCAGGGCCGCGGTCTTGCCGATCCCGGGTTCGCCCCACAGGAGTACGGGCAGATCGGCGGCGACGGCGAGGGTCAGCGCTTCGAGCTGGCTGTCCGGGCGCGGCTCGGTCCCGGTGGCGCGGAGCAGGGCCGACAGGGCGTCGGCCACGTCGAGTTGAGTGGGTCCGGCCGGGGCCGCGAGGGTGTCGGCTTCGCCGTGCGCGTGGGCCTCGGCCGGGGCGAGCGGGGTGCTGGTGGGCATGTCTGATCACCTTTGGGTTCGTGAACGGGCCGCCCGGACACGGGGCTTGGCCCCGGGGGCGGTCAACTGGCTTTCGGTGAGCGATGGACGGGCGGTCAGCGGACCGTCGTGTCACGCGGGTGGGAGCGATGACCGCGAGGCCGGGCGGGCCCCGGAGTGAGTCGGTCGGGTCCGGGCCCGGTGAGTCCGGCCCTGAACAGTCCGTAGGTGAGACGTCGCCGCGCGGCCGCCTGGAGTTCGTCCCGCAGGGCGCCGCCGCGCAGCACCGCGTCGGGGCCGAGGAGTCCCTCGACGACGGCCAGCGCGCCGGCGGTGTCGCCGTGCCGCAGCCGTTCTCGGACACCGGAGAGACACTGCGGCCGCCGGTGCGCCTCGTCGATCGCCCGGAGGCAGGGAAGGGGGGTGCCGGTCAGGGCGACCAGCAGCTCCTCCCTGCGGATCTCGGCCGGATCGTGGTCGAGCGGCGCGAGCACGCCGTCCACGAGGCCGATCCGGTGCCGGGCTCCCCGGCATTCCACGAAGCGCGCCGCGCCCGCCGCCACGGGCCCGTCGGGTCCCGCGGGGCGCGCGTGCCCGTCGGCTCCGGAGTCGCCGTGTTCCGGTGCCAGCGCGGAGGCGACCAGCGGATGCAGTCGCCCGGGTTCGACGGCGCCGGCGCGGAGCAGTGCCAGGTCGGGCGGTATCCAGGTCGCGGCGTCGGGCAGGGCCGGGACCGCGAGATCGCCACCGCCCGCGCGGTCGGGCGCGTCCGTGATCCGCAGGGCGGGCGGCCCGACGCGTGCCGGGTCCGCGACCAGCTCCAGGAGCAGCCACCGGCCGGTTCCGAGCCGCACGGTGACGGAGCCGGCCGTACGCCCCTGGTCGCGCAGCACGATCGCCGCCTCGTCGGCCCATCGGGCGACGGCGCAGCCGAGGTCCTGGAGCACCGGCCAGGGCACCGCGTCGTGGCCGAGGTCCCTGGGGGCCGGCCCCGGCGGGTCCCCTCTCCCCGAACGGTCGTCGCCCGCGGTCAGGTCGGCTCCGGAACGGACGCGCAGCTCGTCGGTCCTGCGGGTGTCCCACAGGTGCCGGTGCAGGTCCAGGCGGTACCGGCGGCTGGGACGGGGGTGCGGATGGCGGCGGGCGCCGGTGTCGAAGGAGAACCGCTCGCGGGACGCGCCGGGAGCTCCGTCCCAGAGCGCCAGGCTCATCCGCTGGCCGCCGTCCGCCCAGGCCGGCGGCGTACGGACCACGAGGTGCACGGGTCGTACGGGATCGGTGTCGTCCCGCCCGGGGTCACGCTCGTACCGGGCCAGGGTCATGGTGAGGCCCGGCCGCAGCAGCCCGTCGGGGGCCACTCTCGGCATGTGCCAGCGCAGCAGGTCGGGAGCCAGATGACGCAGATCGCGGCGGATTCGGGAGGTCAGTTCGCGGCCGTGCGTACGTGCCAGCGAACGCAGATCGAGGTCGATGTCGACACCGGCGGCGGCACACGCCCCCGCCCAGTCCCCCTGACGGCGGCGGACGGTCGCGGTCTCGATCATGGTGGGCGGCACGGCGAAGTCACGCACGCGCGGCCAGAAGGAGAGGAGGGAATCCTCGTACGCGGTCGAAGTGAGCATCAGCACTCACTTTGCGCGGACGGGTCCCCCAATCTGATCAGGGAGGAAGTCATCGCGGGGAGCGTAACCCGACGCCGACGATCTGTCAGGTGCTTTCGTCCCGGACGTCCTCCGGCGCCCGGCGACGGGGGTCGGCGGACGCCGGAGGACGTGGGAGAACGTTCGCGGAGCTCGGCGTCCGCGGAGTGCGGCCGCGCCGGAAACCGATGGATCAGGCCGGGCTCCTGGCTTCCGGGGGCCCCGCCACAGGTCCGTCGCCGGAGCCGATCAGGTGCGGGGTGCCGTCGTCGTCGAGGAACTCGACGATCGCCAGGGCCAGCAGCGCCAGCAGGGCGATCCAGATGGTGACGGCGGCCGTGGGGTAGTTCCAGACGAGCAGGACGGCGGCGGCGACCGCGACGACGGTCCAGTTCAGCCAGGTCTTGGCCCGGTGCACCCAGGCGCCGACCGCGCCCAGTTCGGCCCCGCTGGCCGTACGCACGGCACCGATGCCGCCCTTCCAGGCGGCGAGGACCCGCGAGGCCGCCCGGCCGCTGCCGGTCAGCCAGGCCGCCAGCGCCACGACGACGCCGATGGTGATCACGAGGCGTACCGACGTCCGCAGATAGCGCACCAGGGTGTCGAAGACCGATCCGGCGGCGGGCTGGGAGACGTCCGACGGCAGACCGTCCAGATAGATCTCCCGGAAGATCCACAGGGCGATGCCCAGGACCGCGGCCCCGGCGGCCACCAGGAGCGCCGCCGTGACGAGGGCGCGGCGTCTGCGGACGGCGAGCAGCACACCGGCCGCCGCCAGCAGGAGCGTCAGCACCGGCAGCCAGAATCCGACGAGTTCGAGCAGCCGGTAGATCTTCTTGGCCTTGCCGATGGAGTCGGAGGTCATCACCGTGAAGTTGGTGTGCACCTGGGGGATCTTCGCGGCGACGCCGAGCCCCTGGTCGACGAGGGACTGCTTGACCTGGTCGATGACGGGGGCGAGGTCGATGACGACGGCGTCGTTGGTCAGTTTCACCGCCCCGCCGCCCTTGCCGGTCAGCGCCTTGTCGACGGCGGCATGGGCTTTGCGGTTCAGCTCGGTCCACAGGGTGGCGAACGCGTCGCTGCTGACGAACTTGAGGGCCACGGTGTGCACGAAGTCGGTGAGGCCGCTGGTGATCGGACCGCTCAGTGGCCCGATCGCCTTGGTCAGTGCGGGCCGGTCGGCCGGGGCGGCGGATTCGAGCAGCGTCTTGACGTCGACGTGCTGCATGACCGCTTTGGTCACCCGGTTGGCGACGGCGTCCTGGACGTCCTTGTCGGAGGCGAGCGGCTTCATGGTCGCCACGTAGCGGTCGGTGTTCCCGATCAGGTCGCTCGACCAGGCAGCCACCGCGCTCAGCGGGGTGAGCAGGGCCGCGAGAAGGATCAGGACGACCGCGAAGGTCGACCGGACGCGGTGGTGCTCGGCTCTCGGCGGACGCTTCTCCAGTTCGGCGACGCGGGCCCGCAGTTCGGCCAGCTCGCGCGCGTCCGCGGCGCCGCCGTTCGCCCCGGCACCGCCGCTCACGTCTCCGGTGCTCACGTCGTCTCCGGGTCGTCGAGGGGGCCGGCGGCGCCTCGCGCGGACCCACCTGCTCGCGTCCGGTCGGTCACGTCATCCATGGCGTGTCTCGCTCCACTCGGCGGAGGGGCCGCGTCAGCGCGGCTGTCGGCTGTCGGGCCGGTAGGTGGCCAGCGCCCAGATGACGAAGACGTCGATGGCCAGCAGGATGACCGACCAGATCGGCGCGTACGGCAGGAACATGAACTGGAAGAGCATGCTCAGCGAGGCCAGCACGATGCCGGTGACCCGGGCCCACGCGGCGTCCTTGAGGATCCCCCAGCCGGTGACGGCGGCGATCGCGCCGAGGATCAGCAGGATCCAGCCCCAGCCGGTGAGGTTGATCCGGTAGACGTAGTCGTTCACGCGCGTGTAGACGTCGTCCTTGGCCAGCGCGGAGATGCCCTGGAGGATGTTGAGGCCCCCGTTCACCAGCATGAGGACACCGGCGAAGGTGACTCCGCCGGCCGCCCAGCCGCTGCTGCCGGAGGGCGGCGGTCCCATGCCCCCCGCGGCGGGAGCGGCACCGGACCACTGGTCTCCCCACAGCGGCATGTCTCCGCCGCTGGGCTGGGATCCCGTGCCGCCGCCGGGCTGGGATCCCGTGCCGCCACCGGGCGGGGGGCCCGGAGGTCTCGAAGAATCCTGGCTCATGCTCGACCACCTCGCTGCGCTGTCGGCCGCCGGCCGTCCCCGTGCCGGAAGCACCGGGGAGTTCGAGCGTCCGCCCGCCACGCGTCCCCCGCCACGGGGGCTCCACTGATCGGGTGACGGTCCCGACGGCGGTTTCCGCCCCGCGCTGCCCCGCGGCGGATATCAGCGAGCTAGGCGACAGGCGCCCCGTTCTGCTCCGCCACGAGATCCAGCGCGCGCCCCAGCGTCGTGAGCCGCTCGTCCAGAGTCGCGCCGGCGGGATAGAAGCGGACCGTGTCGACACCCGCGGCGCGCCAGACCCGGAGCCGCTCGCGGACCATGTCCTCGGTGCCGATCAAGGTGGTGCCGAGGACCATCTCGTCGGTCACGAGCCCGGCGGCGCCGTCCCGGTCCCCGGCCTGCCAGCGCGCGTGGATCTCGGCGGCGATCTCCGCCCAGCCCTGCCTGCTGTAGGCGGCGTTGTAGAAGTTGGTGGTGGCGGAGCCCATTCCGCCGAGGCTGAAGGCGAGTTCCTTCTTCCGGCCCGCGACCATGGCGCGCAGCGCGTCCTCGTCCTCCGCGAAGGCCACTTCGGCGCCCTGGCAGATGTCGAGGTCGGCGCGGTCGCGGCCGGACGCGGCGAGGCCCGCGTCCAGGTGATCGAAGTACGCCTCCTTGGCGCCCTCGGGCACGAAGCTGGTGCCGAGCCAGCCGTCGGCGATCTCGCCCGTCAGGTGCAGCATCTTCGGCGACAGCGTGGCGAGGTAGACGGGCAGGTCGTGCTCGGCCCGCATCGACATCCGCATGGGCCGGGCCTCACCACCGGGCAGCGGGATCGTGAACTCCCTTCCCTCGTACGAGAGTTTCTCCCCCGCAGCGGCCTGCCGGACGATCTCCACGGTCTCCCGCATCCGGGACAGCGGACGGGCGAACGGAACTCCGTGCAGCCCCTCGATCACCTGGGGCCCGGACGGTCCGAGGCCGAGGAGGAAGCGCCCGTCGGACAGGTTGGAGAGCGTGATCGCGGCGCGGGCGATGGCCGACGGGGTGCGCGTGCCGAGCTGGATGATCCCGGAGCCGAGCAGCAGCCGCTCGGTCCTCGCCGCCAAGTAGCCCAGAGGGGAGGGGGCTTCGGATCCCCAGGCCTCCGCGACCCAGCAGATGTCCATGCCGAGCTTCTCGGCCTCGACCACGAAGTCGACGGTCTCCCGCCAGTCGCCCGCCGACGCCTCGATCGTCGTGGAGGTCCGCATCACGCGCCCGCCCATCACGCCCCCGCCCCTTCCGCGCTCTCGGCCAGCTTCCTGATCGCCGCGACGGTGTCCGTCATGCTCCGTTCGAACTCCCGCAGCCGTACGAACACGATCTTCTGCTCCTTCTCCGGCATCCGGTCGATCGCGAAGGACAGCCCCGAACGGCCCGGCCCCATCCGCATCCACTGGGTCAGCTCCGTACCGTCGTCCACCTCAGCCAGGGTGAACCGCCATACGGCGCTGGGGTGTTCGGGGTCGGCCACGGCCCAGGCGAAGACCCGGCAGGGCTCGCACTCCACGACGTACGAGGTGGTCTCCCACTCCCCCAGCGACTCGTGCCTGCTGCGCCCCACGAAGCGGGCACCGACGCGCGGCGCCGTCACGCCGTCGAGCCACTCGACCGACTGGAGCTCCGCGCTCAGGTCCGGCATCAGCCGGATGTCGGAGACGAGGTCCCACACCCGTCGCGGTGGCGCGTCGATCCGTGTCCGCACATCGACGGTCGGCTGGTCCGCGTAGCGGGCGCCCGTCCACTCCATGAGTCTCCGGCCTTCCTCTCGTCCCCCAGGACCTCACCCATCCCAGGGCTCTGACCTTGAGAGTTGCGTAGATAGACTGTCATGTCAAGGAAAACCGCTCCCGGCGCGGGACCGGAAGCGGGGAGCGGGAAGAGTTCGAAGAGAGCGGAGAGGGGACGCCAGGACGAACGCGGAAGCCGCGGCGCGGTCAGGCGGTGAAACGCTTCTGGATGTCGGGCCGTTCCGCGAGGTGCGGCGGATAGCCGGGGCCGAGCCGCGGACGGGTGTCCTCGGCCGTCATCGGCTCACCGCACTCGGCGCACACCACGGCGGCCTCGGCCTCGTGCCCGCAACGCTCGTGGTGGAAGACGACCGGCGGGCCCTGCTCACCACTGAGCCAGCGATTGCCCCACCTGTTCATGGCAGCCAGCACCCCGAAGAAGTCCCGGCCCATCTCGGTGAGGACGTAGTCGTAGCGGACCGGGTCGGTCTGATAGGCCCGCTTCTCCATGAGCCCCTCGTCGACCAGCCGACGGAGCCGGTCGGTCAGCGTGTTGCGCGCGATGCCGAGCTCCTGCTGGAAGGCGTCGAACCGCTTGATCCCGTAGAACGCCTCCCGCAGGACCAGGGGCGTCCACCAGTCGCCGAGCAGGTCCATCGTGCGCGCGATGGAGCAGGGCCAGTTCGCAAAAGAAGTCCGCCTCACAGGCCCAGCATACGAAGGTCCCGCAAACGGACCCGGCAGCCCGGAACGGAGGGGGTGCCGCGGCTCGGCGGGGGCCGGTACCGTGACGCCCATGAGCACCGGGGGGAGCTTGCCGGAACAGCCGTCCGACGACGCGACCGTCGTGCGGTACGGGCAGCGGGAGATCACACCCGGCCTGATCGCCACAGCGTTCATATGGTCGATCGCCGCTCTCGGGCTGTCGGCGGCGGCGCTGCTCGACGACGACGTGATCCGGTGGCTCCTGGCCTCGGCCGGCGGCCTGTGCGCGCTGTGCGGCCTGTTCCTGCTGATCGGGACCGCGGCCACGTCGGACGACAGGTTCGTCTTCGACGCGACGGGCTGGTGGTCGTTCAGCATGGACGGTGACGCCCTGCTGACCTGGGATTCACTGGCCGGGGTGTGCATCTGCTCCACCGGTGACGCGGCGGCCGAGGGTGGCACCGCGACGCTCGAACTCTTCCCCCGCGAGGACTTCGACCGCGATCACCCCGTGCTGTGGCGCCACGCACGGGACGCCGACCCGCCCGCCGACGGTCTCCCGAGGCTGCGCTACCGCGTCGGGCTCACCAACATGGTCAACGTGACGCCGGACGTCGAACTGGCCTGCTCCCGCTGGGTTCCACCAGACCTCTGGCACGGCAGGAAATGGCAGCCCGCGGGTTACAAGGGCCGCCCCGACCGCGCCGGCCACCGCCGCAGACTGCGGGAACGAGCGAGGAACCCCCTCCGGACGGAGAACCCGACGCCCCCGCCCCCACCGCAGGACGCCGCACCGCCCGTCCCTCCGCAGGAGCGGCGCACTCCTGGCACGTAGCGTCCGCAACTCCCGGCGAACCTCGACATGCCTCCTGGCCGCGGCCGCTGACGCCGCGTCGGTCACCCAGACCGCCTAAACCGCCCTGGGTGAGCCACAGTTGTCCCGTCCTGGCGGAACCCCGACTGGTGTCACCACGCGCCCCAGGGATAGCGTGGTTCGCTTGAGCAACCCCTACCTCAACGGGAGTCCCCAGTGAACCGCCCCGCCCGGCTCGTCGTAGCCGCGCTCACCGCATCCACGGCCCTGCTGCTGACCGCCTGCGGCTCGGGAGGGGGCGACGACTCCTCCTCGGACAAGATCAAGGGGGCGGACGCCGACGGCAAGAAGGCCTCGGCGAGCGCGCCCGCTTCCTCTCCGACGGCGCAGGACGGTGCCGGGCGGCCGAAGATCACCCTCTCCAAGGACTTCCAGGCGAACTTCCAGGGCTGGACGAACAGCGATCCGAAACTCCAGGCGATCCTGGATGACGGTCGGGAGGAGCTGAGGTCCAAATACGCGGCGATCATCGAGTCGAACCCGGACTCGGACGCCGTCGCGTTCTACAACTCGGGGACTTCCCTGACCTCCGCCCGCCAGTGGATCAAAAGCTTCACCGACACCGACGACGGTCTGATCGGCGAGGTCACGGTCTACAACCCCCAGGTCCACCTCAACGACACCGGCTCGGGCGTGCTCTTCTACTGCGTCGACGAACGCAAGGCGTCCACGAAGAACCGCAGGACGGGCAAGGTGACGACCACACCGGACAAGCCCGAGTCCGTGCTGCAGTACCGCGAGCGGCTGGACAAGACGTCACAGGGCGTCTGGAAGAACGTGTCCCTGACGACCGTCGCAGGGGGTTGCAGGTGACGCGGTCCGCAACGAGGGCGTCCAGCCTCGTCGTCACATCCGCTGCCGTTCTCCTCCTCGCCTCCCCGACCGCCTTCGCGATCGGGGGCAAACACGGTCAGGCGCCCCCGCCTCCGGGCCCCTCCGGAGATTCGTCCGGAGCCACGCTGACGGCCAAGGCCACGTCCACCCAGATCAAGGTCACACAGATCAGCGGTGGCCGCTCACACACGTCGCCCAAGGCCCTCGCCCCCGCGGACCCCAACTGGAAGCCCCCGGCGTGCTGGTACGAGCCGGTGGCCACGCCGCAGGCACTGAAGGCGGCGGTGGACCGCCTCAAGAAGAACCCCAACACGGACCTGGTGCCCGTCACGCCCACGCTGAGCTGGGGCGAGGACCTGATGGTCGACCACTACGAGAAGGGCAAGGCCGAGAACGGCAGCGGGGACGGCTACGAGAACTACAACCTCGGCAAGGACGGCATGTTCTGGCGCGGGGTGATCAATCAGGACAGGGCCGACGACCCCGCGTCGTACGACTGCGAGGACACCCTGTTCTGGCAGAACGCCAGGACGCTCCCCGCCAACCAGCACGCCCCCACCCCTGACGTGCTCGCCGCCTACGCCTACGACAAGATCAAGGTTCCCGGGACCGAGATCGAGCTGAAGCCGGCCGCCAGGTCCACGGTCAACGTGCCGACCTGGGTGTGGCTGGACAAGGGCACCTTCAAGCCGGTCAAGGTCCGCGCCGAGCTGGCGGCCGCGGGAGTGTGGGCGGAGACGACGGCGAAGCCGGTCGCCCTCCACCTGAACCCGGGCACGAGCGACGCCGAGACCTCCCCCGCCTCCGGTGACTGCGCGATCAACGACGACGGCTCCATCGGCACCCCGTACACCAAGGGCGACGCCGGCAGGACCCCACCGTGCGGCATCACCTACCGGCGCGCCACGGACGGAAAGCCCTACCGGCTGAGCGCGTCCATCACCTGGCAGATCTCCTGGCAGGGAAGCGGAGGCGCGGCGGGCGACCTGCCGGACGGCACGTTCGAGACGACCCAGGACATGGACGTGCAGGAGATCCAGTCCATCAACCGCTAGACCGTCCGCGGTTGCGGCCGCCGGCCCGGAACCCGCGACCTCAGTCGGACTTCTTCACCGGCTCCAGGATCGCCACGCACTCCACGTGATGCGTCATCGGGAACAGGTCGAACGCGCGCAGCGTGCGTACCTTGTAGCCGCCGTCGCGGAAGTACGCCAGGTCGCGGGCGAGGGCCGCCGGGTCGCAGGCCACGTAGGCGATCTTTCGGGCGCCCAGCGACGACAGGTGCTCGACCGTCTTCTTGCCGGCGCCCGCGCGGGGCGGGTCGAGGACGATGATGTCGACCTCGGTGATGCCGGTGCGCGGCAGGACCGCCTCGACCTTGCCCTGTTCGATGCGGACGCGGTCGAAGCCGGCGAGGTTGTGCCGGGCGTCCTCCACCGCGCGCTTGCCCGACTCGATGCCAAGGACCGCGCCCTGGTCGCCCAGACGGTCCGCGAGGGCGCCCGCGAAGAGGCCGACGCCGCAGTAGAGGTCGAGGGCCATGTCGCCCTTGCGGGGCAGCAGGCCCTGCATGACGGCCTTGACGAGGGTGTCGGCGGCCATCGGGTGGACCTGCCAGAAACCGCCGCTGCCGACCCGGTGGGTGCGGCCGTCGGCGCGCTCGCGCACGAACGCGCGGCCGTGGACCCGGTGGATGCCGCCGTCCTGTTCGGCGACCCGCATCACGGAGACCGGCTTGTCGAGTTCGACGAGGGGGAGGCGGGCGCCGGGGCGCGGCTCCAGGATCACCATGCGGTCCTGGGAACCGGTCGCGGCGATCGCCTCGACGGCCTCCATGCCGGACCAGTCGCGCTCCTCGATGCCGAGTTCGGTGATCCCGGGGGCGGCGATCATGCAGCGCTCGATGGGCTCGACCTCGTGCGAGCGGTGGCGGCGCAGTCCGGCGTTGCCGTCGGGGTCAACGGCGTACTGGACGCGGGTGCGCCACTGCGGCACCTCGCCCGCGGGCAGCTTGTCGCCCTCGGCGGGCATCACCGTGCCGTCCCAGCCGGCCTCCTCGGGCGTGAGGCCCGCGAGGCGCTGCAACTGCTCGGCGATGACCTCGCCCTTGAGACGACGCTGCGCGCCGGGCTTGGCGTGCTGCCAGTCGCAGCCGCCGCAGCGTCCGGGGCCCGCGTACGGGCAGGGCGCCTCGACGCGGTCCTTGGAGGCGTCGATGATCCGCACGGCGTCGGCGCGCAGGAACCGCGCGCCCTCCTCGCCCTCGGTCACCCGGGCGACGACCCGCTCGCCGGGCAGCGCGTGCCGGACGAAGAGGACCTGGCCCTCGTCCGTACGGGCGATGCAGTGCCCTCCGTGGGCCACGGGGCCGATCTCGACCTCGTACTCGTCCCCCACCAGCGACTTCTTCGGTTCTGCCTGCATGGTGGGGTGACTCCAGTTGAGAGGGGGGAAACGGCCGGACTGCGCGGCCGGACAACAGCCGTCCAGTCTACGTGCTCACGGCACCGCTTCCCGCCTCGTCCGCGAGCACGCGTCGAGCTTGCCGTCCCGGTGGACATGGTCGCAGCGCGCTTGCCGTCCCGGTGGACGTGGTTCGCGACGCGCCTGCCGTCCCGGTGGACGTGGTCGCGTCAGGCTTCCCGTCCCGGTCGACGTGCTCGCGCCGCGCTTCCCATCCTCGCCGGTGGGCTCGCGACCCGCCTCCCGCCCCGTCGGCTCAGCTCTTCTGGGTGGGCTCCTTGGGCCGCACCTGGGCCGGGCCCCGGCGCACCGCGCCCGGAGCGTTCCAGTCCTGGCGCTTGCGGGCGCGCAGCTTGGCGGCCTCGGAGGACTCGAGCTGGTAGGGCACGGAGGTGACCATGACGCCCGGGGTGAAGAGCAGACGGCCCTTGAGGCGCAGGGCGCTCTGGTTGTGCAGCAGGTGCTCGTACCAGTGGCCGACGACGTACTCGGGGATGATCACGGAGACCGCGTCGCGCGGCGACTCCTTGCGCAGGCCCTTCACGTACTCGATGACCGGCCGGGTGATCTCGCGGTAGGGCGAGTCGAGGACCTTCAGCGGTACGTCGATGCCGCGCCGCTCCCACTCGTCGCGCAGGGTCTTGGTCTCGGCCGGGTCCACGTTGACGCTGAGCGCTTCGAGGGTGTCGGAGCGCAGCAGCTTGGCGTAGGCGAGGGCGCGCAGCGCGGGCCGGTGGATCTTGGAGACCAGGACGACTGAGTGGACGCGGGAGGGGCGGACGCTGTCGTCGGTGGGCCCCTCGGGGGCGGCGAGCTCCTCCGCGACGCGGTCGTAGTGCTTACGGATCGCGGTCATCGTCGCGTAGAAGATCACCATGCCGAGCAGGGCGACCCAGGCGCCGTGGGTGAACTTGGTGACGAGGACGACGACCAGGACCAGGCCGGTGAAGAAGGCACCGAAGGCGTTGATCGCGCGGGAGCGGATCATGTGGGTGCGCTTGGCCGGGTCGGTCTCACTCGCCAGATGGCGGTTCCAGTGGCGGACCATGCCGGTCTGGCTGAGAGTGAAGGAGACGAACACGCCCACGATGTAGAGCTGGATCAGGCGCGTCGAGTCGGCCCCGTAGATGATCACGAGCATGCTCGCGGCGCCGGCCAGGAGCACGATGCCGTTGGAGAAGGCGAGGCGGTCGCCGCGGGTGTGGAGCTGGCGCGGCAGGTAGCGGTCCTGGGCGAGGATCGAACCGAGGAGCGGGAAGCCGTTGTACGCGGTGTTCGCGGCCAGGAACAGGACGAGGGCGGTGGCGGCGGCGAGCAGGATGAACAGGAAGCTGCCCTTGCCGAACACGGCCTCGGCGACCTGGGAGATCACCGGGTTCTGCACGTAGCCGGTGCCGACGGCCACGCCGTTGTGGATCAGGTCCGTGGCGGGGTTCTCGGCCATGCGCACCTTGGTGGTCATGGCCAGCGCGATGATGCCGCAGAACATGGTGACGGCGAGGAGGCCCATCGCCGCCAGCGTGGTCGCCGCGTTCTTCGACTTCGGCTTGCGGAACGCGGGCACGCCGTTGGAGATCGCCTCGACACCGGTCAGTGCCGCACAACCGGACGAGAAGGCGCGCAGCAGCAGGAAGACGAGGGCGAAGCCCGCGAGCCCCTGGTGCTCGGCCTTGATGTGGTACTCGGCGGTCGGCGCGTGCATGGTGTCGCCGAGCACGAGCCCGCGGAAGGCACCCCAGGCGATCATGATGAAGACGCCGGCGACGAAGACGTACGTCGGGATCGCGAAGAGCTTTCCGGACTCCTTGACCCCGCGCAGGTTCATCAGCGTGAGCAGCACGATGACGGCGACCGCGCAGAAGACCTTGTGCTCCACCACGAACGGCACCGCCGAGCCGAGGTTCTCGATGCCGGAGGCGATGGAGACGGCGACGGTGAGGACGTAGTCGACGAGCAGCGCGCTGGCGACGGTGAGGCCGGCCCGCGGTCCGAGGTTGGTGGTGGCGACCTCGTAGTCGCCGCCTCCGCTCGGGTACGCGTGCACGTTCTGGCGGTAGGAGGCGACCACCGTGAACATCAGCACGACGACCGCGACCGCGATCCAGGGGCTGAAGTGGTAGGCCGACACGCCCGCGATGGAAAGGACCAGCAGGACTTCTCCGGGCGCGTACGCCACGGAGGAGAGCGGGTCGGATGCGAAGACGGGGAGGGCGATGCGCTTCGGCAGAAGCGTTTCCCCCAGCCGGTCGCTGCGCAATGCACGCCCGATGAGGATCCGCTTGGGCACGTCGGTCAGTTTGGACACAACAGGGAATCGTAAGGGTTCGAACTGGCTGTCGCCCACCCGCCGTCCCTCTTCGGCACGTCATCTGCTCTCCGGGTGAAAACGGGGTGGCTTCCGCTGCGGATTCCGCAGCACCGGAGATCCACGTGTCTATATGACAAAACCCCGCTCCCGACCGCCCTGGAGGATCCATGCATCTGCCCCCTGAGCTCATCGGAGCGGCCGTGGCGCTGGTCGGCCTCGGAATCCTCACCCTGGCGAGTGTTCGGAGCATCACACGGCGCTGAACCGCCCGGCGTTCGCCGTCGTTCACGCCCGTCCCCCGAACGCTCCGCGAAAAAGGCACAGGCGAACCTGCGCAACGAAGCCCCTGGTCGACCGTGCGTGTGTAGCTTGGGCGGCGGTCTGAGACCCTGTTTAGCCTGAGCCGTAACCATTCATGCGGAAGGACGGTCGTGCACATCGTCATCATGGGCTGCGGAAGAGTAGGTTCCGCTCTTGCCCAGAACCTGGAGCAACAGGGGCACACGGTCGCCGTGATCGACCAGGACCCCACCGCCTTCCGGCGGCTGGGCTCCGGGTTCGGCGGCCGTCGTGTCACCGGAGTCGGCTTCGACCAGGACACCCTTCGCGAGGCGGGCATCGAGGAGGCCGGCGCGTTCGCGGCGGTCTCCAGCGGTGACAACTCCAACATCATCGCCGCCCGGGTGGCCCGCGAGATGTTCGGCATCGAGAACGTCGCCGCCCGCATCTACGACCCGCGTCGCGCCGAGGTCTACCAGCGCCTGGGCATCCCGACCGTCGCCACCGTCCGCTGGACGGCCGACCAGATGCTCCGCCGGCTGCTGCCCTCGGGGGCCGAGCCGCTGTGGCGCGATCCCACGGGCGGTGTGCAGCTCGCCGAGGTGCACACCTCCGTCGCCTGGGTGGGCCACAAGATCAGCCGCCTCCAGGACGAGACGGGCGTACGCGTCGCCTTCCTGACCCGGCTCGGCGAGGCGGTCCTGCCCAGCTCGCAGACGGTGCTGCAGGAGGGCGACCTGGTGCACGTGATGATGCGCACCGACGAGGTGGACAAGGTCGAGGCGGCGTTCGCCAAGGGTCCTGAAGAGGAGGCGGGGCACTGATGAGAGTCGCCATTGCCGGTGCCGGTGCCGTGGGCCGCTCGATCGCGGGCGAACTGCTGGAGAACGGCCACGAGATCCTGCTGATCGACAAGGCGCCGACCGCCATCTCGGTCGAGCGCGTCCCGCAGGCGGAGTGGCTGCTCGCCGACGCCTGCGAGATCACCTCCCTGGACGAGGCGGCGCTGCAGCGCTGCAACGTGGTCATCGCGGCCACCGGCGACGACAAGGTCAACCTCGTCGTCTCGCTGCTCGCGAAGACCGAGTACGGCGTCCCGCGCGTCGTCGCCCGGGTGAACAACCCCAAGAACGAGTGGCTGTTCAACGAGTCCTGGGGCGTGGACGTCGCCGTCTCCACCCCGCGTCTGATGTCGGCGCTCGTGGAGGAGGCGGTGAGCGTCGGCGACCTCGTGCGGCTGCTCCGCTTCAGCCACGGCGACGCCAACCTCGTCGAGCTGACCCTGCCGCCGGAGTCCGCCCTCGCCGGCACGACCGTGGGCGACGTCGCGTGGCCGGAGGACACCTCGCTGGTGACCATCATCCGCGGCACCCGCGTCCTGACCCCCTCCCGGGAGGACTCCCTGGAAGCGGGCGACGAACTCCTCTTCGTGGCCGCCCAGGCCCGCGAGGAGCAGCTCGAGGACCTGCTGTCGGTGCGCCGCGACCCGAGCACGACGAAGTAGCCGTCCGTCCCGTCGGCGGTACGGCGTCCGCCGACGGGACGAGGGCTCGCGCCGCGATACGACGAAGCGGTACGACGATGGGGG
>NZ_JBHTZF010000031.1:0-42019 GCF_042790435.1 Streptomyces sp. NPDC056738
CCCCGACCCGGGGCGGCCGGCCTCCCGGCGTTTCGTCTTTCGGCGTGGGCTTCGCCCGGGCCGTCTCTCAGGCCACCTCGGCCGGGTGACAGGGGGCGGCGGGCGCGGGGT
Source organism: Streptomyces sp. NPDC056738 (assembly GCF_042790435.1). Lineage (NCBI taxonomy): Bacteria > Bacillati > Actinomycetota > Actinomycetes > Kitasatosporales > Streptomycetaceae > Streptomyces > Streptomyces sp. NPDC056738. Next base: position 112 of record NZ_JBHTZF010000031.1, read on the forward strand.
CCCCCTCCACGTTCCAGGACCGCTGGAAGAGCAGCACGGCCTCCAGCCGGTTACGGGCCCCGAGCTTGGTCAGCGTGTGGGAGACATGGCTCTTGACGGTGGCCGGCGACACCCTGAGCCGCACCGCCGTCTCGGCCGTCGACATGCCCTCCGCGAGGTTGCGCATCACTTCCTGTTCCCGGGAGGTGAGCGTGTGCAGGAGGTTCCTGGAGCCGGCGGCGGGAGCGGGCGCGGCGGCCGTCTGACGGGCGTAGAGGGCGCGCAGCTCGGGGGAGAGCACCGTGTGGCCGGACGCCACCGCGCGGATGGCCGCGGCGACCTTGGCGACCTTGATGTTCTTCACCAGACAGCCCGTGGCGCCGGCCGCGAAGAACGCGTCGAGGCGCCGCCGGGTCCAGCCGGTGCCGACGACCAGCACCCGCACCTTGCGCAGGTCCAGTTGGCGGATCAGACCGGCGGCGTCCTCGCGCGGGGCGACCGCCAGGACGGCCACGTCCACGAGGTCGAGCGGCCACTGGCGCAGCGGCTGCTGCTGGTTCACGCCCCCCACCACCTCGAGGTGGGGCGAAGCGCCCAGGACGCGGGTCAGGACGTGGCGGGAGATGGGGTCGTGATCCGCGACCAGCACGCGGGCTGGGCCGTCCTCGGCGTGTTCCGCGCCGAAGAGATCACGTTCCAGAGACATGCGGTACGCCCTTCGTCAAATTGTTCGATCCCTGCATTCGAAGCCTATTTTCCTGAACGCTATTCATCAATGCTGAACATCGTTTTGGCGAGTTTTAGGCGCTCGCGAGCGGAAGCCGACCGCCGCGTGGAAGCGAAGCCCTCAGTTTCCAAGGCAGGAGCTTGATCCACCCTTGTTCTGATGTTTGTTGACGCTCGACAGAGTCCGCATCTACGGTCTAGCTCTTGCGGGGAAGCCCGGCCCTGTCGCCCGAACGCACAGAGGCTGGTCGGGGGTCTTCCCGTCGGAGGCCGCCCGACAGCGCCGTCGGGTGTCGGCCTCCGCGTGCCGCTGCAGCGGAGGGGAAAGCATGCAGGACAACGTGCTGGCCAGAGCATGGCTCCGGTCGTTCGCACGGGCGGTCGAGGAGGGCGAGGCCAGGCTCACCGCTCTCGATTCGGCCATCGGAGACGGAGACCACGGCGTCAACATGCGCCGGGGGACCTCTCACGTCTGTCGCATGCTGCTGCGGGACGAGACACCGGCCACCGTGGGCCAACTGCTCGGCGAGGCCGGGGTGTTGCTCCGTACCCATGTGGGCGGGGCTTCCGGGGTGCTGTACGGCAGCACCTTCCAGGCGATGGGCGCCGCGCTGCCGGCCCACCGGGAGGCGGCGGCCCACTTCGGCGAGGCGCTGGACGCGGGACTCGCGGCCATCGTCCGATTAGGGGCGGCGGCCCCGGGCGACAAGACCATGGTCGACGCCTTCGCGCCCGCCGTGACGGCCTTCCACGAGGCCTGCGCGCGGGGCGGAACCGCGCAAGCGGCGGTGACGGCCGCCGCCGAGGCCGCCGAAGCCGGTGCCCGCTCCACGATCCCGATGCAGGCGCGCAAGGGCCGCGCCTCGTATCTCGGTTATCGCAGCATCGGTCATCTGGACCCGGGGGCCGCCTCCACCGAGATGCTTTTCAGAGCACTCGCCCAGGAGATCACGGGCGGCCCGCAGCCGGCGGCGGCCTGCGCACGGCACGGGTGCCTGCCCGGCGTGTGAACCAGGCTCCCCCCACCCGCCCACCACGAGAGCGCCCACCATCGGCCGCCCATCACTGGCCGACCCGTCACCGGCCGACCACCGACCCATCACTGGCCGACCACCGACCCACCATCGGCGGCCCACCACCAGCCGCCCACCACCATCGGCCGACCCCGGCCGGCCGCCACCGCACCGCCCGCTGCCCGCTCAGAGCGCTTCGGACGTATCGGCGGGCGGCCCGGCCAGATCGGGGCGCAGCGCGGCCGCACCGTGCAAGTACACGTGCGCGGCCGCCTCCCGGGGCCGGGTGGAGTGGGTGTGGACCAGCACACGGACCGTGCGCGGACTGCCGCCCGGTACGTCGATCTCGCTCGCGCACATCAGCGCCACGTCCACGAACCCCAACTCCCGTGCGGCACGCGCCGGATAGGCGGCCGTCAGGTCGGGACTGGAGGTGAACCAGATGCTGATCAGGTCCGCCGCATCGAGCGCGTTGCGCACGACCAGCTCACGGAGCAGCTCGCCGGTCGCCTCCACGATCCGGTGCGGATCGTTCGAGGCCACCTGCGTGGCACCGCGCAGGGCCAGCACCCGGGACACGGGCGGGACCTGCGCCGGGCCGGACCGCCCGGGGGCGGGATACGCGTCTGCTTCACGGTGTCCGTTCATCAGGTCTCCTTAGTGGATGCCCCGGCCTTCAGGCCGGGGAGGAAACGAAGCTCCTGTGGAGCAGGGCAGGGCAGGGCAGGGCAGGGCAGGGAAGGCCGGTTCGCCCCTTGGGCGGAGCGGCGTTGTCAGTGGCGGCCGTTAGGTTGGGCCCGTGTATCTGCGGTATTCCTTCCGGCTTGAGCCGACGCCGGGTCAGCGCATCGCGCTGGCCCGTACGTTCGGCTGTGCCCGGGTGGTCTACAACGATGCGCTGGCTGCGAGGAAGGCCGCCTACCGGGCGGACAGGTCGCGGATCGCGACGGGTGCTCTGGCGAAGCGGGTGATCACCGAGGCGAAGAGGACGCCCGAGCGGGCTTGGCTCGCCGAGGTGTCGGTGGACGCCTTGCAGTCCTCTCTTCGTGATCTCGATACGGCGTACGCGAACTTCTTCGCGTCGGTGGCGGGGAAGCGGCCAGGGCGCCGTATGGGGCTTCCGGCCTTCAAGTCGAAGAAGGACAGCCGGCAGGCCGTCCGTTTCTCCAGGAACGGGTTCCGGCTGCGGGACAACAAGCGGCTGAACCTCGCGAAGATCGGGGACGTCCGGGTCCGCTGGTCCCGGGAGCTGCCGTCGGCTCCATCCTCGGTGACTGTGGTCAAGGATCCGTCGGCCCGGTACTTCGCGAGCTTCGTGGTGGACGTCGAGCCCGCAATGCTGCCGCCCGTGGATGCCGAGGCCGGTATCGACCTGGGGCTGATGCATTACGCCGTTCTGTCCGACGGGCGGGTGATCGACAATCCGCGCTTCCTGCGGCGTGCCGAGCGGAGGCTGAGGAAGGCGCAGCAGGCGTTGAGCCGCAAGGCGAAGGGGTCGAGGAACCGGGCCAAGGCCCGGCGTCGCCCGTGCTCACGCCCGGGTGGCCGATGCGCGCAGGGACTGGTGCCACCAGAGCGCTTCGAGGCTGGTCCGCGACAACCAAGCGGTCTACCTCGAAGACCTGGCGGTCTCCGGTCTCGCACGCACCCGCATGGCCAAGTCTGTGCACGATGCCGCGTGGGGCATGTTCCGCCGCGTGCTGGAGGAGAAGGCGGCCCGCTACGGCCGGCACGTCGGCATCGTCTCTCGCTGGCTGCCCTCCTCCCAGACGTGCTCGGTGTGCTGGGTCGTGGACGGGAGGAAGCCGCTGCACGTACGCATCTGGCGGTGCGAAGGCTGCGGTACCGAACATGATCGTGACCTCAATGCGTCGCGAGTGATCCTCGCCGCCGGACGGGCGGAGAGGCTAAACGCCCCTGGAGGGCCGGTCAGCCCTGGAGTGGAAACCCCACGCCAGGCACGGCCCGTTGAACGGGGAACCCACCCGAAGGCCCAGCCAGTCACCACCGGCAGCCAGGCGGGAATCACCGTCCTTTAGGGCGGGGAGGATGTCAACCACCGACGAAGGACGGGAGCGCGCCCGCCACGGCCCGGATGCGCTGAAGGAGGAGCGCCGTGCACCGGCGGAGGAGACCTCCACCATCGGCCGATGCCCCGGCCCGCCGCCTGCCACGAGTCTTGCGGCCATGGGTTCAACGCTTGCGCACAAGGTCTGGGCCGCCCACACGGTCCGCAGCGGCGAGGCAGGGGGCGACGACCTCCTCTACGTCGACCTGCACCTGCTCCACGAGGTGAACACGCCCGCGGCGTTCGACGGCCTGCGGGCCGCCGGACGCGCCGTGCGGCGCCCCGAACTGACGGTGGGCACCGAGGACCACAATGTGCCCACCACCTCCCCCCTCGACGGATTCGACGACCCCGCCGGGCGCCGGCAGGCCGCCCAACTCCGGGACAACTGCGCCGCCTTCGAGATCCCCGTGCACCGGCGCGGTGACCGCGGGCACGGCATCGTGCACGTCATCGGACCCGAACAGGGCCTGGTGCGGCCCGGGATGACGGTCGTGTGCTGCGACTCGCACACCACCACGCTGGGCGCGTTTGGCGCCATCGCCTTCGGTATCGGCACCAGTCAGGTGGAGCACGTCCTGGCCACGCAGACCCTGTGGACGCGCCGGCCCAAGGACATGGCGGTCGACGTCACGGGGACGCTCCCGGCGGACGCGACCGCCAAGGACCTGGTGATGGCGCTGATCGCGGTCATTGGCACCGGCGGCGGCCAGGGACACATCATCGAGTACCGGGGCCCGGCCGTCGAGGCGCTGTCGATGGAAGGCCGCATGACCCTGTGCAACATGTCGGTGGAGGCGGGCTCCAAGGCTGGACTCGTCGCCCCCGACGAAACGACCTTCGCCTATCTGCGCACCCGCCCCGGTATGCCCAAGGGCGCGGACTGGGACGCGGAGGAGGCCTACTGGACCTCGCTGCGCACCGACCCGGACGCGCGGTTCGACCGGCGGATCACCCTCGACGCCGCGACCGTCCGGCCCCACGTCTCCTGGGGAACCAACCCGGCCCAGAGCCTGCCGCTCGATGGCCGCGTGCCCAGCCCGGCCGACTTCGCCACCGCACCCGAACGCGCGGCGGCCGAACGTGCCCTGGCCTACATGGACTTGAAGCCCGGCAGCCGTCTGACGGACATCGGCATCGACACCGTGTTCGTGGGCTCGTGCACGAACGGCCGCATCGAGGACCTGCGTGCCGCGGCCGAGGTGCTGCGCGGCCGCCGGGTCGCCGACGGGGTGCGCATGCTCGTCGTCCCCGGCTCCGCCGCCGTGCACCGCCAGGCCCTCGACGAGGGACTCGACCGGGTCTTCACCGGCGCCGGCGCCGACTTCCGCCCGATCGCGGGCTGCTCCATGTGCTGCGGGCTCAACGAGGACCGGCTGCGGCCCGGCCGGCGCGCCGTGTCCACCAGCAACCGCAACTTCGAGGGCCGGCAGGGCAAGGGCTCGCGCACCCACATCGCCTCCCCGGCGGTGGCCGCCGCCAGCGCCGTCACCGGCCGGATCACCGCACCCACCGACCTGTGAGGCCACGCACCGCCATGGACCAGTTCACCGTGCACGTCGGCACCGCGCTGCCGCTCAGACGCAGCAACGTCGACACCGACCAGATCATCCCCGCCCGCTTCGTCCCCTACTTCAGCCCGGCCGGACACGGCAACGGCCTGTTCGGGGACTGGCGCGACGACCCGGCGTTCCCCGCGAACCTGCCCCAGTACCAGGGCGCGACCGTCCTCGTCGCGGGCAACGAGTTCGCCACCGGCTCCTCCCGCGAGTCCGCGGTCTGGGCGCTGCAGAAGTCCGGGTTCCGCGCCGTGATCGCCGCGAGCTTCGGCGACATCTTCCGCGAGAACGCCCTCATGCGCGGCCTACTGCCCGTCGCCCTGCCGGCCGACGCCGTGGAGCGGCTGTGGGAGCTGACCGAGAGCGACCCGACCACACCGCTCACCGTCGACCTGGAACGGCGCCAGGTCCGCTTCGCCGGCCGGACCGAGGAGTTCGAGATCAACGAGGGCGCCCGGGACCGGCTGCTGCGCGGCGCCGACACCATCGGCGACACCCTGCGCCACGAGGCGCAGATCAGCGCGTACGAGCGGCGCCGCCGGCCCCTCCTGCCCACGACGAACAGGAGCACGGTATGACCCGCCGCCCCGCCCTGCTGGTGCTCGACCTCATCAACGAGATCGCCCACCCCGAGGGAAAGTACAACGACGTCTGCCTCGCCCAGATCGAGAGCAGAGACGTCCTCGGCCACACCCGCCGCGCCATCGACCACGCCAGGGAACAGGGCATACCGGTGGTGTACGTGGTCGTCGGCTTCTCCCCGGGACTCACGGACTGGCCGCCGACGTCACCGCTGTTCGCCGAGGCGGCCGACGGCGACCGGCTGATCCTGGGGACCTGGGGCACCGAGGTCCACGACCTGCTCAAACCCCAGGCGCACGAGCCCGTCATCGCCAAGCGCCGGGTCAACCCGTTCCTGGGCACCCACCTCGAACTGGTCCTGCGCTCCCACGGCGTGAACACGCTGCTGCTGACCGGAGTGACCACCGACCTGGTCGTCCTGTCCACCGCCCGCGAGGCCCACGACCTGGACTTCCGTGTGGAGGTGCTGGAGGACGCCACCGCCACGTCGAGCCCCGAACTGCACGAGGCGGCGCTGACCCTGCTGCGCCGCACCGCCGAAGTCACCACGGTGGACGCGGCGTTGGGCGCGGCACCGGCCGCAGGGGAGAGCGAAACCGAAGGGAAAGAGTGAGCCGATGCAGCCGTTCCACCTCATGACCGACCAGGAGAAGGACGAACTGTGCGGGGTTCTCGAGACCGTCGAGACCAGCCCCTACGACGACTACCACGCCTTCTCCGCGGCCGTGCGACGGGCGACGGAGGGCAACGTCCCCCCGTCGCTGGTCCAGGCCGCCGAACGGATCCGGGCACAACGCGCCGAGGGCGTCTCCGACACGCACGTGCTGCGCAACTGCCCGGTGGACAAGGACCTTCCCGAGCTCGGGCACGACGACCCGCAGGCGGACAAGTACGCCCGCAAGCGGACCTTCGTCGGCGAGGGGTTCCTGGAACTCGTGGCGCAGCTGACGCGCACCCCCGTGATGGCGTACGCGACCCGGTTCAACGGGGACTTCTTCACCGACGTGTACTCCATCAGCAAGTACCACGGCAAGCAGACCGGTTACAGCGACGGTGAGCTCGTCTACCACAACGACCGCACCGCCCATCCCGTACGGGCCGACTACATCAGCCTGCTGGGCATGCGCTGCCCGCTGCAGGAGTACACCTGCACGAGCCTGGTCGAGGCCCGTGCCCTGCGGGCCGCGCTGTCCGAGGACACCCTGCGCGTCCTGGGCCAGGCGCACTTCGTCACCCCCTTCGACGTGGTCTCCCGGGACAACAACAGCAGCCTGACCCTCTCGGAGAAGCACGCGGTCTTCCAGGGCGACTACGGCATCCGCTACCTGGACACGCACACCACCGTCGCGCCGGACGCCCCGGGCGAGGCCAAGGACGCCCTGATCGAGCTGAAGAACGCGCTCACCCGGGCGGAGAAGAAGCGGCACCGCATCCTGGAGGGCGACCTGCTGATCTTCGCCAACCAGAACGGGCTGCACAGCCGCGAGCTGATCGAGGTCAACGACCCCGAGCGGTCCCGCTCGCGCTGGCTGCTGAAGACGTACACCCTGCGCAGCCAGGCCGTCGCGGACGGCTTCGCGGACCGCTGGGTGGAGGGCGTGGCCGGCCGGGTCGGCGACTGACCGAGCCGACGGATCCCCGGACACCGAGGGGGAGGTCGCGGGACACGCTCCCGCGCACCTCCCCCTCGCGCGCTGTGCCCTTGCACTGCCTGGCCCCGGCCACTGGCAGATCTCGTCTATGCCATCGCCAGCGAAACCGACCTGGAGGGTCCTCGAGCTTCTGCGCGGGCACCTTCTGCGGGCGCACCACGCCACCAGGCTGCTCGACGACGAGGCCGACGCCATTCCTGCTCACCGGCCCGCGTCCTAAATCTCCTAGATCTTTCCATCCTGGTCGGCACCTCTGGCTGCGGCACCAGAAGTCCAGTGCCGCGCCTAGTACGGCAGTTGTAGATCGTGATCACGGTTGAGCTGCTGCTTGCCGCAGGTAGTGGCTGTTACGGGCTCGGGCCTGGTGGCGTCGTCGCCAGCGGGACCAGCGGAGACGGTGTACTGCAGTGTGGGCAGGCTGTACGTCCACAGAGTTGAACAGGTGCGCGATCTCGTTACTGGTCAACGGGATCAGTCCGTCCGAGGCGGGCCTGTGAGTGCGTTCGTCTGCAGTGGCGACGGCGAGGAAAGCGTGCGCGAGCATCGCGAGGGTGACCTGCGGTGCCAGGACGTCCACCGTCGAACCTGGTGCTGGTCCAGCCCGGTCAGCCCCTTCCCGGACTGGAAGGTCTCCTCGACCGTCCACCTGCGCCCGGCCACCCGCACGAGTGTGGACAGCGGCACGGCCGGGGTGAATAGCAGCGGTAGAAGGCGAGTTCGCCTGTGCGCCGGTTGCGGCGGATCAGGAGCTGATGGTGTCTGGGGCGGTCGTCGGCGATCTGGACCACTGCCCAGTCATAGAAGCGGTGACCCTTCGTACCGTCTCCGGCCGACAGCGTCTGCCAGGCCCGCTTGGGCATCTTCTCGACCAGGACATCCGCCCGCACCTTCCCCGCCTTCGTGGCGATCTGATGGTCGCAGGCGACCGCGAGTATGTAGCTGAACTCGCGCTGTTCCAGCACGGTCCGAAGAGTCGGGTTCCCGCCGTAGACTTCGGCGCCGGCCACCCATCGCGCCGGGACGCCGGAGTCCAGGGCTCGGATGATCATCCGAGCCGCCAGAGCGGGCTTGGTGGCGAAGCCGACATGATCGGGGATGCCCGCCGCCGCGCACCTCCGCCGGTCCTCGGTCCAAGCACGCGGGACGTACAACTCCCGGTCGATGGCGGCGTGTCCGGCCTGCGCAGAGTAGACCAGGTAGACCGCGACCTGGGCGTTCTCGATCCTGCCCGCAGTGCCGGTGTACTGGCGCTGCACCCCGACCGTTGCGGTGCCCTTCTTCAAATCTCCGGTCTCGTCCACGACGAAGACCGCCTCCTCGTCGCTCAGATGGTCCACCACGAAGGCGCGAGTGTCATCGCGAAGCGCGTCGGCGTCCCACTTGGCACGGCTCAGCAGGTGCTGCATCCCGTGCGGGGTCGCGTCCCCGGCGTGCTCAGCGATGGTCCAGCAGTTCTTGCGCGGCAAGTCCGACAGCAGACCCAGTACCAGCGCGCGGGCCCGACGGCGAGGTTCCACCCGAGCAAACCGCCCCGCGACACGGCCCATCAGGCCTTTGAACGTCGCTTGCCAGCGTCCGACGTCTACGCTGTGACCTGCGGCCACCGCTTGATCCTTCGTTGTCTTCACAAACCACGATGATCTTCGGTGGCCGCATCTGTGCCCAGGCGAGCAGATCAGGACTCCCGGTCCTTGATCGCCTGCCCTCGCGCGAGGATGGAGAGCCCTCATGAGCCGCTATGAGCTGAACGAACGCGAAGCCTTCCTGGCCATGTCGCGATTCCTGTGGCAGTTCGCGAACCGCGCCGGGGACGACCGGCTCACGCTCCTGGGGGACATCGGCATCGAGGCAGACGGCCAGACGACGGACCCCGCTGCCTGGGAGGACTGGATGAAGTGTGTGCGTTCGGTCGTCGCCGACGCAGAGGACCCGGCAGGTGGATCGGCCGGATAGGGGCCCGCCGAGTAGATCTCGGCATCGCAACGGCGAGCACACCTCGGGCACAGACAAGATCACGATCTACAACTGCCGTACTAGTGGTTAGCCTGCGGGCTTGATTCCGGGCGACGAAAAGCGAGTTCCGTGTGCATCCGCCAGGAATCTCGGCTCCAACAAGCAGACTGACTCGCTGATGAGGTTGATTTGATCTCACCGTTTTAGCGCGCCCGCCTATCCCCTGGGGGAAATAATCCTAACATCCACTCGACCTGGAAGCGTCTTCAGCTCCTGTAGATCATCTCGCCCCAGTCGGCATTCGATGAGCCGAACTTCTCGCAAGCGGGGAAGCTCCCTCAGGGCGTCAACGTCCTGAAGCACGGGCGCGTTAGAAATCCAAACTTTCGCAAGGTCTGAGCTTGCGATATCGGAAAATCTGATGATTCCGTGTGGGGCGGCGGGAGATGCGGCAAGCAATTTTACTTCCCGGAGCCTATCGAGAGGGCGCAATGGCGAAGAATCAGCGATTGAGTAGTTGACCGACATGATCTCCTCAACGGCAGGGCACGTCTCGATGCCTGCCAGAGTTCCCGCCTGCCTTCGCCCCTCAAGATAGAGAGACTTAAGGCATCCTCCTCCTCGGACCATCTCAAGGTCCGAGCCCTTCCATGTCCCGATTTGAAAGTGTTCAAGTTGCGGAAATTGATTCGCCATCTCGATTCCCGGCCTGTCGGTAAGACACAGGGACCTTAGTTGCGGCAGAACAACGTTCGGGATTTTGCGGCGGGAGCCAGTGAGCAGGGACAGATCTTCGAGTGTATTGATTTGGAATACATCCAGGTCTTGTGAAATCTTGACCCTGAGATTGAGGTAGCGCAAGCCGAGAAGTTCAGAGATGAACCCGATACTTTCAGGCTTCCATTCAGGAGTCGACGTCAAGCTGAGACCGTCAAATCCACCGCTGCGGTACTGTACGGCCGCAGGCGCCCCCCACGGACCGTCAAAGTCCGCATTCCATCGCATGATCTTAAAGGTGTCGCTGCTCACTGACTCCGCCTCAAATTACTTCGCTCCGGGTGAGTTGATTCTGTTGGCTAGGTTACCAATCCCTCCTTCGTATTCAATCCACCCGTCCTCCATCTTGAAAAGCCCGGTGTCCGTAGCGTCTGGCATTTCTATCCAGTTCAGGTCGCGCACATCCCGAGCCTGATACCCCAAGTCATGAAGCGCCCCCTTCTTCCTGAAGGCGCGACAGCTGCGTCGAAGGCGCATCCCCGTCGTCCACGGGGGCGACCTCGACAACGTTCGCGACCTCAGTGGCGTCGCTGCCCGCGGAGGCCGACGGGCTCGCGGTCACTGTGCCCGGATCGCCGGGCGCCGCCCGCGACAGGTCAACCGTCGCCTCCGCGGCCTGGGGCCACTTCGGCGCCGCCAGTGCCTTGCCCGCTTCCTCTGCCTGCTGCCTCTGCGCCGACCCCAGTGGCTGCGACGGCACGACCGGTGTCGCATCCTCTGCCGCAGCCGCCTCGCCCGGCGACACCACCGACATCGTCGACAGCAAGGCGGCCATCAACGCGCCGGCTATCCCAACTGACAGGTATCTCGCGCGCTTTACAGCCACCCGAACCCCCCTTGCATGTGCCACTTGCAGCACGTGCAAGGGCAGCCCAACGAAACAACCGCCGCCTCAGGGCATGCCGAAGAAGCCCACCAGAGCTGGCGCTATCGTCGATGTGGACTGCCCATACGAGGGGCCTGGCTCTCAGGGCCAGTCGGTGCCCGCGCTCAGCCGGTGACGCGCCAGGCGGTGCCGCGGCCCGCCCCGAGCTCGCGGGAGAGCAGGGTCGCCACGTCCCGTACGGCCACGGCGTGCTTCTGCCGGTTCTCCTCTGACAGGAGCCGCTCCACGGGCCCGATGACGCCGATCGCGCCCACCGGATCGCCGGAGCGGTCGAAGACGGGCGAGGCGATGCCTGCCTCGCCCAGCGTGCTCTCCTGGTCCTCCAGGGCGTACCCGGTCTGCAGGGTCTGCGCCAACTGGTCCGCCAGGACGGCGGGATCCACCACGCTCTTCCCGGTCAGCCGGGCCAGCTCGCCCTCCAGCAGCTCCTTCTGCCGCTGCTGGGGCAGGAACGACACGAGCGACTTGCCGAGCGCGCAGGTGTTCCACGGAATGCTGGCGCCGAGCTCCAGGATCTGTATCCCGCTGCCGTGCCGGAAGGCGTGGTGCACGACGAGCATGTGCTGGTCGCCGTCGAGCACCGCGACCCACACGGCCTCACCGGTGCGCTCGGCCAGGGTGTCCGCCCACGCGATCGAACGGGAGCGCAACTCCTGCGTCTCCAGGTAGGAGTTGCCGAGGCGAAGCAGTGCCGGTCCCAGGAGGTACCGGCTTGTCGCCTTCTCCTGGCGCACCAGGCCCTCGGCCTCCAGGGTGCGCAGCAGCGCGTGCACGGTCGGCTTGGAGACGCCGATCCGCGCGGCGAGCTCGGTGACACCCAGGTGAGGGCCCGACGTCGACAGTTCCTTCAGGATGCGCACTGCACGCTGAACGGACTGCACCATGTTCTACTCGCATTCACTATTGCGGAACGCCGTTGAGAGTAGCATTGCCCGCCAAGAATGCGCTTACGGGGCGAATGGGTAAGTCCGCCGAATCTTTGCGATCCGGACGAAATGAGATCGCGAATGATATCGAACGGCTCGTGCCGTCCTGCGGTCCTCCCGTGACCGGTGTGTGCCGGTGTGGTGTGCCGGGGCGGTGCCGGATCGACGGGCGCAGCGTACCCCCCGTGGCGCGGAGGACGTAAGTCCCCACCGGGAAAGGGCTCGTCGCCGGAGCCGCCCGCGGCGAAGGCGGCGGGTACGGGACCGGGCGGCGGGCCCGCTCCGGCCGGCCGTGCCGGACGCGTCGGGGGCCCGCCGCCCGGGGCGGGGAGAACACACGCCGATCGGACGCCCTCGGGGCGGCTCGCGGGTCGCGCGGGAAATTCCGTGTTTTATCGGCAGAGCGGAATTTCCCGCGGCGTGAGTTCCCTGCCGGAAAAGCCGCGGGGAACGCGCGCCCGGTCCCCGGGGAGGATCCGGCGGCCTCAGCGGGCCCGGGCGGCATCGGCCCGGCGCCCGGTGACCGCGGCCAGCACCGACGCCAGCAGGAACGCCACCGAGGCGATGACCGCCGCCGTGTGCAGCCCGCCGATCATGCCGCCGGACGCGCCGAGCAGGGTGCCGAAGAGGGCCACACCCATCGCGCTGCCCACCTGCCGGGACACGTTGAACACCGCCGACGCCACACCGGCCTTGTCCGCCGGGCTCGCCTCCATGACGGCCACGGTGGCCGCCACGACGGTGACCGGCGTCGCCAGACCCGTCGCCATGAGCGCGAAGAGGAGCACCGGGTAGGAGGTGTCGGGGCCGGCCGCCAGCCAGCCCAGGAAACCGGCGCTGCCGAGCACCAGCGCGCCGGCCATGGGCAGATACGGGCCGCTGCGGGCGGTCAGACGGCTCGACAGCGGCGCCGCCAGGAAGCCCATGCAGACCGACGGCAGCAAAGCGAACCCGGTGCCAAGCGGGCTGAGCTGACGTTCCTGCTGGAAGTAGAGCGTGGCCACGAAGAGCATCCCGTAGTAGCCGAAGCTGAGCAGCAGGCCGATCAGGTTCGTCGCGGTGAGCCGGATCTCGCGGAACAGCGACAGCGGCAGCAGCGGCCGCCTGCCCTGCGGCCGCAGGACCACGCCCCGCTCCAGACACAGTTCGACGGCGACGAACACGGCCAGGGACACCACGCCCCCCGCGAACAGCGTCAGCACCTCGGGCGACGACCACCCCGCGCTCCCCGCCTCGTTGAGCGCGCCGGCCACCCCGAGCAGCCCGACCACGCCGAGCACCAGACCGGCCGGGTCCATCCGGCCCGGCCGCGCCCGCCGGCCGGGAGCCGGCACATGACGCAGGGTCAGCAGCACCGCCACCGCGGCCACCGGCAGGTTCACCCAGAACACCGAACGCCAGTCGAAGCCCGAGACCAGCAGCCCGCCGACCGCCGGTCCGGCACCGAAGGCGACGGCCGAGACGAGCCCCCAGTAGCCGACCGCCCGGGCCCGCTGGGCCCGGTCGGGGTAGGCGGCCTGCAGCAGCGCGAACGACGCGGGCACCAGCAGCGCGGCCCCGGCACCCTGAGCCAGCCGGGCCGCGATCAGGACCGGCGCCGAGGACGCCACCCCGCAGCCCACCGAGGCGGCCGCGAAGACCCCCAGACCCGTCAGGAACAGCGTGCGGTGCCCGAAACGGTCCCCGAGCCCCCCGCCGAGCAGCAGCAGCCCGGCGAAGAAGGCGCTGTAGCCGTCGACGATCCACTGCATGTCCGACGCGCCGGCGTGCAGCGAGTCCTGGATGGAGGGCACCGCCACGTTCACGACCGTGACGTCGAGCATCACCAGGAAGTAGCCCAGGCTCAGCGCGATGAGCGGCGGCAGCGGCAGCGACGGCCGCCCCGGCGGCGCCGCCCCGGCGGGGGCGGCGGGGGCGTGCGAGGGGGAGGGAGAGGGATCCGTGGAGGTCATGTGATCAGTCTCGGGCCGCAATACTTCGTCATCCGTCGAAGTGTTCCCGTACTACGCTGGCCGCATGACCAGGACGACGACCGGCCGGCACCAGGACCAGATACACCACCAGCCCGACATCGCCCGAGCGGCCGCCCTGATCGCCGACCCCTCCCGCGCCCGGATGCTGAAAGCACTCAGCGACGGCCGCGCCCTGCCCGCCGGCCTGCTCGCCGCCGAAGCCGGCGTGAGCGCCGCGACGGCGAGCGCCCACCTGGCCAAACTCGTCGAGGCACGCCTGGTCACCATGGAGAGCGCGGGCCGCTGCCGCTACTACCACCTGGCCAACCCCGACATCTGCCTCGCCCTGGAGGCCCTGGCCGTCATCGCACCACCCCTCCCGGTCACCTCACTGCGCGACAGCAGCACCGCCGGCGCCCTGCGCCGCTCCCGCACCTGCTACGACCATCTCGCCGGCCAACTGGGCGTGGGCCTGCTGGAATCCCTGCTCAAGGCCGGCCTGCTCGCCGGACACGACGGCACCCACCGGCCCGACGAAGCCGTCCGCGACGGCGCGACCGGATACGGACACGACGTCGACTACCAGCTCACCGAGACCGGCCAGGAAACCCTGGACCGGTTCGGCGTCGACCTGACCCGCCTGCCCGCCCGCCGCCCCCTGATCCGCTACTGCGTGGACTGGAGCGAACAGCGCCACCACCTCGCCGGCGCCGTGGGCGCGGCGCTGACCGCCCGCCTCTTCGCCCTGCGCTGGCTGCGCTACGGCTCCAGCCCCCGCGTCGTCCACGTCACCGAGGACGGCACCGACGGCCTCGCCGCCACCTTCGGCCTGCGCCTGACGGACTGACCCCACCCCGGAGGGCCTCCACACGCGGCGTCTTGCCCCGGAGGACGCCTCCACCCCGGCCCGGGGACAGACCCCGCCCCCGAAGACCTCCACCCCGGCCGGCGGACCCGGCGGACCGACCCCACCCCGGGCGAGCCTCCACCTCGGCCGATCGGCGTACTCCGTACGGAGGAACAGCCCCCGGCGATTCCTCCGACGAGCGATGACACACCGCTCCCGCGCACCCAACCTGGGTCGGGCCGGGCAGCCACCGCACCACGCCGGCCCCCCGAACACTCCCACCGGCACAGGCAGAGGAGAACACCGACGTGCCCACCACGCCGAACCCCGCCGGCACCCGCACCGACCGCCAGGTCACCGTGCTGCGCGACCTGCTGTCCCCCCAAGCACTGGACACCCTGCAGTGGAAGCGCTGGATCGAGCCCGGCCGCACCGGCACGGCGATCCACACCCTCTACGAGACCGACGACGACCGGCCGGCCACGGCCCAGCTCATCCGCTTCGACCCCGGATCCCACGGAGACCTGCACGAACACCTGGGCCACGAGCTGATGTTCGTCCTCCAGGGAGAGCTCCTCAACGACAACGGCGACCGCTACCGGACCGGCGACCTGGTCGTCGAACAGCCCGGAAGCGTCCACCGCATCAGCACGGAGACGGGCTGCACCCTGCTCGGCATCCGTGAGGCCCCGGTCGTACCGAAGAACTGAGCGACGGTGAACCCCGACAGCCCCACCAAGCCCTGGCAGTCACTGCCCGCGGCGCAGCAGCCCCAGTACCCCGATGCCGGGGCTCTGCGCGATGTGATCGCGGACCTCGAGTCGTATCCGCCGCTCGTCTTCGCGGGCGAGTGCGACCAGCTGCGCGCCCGGATGGCGTCCGTCGCCAGGGGAGAGGCGTTCCTTCTCCAGGGCGGCGACTGCGCCGAGGCCTTCGACGCCGTGTCGGCCGACCACATCCGCAACAAGCTCAAGACGCTGCTCCAGATGGGCGCCGTCCTCACCTATGCCGCCTCGGTGCCGGTGGTGAAGGTCGGCCGGATCGCCGGCCAGTACTCCAAGCCCCGCTCCAAGGCCACCGAGACCCGCGACGGCATCACCCTGCCCACCTACCGCGGCGACTCCGTCAACGGCCGGGCCTTCACCCACAAGGCCCGCACCCCGGACCCGCAGCGACTGAAACGGATGTACCACGCCTCCGCCTCCACCCTGAACCTGGTACGCGCCTTCACCACCGGCGGCTACGCCGACCTGCACCAAGTACACGCCTGGAACCAGGACTTCGTGAAAACGTCCCCCTCCGGCCGACGCTACGAACAACTCGCCCGCGAGATCGACAACGCGATGAACTTCATGCGGGCCTGCGGCACCGACCCCGAGGAGTTCAAGACCGTCGAGTTCTACGCCTCCCACGAGGCCCTGCTCCTCGACTACGAGTCCGCCCTCACACGGGTGGACTCACGCACCGGACGGCTCTACGACGTATCGGCCCACATGGTCTGGATCGGCGAACGCACCCGCCAACCGGACGGCGCACACATCGAGTTCGCCTCCCACATCCGCAACCCGATCGGCGTCAAACTCGGCCCCACGACGACCGCGGACGACGTACTGCCCCTGATCGAGCGCCTCGACCCCGACCACGAACCGGGCCGGCTCACCTTCATCACCCGCATGGGCGCGGACAAGGTCCGCGACCAACTCCCCGAACTGGTCGAGAAGGTCACCGCCTCCGGCGCCACCGTGGCCTGGGTCTGCGACCCGATGCACGGCAACACCTTCGAGGCGGCCTCCGGCCACAAGACCCGCCGCTTCGACGACGTGCTCGACGAAGTGAAAGGCTTCTTCGAGGTCCACAAGACCCTCGGCACACACCCCGGCGGCATCCACGTCGAACTCACCGGCGACGACGTCACCGAATGCGTCGGCGGCGGCGACGAGATCCTCCTCGACGACCTCCACCAGCGCTACGAGACGGCCTGCGACCCCCGCCTGAACCGCAGCCAGTCCCTCGACCTGGCCTTCCTCGTCGCCGAAATGTACCGGGACCAGTGATGGGCACCCTGCGCTGGCTCACCGCGGGGGAGTCCCACGGCCCCGCACTCGTCGCCACACTGGAGGGCCTGCCCGCCGGCATACCCGTCACCACCAAGACGATCGCCGACCACCTCGCCCGGCGACGGCTCGGCCACGGACGCGGCACACGCATGAACTTCGAACGCGACGAGGTCACCCTCCTCGGCGGCGTCCGCCACGGCCTCACCCTCGGCTCCCCGGTCGCCGTCATGGTCGCCAACACCGAATGGCCCAAATGGGACCAGGTCATGGCCGCCGACCCCGTCGACCCGCACATCCTCCAAGGCCTCGCCCGCAACGCACCCCTGACCCGCCCGCGCCCCGGCCACGCCGACCTCGCCGGCATGCAGAAATACGGCTTCGACGAAGCCCGCCCCATCCTGGAACGCGCCTCCGCCCGCGAGACCGCCGCCCGCGTCGCCCTCGGCGCCATAGCCCGCTCCTACCTGAAGGAGACGGCCGGCATCGAGATCGTCTCCCACGTCGTCGAACTCTGCTCCGTGAAAGCCCCACGGCACATGCACCCCACCCCGGCCGACACCGACAACTCGACGCCGACCCCGTGCGCTGCCTGGACCTGAACACCTCGAAGGCGATGGTCGCCGAGATCGACCAGGCCCACAAGGACGGCGACACCCTCGGCGGCGTCGTCGAAGTCCTCGCCTACGGCCTTCCGCCCGGCCTCGGCTCACACGTCCACGGCGACCGACGACTCGACGCCCGCCTCGCCGGAGCCCTCATGAGCATCCAGGCGATCAAGGGCGTCGAGATCGGCGACGGCTTCGAACTCGCCCGCACACCCGGCTCCCGGGCCCACGACGAGATCATCCCCACCCCCGAGGGCATCAAGCGGACGTCGGGCCGCGCCGGCGGCACCGAAGGCGGCCTGAGCACCGGCGAACCGCTGCGCGTACGCGCAGCGATGAAACCGATCGCCACCGTGCCCCGCGCCCTGCACACGGTGAACCTGACCACCGGCGAACCGGCACGGGCCCACCACCAACGCTCCGACGTGTGCGCCGTACCGGCCGCAGGCATCGTCGCCGAAGCGATGACAGCCCTCGTCCTGGCAGACGCACTGACGGAGAAATTCGCCGGCGACAGCGCCCCCGAAACCCGCCGCAACATACACGCCTACCTCAACGCCCTGCCGATCCGCTGACCACCACACCCGCCTCCCGGCGGCCCCCCACCCCCTGGAGCTCGGCACGCCGTCCTGCTACGATTGATCTTGAGCTGAACGGCGGAAGTCGCGCTGGTCGGTGTTGCGTTGGTGGTCCAAGGAAAGACGCCCCGCTTCCTGCGGGGAAATGCAGGTGCAAGGCCTGCCCGGCGCTCTGCGAAGACCCCGTCCCGGTTGCCCGGGACGGGGTCTTTTTTCGCTGGCATCGGAAGGTGGTGGTGAAGCCGTGCTTCAAGGAGACGAAGTGGTGCGGGCACTTCTGGCGGCAGTGGCAACCCTGGAAGACCTCGTCAAGACCGGACGCGACGCGCAGATGGCTTTGAACGCCCTGGAAGAGATCGCTTTCGAGCTCGGCAAGATGGACTCAGCGGAAGGCCGGCGGTTCATCGAGGTACTGGAGCACGTCGCCGCCACGGATCCGGACCGCGCCGCCTGGATCCAGGACGTTCCAAGCGCACTGGGCCTTGAACACATGTGACCAGGCAGCCGCCGGCCGGTCACTTGTAGATCCTGCCGGGCTCGGCCTGTGCCGGAGCGAGCAGTTGGGAGACCGTCACGAAGGTGTAGCCCTCCTCGCTGAGCGACTTCAGGATGGAAGGCATGGCCGGCACGGTGCCCTTGTGCAACGGGTGGAGCAGGATGATCCCGTCACGACCGGCGCCCGCGAGCACGCGCTTGCCGATCAGCGCGGAGTCGTCCGTTTCGTAGTCCTTCGCGGTCACCGTCCACAGCACCTGCGCCATGCCCAGTTCCTTCGAGACCCTGGAGACGCGGTCGTCGGTGCGGCCCTGGGGCGGGCGCATCAGCGTCGGCTCACTGCCGGTGACACGGAAGATGGCCCGTGCAGTGCGGCGCAGCTCGTCGCGGATCTGCGCGTCGGAGACATCGGTCAGCACCGCATGCGTCCAGGTGTGGTCCCCGACCTCGTGGCCTTCCCTGGCGATCCGCCGCACCACGTCCGGGAACTCATGGATGCGCCGCCCCTCGAGGAAGAACGTCGCCGACGCCTTGTACTCCTTCAGGAGGTCCATCACCCGGTCGGTGGGCTCTCCCGGATTGCCGTCGAAGGTGAGCGCGATGCACTTGACCTTCCGGCAGTCCACCTGCCCCGACGCTACGACCGCTCCCGACGCGGCACGATCACGCTCCTCACCCGGGGAGAGCGTCTCCATCCTGTTCGCCCGGACGACCACGACGGCGATCACCGCCACGGCAGCCACCACCGCCAGGGCCAGGAGTATCAGTAAGCGAGGCCGCCTCTTAAGGATCTTCATCTCAAGGAGAAGATGCCGACGCCGCAAGCGTTGCCCGGCGGCCTCAACAGTGAGGCAGGACACGTGCGCGCAGCACGTCAGGAGGCATGTTGATCTACGAGTATCTGCCGTACGAATTCGCCCGGCTGGGAGTGGTCTCGAAAGCGGCCGGGCTCGATCCCCGTGCGGTGGCCGCACACGTGCGTCTGGCCCAGGAGCGTGCCGGGAGCGCACGGCTGGCCCCTGGCGAACCTCACAACCTGAGCGAGCTGCTCATCGCAGAACTGCGACGCCTCCAGTGGGAGCGGATCGCAAGTCTCATGAACAGGGAAGCAATGGCCACCTACGCACCCGCTCACGACGCACGCGCCCGCCGATACGAACCGCAGCGGCTGCAGCGGCTCGCGAACGACGTGGCGCAGGCCGAGCAGTCAGGGACCGGCACGGTGCAGATCGAGCGGCACCGGGTCTACCGGATCGATGCCCGCCCCCCTGCCGGCTCGCCAACGCACGTACCGGTCCTCACACTTCACCTGATGGCGGCAACACCTGACCGCGCGGCCGAGAAAGCCTGGACCCTCCACGGACGAGAAGGCGGCCTCTACCAGCGCGGCGGATACCGGATCACCTCAGCCGAACAAGCCCTCCCCGAACCCGGCGAACTCTTCTGATCCGACAGAACCCGTTGACGCCCATCCCCGAGATGCATGTCCAGCGCAGCGCCCGCTGCGCGTTGTCAGTGGGCTCTGCCAGGGTGTGTGCCGTGGACGAACGGGTGGAACGTGTCGACGATCAAGACCGTTTGCTGGGGATGGTGGTCAGCCGACGGCAGGCCATCCAGGAGGGCTGGCTGCACCGGATCGCCGTGACGGTATGCCGTGATGAGCGTGGCCGGATCCTCGTCCACCGACGGTCTGGGCACCTTTCGCGCTTCCCCGGGCTCCACGAGGTCATGGTCGGTGGCGCCGTGAATGTCGGCGAATCCTATGAACAGGCCGCCGCGCGGGAGCTGACCGAAGAGCTGGGCATCCGTGCGCTGCCACGCCTGCTGTTCACATTCGTCAACCGCAACGGCTTGAGCCCTCACTGGCTCGGCGTGCATGAAGCCGTGGTGCCTGACATCGTGACCGCCGACCCCGATGAGATCGCCTGGCACGACTGGCTGACCGAGCCGGATCTGGGATCGGCGCTCCTGGAATGGCCCTTCACCCCCGACAGCCCCGAAGCCTTCAGCCGGTACCTCGCGTCCCGGACCACCCGGTCCTGACCTTGCCCGCTTCTTGACTTGGTGACGTCCCAATCGTGTACACCTGAGCCGGCGTTTCCTGCGGAGGCACAGGCCGTTCAGCGATTGCTTCGGCCCGCGGCCCCTTGCCCACGCCCTACTTCCCAGCGCTGGCAGGACTGCACAGATGTGTACGACTTCCCCAAAGAGATCCGGTTCGGGCCCGGCATGTGGCTCCCTGGGGGATCTCTCTCGCACCTGCTGTCCTTGCTGGTCGGTTACCGGGTGGAGCTCGCCGTGCACGGCATTGACGAACCCTTCGCCTTCTGGCCCGAGGGCGACTTCAACCGTTGGCTCCAGGAGCAATGCGGCACTGCCAACTCCCTCAGATGGGCAGCCGAGATTGAACGCCCGACTTCACCCAACGGGAGTCAGCATGAAGTAGACCGCCACCAACCCGGCGAGGCGTCCGACCTCGATGCCGTCCGCGCCCTGCGCCCCGCCGGCGACGGCACCGACGGCTGGACTGCGTCCGAAGATGGCCGGGCAGTCCTGCGGGAGGTCCTGCGACGTACCGAGGAGCCGCGGGCACGGCCGGTTCCGGGAGGCGCCAGCATCTGTTCATAGTGGGTGCGGTCACGGCCGTCTTCCTCGCGGGCGCCACCACGGCTGCCGCAGCCATGTTCGGGCCATGGAGCGAGGACAGGCGCAATGTCGTGTGCGCTCGCTCGCTGTCGCCTGAGGCGGACCTGAGCCAGCTGCCGCTCAAGCCATGAAGGATTTCGATCCGCAGGATGCGGCGCGCTCCTGCACGGTGTTCTGGGACGGGCTCGGCGCGGCCCCGGACCTGTTTATGGGAGGCGTTGTATGTCCTTCTGACAGTCGGCCAACTCTTCGCCTTTACAGCGGCGGTGAGGCATCACCAGGCTTGTGCCGGGATAGTCGTCGTCCGCGATGGTCACCGTCTTGCCGACGGCGTCTTTCGCTCCGGATTCTTCCCACGCTTTGCAGTCGTTGCGGTTGCCGGGCAGCGGTCGGTCCTCTTTGCGCGGACCGTCGCGGCGCGTGATGCCACGTTCCGGAACAGCTCATGGCATGGGTGAAGAGGCGTCAACAGGACGAGCCTGCGAGACAGGCAGACCGGTAGGAAGACTCGTAAATACGTTCACCAGCGGTCTTCGCACTGGTCAGGGCCCCGCAAATGACGAGAACCATCACGAGTTGGGTAACGGCAACTACAGGTATCCGACGGACTCCGGCCACAACCGCTGCAATCAGGGCGGCCGCCGCCACGAATATAGCCTTCTGCAGGTAGGGACCCGGCGGAGCGCCGTGGTCCTGCGCCCCAAACGCAGACCAGTAGGACGAGATCCAGGACAACCAGATCAGGGCAAGGGCTAACAGCTCGAAAACAGCCAAGGCCACGGACACGGCCACGGCCCGACCAGTACCTTCGGGGTCTGTGCTCACCCAGCTATAGTCACCCCGGGATGCACGCGGTGTCATGAGTACCCGTACTCAAACTTTGTCCATGACGCCCAGACGTCGCGGTCAACGTTCCGCAGCGAGCGGTCAGTGGCGCAGGAGAGTGAGCGCCACAATTTCCCGATGTCCCGCAGCACCAGACCTTGACCGCTCATACGCAGACCCTGAGTCATCCGGTATGACGGCCGGGGCCTGAGTCCGCATCCTCAGGTCCCCGGCCTGGGAGAAGGGCCCGGAACTCGGTTCCTCCCGGCCCCTACTTCCCTACGGCAGATACTGCTGCAGCACGTCGACGTACAGGCGGACTCCCGCGATTTTCGGGTGGAACGATGCCATGGCGGGGTTGGGTGATTCAGCGTCCGCCTGGGAGCGTCCGTTTTCCACGATGCCGTTCACATCCTCCGGATTCCCGCATACCGCCTTGTTGAGGAACGCGTTGCGCGGGTCGGCGAACACGGCGTTGATCCCGTTCTGGGACTTGTCGAGCACGCCGGTCGCCACCGAACTCGCTTCCGTGACCACGCCAACCTCTCACGGCCCCGGGTTTCGCGAGCATTTGGTTAGCTTGTCGGGTATCTCATGGCGATTCCCTGAGATCAGGATCGAGTGTCACCTCAAAGCGCTCGTCCGGAAAGACGGCTTCCGTTGTGGTAACGAACCTGTTGTGCGCCGGTTTCCGTCCGAGAAGCTCTGTCTCATTCAGAAAACTCCCGGTTCATGCGCTGATGAGAACGCCCTGACCGCCGCCGCGCTGACCGCTGCCGCCATCACCGCCGCGATCGCGGTCCCGGCATCGGCCGCCGATCCCCGACCGCACCGCCAGGCGGTGGAGATCAGTGACGTGCAGTACGACTCCCCGGGCCGTGACGACCGCTCCAACCGCTCCCTGAACCAGGAATGGCTGGAGATCACCAACAACACCCGTCGCAGTGTCAACCTGGACGGTTGGACCCTCTCCGGCGGGAGGGCCACACCTACACCTTCGACCACTACCGCCTGGCGGGCCGTGCAACGGTCCGCGTCCACACCGGCATCGGCCGCGACAGTCGCACCGACCTCTTCCAGGACCGCCGCGCTTACGTGTGGAACAACGACCGCGACACCGCGACCCTGCGCAACGACCACGGCCGCTTCATCGACGACGCCTCCTGGGGCCGCCGCCACTTCCACCACTGATTCGACCTGATCCACCACCGCCCGCCTGGGACTGCTCCTCGCCGGGCGTGCGGTGGTAATGCCGGCGCGGGCCGGGCCGATCACCTGCGGCCCGGCCCGCTGTTCGGTTGCCCGCTTCCACGGCGGTGACCGCGTGGTGAAGGCGACGTGGAGGGCTTGAAACGCCCGCTCAACGCGCGTAGCGCAACCGCGGACTGTGCGCTTACCTCAAGAACAGGCATCTCCAACCCCCCCATCCTTTTGAGAGTTCATGTTCCGCCGCACCATGTTCGGCCTGCCCACGGCCTCCCTGATCATCCTCGGCCTGACTGCCGGCCCGGCCCTGGCCGAGCGCCCACACCCCCGTCGACCGCGACCGTACGCAGCGAACTTGCCGCGCTGAGCGTTGCCGCCCCGCACTCCATGGACGGTTACGCCCGCGACAAGTTCGACATCTGGTCCACCCAGCCCGACGGCTGCACCACCCGTCAGGACGTCCTCGCCCGCGACGGCAAGAACATCCAAGACCAGCCGAACAGTTGTCAGCCCACCGGCGGGTCCTGGTACTCCGCCTACGACGGCACCACCGTCACCGTCGTGGCCCAGGCGACCATCGACCACATGGTCCCGCTTGCCGAAGCTTGGCGCTCCGGCGCCGACACCTGGACCGCCGATGAGCGCAAAGCCTTCGGCAACGACCTCAAAGACCCCCAGCTCCTCATCGCCTCAGAGTCCTCCAACTCCTCCAAGTCCGACAGCGGCCCCGCCGACTGGAGACCCACCAACCACGAGTTCTGGTGCACCCTGCAGGCTCAGCCGCTGCTCTGGGGGCCTCGTCGTGCACGCCCGCGTCCGATACCACCGGCAGAGCGGCTGACGCCGCTGCCGCCTGACTGGCGACCCGATGTGGTTCGCATCGCCGGGCCCCTCTCGTGTGTTCATCGGTCGTTCTGTGCGGCGAACCGGGTGTTTCGGGAGGTTGTGCGGCGGGTCGCCGCGGCGTTCTGCAGGGCTGTGCTCAGAGCTTGCCGGATGTTTTGGTCTAGTTCCTCGTCACGCACCCAGGTGACGATCTGTTCCGCGATCTCCCGCAGTTTGACGTTGGTGTGCTGAGAGACGGTCCTCAGGATGTCGAAGCCTTGGTCTGGTGGGATGCCGCCGAGGGAGATGACCACACCGATGGCCTGGTCGACGACGGCGTGCGAGTCGATGGCGCTATGGAGCTGGCTGATCTCTTCCTGCAGTTGGCTGATCCGGTGGGCGGCGTTTTCCCGGTTGGGCGGTGAGTCAGAATCGGTGCGGGGCTGGCCGGGCAGCGATCTGGTGCCCGTGCAGGGTCGGCTTTTGGGCGCGACTTCGGGGAGGGGTGCGTTCCATCTGTTGCCGTCGTGTGCCGACGACAGATGGAGCCGTCGGGTCTTGATCATGTCAATGCCTGCTAGGAGGGTCGGGCGAGTTGGGCTCGCCCGAACAGCAGGGCGTAGCCGTCGGGGAGCTGGGCGGTAATCCGGGCCATCAGGTCGTCTCCGGCGAGCCGGGCGACGACGGTGAGGACGGCGCCCGTGTCCCAGCGCGTCGTTGCGGGCGTTGCCCCTGACCGTTCGGCGAGCTCCTTCACGAAGCCCCAGCCGGTCAGGGGCGTGGCGGTGGGAATCTGCGAGGTGAGGAAGGCGGCTGCTTCGCGGGGCAGGAGTGCGGCAAGTTCCACGCGCTCTTCGCCGCTCAGCTGGCGGCCGAGAGCCTCAAGCACCCGCTGTACGACGTCCTGTGCCTGCCGCCGGGTGGAGTACGCGCCTTCGTAGCGCACCGTCTCCACCAACTGCTCATAGGTGGGCGCCGCCGTCGGGGAAGGCTTGGGGGGCGAGAGAAGGGTCATGGCGCGATGGCTTTCCGTGCGTGGACCGAACTTTCTGAAGGGGAGGGAAGTCCGCACAGCCGGACGAACCGTGTTCTGAGCGCGAACTGTTCCTGTCCGGCAGGACGAGGCGATGCGGCCCGGGTCCAGAGCAAGACCTGGCGGACCCGTCTGGACCCGGCAGCCGGCGATGTGCCGTCGGTGGATCAGCTGACGAGTTGGGGGTGCTCGCCGTTGTGCACGCTGACCTTGCGGGGTTTGGCTCGCTCGGCGATCGGGATGCGCAGGGTCAGGACGCCCGCCTGGTAGTCCGCGCGGATGTTCTCGGTGTCGAGGGTGTCGGCCAGGACGATCTGACGGGAGAAGGCACCGAGTGGGCGTTCGGACAGTTCGATCTGGGCGTTCTCGGACCGTGGCAGGGGACGTCGCTCCGCCTTCACGGTGAGCATGTTCCGCTCGACGTCGATCTCGAGTGCGTCGGGGGCGATGCCCGGCAGGTCGAAGGCGATGACGTACTGGTCGCCCTCGCGGTAGGCGTCCATCGGCATCGCGGAGGGGCGGGACCACGTTCCCGGGCCCATCAAATGCTGTGCCAGGCGGTCGAGTTCACGGAACGGGTCGGTGCGCATCAACACGGTAGACACCTCCAGATGAGTTCAGGCAGTTGCTGCCAATGCGCTTCACCTGATCTCGTTGTAACATGTCATCCATACGACGACAAGTTGCATGTCATCGAGGTGACGACAGGTGGCAGTGAGTGACGGCGGGACCCCGGCACCGACCTCCTTCGAGGCGACAGCTCTCGCACTCGAAGCCATCGCGCAGGCCATGCGGACCGCGCGGAGCGCCGAGAACGCCTCCACCGACGACCCCGAGAAGGCCATAGCCGCACTCCTGCTCCTGCGCGAGGTACGCGAACAACTGATTCTCTGGGAACCCGCACTGATCGAGACGGCCCGGCAGGCCGGCGCCAGCTGGGCCGACCTGGCCCACCCCCTCGGCGTCTCCAGCCGCCAAGCCGCCGAGCGCCGCTACCTGCGCGTACGCCCCGGCATGAACGGCACCACCAAAGAACAGCGCGTGCAGGCCACCCGCGACCAGCGCGCCGCCGACCGCTCCGTCACAACCTGGGCCCACGACCAGGCCGCCGCGCTACGCCAGCTCGCCGGAACCATCACAGCCCTGCCGGACCTTCCTCCCGCGGCCGCCGGCGCGCTCACCACCCTCCAAGCAGCGCTCGGCAGCAGTGATCCAACCCAGCTCCTGGGCCCACTTTCCGATGCGGCTGCGCACCTACGCCCCGCCCACCCCGAACTCGCCGACCGGGTCAACGACATCGGCCGCCAGGCCGAGGGCATGCGTGAGAACGAGCACCGCCAGCGCTCCTCCAATAGACGGTGACACGGTGACAGTTGTTGGCCCTGCCGTCCCTACCGGCGGCCCGCGTGCTTGTCCTGACGTCGCATCTACCACCCGCAGAGAAGCGGGCGAATCCTAGAAGCACTGGGATGCCCACTTCCGCCTGCCGAACCTCTCGCTGCGCAGCCGCCTCTGCGCAGCGTCCATAGGATTGCCGACGATCAAATGCCTTCATCTGAGGGCCGTTGACTTGGCACGACGAGAATGAAGGGCACTGTCGGCCGGTGCCCGCCTGTTGCGCAAGAGCTTCCGCGCCCGGGACCACAGTGAACGCCCGCACGATTACCGCCCACCGCCGCACGCCCTGAGGGGTTCTTTTCGGCAGTGTGGGTGCCGGCTCTGGCGGGACGGGCGAGATTGGAACCCACGACCGTGTCGCCAGCCTTCCCGGCAGGCGGGCCGATCTCCTCGGAGCAGACTGCGGCCGCGTTGGCCCACGCCTTGCAGCTGTCCAGCGGGAACTACCAGCGCTGCAGCGGGAGGCGGCCAGGGGCGGCGTTGACAAACGATCCGGGCCAGGAAACCTCTTGAAGTTCTTTGTCTTCGACTACGAGGCGGCGGTTGATTGCAGAGTGGGAACCGCAAGAAGCACACCTCACTCGCTATCACGCACCAGCTCGTTAGCGGCGAAACCCTGGGCAGCTTGGGCCGAGGGGGCAATGGCCCAGGATAGGTGGGCAGGGCTAGCAAGGCCCAGTCGTGGGCTCTGTGGGCACCGAGCCGGTACGCGTACCCGTTCGGTTCACACGGATTTCGGGCTGTGTCTCGTTGCTCACGGCATGAGGATTCAGGACGTATCGAGCATGCCCGGCGGCGCCGGGCGAGACCTACCCGCAGGATCTCCGTCGCCTTACAACAACGATCAAGCCCGCCTCGCGCTGCGGGGTCTGCTCGACGATGCCTTCGCCCGCTTGCTGTTCCTGTACCCCCTTACCCAGCCAGGCCGAACATCCCAGATTCCCAATGCCCCGTACACAACAGGGACAGCTGCTGGCCGGGAAGGGGTGAGGCGGCCCGGCATCGGAGGGTGAGTCGGCGCCGGGCCGCAACGCCAGCCTGCATCAGCGAGAACGCCGGCGCCACGCGGATGCGGCACAGGGGAGGGGATCCTCAGGGCTTCGGGCCCTCGATCGGCGCACAGTTTCAAGAACGTTGATACCCCGCGCGCCGATCCGTTCAATTACGCGACATCAGGTACGACACGATGCACCGGCCTTCCCGCAGGCAGACGAGTGAGTTTCGCCGGTGGCCGCTGTCTACGGGGCGAGTCGCTGCCCCGGCGGCAGACGGCTGAGGGACGATTCAGGCGTCACGTCGCCTCTCGCTTTCAGATCTGGCGAGGGTGGCTCTCTGCCGCTGTGGTCAGCGACGGCAGGACCAGGCGGTCGCCTCTCCACGTCATGGCGACCGCCTGCACGTCGTCCAGTCACGCTGTGGTCTGTCGTCCGTGGCTGTCATCGTGCCTCCATCGGTGTTCCCGAGGCCATCGGGCAAAACCTGAGCCAGAGCCCGAAGTGGTGAACATTGAGCCTGAGAACGATAGGCGTCGTATTTACACGACAGCTGTCCGTGGCGGCCCTGCTCCGCTGGTTGGTGGGTCTTCGCAGGGCTGGCGGAGCAGGAATCGCGTGGTCACGCGCTCATGGGGTAACGGATCTATCAGGAGATGCCGAAAGGGCCGTCGACTGGAAGGGCTGTCACGTGGAACGCGCCGACTGGCTGCTCACCTCCGCTCAGCGAGGGAATCCGGCGTCGCGGGTGGACCGCCGTCATGCCGACGGCGCGGCGTGGTCCACGGGCAACGATGTCCGCCCCTTGGTACACGGGGCGGTGTACTTCGCCGAGCTGCTCGCGGCCGTGCGGGCGCAGCGGGCCGGCGACATGTTGATGTTCACGGACTGGCGGGGTGACCCTGACGAGCTGCTGGAGGGTCCGGACAGCGCCATCGGCGATGTGTTGTGCGACGCCGCACGCCGCGGTGTCGTCGTCAAGGGGCTGGTGTGGCGCTCGCACCTGGATCGGTTCCAGTTCAGCGAACAGGAGAACTACCACCTGGGGGAGGAGATCGAGGAGGCGGGAGGCGAGTGCCTGCTCGACATGCGGGTGCGGCCGGGAGGCTCGCACCATCAAAAGTTCGTGGTGCTGCGCCACCCGGGTCGGCCCGAGCGGGACGTCGCCTTCGTCGGAGGGATCGATCTGTGCCACAGCCGGCGGGACGACGCCGCTCATCAGGGTGACCCGCTGGCGCAACCCATCGCCGACGCCTACGGTTCCCGTCCGCCCTGGCACGACGTTCAGCTGGCGGTGCGCGGGCCCGCCGTCGGCGATGTCGAGGCCACGTTCCGTGAGCGGTGGACGGACCCGGCTCCGCTCAGTCGCAGCCCCCGCAGCCGGCTGCGGGCGGCACTCCGGGATGAGGACACGCGGGCGGATCCCCTCCCGGTGCAGCAACCCGACCCGGGCCCGCGCGGTTCCCACACGGTCCAGATCCTGCGCACCTACCCGAACCGCCTCAGGGGCTATCCGTTCGCTCCCGACGGCGAACGCAGCATCGCCCGCGCCTACACGAAGTCCCTGCGGCGGGCACGCCGGCTGATCTACCTAGAGGACCAGTACTTGTGGTCGGAGAGTGCCGTCCAGCCCTTCGCCCAGGCTCTCGCGGATCATCCGGGACTGCGGATGATCGCCGTCCTGCCGCCACTGCCGGACCAGGAAGGGCGGATCAGCACACCGATGAACCTGCTGGGCCGGATCCGCGCCCTGGAAATCCTGCGACGGGCCGGCGGCGACCGGGTGGCCGTCTACAGCCTGGAGAATCACGCCGGGACACCCGTGTACGTCCATGCCAAGGTCTGCGTCATCGACGATGTCTGGGCCGCGGTCGGTTCCGACAACGTCAACCGGCGCTCCTGGACCCACGATTCGGAACTCAGCTGCGCCGTCCTCGACGAGACCCGTGACTCCCGTGAACCGGTGGACCCCGGCGGCCTGGGTGACGGCGCCCGCGTCTTCGCGCGCGAGCTGCGGTTGACGTTGAATCTCGAACACCTTGACCGCGACGGGGACAGGGAAGCAGCCGCACTCTGCGACCCGGGCCGCGCCTTTGCGGCCTACGCCGACTCGGCCGCCGCTCTGGACGCCTGGCACGACGACGGCCGCCACGGGCCGCGACCGTCGGGACGGCTGCGCACCTACCACCCGCCGCGCCTGTCCCGCATCACGCGGGCCCTGACCGACCCGCTCTACCGGGTCATCGCCGATCCCGACGGCCGCCCGCGCTCCCTGCGTCGGCACAATGCCTACTGACGGCGTCCCGGACGGGGTGAGGTGACCCCAATGCCGCGAGGGCAAGCCCACGCTCTTGCTGGTACTGCCGTTCGAACTCGGCAGGCGAAAGGTAGTTGAGAGGGCGTTTTCCCCTGTTTTTTCACCCCGGATTGCCTCGTTGGGGTTGGTTCAGGTGCCGCCAGCTCGGGGTGGATTCCGCGGTCAGACGGCGTGTCATAAGGTTGATCATCGCGAGGTGGACCATGGCTTCGGAACGATGTGGTTTGGCCTCGTAGTCACGTGCCAGTCGGCGGTGGTTCATCAGCCAGCCCCGGGTGCGTTCGACCGTCCAGCGGCGGGGTAGGACGGTGAAACCCCTGGCCTGCCACGGTGCAGCGCCTGTTGGGAGGCAGGGCCGGACGGCAGGCCGCCGACCGGGCCGGCGGAATCGACCCCCGTCCCGTCACCCCGCGCGCCCTGCCCGCCACCCTTGCGGATCTGGGCGGGGGAGAACGAACTGAGCGAGGGGCCTGAGCACGGCCGGGTGCTGCACTCGCGGGCCCAGGACGAGTTCCAGCGACGGATGGATCTCCGTCAGCAGGCCGCGCAGGCGGTTGCTGACGTGGGTGGCTTCGCCGGCCAGGTCGTCGTCGAAGCCGACGATCATCGTCTCGGTGACGCCGGCCTTGAGGCCGAGCGCTGCCGCCACCTCCGGTTCGGTCGGCTCAGCACTGCTGGGCGCGGCGCGGGCGCCGGAACTGGCCGGGCCGGACAGGGCCTACCGGCATCCGCGTTTCGCTCATGTCAGGTCGCGGGCGGAGATGGCAGGCAGGGGCCGAGTGGCGATCTCCTGTGCTTCGGCGCGCGTCATGCCGAACATGCGCAGGAGACGGACGGCCAGTTGATCGGTGACGCGTTCGGCGTCGAGGTCGGGGCGGGCCTCCAGGAGGTGGAGCACGCCGAGCAGGGCGCCGCCGGCCATGGCGACCGCGGTGCGCGCGTCGTCGATGTCCAGCCGTCCGTTGTCGGCCGCCGCCTGCAGGTCCCGCATCGCGAGCGGGGCCAGGCCGCTGTCGGAGGTCAGGTAGGGCATGCCGGTGCGCACGAGGATTCTGGCGATTTGCGGGTGGGTGCGCTGCAGGCGGCCGGTCAGACGGACGCTGGCGGCGAAGATCTCCGCCGGGTCCTTCAGGTCTCCCACGGCGGAGTCCAGAAGTGTGCCGTGTTGCTCCAGAGTGCGGGCGACGGCGGCTTCGAACAGTTCGTCCTTGCTGGTGAAGTGGTTGTAGAAGGAGCCGAAGCCGACGTCCGCCGCCTCGGTGATCTCCTGGATGCTCACGTCGGCCCGCCCCTGCTCGGCGAGAATCAGCTGCGCGGCGGCGACTAGCGCGGCTCGCGTGCGCGCCTTGCGCCGGTCCAGGCGATTTGGCGCGGGTTTGGGCGTCCGGCTGTTGGCCCCGCCCTGTCGGTCGGTACTCATCGCTCCATCTTACTCAGTACATCAGTACTGACTATTGCATCAGTACTGATGACTATTGACGAGGATGCCATCTGGATTGATTCTTTCATCACTAGTGACCGGAGTTTGCTCGCGGGAGCAGTCCGGTCGACGCCTGTCCAGGACTCAGGAGAGCCGATGAGTATCCAGGTCGTCCGCACCACAGACGGCTGGTGGGTGGAGAGCGGCACAGGACGGCTGCACCGCGTGGACACCGATGCGACCACCACCGGCGGCCTGCTCGCCGACCGCTTGGCCGTGCAGGAGGCGGCCGGCCGCGCTGCGACCGACCCCGACGCGGGGCTTTCCGCTGGAGAAGCCGAGCTACGGTCGCCCGTCACCACCCCCTGCCGGGTGGTGGCGCAGATGGTCAACTACCGTTCCCACGCGGTGGACTCCGGGTTCGACCCGGACACGGTCCCCCCTGCCTTCTTCCGCAAGGCCTCCGGGTCCGTCAGCGGGCCCTACGAGGACATCGTGCGTCCACAGCACGTGCGTTTCCTGGACTACGAGGTGGAGCTCGGGCTGGTGATGGGCGCGCACCTGCCGGTCGGCACCGAGGTCACCGACTCCACCCTGGCGGAGTATGTCGCCGCGCTGGTCGTCGCCGACGACGTCAGTGCCCGCGACGTGCAGCTGCCAAAGACGCAGTTCTACGAGTCCAAGTCGTACCCGACCTTCACCCCGCTGGGCCCCCGGCTGCTCCTCGTCGACGCCGACGACCTGGCCCGCCTGCCGGACCTGCGGCTCACGCTGAAGGTCAACGGGGACACCCGGCAGGACCGCACCACCACGGACATGATCGTCCGGCCCGCGAAGGCGCTCACCCTGCTGGCCCGCTTCCAGACCCTGCAGCCTGGTGACGTCCTGCTCACCGGAACGCCTGGCGGCACCGCGTTGAAGTCACCGGGGAAACTACTGGCCACGCTCGCCGCCCTGCTGCCCCCGCACAAGCGCTGGCAGAAGTTCTTCGCCCGCCAGCAGGCGAACCCCGACTATCTCAAGGACGGCGACGTCGTCACGGCACGCATTGCGACGGACGACGGCGTACTCGACCTCGGCGAGCAGCGCACGGTGGTACGCGCCCGCTGACGACTCCCGGGGCCCCCGCCCGGGACCGGCCGGCCCGGCATCCCGTACCGGGCCGGCCACTTCACCCCCTTCCTCACCCTGCAAAGGCGCACCGGTGACATTCACACACACCGACCTGCTGTGGCCCGACCGCGACAGACCTGCGGACCTGACCGCCATCGAGGCCGTCCCGCTGCATGAACGCGGTCTGCCCGCCACCACCTACGATGCCCTGCTCCGCGCCGCCCGCCTGTGGCCCGACCGTCCGGCCATGACGGTGCTCCCGGATGCTGCGCGCTTCCTGCGCTCCGCCTCCGTGACCTTCGCGCAACTGCACGACCATGTGCATCGCACCGCCAACCTGCTGCGCTCGCTCGGCGTCACCCGCCGCGGCGCCGTGGGTCTGCTCGCGCCGAACACAGCGGAGCTGCCGGCCGCTCTGCTGGCTGCGCAGGCCGCGGGCATCGCCGCCCCGGTGAACCCGGGCCTGGCATCCGAGCACGTCGAGCAACTGTTGCGGCGCGGCGGCGTGCGCGTGCTCGTGGCCGCCGGTCCGCAGTTGGACGCGCAGGTGTGGGCCACGGCCCGGCAGGTCGCCGCCTCGCTGCGCCTGGACGCGCTGCTGGCCCTGGCCCCCACCATGGCCGACGGCCCCGCTCCCGCTCTGGAACCCGTCGAGGGCACACGCGTGGGCTACCTCGCGGAGCTGGCCGCCTCCTATCCCGCCGACAAGCTGGTGGACATCGAGGCCCCGGCCGCCGACGACCTGGCCGCCTACTTCCACACCGGCGGCACCACCGGGACTCCCAAGCTGGCCGCGCACACGCACGCCAACGAGGTTGTCGACGCCTGGTCGGTGGCCGCCGCCATCCCTCTGGACGAGGACTCGGTGATGTTCGCGGCGCTGCCGTTGTTCCACGTCAACGCCCTGATCGTCACCCTGCTCGGCCCGTTGCTGCGTGGTCAGCAGGTGGTGTGGGCCGGGCCGCTGGGTTACCGCGATCCCGAGCTGTACGGAGTGTTCTGGAAGCTGGTGGAGCACTACCGCATCGCCGCCATGTCCGGTGTCCCCACCGTGTACTCCGTCCTCGCCGGCGTCCCCGTCGACACGGACATCTCCAGCATGCGGTTCGCCGCTGTCGGCGCCTCCCCGCTGCCGGCCGCCGTACGGGCGTCCTTCGAGGCGCACACCAGCGTCCCGCTGTGCGAGGGCTACGGGCTGACCGAGGCGACCTGTGCCTCCGCCCTCGGCCTGCCCGGTCACACCCGGCCCGGCACCGTCGGCCGACGACTGCCCTACCAGCAGGTCAAGACCGTGCGGATCGACCCGGACACCGGCGAGTGGCACGACCTGCCGCCAGGCGCCAGAGGGGTCCTCGCCGTCAGCGGCCCCGTGGTCTTTGCCGGCTACGTCGCCGAGCACACCGCCGATGGGCCGCGCCTGGAGACCGCCGGGAAGATCCGCGACGGCTGGCTGGACACGGGCGATCTGGGCCGCATCGACGCCGACGGCTTCATCCATCTCGTCGGCCGCGCCAAGGACCTGATCATCCGCGGGGGCCACAACATCGACCCCGCCACGATCGAGGACGTCCTCCTGGCCCACCCCGAGATCACCGCCGCCGCGGCGGTGGGCCGCCCCGACCCGCACGCCGGCGAGGTGCCCGTCGCCTACGTCACCCTCACCCCCGGCGCCCGCGTGGACCCGGCCGAACTGCTCACCTGGGCCACCGAAAGGGTCCCCGAGCGCGCCGCCGCCCCGCGCGAGGTGACCGTGATCGATGCCATCCCGCTCACCGCCGTCGGCAAGCCCTACAAGCTCGGCCTTCGCCTGGACGCCACCCGCCGCGCGGTCCTGGCCGAACTGGCCTCCCAGGGAGGGGACTGCGACCCGGCACAGATCGTGTGCCGGCCGCACGAGGGCGGTGTCCGCGTCACGGTGCCCGCACCTGCCGACGAGGCGGAACGGCGCAAGGTCACCGCAGCCCTCGACCAGTACGTCCTCGACTGGCAGTACGCCCCCGGCCCGTCATCTGACCCGGGCTGCAGCGGCCCACTTCCGGGTGGCCCCGAGCCGTCCCCTTCCGCACGGAGAGCACCTCAATGAGTACCCCCACCATCGTCATGGCCGTCGTCCTCGCAGCGATCTTCCTCTTGCTGGGAGCGGCCAAGCTCGCGGCAGTGCCCGCGATGCGCCAGGCCGCAGCCCATGTCGGCATGACCACCACCCACTACCGCCTGCTGGGCGCTCTGGAGGTGGCGGCCGGGGCCGGGCTGCTGGCCGGCCTGCGGATTACCGCGCTGGGTGCCGCCGCCGCTGTGGGTCTGATCCTGCTCATGGCCGGAGCCGTCGTCGTACACCTGCGCAGCGGCGACCCCGTTGCTCGCTGCCTGCCGGCCGCCGCCGTGGGCGCTCTGGCCGCAGCCCATCTCGTCCTGCTGGCCAGCGGCTAGCAGGACGAGATACCCGTGGCCGCGCCGTCAGCACGCGTGGCCGTGACCGCCCGGCCGTCGAGACCGGCTGGGCACCGGGAGGAGCACCACCATGAGACGCATCGATGTCCACCAGCACGTGCTGCCCCCGACCTACACGTGCTCGCTGAAGCCGAAGGGCATCCACGCTCCTGACCGCCGCGAATTGCCACAGCGGAGCCCCGAGCACGCCATCGCCCTGATGGGTCCCGACGCCGTCGAAACCGCAGTGCTGTCCCTGTCCTTCTGGCACCTGACTGGGGGACAGGCTGCCATGGCCGGCAGGCCAACGAGCGCGGCGCAGAACTCGTCGAGGACCGCCCCGCCCGGTTCGGGTATGTCCTCACTTCCCGCACCCGGGCTGCCGAGCGCCGCCCCAACCGGCGGGCCGGGTCCCACTCGCACCCCCACAGGTCGTGGAGTCACTGGAAGGGAATCCCCATGAACGACCCGACATCCGTCCCGGTCCCCGCCGCCGACGCCCACCAGGGCCTGCACAGCGAACAGGGTTCCCTGCGCGGGGAGCACCCCGGCCGCGCAGCCCAGCCCGTCATCAAGGTGGTCGACCTGGCCTGGCTGGAGTTCACCAAGCCCGACCTGGGCCGCGCCGAGACCTTCGCCCGCGACTTCGGGTTCACCACCGCCGCCCGTACAGATGACGCCCTGTATCTGCGCGGCGCCATGGCCGGTCCCCACTGCCTGGTGATCCGCCGCGGGCCCGCCTCCCGGTTCATCGGCCCTGTCTTCCAGGCCGCCGACACCGCCGACCTCGACCGGCTGGCCCGTGCCACCGGCCACAAGGTCCGGCCCCTCACCGAGTACGGCGGAGGCCGCGCCGTGGACCTGCTCGACCCCTCCGGCATCCCGGTCCGCGTCGTACACGGCGTCACCGAGGAGCCCGCACAGCCGCTGCAACGACCCCTCGTCCTCAACACGGGCACCACCGCCGCCGCCCGCATCAACGCCACCCAGCGCCCGACCCGCAAGCCCTCCCAGGTGCAGCGCCTGGGGCACCTCGTGCTCTCCACCCGGGTCTTCCGGCGCGCCCTCGACTGGTACCTGGAGCACCTGGGCCT
The DNA here is from genome assembly GCF_042790435.1 of Streptomyces sp. NPDC056738. NCBI lineage: Bacteria > Bacillati > Actinomycetota > Actinomycetes > Kitasatosporales > Streptomycetaceae > Streptomyces > Streptomyces sp. NPDC056738. Next base: position 36,066 of record NZ_JBHTZF010000031.1, read on the forward strand.
GATCGTCAGCGACTTCCTCTACCTGGACGGGCAGCGGGACCGCGGGCCCACCATGGCCTTCATCCGCTGTGACCGCGGCAGCGAACCCGCCGATCACCACACCCTGGCCATGCATCTGGGCCCCGACACGGACTATGTCCACTCCGCCTATCAGGTCGCCGACCTCGACGTGCTGGCCGCCGGCGGCGCGTACCTGCGCGAGCGCGGCTACCACCACTCCTGGGGCATCGGCCGCCACGTCCAGGGCAGCCAGATCTTCGACTACTGGCGTGACCCCGACCGCTTCATGCTGGAGCACTTCGCCGACGGCGACCTCTTCGACAACACCCTGGAACCCGGCTGGGCCCCCATGTCCGCCTCCGGTCTGGCCCAGTGGGGGCCGCCGGCCACCCGGGACTTCCTCGGTACCACCCCCTCGCCGAGGGTGCTGGTGCAGGTGATCTCCGCGCTGCGTGAGGACAACGAGATCGACCGCGCCCGTCTGCTCGGTCTGATGAAAGCCCTGAGCAAATGACTGCCACCACCCCTGAGCGCGTGCCCGTCGCGGTGATCGGTGCCGGGCCCACCGGGCTGAGCGCCGCCACCCTCCTCGCCCGCCACGGCGTGCCCGTCCTGGTCCTGGAACGTCACCGTGCGGCGTATCCGCTGCCGCGCGCCGTCCACCTGGACGACGAGGTGCACCGCATCCTCCAGGCCGCGGGCATCCATGAGCCGTTCAGCGCGATCACCCGTCCCGCTCGCGGTATGCGCCTGCTGGACGGCTCCCACCGGGTGCTGGCCGAGTTCCTGCGCGACAACCCGTACGGATGGCACGGCTTTCCCCAGGCCAACATGTTCGACCAGCCCGAACTCGAACAGCTACTCAGGGACAACCTCGAGAAACACCCCCTGGTCACGCTGCGCGGAGGCGTCGAGGTCACCGCCGTGACCCCGCCCCCGCACGGCGGCACTCCGGTGGAGGTCTCCTTCCGGGACGAGGACACCGGCGTCGCCGGTACGCTCCTGGCCGACGCCGTCCTGGGGTGCGACGGCGCCAACAGTCTGGTCCGCGCCTCCATCGGCTCCCGGATGCAGGACCTTGCCACCGCCCAGCAGTGGCTGGTCGTCGACGTCCGCTGCCGCCTCCCGCTGCCCGCGTGGGACGGCGTTCACCAGATCTGCGATCCGCAACGGGCGGCCACCTACATGCGCGTCGGCGAGGACCGCTACCGCTGGGAGTTCCGACTGCGCACCGGTGAGCAGCCGGAGCAGCTCACCGACCGGGAGCGTCTGCTCGCGCTGATCGCACCCTGGACGTCGGGCATCCCCGAGGACGAACTGCACGTCCTGCGCACCGCCCGCTACACCTTCCGCGCCCAGGTCGCCGACCTCTGGCGCAAGGACCGCGTCTTCCTGCTCGGCGACGCCGCCCACCTCACCCCGCCCTTCATCGGGCAAGGAATGGGCGCGGGCATCCGCGACGCCCACAACCTCGCCTGGAAGCTCGCCCGCGTCCTCACCGGCCGCGCGAGCGAGGCCCTTCTCGACAGCTACCAGGCCGAACGCCACCGCCACGCACAGCAGTTGATCCGCACCGCCGTGGCCATCGGCGCTGTCATGACCGGAGGCGGAACGGGCACCGCGCTCGCCCGCAAGGCCGTCCTGCCCGGCCTCTCCCGGCTGCCGGGGGCCTCCCATCTCGTACTGTCCGCCGTCAGCCCGCCGCTGAGACCGGGCCCCCTGGTCGGCTCTCGCCGCCTCGGCCACCCGCGTCCCGGAACGCTGTGCCCCCAGCCCCTGGTCCCCGACTCAGATGGCATTCCCCGCCTGCTGGACGACCTGCTCGGTGAGGACTTCGCGCTCCTGGCCACCGCGCCCCTCGGTCCTGCCCTGCACGCGCTGGTGCGAGTGCTGGACGCCCGCGTCATCCACCTGCACGACCCCCGGCGACAACAACCCGGTACGGGCGGCGCTGCGCACCGCGGCGATCCGGGCACCGGTGCCCTGGTGCGTTGGATGGACAGCGCGGGTGCTGTCCTGCTCCGCCCCGACCGTGTCGTCCTCGGCACCGCGGCTCGGCCGCGCCCCGGCAGTACATGCGGAGACGACCTGGCGGCCGCCGCGGCCGCCTGGGCGCCCATGCTGTGCAGCGGCCGTGCGGTCCCGAGGCGCCGCGACGGTGGCAACGGAATCGCGTGACGGTGGCTGAGTCCGCATCGCGGAGGATGCCGAGCGCTATGCGTCGTTCGCGATCGACTACGCCGCCTCTGCGATCCTGGAGGCGGAATCCGCTGCATTGGAAACGTTGCTGCCCCGTGCGGAGGCCGAAGCCCTGGCCAGCAGATAGCCAAGATTTGTGGGCACCGGCATGCTGCGTGACCCTCCCGGAGCCGCCCTCCCCGCAGGTGGTGCGTGACCTGCACGCGGATAGGGCTGGGGTGCCCGGCTCGGAGCGTTCCACGTGGTGGAGATCCGCCCTGGCCTGGACGCCGAGCATGTCACCGACCAGCTGGCCGCCCGCCTTCTGCGGCTGTTCGGCCTCCCCGCGCGGAAGTACAGGAGAACGCCACCCGGCCTCTGCCCGCCGTCGTCCTCGGCGGCGGCGCCGGAGCCCTCCACCCCGCACGCACCGGCGTGAAGGGATGACAGGGGAGAGGCGGCCGAGTGGCTTCGGGATCAGCCTCGCGCGGTCCCGGACCCGGCACGAGCGGTCGTCCCGACCAGCGGAAGGAACCTGTGTCTGCCAGCCTGGTGGTATGGGGTCCAATCGGTCGGTAGGCGGCCGACCTGGGAGGCAAAAGCGGGTGCGGTGATGGCAGGAGCTGAGGCGCACACCCGGGTAGTGGTCGTGGCCAATCCACGCTCGGGGGGAGGCGAGACTGCCCGTTTCGACCTGATCAAACAGGCCAAGGGTATGGGCGCCCAGGTCTGGTCGACCAGTGCCGAGCACGACGCGACGTCCCTCGCCAGGCTCGCGGTCCAGGAAGGGGCTGAGGTACTGGGAGTCGCGGGGGGAGACGGAACGGTCTCGGCAGTGGCCGCAGTGGCCGCCGCCACGGATCGACCGTTGCTGGTGGTGCCGGCAGGCACGCGGAACCACTTCGCCCGGGATCTCGGCCTCGACATCCGCAACCCGGTGTCCTCACTCAGCGCCCTGTTCGACGGCATACCCACCCGTGTGGATCTCGGCGTGGTAGGCCCGCACGTCTTCGTCAACAACGTTTCCTTCGGCCTCTACGCCGACGCCCTGCTGGAGCCCGGGTATCGAGAGGACAAGGCGCGTACCCTCGCTTCGGTCGCACCCGATTACTTCACAGGAAGGCAATGGGTCGAGGCCGACGTGGACACCCCGCGGGGAACCATTTCGCTCCCGCAAGTCGTGTTGGTCTCCAACAACCCGTACCACATCGCCACTCCGCGCTACCTGGGGCGCCGCTTCACGCTCACCTCAGGGCTGCTCGCCGGCATCGTGCTCAAGCGCCCGACCGACACGCCACCGGACCTCCTCCGGCACCTTCGCGGTGAGCTGCTGCGGCGGCAGCCCCATCCAGGTGCTCCGGATGATGCAGCCATCACCTGGACGGCGGCCAGCATCACGTTGCAAGGCCGGGGGCGGCAACTGCATGCAGGGATCGACGGCGAACCCGTGACGCTTCCTCTTCCCGTCACGTGCGAGGCCCGGCCAGGTGGACTGCAAGTGCTGCTGCCGAGAGACCGACCAGGAATCCCGCGGGAACCGGTGCCCACGTTCCCAAGAGCACCCCGTGACCACTGAGAACATCGAGTTCCCACACCTGTCCCATGACCAGGCGCCGTCGCCACGCACCCTCGACGCCCGGGTAATGCCCTGCTGGGCGGCCGTGTGGAAGCGCCGTCCGCCCCCCCTTGGGAGTAGTGACGCGAACGACCACGATCCGCCCGCGCCTTAATCGGCGGCAAGAGGCCGCACGCGGCCTCCTGATCACCCGTGTGCCGTGTCCGCCTGGCAGCACTCGGGGCACGTTGGGGGAGGCCCGGCACCGACTCCACCCTCAAGGACCGGGCCGCCCGTACAGTTCACGCGGCGCCGCGCCCTGCGGAGGTTGTACATGTCCGGCCTCAGGCGGCAGGGAGCCGGCTGGGGTGCCCGCCGGGCGAGGACAATGCGGGCCGGATCGTGTGTTCGCTCCTGATCGGTGCCCTCGTGGAGTCCGACGATTTTCCTGACCTCAAGACAGAGGCCTCGGAGCACTTTTGCTCCGAGGCCTCGAACTCACCGCCTGGCACGTGCTGCACGGAAACCGCAGCAGTTTTGCGGACGTGCTCAGTCGGTGGTGAGCATGCCTTCGCGGAGCTTGGCGAGGGTGCGGTTGAGGAGTCGGGAGACGTGCATCTGGGAGACGCCGAGGTGTTCGCCGATCTGGGCCTGGGTGAGTTCGTCGACGAACCGCATGTGGATGATGCGGCGTTCACGTTCGTCGAGCTGGGCGATCATGGGGGCGAGGGCGTGGAAGTCCTCGACGAGTTCGAGGGCCGTGTCGTCGACGCCGATGAAATCCGCGAGAGCGGTCTCACCGTCTTCGCTGGAGGTGATGGCGGCGTCGAGAGACGTCGAGGTATAGCCGTTCGCGGCCTTTCGAGCCTCGATGACGTCCCTCTCCGACAGGGACATCAGCTCCGACAGCTCCCGCGTCGTGGGCATGCGGCCAAGCCGGCTACGGAGCTCCTCGGTGGCCTTGGCGAGCGCCACGCGTGCCTCCTGCAGACGGCGCGGGACGTGCACGGCCCACGTGGTGTCGCGGAAGAAGCGCTTGATCTCGCCGACGATGTAGGGGACGGCGAAGGAGGTGAACTCGACCTCACGGGTGAGCTCGAACCGGTCGATGGCCTTGATCAGTCCGATGGTGCCGACCTGGACGATGTCCTCCATCTCGTCCTGACCCCGGCTGCGGAAACGCGAGGCCGCGAACTGGACGAGGGTGATGTTCATTTCGATGAGGGTGTTGCGCGCGTACTGATACTCGGGGGTGCCCTCTTCCAGGACCGCGAGCTGGTCGAAGAACAGCCTCGACAACTCGCGCGCATCCTTCGGAGCAACCTGCGACGGGTCACTGATCTCCGGCAGCACGACGGTCCGGGTCCCGGTCGTCTCGGTCACTGTCATGCTCGTCCCCTCCTGCGTGATCCAGGCTCACATGCCGTCTGCTCCTGAACGGCAAGAGACGGCTTACCCCCGCTTGAGGCATGCATGCCAGGCACTTCCACGGTGGTTCGGCCACTCCGTCATCTCGCCTCAGGAATGAAGGCGGAAGGGAGGTTAACCCATCGGACACACGTGCTCTGACGTGGGCCTCGCCGCTCGCCGGGATGCCGCGCCGGCAAAGCCACTGGAGCCGGGGGCGTCAGGCAACGTGAGGTCAGGATTTGCATCGTCCGCGATCGGGACCGGACGCTCTCGCGTGCGGGGGCGATGCATACCGCGGACTGGTTCGGTGCGGCCTCGCCGCTCATCGTGTCCATCAGGGTCCCGAGCCCGCAGTCCGACGTCCGCTGCGGGCGCCGTGCCCATGCCCTCGGCCCCAGCCCGCCAACCCTCTGCCAGCGCGCTCCGTCGTCGTTGCTCGATGCCGACTTCTTCATCGCAGAGAACACGAAAATCTATGGTGGCTGGAGTAGACATTGGTTGATCGTCTGGCTATGGTTTCTCTCGTAGTCGAGATCAGCAAGGCCCGGCAGACACGAACTGCCGGGCAGTGGTACCGGTAGTTGCAGTTGGTGGGACGGTGCGGTGGTGGAGCTCCGAAGCCAGGGTTGTCGCAGGTCGGCGACGGGGCTGACGACCGGACCGGGTGGCCCGCAGTGATCAGGGGCCGCCGTGAGCAGGACCGCAGTTGAAGTACCGGCAGGTGCAGTTCGCAGGACCCAGCAGTGAAGGTGTGTGAGTGGTACCTCGGTGAAGGCGTCGGCTGCGGGCGCGCGCACCGGGAGGTTCGGCA
>NZ_JBHTZF010000032.1:0-22074 GCF_042790435.1 Streptomyces sp. NPDC056738
CGAGCACCGCGAGGACCGTGAACAGCAGCCGCAGCCCGCCCGCCCACACGAGCACTCCGCCGAGCAGCGGGCCGAGCGTGTAGCCGACGGACTTGCGGCAGGGCCTTCGGCGGCTACGGCTTCTACAAGTCCGTCGGCTACACGCTGGGCCCGTTGCTCGGCGGTGTGCTGGTGTGGGCCGGCGGACTACGGCTGCTGTTCGTCGTCCTGGCGGTGCTCGGCGCGGCCGTCGCCGTCTGGGCGGCGCTCGCCGTTCCCGTGGTGCCGCCGCTGCCGAAGGCCCGGCAGACGGTGCTGGATCTGGCCAGGCGGCTCACTCGTGCGGACTTCCTCCGTCCGACCGCGGCACTGGCCGCCGCGACCGCCGCCCTGTCCGTCGGCGTGGGCTTCCTGCCCGTCTCCGGGCGCGCGGCCGGCCTGGGCACGGTCGCCACGGGCGCGGCGGTGTCGGTGCTCGCCGCCTGCTCCGCCGTCGTCCAGCCATGGGCCGGACGCGCCCTGGACGCCGGGCGCTCGACCGCGCGGGACGGCATTACGGCGGGGCTGCTGCTCGCCGCCGCCGGCCTGGGCTGCGCGACCCTGCCCGGTGTCGCGGGGCTGCTGTCCGGCGCGGTCCTGATCGGCGCCGGAACCGGCCTGATCACCCCGCTCGGCTTCGCCGCCCTGGCCGCCTCTACCCCCGCCGAACGGCTCGGCCAGACCATGGGCGCCGCCGAACTCGGCCGTGAACTCGGCGACGCGGGCGGCCCGTTGCTCGTCGCGGCCGTCGCCACCCTCACCACCCTCGACCACGGCTACGCGACCCTGGCCGTCCTCCTCGCCGTCGCCCCCGCGGCCGGTCTCGTACGCAGGGCCACCGGGCCGCGTACTCCTCGGTGACCGTGACCGGCTCAGCAGGGCAGGTCGAGCACGACCGAGGCCCCGGTGACCCCGGTGGTTCCCGTGGCTCCCGGCGGGATGTTCTCGGCGCGGGCCGAACCGTCGTGCGAGGCGGCTACCGCGGCCACGAGCGCCAGGCCCAGCCCCGCGCCCGGTGTGGTGCGGCTCGCCTCGGCGCGGCTGAAACGGTCGAAGGCGTGCGGCAGGAACTCCGGCGGGAAGCCGGGGCCCTCGTCCGAGACCGTGAGGCACAGGCGCCCGTCCCGTGCCCGGGCGTCCAGCGTGATGGCGCCACGGCCGTGCCGCAGGGCGTTGTCCAGGAGGGTGCCCACGGCCGGTTCCAGCCAGCGGGGGTCGACCCGCACGGTGGCTTGGTCGTACGTGACGGTCAGCGTGCGGCTGTCACGTACGGCGGCCGTCCGGTACTGCGCGCAGGTGTCGTCGAGGAGGCGGTCGAGGGCGGTCGGCACGCGCCGGATGCGTTCGCCGCTGCCGAGTTGTTCGAGGTCGAGGAGTGCGTTGGCGAGGGTGACCAGACGGCGTGCCTCGGCGTCGACGGCTCGCAGTGTCCCGGTCAGCTCCTCGGCGGTGCGGGGCCGGTGCAGGGCGACGTCGAGTTCGGCCCGCATGAGGGTGAGCGGGGTGCGCAGTTCATGGCTGGCGTCCGCGATGAACTGGTGTTCGCGGGCGGCGGAGGCGGCCAGCCGGTCGAGCATGCGGTTCAGGGTGTGCCCGAGCCGGGTGATCTCGTCGTCGCGGTCGGTCGGCACCTCCAGCCGCAGACCGGGGGACGCGTCGGCGCCCGCGGCAAGGGCGGCGGCACCCAGGCGGTACCGCTCGACGGGGCGCAGGGCGGCCCGGGCGGTGCGGTAGCCGACGTACGAGGCGGCCAGCAGGGTGAGCCCGGAGGCGAAGGCGAGCTGGGCGAGGAGCTCTCGCAGTGCCTCGTCGCGGTGGCCGCGCTGGACGGCCGCGACGACGATGCGCGGCTGTCCGCCGACGGTGACGCGTTCGGCGCGCAGCCGCAGGGTGCCGGTGGTTATGGGCAGTAGGGCGCCGATGTCGCGTCGGACGACGGCTCCGTGTGCGGCGGCGGCGCTTTCGGCCGGGGTGAGTAGGGGCTGAGCGCGGACGGCGGCGCTGGAGCGCAGTATCCGGCCGTGTGTGTCGAGGACCTGGCGCAGGCTGCCGTTCGGGCCGGCCGGCAGGTCCTGGCCGCTCCGCACGGCCCGGTCGAGGGTGTGCTGGTAGGCGGTGAGGTCCTCGTCCAGTTGGCCGTCCAGGGCGATCTCGACGCGCCAGTAGACCAGACCCGCGGCGCCGGTGAGGACGAGCGTCATGGCCAGGGCGACGGCGAGCACCAGGCGGCCCACGACGGGCAGTCGCTGGAACCGGGTGAGGAGCCGTCCGGGCGGCCGTGTCACGGGGTGGTCTCCAGGCGGTAGCCCCGGCCTCGCAGGGTGGTGATCGTGTCGCGGCCGAAGGCACGGTCGACCTTGGCCCGGACCTTGGAGACGTGGACGTCGATGGCGTTGCTGCGCAGGTCGGTCTCGCCGTCCCAGACCTCGTCGAGGAGTTGGAGGCGCGAGACGACCCGGCCGGCGTTCTCCATCAGCACTCGCAGGACATCGAACTCCCTCCGTGACAGGTCGAGTTCGCAGTCACCGCGCCAGGCCCGCTGCTGCTCGGGGTCGAGGACGAGATCGTCGGCGCGAAGGCGGCCCGCTGGGTCGGGGCGGCGTCGCGATATAGCGCGCAGCCGGGCCAGCAGTTCCTCCATCGCGAAGGGCTTGACCACGTAGTCGTCGGCGCCTGCGTCGAGCCCGGCAACTCGCTCGCTCACGTCACCACGCGCGGTGAGCAGGATCACGGGCACGTCGATCCCTTCACTCCGCAGGGTGCGGCACACCTCGACGCCGTGGAGGCCGGGGAGCATGACGTCCAGGACCACCGCGTCCAGGCGGGGATCGCGGGCGGCGGCGAGGCCGGAGGGGCCGTCGTAGCGGCCCTCGGCGGTGTGGCCGGACTCGCTGAGGTAGCGGACGACCAGATCGGTCAGGCGGGTCTCGTCATCGACGACCAGGCAGTACATGACGGCCAGGCTAACCGGGCCCACGACGCCTCCGAGCCGGGCCCGCGACACCTCATGCCGGGACCGAGATCATCCGTGAAGGGTGCCGGGCGTCGGCCGCTCGGAAGCCTTCATGGTCTGTTCATGCGCCGTCTCTAGCGTTCCTTGCGTCGCGGTGCTCCGCGGACCTGGGCAGGTCCGCCGCTCGATGCGCCGCGCGGAAGGAACTGCCATGCACGCGCCGTACTCGGTGGCATCGGTGCTCGCTGCCAAGGGGATCACGAACCACCTCTCCCCGATGGACCTGATGACGCGAGGCGCCCTCGACGTCATAGCCCTGCTGATCCTGGTCGGCTGGCTCTACCGGCGCCGCCGCAGCGCGCAGGAGATGCCGCTCGTCCTGACGGCCCTGAACATCGGCCTGTTCGCCGCGATGAGCGCGATCAGCGCGGGCAAGTTCCCGACCGGGGTCGGCTTCGGCCTGTTCGGCATCCTCTCCCTGGTCCGGCTGCGCAGCGCGGCGTTCACCCTCCGGGACGTCGCCTACACCTTCGCCGCCCTGGTCATCGCCCTGTGCAACGGGCTGCCGCAGCGCGCGAGCTGGCTCGCTATCGGGCTCGACGTCCTCGTGCTGGTGGCGGTGCTTCTGGTCGACGACCCTCGGACGTACAACCCGACCCGCGTCGTCAAACTCACCCTCGACCGGACCTACGGCGACGAGTCCGACGTCCTGTGGGACGTCGCGGCCCGCTTTGGCCGGGTGCCCCTCACGGTGGAGGTCGACGAGGTCGACTACGTACGCGAGACGACCCGGGTCGCGGCCCGCTTCCCCCTCGAACCGGGGCAGCCCGCACAGACCACCGAGATCTCCGCGGTCGGCGAGCCCGAGGTGCCCTCTGCCAGGGAAGCCGAGAGCGTCCAGTGACTCCCGCGGACACGTTCGCCCGGGCGCTCGGCCTCGCACTTCCGCACGGCGCGACACTCGCCGAGGTCGACGCGGCCGCCGCCCTCCAGCACCGCACCGACCGCAAGTACCTCGTACCCCTCGGCCTCGCCCGCCGCCTGGTCGGGCAACTGGCGGACGGCCACCGGATCCTGGACCTCGACGGCCGCCGTACCACCACCTACCGCAGCACCTACTTCGACACCCCTGGGCTCGGCGCCTGGCGCGCCCATGTGCAGGGGCGACGCCGCCGCTGGAAGGTGCGGACCCGCCTGTATGCGGAGGACGGGCTGTGCCGGGTGGAGGTCAAGACCAAGGACGGCCGTGGCGCGACGGTCAAGCACGCGCTGCGGGCCCCGGCGGAGCAGTACGGCCGGCTCAACGAGGAGGCGGTCGCGTTCGTCGACAAGGTTCTCGCCGGATCGGCGATCCCCGTCCGCGCCGCGGACCTCGTGCCCACGACGGAGATCCGCTACCTCCGCGCCGCTCTCGCCGACCTGCGCCACGGCACCCGCATCACCTTCGACGGCGTCCTCACTTGCCACCAAGGTGACCGTTCGGCAGCCCTCGACCCGGACTTCGTCCTCGTCGAGACCAAGGGCGGCGCCCGCCCCGCCCCCGTCGACCGGATGCTGCTGAGCCTGGGTGCCCGGCCGGTCTCCCTCAGCAAATACCTCGTGGGCCAGTCCCTGCTCACCCCCGGGCTCCCCGACAACGACATCCGCCGTCTAGCCCGCACCCGTTTCAACGCCGGCCCGCACCGCGCGCCGGCCTCGCTCCTCGAAGGGACCCCCGCCGCATGAACGCCCTGCGCAAGATCAGGTGGCCGTACGCCGCGATCGCGGTCACCGCCGTCGCCGTGGCCTCCGTCGGCCTGATCCGTCCCGAACTCGCCGCCGTCGTCACCGGCAGCCCCGGGGCGACCGCCGTCATCGGTCAGAATCCACCGCCCACGCTCTTCGCCGACGCGACGATCACACCCCTCGGCCGGCAGGTCACCGCCCAGCGCACGCAGGCGGACGCCCTCTTCACCCGGTGGACGGCCCAGCACGGGACGACACGGGACGACAAGGCGTTCGCCACCTGGGCCGCCGGGCAGATTCCCGCACCGCCCTCGGCCACAGCCCGCACCGCCGAACTCCACAAGGTCCAGGATCTCGCCAAGACCCGCACCGCCGCGGGGAAGAAGGCCGCCACCTGGCTGGAGCTCTACGGCAAGAAGGACATCTGGAAGCTCTACCAACACGACCAGCGTGAACTCGTCCCCGCCGCCAAGGGCGCGGACGAGAAGGCCCGGCTCAAGTCGGCCCTGAGCCTGGCCAAGACCATCAGCGACCAGCTCGCCGCACGCGACAAGCAACCCGCCCCCTTCGTCCTCGACCCGAGCCTGCGCCCCGACAAGCACATCACCCCCGGCGCCAAGGGTCCGTACTCCTACCCCTCCCGCCACGCCGCCCGCTCCGCCGCCGCGGTCACGCTGCTCAGCGCTTTCGCGCCGCACCGCGCCCAGGACTACCGGTGGATGCAGAACGAGGTCGTCTACTCCCGCGTTTACATGGCAGGCCACGTCCCGAGCGACATCCTCGCGGGCACCCTGCTCGGCGACCTCATCGGCGACTACGAACTCGCGGCCAAGTCGAACTGACACAGACCGTCCCAGCCACGTCTACCTGGTTGGGAGCGGAGTGCTATTCCCCCGGCCCAGGCGCCCTGCACCAGAGCATTCCGTGCAGTCCGCGCCGGCCCGGGGGATGTCGCACCTGACCCGTTTGAGCGCGATCTGCACCAGGGGATGGAACCGGCGCCAGCGCGGAGGAAGCCCCGCGCACTGGCCGCTGGCTCGATTCGATCGAGTTCGTCAATGCCGATCACTAGCCGCCGGTGATCCTTCTCGTCCAGCGCCTGCCCGGTCTTGCCAAGGAACTCTTTCAGGTTGTCGACGATCTCAGGGCATGTCCGCGGCTGCTGAGCGATTGAAGTCCCTCGTTTCGCTGAGAGCCCCCAGCAGCCAGCACTGATTGCCCTCTCGTCGGAGCGGGTCTGGAGGTAGCGGATTTGGGCCAGATACTGCTTGGCGTCCTCCGCCGTGCTCAGCCCCTCCTTCTCAACGAGTTTGCACAGCCTGGCGAACAGGTGGAGAACGAACTCCCTCCGATCGAACAGGACTGGGGCTGACACGGTCATACTCAGTCTTGTCGGTGGATCGCTCTTCGCCAACTCGCAGAGCGCGCGCAGCAGCTGTGTCTTGCCCGCCCCGCGTGGCCCTGAGAGCGCGATACTCCCGCTGTCCATCCCGGAGCCGATGATCACCAACTCCCTTTCGGCCTCCGTCTCTACGTGGTAGCGGCCGGCGCGACGCTCTCTTAGACCGGTGGCCTCGTGGATGCTGATGTCCAGCACAGTGGTGTAGTTGGGCTCAGTGGCTTCGTTGATCCGTTCCCGCATGAAGCTCAACTGCGCCTGCCGAAGAGCCTCCCGCCACTCGAAATATCGCTGTTCAACCTCGCGTCGAGTGCCGTGAGACAGGGAAGAGTCGAGACTCTTCACAGCCATTTCAAACAGCACCACCGCCGTCAGGCCGTAGAGGGCCATCATGCCGAGGAGGACCCCGTTGTCCCACTCGTACCCTTTGGCCTTGCCAGGTACAGGCATCGCATACCCTGCGACACCCGAACGGACGGCTTCAGCGGCGCTCTCGGAGATAGGCCAGCACCGCCAGCACGCGGCGGTGGGCATCGCCGTTCTCCGAAATGCCGAGCCTCTGGAAGGTGCTGCGCATGTGCGATTCGACCGTGCGCTCGGACAGACGGAGGCGTTGCGCGACGGCGGCGTTGGACAGGCCCTCCGCGGCCAGCGCCAGCACCTCGTGCTCCCGGACAGTCAGGGCCGAGAGCGGGTCGTCACGACCGGTCGTACGCAGCAGCGCGGCGACGATCTCGGGATCCAGGGCCGAGCCTCCCGCGGCGACCCGGCGCACGGTGTCGAGGAAGTCGGCGACGCTCAGCACCCGGTCCTTGAGCAGGTAGCCGAAGCCGCCTGAAGCCAGCAGCGGCAGGCACTGTCGGGTCTCGATGTGCTGGGACAGCAGCAGCATCGGGAAGCCCGGCTGGGCTTGCCGGATGTCGCGGGCGGCCCTGGCCCCGTCGGTCGTCATGGTGGGCGGCATGCGGACGTCGATGACCGCCAGGTCGGGCCGCTCACGGCAAACGGCGGGCACGAGCGAGTCGGCGTCGGCGACCGCCGCGACGACCTCGTGGCCGGCCTCGGTGAGCAGTCGGGTCAGCCCTTCGCGGAAGAGCGCGGAGTCCTCGGCCAGCAGGATGCGCATGTCAGATCGTCACCCGGATCGTCGTTCCCGCGCCTTCCGGACTGTGCAGACTCAGATTTCCACCGACCGCGGTCACCCGGTCGCGGGCGGACGTCAGCCCGTATCCGGGGCGGGCGCCGCCGATGCCGTCGTCGGACACCTCGATGTGAAGTGCCGAGCGTTCCTGTTTGACGACCACGCTGATGACGCTGGCGCGGGCGTGCTTGAGCGTGTTGGTCAGGGCCTCGGCGACCACGAAGTACGACGCGGTGGCGACGGCCTCGGGAACGTCCGTGTCGCACACGGTCGCCTCGACCGGTACCGGGAAGTCGCCCACGAGGGCGCGGAGGGCGGCGGCGAGCCCGTCGTCCAAGAGGCTCGGACGTACGCCGTGGGCGAGGCGCCGCAGTTCGGTCACGGTGCCCGCGAGCGTGCTGACGGCGGCTTCCAGGTCACGGTGGGTGGGGTCCTTCGGGCCGAACCGGCTCTGAGCCGAACGCAGCCGCATCCCGACCGCGATGATCTGCTGCTGGGCACCGTCGTGCAGGTCGCGGGCGAGCCGTTGTCGCTCGGCCGCGGTCACCAGCGCCAGCCTCGACCGGCTCGCCCGGGCTTCGTCCAGCGCGATACGCAGCTCAAGGCGCAGTCGACTGACCTCGATCGGCAGCCGGGCCTGGAGAACGGCGTCGCGGGCGCGGCGCATCCGCCTGGCGGTCGGCGCGCCGAGCAGGACGACCCCCACGTCGCTGTCGCCGGTCGCCAGGGGCAGACACGTTGCGTCGTCGGGCACCGGCACAGGCTCCCCGTCGAGGCCGAGGTAGGTGCCGGGCGGGCCGGTGGGCGGCTTGAGGAGCAGACGGAGCTCGGGATCACCGAGGACCGACCGAAGGAGGTCGGCGACCGCTTCCGGCTCCGCCGCACCGTCCCTGACCCGGCGTACGAACTCCTCCATCCGGGCGGTGATGACCATCCGGTCCCGGTCCACGAGCTGTCCCACCAGGTTGTTGACACCCCGGTGCAGCGGCAGCAGGCAGAGTGCGGTGACGAAGGCCGCGCCGGTCAGGCCGAGTTCGGTGTCGGCGCCGAGCAGATCGGCTCCGAACAGGACCAGGACGGCGAAGACCGATGCCGACACCAGGGTGGTCAGCAGCCAGCTCAGCGAAGCCCCGAGGAGCCGGTCCACGTCGAACAGGTCGTACCTCAGCACGGCCACCGCGATCGCGGCGGGCACAGCCCACAGCATCGCCACCATGAATCCGGTGTAGGCCACATTGATCGAGGCCCCCAGTATCTCGGCGGCCCAGCCCGCGGCCAGCAGCACCGGTACGGCCCCGGCACCGAGCATCAGCCAGCGCAGCTGCTGTCGGACCACTTCGTCGCCCCGGCGATACCGCAGGGCCAGACAGCAGACCGCGGCCACCAGCACCGCCAGCACACCGCCGAAGGCCACAACCATCACAACGACCACAACGGGTAACGGGATTCGCCATACGATCTGGCCGGGAAGCAACGCGGGACCACCGCGGTCGGGCGCGATGAACGAGACGGACAGATTGAGCCAGAGGCCGGCCGCGACACCCGACCACACGACCAGCCGCCATCTGGGTCCCGGCAACAGCCCGTCGGGGAATACCAGGCACAGGGCGACGAACCCGGCCAGGTTCCACACCCACGCACCGAGCTTGAGCGCGTAGACCAGGCGGGCCGCCGGCGCCTGATGAGCCAGCGTGACCGTCTCCCCCCACGTCTCCACGGCGAACACCACGGCGGGCGCCGCGCCCACCCAGCTCAGTACGGCACCTACCTGGCTGCCCGGCACCCGCCGGGACAGCAGGGATCCGGTGATGACCGGCCCGGCCAGAAAGCAGCTGTCGAAGGCCCATTGGCCGGGCGGCAACGCGTGCGTGGGCCCGAAGGCCAGCCAAGCCCTGACAAGACAGGCAGCAATAAACACCGCCCCGGGAAGAACCGTACGGACCGTCTTCGCCATCGCGCCATCATCGCCGGATCTGCGGCCTTCGTCATCAGTGCCAGCACGCAGTGCGGACTACGCGGACCGGTGCGGCGTCAGCCCGGATGCGAAGCGGACGGTCCCGGGCAGACGCTGGCGGCCGTACCTCCCCCAACGAAAGGAATGGTCGTGGAACTTCTCCTCATGGTTCTCGTCGCCTTCCCGCTCGGATACTTCGTCCGCAGTCGTCCGGCCGCGCTCGTCGTCTACATCGCCGTCCATTCGTTCGTGTTCAGTTTCCAGAACACGACCCTGCTGATGGGATGGCTGGGCGGCGACCACTCGGCCTTTCCCAAGGGCGCCACCGCGCCACCGTTGTCCTATCTGCTGTTCAACGTCGCCTTTTACGCGGGCGGCCTCGGTCTTGTCGCTCTCGGCGGCAAGGTGCGCGCCAAGACTGAGGCGAAGCGTGCCCGGAAGGCCCTGGACATCGCCGGATGACCCTGGGGTCAAGTACCGAACCGAGTCGGGTCCGGCGCGGGAGGGGACGGCTGGCAGGCCCGGACACGAAGCAGCCGTCGGCTCACCCTCAAAAAGAGTCGGCATGACGAAGTCTCCATGCCGAGAGGGCGGTCGGCTCACCGACCGCCCTCTCGGCAGGACACCGCGTTCCCCCGCAACCACCACCCAAGGCCGAGGGACCGGCGCCTCTGGTCCCGGGCCACGCAGGGACAGATGGTGGGCACTGACCACGATTGCCGTCGCACCGCTGTATGGCTGGTGGCCGCGGTTCCAGCCCAGGACGTGGCCACGGGGGCTTCCCCAGCATGCCGAGGTCACCGAGGCGACCCTCCACTACGCCGCTCAAGATCATCCCACTGCCCCTTTTGATCCCACCTTGGCCGGACTCCGATCGGGCTCGGCCTGGTACTCGCCGGGGCGCTTTCGGCGCCGCCGCGGCCGGCGCCGCCGTCGGTGGCGGGCGAGGGCGGGCAGGCCGCCGCCCACCCGGTCAAAGGCGTCGCGGCCGCAGCCGCCGAGCTGCGGCGCACGCCATCGTCGATTGGGCGAAGGGGTCTCGTCGAAACCGCTGCACCACGGCACTGCGGCCTCATAGGATCACCAGCGGGTCAACCACCCCGGCCCAGGGCAGATTAGTTCGGCTCGGGCCGACGGCGTCCTCGCCCGTCGGACCGCTCCGCCGACCACGGCAATGCCGGCGTCGAGGAGGCCAGCTGTCGCCGTGCGGACCTGCTGTCCAAATCCGCCGCGCGACGTCGTCGGCCCCTCTGATGCCGGTTGGTGACGTTCGCGGTGGCTGAGAGGACGGCAGCAGATGTTCGGGCGACGACGTGCGGTAGACCGTTTGCTGGACGAACTCCGGTCCCGGGTGGACCGCCACGTCGATCACGGCGACTCGTCGGGGCTCCTCGCCGAGGACACCCGCGAGCTGACCGACGAGCTGGTGCGGATCGGGACCCCCCGCTCGGGCGGGACTCCGCTGCGGATCGCCGTTGTGGCGTCCTGGGTGTTCTGGCTGCGCTACCTCGCGCTTCCGCCAGCGCTCGCGGAAGCGGACCGGCGTGCGGCGGTGCGGCTGTTCGAGGCGTTCGCCCGGACCGTTCCGCAGATGGTGCCGGCCGAGGTGGGCCCGTCGGTGCACGGTGCGTGGTCCCGGCCCTCCTTGCTCGACGAGGCGGCCCTGAACAAGGCGATCACTGCCCTGCGTCGGGCCTCCGAGACGGCGGACCACTTTCGTTTCGGCCGTCTCGTCGACCTGCGTGAGGCTCTGGAGGCCAGGTGGCGGCGTGCTGCGGCGCGGGCAGACCTGGACGAGGTGATTGCCGTCCAGGAGGAGATCGTCGCCGCCACTCCCCCGGACGCCCGAGCCGGTGCGCAGTCCGCCCTTGCGGGCTTCCTGCGGATGCGGTTCGAGGAGGGGGACGACGTCGACGACCTCGACGCGGCGATCCGGCAGTGGCGGAACGCCATCGACGGCGCCCCGGCTGGCGAGCGGAACCAGGCCGGCCGGCTGCACAATCTCGCCCTGGCACTGAACATCAGGGCACGGATCA
Organism: Streptomyces sp. NPDC056738; assembly: GCF_042790435.1. NCBI lineage: Bacteria > Bacillati > Actinomycetota > Actinomycetes > Kitasatosporales > Streptomycetaceae > Streptomyces > Streptomyces sp. NPDC056738. The sequence goes on from NZ_JBHTZF010000032.1 coordinate 11,227, forward strand.
CCGGTGACCCGGACGACTGGCAGACGGCCGCCGCCACATTGGGGACCGCGATCGAGGCGTGGCCGGCTGGGGACCCGAACCGGGAGCTCCTCCAGGACCGGTTGCGGACGGGCCGGAAACGGCACGACCCGGTCGAGGCGCTCGTCCTCGCGGCCAATGCGGCGGAGTTCGTCGACCTGCACCGGCGCCACGAGGAGTTACGCCTGCCACGGGCCCTCGACGAGCTGAGGACGCGGATCGCCGCCGCGTACGCGCGGCGTGATGCACGCAGTCTCCTGGTGCACCGGCAACGGCTGGAGTTCCTGGAGTGCGCCCGATACATGGGCCCCGAACCGGCGGCGCGTGAGGTGGCTTGCCGTGCGGAGTTCGCCGCCCTGCTCGCCACAGCCGTCCTCGGCACCGTCAACATGCCCGTCGTCGAACGCCTGCTGTGCACCGCCTACCCCTCGCTGACACAGTCCGGCACACCGTTGCCGCAGCACAAGCGGGAGACGAGGAGCCTGGATCTCGACGAGGGCCTCTGGGACCTCGCCGCCGCAGCAGCCACATCGGCGCACGCGGCCGAAGCGGGCGAGGCGGCATTCGCGCTCACGATCGCGGCTCTGCTGCTGGCCCCGCCCGACGCCGACCGGATTCCCGAGCTGACCACGGCCCTGGCGCTGACCTATGAGCTCGCCGAGGAACTGGCGGACACCCCCGGGCTCACCGACTGGCGGGTGTGGCTGTGTGGGGAACTGCTGGAGCAACCGGTGCCCGCCGACCTCCGCACCGCCGCAGCGGGGAGCCTCGCCCACGAACTCGTGATCCGCCATGACCGGTTCCGCGTCGAAGCGGACCTCGACCGGGCCGTCGAACTCCTCACCGACCTGACCGCCGCACTGCCCGTCGACGACCCGGAGCGCCGGTCCCACCTCGACCTCCTCGGCTGGACGCTGGTCAGGCGATTCCGGGCTACGCAGCGGATCGCCGACGTCAACACCGCGATCGGCATCCTCCAGGGGCTGCTGGAGAGCGCGGTCTCGCCGACCGAGCAGGCCCGCGTCCGCTCGGAGCTCGGCGACGCGCTGCGCGAGCGCTTCGAGGAGACCCGAAAGGACGCCGACATCGAGTCCGCGATCAGCCTCGGGCGCAGCGCGGTCGCCGGGACCCCGAAGGACGACCCCGGCTATCCCTGGACGGTCAACTGCCTCGCGCTGGCGCGCCAGTCGCGCTTCGTCAAGAGCGGTCGGCCAGAGGACAGCGACGCCGCGGTACGCCTGGGTCACGAGGCGCTGGCCGCCGCCGCGCGCCACAACAGGACCGACCCCCGGCTGTGGGCCAACCTCGCCGACTCCTACGTGTTCCGGATGGGGGCCGTGGCGACCGACGAGGTGATCGCCATGGCGGTCGAGGACGCGGCGAGCGTCGGCAGCGAACGGGAACGCGCCCGGATCGAGCTGACCACCGCCCGGATGTACCGCCAGGACATCGACCGGACCGCCGACATCGAGACCGCGATCGGCCTGTACCGAAAGGCCATTGCCGCCACGGCCCCCACCGATCGCGAGTACGCCGGCTACCTGTCGAACCTCGGGATCATGCTGCAGGCGCGGGAGATCCGTACCGAACCCGGCGCTGGCCCACGTCCGCCCGATCCGGACCATGATGACACCACGGCCGCCCGGGCACTGTCGGAAGCCGCCGACGCTTCGTGGCAGGGCGACCCCCGGCGGGCGAACATCCTGCAGACCGTCGCCGGCTTCCACCAGCGACGGGGCGACCGGCGGCAACAGCAGGAGTACCTTCGACTGGCCGCCGGTGACGCCGTCGCGCCGCCCCAGGTTCGCCTGAGGGTGGCTTGTGAATGGGCCGACGCCGAGGCCGAAGCAGGGGACTTCGCCGCCGCCGCCGACGCGTACGCGATCGCGCTCGGACAGCTGGTCCGGGTGACGTGGCGCGCACGGAACCGGGTGCACCAGGAGGAGCAACTGGTCCACTGGTCGGGCCTGGCCCGTGACGCCGCCGCCTGCGCGATCGCCGCGGGACGTCCCGGGCGCGCCGTCGAACTGCTGGAACAGGGCCGATCGGTGCTCTGGGCCGGGACGCTGGACCTGCGAGCTGACCTGACCCGGCTGGCCGGGGCGGCACCGGCGCTCCGGGCCGGGCTCGACCGCGTCCGCGGCGCCCTCGACGACCCGCGGCCCCTAGACGTCGACCGGCGCATGCAACTGGCCCAGGAGTGGGACGAGCTGCTCGGCGAGGTCCGCCGGCTGGAGGGCTTCGAGGACTTCTTGCGCCCGCTGCCGGAGGGCAGGCTCCTCGAAACCGCCGCCCGCGGCCCGGTCGTGATCGTCAATGTCAGCCGGTGGCGGTGCGACGCGTTGATCGTCCGGCCCGACGGGGTGACGGCGACGCCGCTGCCCGGCTTGACCGCCCAGGGGGCCGCCGACCGGACCGATGACCACCTCCGCACCCTGCACTCCGCCGAGCATGCGGACGAGGACCTGAAGGCGGCCTGGGCGCGGGCGCGCTCGACCCGGGCGATGCCGGAGCGGCAGGCCGCGCAGCAGGCGGAGCGGGCGCTGCGGACGGTGCGCGCGGCCGCCGAGGAGTCCCTGACCGGCCTGCTCGGATGGCTCTGGGACGTGGTAGCCGAGCCGGTGCTCACGGCCCTCGGCACCGACGGGGCCCCCGCGCCGGGCGACCCGTGGCCGCGCCTGTGGTGGTGCCCCACCGGGCCGTTGACGCTTCTGCCGCTGCACGCGGCCGGGTACCACGACGATCCACTCCGCACCGTCATGGACCGGACGCAGTCGTCCTACACGCCCAGTCTGCGCGCCCTGTCCCATGCCCGGACCCCGTCGGATCCGGCCGCCACGGGCGAGGACCTGAGGATGCTGATGGTGGCGCTCGCCGACGCCCCTGGCCAGGAACCGCTCGCGGGCGTCGCGGACGAGCTGGTGATGATGGAAGGCGTCCTCGCCCCCGACCGCACGACCGTCCTGGCCGGACCGGCGGCGAGCAGGGACGCGGTACTGCAGGAGCTGCATCGGCACCGGTGCGTCCACTTCAGCTGCCACGGCGACCAGATGCTCGACGACCCGACCCACGGCGGACTGGCCCTGTACGACGGCGTGCTGACGATCGCGGATCTCGGCGGGCAGCGCTACCCGGCGGACTTCGCGGGCCTGTCGGCGTGCAAGACCGCCGTCGGCGGCACGGAGCTGGCCGACGAGGCGATCACCCTGGCCGCGGCCCTGCACCACGTCGGGTGCCGACACGTCGTCGGCGCCCTGTGGTCGGTCTACGACGGCCCCGGTACCGCCGAACTGTTCGAGAGCCTCTACCGGGGAATGGCCCGCGACGGATTCCTCGACCCCGGCCTCAGCTCCCCCGCCCTGCACCACGCCGTCCGCACGCTCCGCGAAGCCAACCGTTCCCGGCCGACCGTGTGGACTCCGTTCGTCCACATCGGACCATGAGGTAAGAAGGACAGCAGATGCAGCCGTACGAGGAAGTCACCGATGTCGCCTACGGTGAGCGCGTGGCCGTGGCCTTCGCGGTCCGCCCGGCTCGGCCCGGCACCATGGTCCTGACCGGGGCTTGTCCCCGGTGCGACCACACCATGGAATTCCTGATCACGGATCAGGTCGTCAAGCGGTCTCACCGCGTGCCGGCTCCGGCCGCGGCGGTACCGGTTCCGGCCGCGGCGGTACCGGAGGACGAGCCCATGATGTGCACCTGCGAGGCGGAGCACGAGCACCGCCCGGCCGGCTTCGTGGGCTGCGGCGCCTACTGGAACATCAAGGTCCTGCCAGCATGACCCGGCTCGCCGCCGGCGGACCGGCGTCCCCGAAGGACCGCCGCACCGCCGAGATCACCCACCGACTCCTGCGCGACGAACTCGCCCGCGTCCGTGCGTCCGCCCTGGCGTGGCGCAACGGGCTCGGCGGGCTCCTCGCCGGCCTGCTCGGCTTCGGGCTCGTCCGCGGCCGTTCCAACGTCGCCGAACTCGCCTCGCCGTGGCACGTCGTGGTCGGGGCCGTGCTGCTCGCAGCCCTGCTCGTCGGCACCGTCGGCGCCCTGCAACTGCTCAGGGCCGCGAATGGTCGCCCGACCGTCCTGCACCGCCGCGAGTTCGACACCGGCACGGCCTTGGACCATGCCGAGGCCCTCGCCGCCGCCGCCGCCCTCCGCGCCGGTACCGTGCTCGCCCTCGCCTGCGCCGCGTTGCTGGTCACCGGCGTGGGCATCACCTGGTACGGCCCCGGCCGGAACGGACCGGCACTCCAGATCACCACGCCCACCGGCGCTCTCTGCGGCACCCATATCGGAACCGACTCGGGGACGCTGACACTCCAGACCGACAGCGGGAAGGTTCAGATCGATCTACGCTCGGCAACCGGGATCCGAGCCGTGGGGCAGTGCGCCGCGGGCGGCTGATCCGCTGGCGCGCCGTTCCAGCGTCAGATGTACGTCGTGCTCGATGGGCTGGTGCCTTCCGGCTGAAGATGACCCCGGCCAAGGAGGCTGCCGACTGACGCACCGTGCTGACGGCTGACGACAGTCCGCAGCAAACCCAGGCATGAATTCCGGATCCCGCGGCGGATGGTCAGGTTCATCGAATCGCTTTGGTATCCGCCTCACTGGCTGTTCTCTTCCAATCGCGGGGTCGGTAGCGCTCGAACAGCGTCCTGATTCGGGTGAGTTGGCCGCTCCGCATGCATGGAAGAAGGACCTCTTGACTTGGCGCCCGCGCTGCCACGGGTACCGTCGCCAAAAAGAAGCGCAGCTGCCCCGCGCAACTACAGATCGGTGATGGCGATTTAGGTACAGCGCAGCGGAAGCTCGGCAGTCACCCGAGTCTCGCCATGTTCCGTGCGGATGGTGAGCACGCCTTCGAGCGTGGTGACCCGATCGGCCACGTCAGCGAGATCCGGCAGGTCGCCTGCCACCATGACGTACGTGATCAGCCGACCGTTGCAGCAGTCGACGGAGACTCTCGTATGCCTGTTCTCGCTCAGTCGGGCCACTAGCAGGTACACCGTGGATTCCAGGACATCGGAGAAACGCACACGCGGGACGTCTTCGATGCGAAGATCTCGGCTCTGGCCCAGTGCCTCGAGGGCGACGGCAAGGCCGGCCTCCTTGAGCAGAACAGGGTGAAGTCCGCGCGCCAACCGTCTGAGCTCGGAGATGGCCCGTTCGAGCTCCGTCTGGGCCAGGTCCAACTGGGGTGCCGGAGCTCTCGCGCGCATCTGTAGCAGCCGCAGCCCCAGGGCCAGGCCCACAAGGCGCTGCTGGGCACCGTCGTGCAGATCTCGCTCCAGGCGGCGCCGCTCCTCGTCACCGGCGGTCACGATGCGAGCGCCCGAGGCCCGAAGGGCGGCGAGTTGTGTGAGGTTCTCAGCGTGCAGACGCTCGTGCTCCAGGGCCATGCGGGCGCCGGACAGCAAGTCGTCGATCGCATGTGGGCTGTCCAACAGGCCGGGACGGTGAATCAAGGTGGCGATGTGGGAGCCGCTGTGTCGGAGCAGGGTGACAGCTTTGCCGTTCGGCGGGGGCAGAGCGACCGGGTTGGCAGCTGCGTCGACATGGCCGTCGCCGTCGCCGACCGGGTAGGCGATCTGGAGGTCTGGGTCGCCGAGGCGGTCGGCGATCGCGTCACGCAGTCCGTCCGGGGCGGCTTTGCCACCAAGCTCGATCACCAGACGGGTCAGCTCGTGCTGCCTCAGCCGGGCGCGGATCACTTCCGCGATCAACGCGGCCGCCAGCAGACACAACGCTCCGGCCTGCACCTGCCAAAGTTGGCCATCACGGGCATCGAAGCCGAGGAAGCCGCGGCCCAGGCTGTGGATGTAGGAGACGGCCACGGCTATGAAGTAGCCGAGGGCGCAAAGCATCAGCGGCCCTGTGGACCACCGTGCAGCCGGACTCGAGGTGAGCAGGCGGCACGCGAGAAAGACGATGAGCACCAGTAACCAGCCCGTGCCCGCCTGTACGCCCAGCGCTGCGACGGTCTGGGCGCGAGCCGGAACGTCGACAGCTTCCCACCAGTTGTGTGGGCACTGCGAGCAGCCTTGCGTCTGCGGTCTGAAGTACGCAGCCGTGCCGACTCCTTGTACACCCACCGTGATCACGTAGCCTGCCACCGCGAGCGCACGTGCGCCCCGTGACCGAAGACGGCCGCTGGGGTAGGCCAGCACCAAGTGCCCCGCCGCTGCCGGGCAAGCCGCGTTCAGCGCGAGACCGAGGGAGAACACAGCCGAAGAGGTTGTCCCCGGATTGTCCCACTCCTGCAGGAGCCAGGCGTATGCCGCAAGGAACAGCAACAGTCCCGTCCGTCTGCTGGAAGGCTGCTGGCCAAGAACGAGAGCGCCGATCAGCTGGGCCCCGCCAGCACCCAGCAGGACGGTCAGGCCGTGCGATGTCGTCAGCGCCGTCGAGAATCCCCGCTCCTCCTGGGCGATCACCACGGTGACAAAGCTGAGTACAGCTCCCAGTCCGAACAGCACCAGGCGTATCGGCATCAGCATCGGCATCTCTTTAGGGAGCGACTCGCTCATCGGTCGGGACACGATGGTCCCGGGACGGGCCTTGTTCGGGGAGAGGGCTGTCCCTGATTCTGGCCGAGGTGCGTTACGGGACAGCTCTGATGCCCCGGTCGGGAAACATTCCTAGCGTCGTGGACATCGATGGGAGGTGCCACGGTGAAACGACAGAAGCCTGGAACGTGGGCCGCAGTGACGGCAATTGTGCTAGCGGTGCTGATCTCGACGGGGTGCTCGACTCCGTCACCCGATCGGGCCGGAGGCCATGCCGGCGCCGAGGCCACCGTCCTCACCCTCGCCAACCCCGGCGGAGCAATTGAACCGCCGCAGCTGGTGGCCTGGGCCAAGCGTGTCGACCAGATGGCCAAAGGAACACTCAGGATCAAGTTCCTCGACGAATGGCGGGAGGGAGAGGCCCGCCCCGAAGCGGCGACGCTCAGCGACATCCGCAAGGGCAAAGCCGACATGGCCTGGGTGGGAGCCCGCGCGTTCGACAGGATTGGCATCACGGACTTCCAGGCGCTGTTGGCGCCCATGCTCGTGGACAGCTACGAGCTGGAGACGAAGGTGTTCGAGGCCGGCATCCCGGCGAAGATGCTCGGCGGCGTACGAAAGGCCGGTGTCGTCGGCATCGGCGTGTTGCCGGGGCCTTTGACGCGGCTGGTGGGTACCCGCGAGCCCCTGGTGAACCCGGCCGCACTCAAAGGCAAAAGGATCGTCAGTCAGGATTCGGCCCTGATGGATGAAAGCCTGCGGGCTTTGGGCGCAACTCCGGTCCTGGCAGCCGCCGACGTCGACCTCAGCTCGTTCGGCGGCATGCAGATGCAACTCGGCACGGTCGTCGGCCGACACCACGACCGCGATGCCAGGTACGTGACCGGCAATGTCGATCTGTGGCCGCGCCCTCTTGTGGTCGTCATGGGCAAGGCCGCCCACGACAGGCTCTCCGCGCAGCAGCGGGCTGTCCTCGCCCGGGCGCTCGAGCAGACGATCACTCAGGCGGTGGACGTCTCCCGAGCCGAGGACCGGGAGTCCGCGCCCACCCTGTGCAGGCTGGGGATGAAGCTGCCCGCGGCGTCCTCCGCCGACCTCAAGGCTTTGGAGACGGCGGTGAAGCCGGTATACGCCAGGCTGCACAAGGACGAGCACACGAGGGACTGGCTCGATCAGATCCGCTACCTCAAGGAGACGACCGGCGCGGGACCTGACACCGCCTCATGTCCCGCCAAGTCGACCGCGGCCGGTCCGCTCGAAGGGACGTGGACGCGCACCATGGCCGACGGGGACTGGCGTCACTGGCCCGGGGACGAGACCTGGACCGAGCATCCGGCGAACGGCACCTGGATCCTGAACCTGGAGAACGGAGTCCTGACCAAGACGGACCCCGACGGCCAGACCGAGCGGTGGCCCTACCAGACATTCCGCGACCGGATCCATCTCGCCGGGCTGTTCACGTTCAACGCCACCTTCCGACTCGACGGCGGCCAGCTCACCTTCGACAATTTCGACTTCGGCGACTGCACGGACTGCGGAGGCTACGCCGTGACCTTCGGGGGTTCCAAACAGCCCTGGATCAAGATGGCGGCGGCTCGTTGAACGGGCCCCGCAGAGGCACGGCAGCGCATCGGGGGCGGCCCTGATGCGCCGCCGTGCTCCCTACTGTCATCCTCGGGCTGTGGCCCCGACGCTTTTGATCGTGGACGATCACGCAGGCTTCCGTAGCTTCGCCAGGGCGTTGTTGGAGGCGGAGGGGTTAGACGTGCTCGGGGAGGCCTCAGACGGCGCATCGGCCGTTTCCGCAGCCGAGCGGCTGGACCCCCAGATCGTGCTGCTGGACATCATGCTGCCGGACCTCGACGGTTTCGAAGTCTGCGCACGCCTGACCGCACGTGGGCGGGAGCGGCCCGCCGTCGTCCTTACCTCCAGCCGCGACGCCACGGCGTATGCGGACAGGCTGGAGCGCAGCGCCGCTCGCGGTTTTGTCCGCAAGGACAGGCTGTCAGGGGCCGCGCTCTTGGCTCTGGCACGGTGAGCTCGCCATGCCGGATCGAGTGTTGTCCCTGGCCGATGCCGCGGTCGGTACGGTGTTTCTCGGGTCAAGCGCGGTGGCGTGGACAGGCAGGCGCCGCAGCCGCGTCAGCCTGCTGATGGCGGTGACCGGGGTGTGCTGGTTCCTGGGCAGCGCCGTCCCCGGCTTGGTGTTCCTGCACCGGGGGCCACTGGTCCATCTGCACCTGTCCTATCCGATCGGACGGCTGCACCGGCGGCCTGCCGCTGTCGTGGTCCTCGTCGCTTACGGGGCGGCGGTCTACGAGGGCTTCGTACAAACGCCGTGGCTGACCGCGGGATTGTCCGCTCTCGTCGTCGCGGCTTCGCTGGACGTCTTTGCCGGGACGTCGGGGACCGCCCGGAAGGCAGGGCGGTCGGCACTGGCCGCCGCGCTGGTCTTCGCCGGCGTCCTGGCCCTGGGCAGTGCCAACGTGCTGCTGGAGTGGGGCGCGGACCGCACTGTCCTACTGGTCTACGACGCGGCTCTGTGCCTGGTGGTGGTCTGGCTGGTGATGGACCTGCTGTACGGGCAATGGACCGAGGCCACCGTCTCGGACCTCGTCACACAGCTCGGCCGGAGCAATGCCACCACGGGCTTGCAGGCCCAATTGGCCAGGGCGCTGGGCGATCCAGACCTGAGGCTGGGCTACTGGGTGCCGCAGCAGCAGGCGTACGTTGACGAGACCGGCTTGCCTCTTGAGGTCGACGTGCGCGCCGCAGAGCGAGTGACCACGACCGTCGAGAACGACGGGGAGCCCATAGCTGTACTCATCCACGCCCCGACAGCAATGGACGACCCGAAGCTGGTTGCCGGGGCCACCGCAGCACTGCGCTTGGCCGTCACCAACGCAGGGATGCGGGCGCAAGTCCGCGCCTGCATGGCCGACCTCGCGGCGTCGCGCCGCCGCATCGTGGAGGCAGCCGAATCCCAGCGGCTGGCGTTGGAGGCGGAGCTGGCCACGGGTGCGCAATGCCACCTCGCCCAGGCGGAGATCCACCTTGCCGCCCTCAAGGCCGAGGGGGGTGAAGATCTACGCGCTGGCCTTGCGGAGGTGCTGGCCGAAGTGGCCGCAGCCCGGCAGGAACTCGCCCAGTTCGCGCAGGGCGTGAGACCGCAGAGCCTTACCGCCGGTGGGCTCGGCGCCGCACTGCCCCTGCTCGCCGACCGGGCAAGGCTGCCAGTCTCGGTGGCGGTCGGGGTCGGTCGGCTACCCCCTCCGGTCGAGGCGGCAGCCTACTTCGTGTGCGCCGAGGCACTGACCAACATCGCCAAACACGCGGCCGCCACAGAGGCGAACGTGGAGATTGTCACTGAGGCGGGCGACATCGTGGTGCGCGTGTCCGACGACGGCCGCGGCGGCGCCGACGCCAAGGGCTCGGGACTGCGGGGGATCGCCGACCGGATCGAGGCTTTGGGTGGCAGCACCACTGTCGGCGGCGGTCCCGCAGGCGGGACACTGCTTACGGCCAGGATCCCGGTCGACGGACCAGAACCGGATGGAGATCGCTGACGTGGGATATCCGATGAAGATCGTGATCGCGGACGATTCGATGCTGATCCGCGACGGCCTGGCACGGCTGCTCACAGAAGCCGGCTGCGAGGTGATGGCTACCGCTGACAACACCGCCACGCTGATGCACAAGCTCGACTCCGCAGTGCCCGACGCAGTGATCGTGGACATCAAAATGCCGCCGACCTACACGGATGAGGGCCTCGTCGCCGCCCACAAACTGCGATCCATGAACCCAGGGATCGGCGTGCTCGTCCTATCGCAGTACCTCGAGGCGCACTACGCGATGCGTCTGATCAGCGACGCACCCGAACACCTCGGATACCTCCTCAAAGAGCGTGTTTCAAACATCGCCCTGCTCGTCGACGCATTACGCCGCATCGTCGAGGGCGAGTGCGTCGTCGATCCCACGATCGTCACCACGCTGATGCGACGGCCGTGCGACCCGAGCCCGCTCACAAGCCTCACCCCGAGAGAACTCGAGGTGCTGGCACTCATCGCCGAGGGACGTTCGAACACAGCCATCGCCGAAAAACTGACGATGAGCCCCAAGACGCTGGAGGCCCACGTCCGGCAGATCCTGCAGAAGCTGAACCTGCATCAGTCGCCGGACGACCACCGACGTGTTCTCGCCGTCCTGAGGTACCTCCAGGCTCCGCGCTGAGAGGTCGTTTTCTCCTGTTGTTTCATCCCGGAATCTGCCGTTTGGTGTGCGGTGTCGGGTCGCGCCAGGAGATGGTGTTCTCGCCGGTTAGGCG
>NZ_JBHTZF010000033.1:0-9579 GCF_042790435.1 Streptomyces sp. NPDC056738
CCCGGACACCTGACAGGCGTCCGGGACCCGCCCCCGCTGTCGAACGGCGGCCGTCAGGACTCCTTGAGCCATTCCCGCAGCTCGTCCTTCAACGAGCGCTGGAACGCGGTCAGCAGCGCCTGCACGACCAGCGGCTGCATGTGCGCCGAGAGCGACTTCACGGCCGCCACGGACTCCCGGTCGCCCACGGCGTTGCGCAGCAGCCCGGACAGTTCGTGGGCCGCGGCACGCGAGTGGTCGAGCAGGACGGTCCGCGCGGCGAGGATCGTCTCGTCCGCGATCGGTACGTCCAGGAGCTCCAGGCCGAGCTTCAGCAGCCCGGGGTCCAGCCGGAGCGGGTCCCCCGCCCCCTCGACGACGCCCATCGCGGCGAGCCGCTCCAGGTCCGCGTCACCCAGCGGCCGCCCGGCCCGCCGCTCCAGTTCCTCCCGGGTCACGTCCTCCATCGCGTCGGGCGCCCAGGAAGCCACCACGGCGCGGTGGATGGCGAGGTCGTGCGCGCTCAGCCCCGGCGGCAACTGCGTCAGGTGGCGCTCGATCGCGGCCAGCGTCATGCCCTGGTGCTGCAACTCCTCGATGAGCGCGAGCCGGGCCAGATGCTCCTGGCTGTAGTGGCCCACCCGGCGGGGGCCGATCACGGGCGGCGGCAGCAGGCCCCGGGCGCTGTAGAAGCGGACCGTGCGGACCGTGACGCCCGCGCGCGCGGCCAGTTCGTCGACCGTGAGTTTGGGCTCCTCGGTGTCCGTCGTCATGCCAGGTCCTCGCCTCTCCCGTCGTGCGGCGCGCGTCCGGGGTGAGGGGTGACGGCGCGGTGCAACAGTATTGCTGTCTCACCAGTGTTGTGAAAGCACCTGTCCAGCGACGCCGTTGTCAGTGGCGGCTTCTACGGTGGTGTCATGCCGGAGATCAGCTACGTCCGCGGGGACGCCACCGCTCCCTCGGTCAAGGGCGTCAAAATGATCGCCCACGTGTGCAACGACGTCGGGGGCTGGGGGAAGGGCTTCGTGCTGGCGCTCTCCCGCCGCTGGCCGGAGCCCGAGGCCGCCTACCGCGCCTGGCACCGCGGCCGCGCGAGCAACGACTTCGGCCTGGGCGCGGCCCAGTTCGTCCAGGTCGAGCCGTATGTGTGGGTGGCGAACATGGTGGGGCAGCGGGGGATACGCACCGGCAGCAAGGGCGTTCCCGTGCGGTACGAGGCCATCGACGCCGCCCTCGCGCTGCTGGCCGGCAAGGCGGTCGAGCTCGGGGCCTCCGTGCACATGCCGCGCATCGGATGCGGGCTGGCCGGTGGCACCTGGGCGCGGGTGGAACCCCTGGTCACCGAGCGGCTGGTGCGCCGCGGCCTGGCGGTGACGGTGTACGACCACGGCGGCTGACCGGCGCCGGAGGCGTCGCGGTGACGGGCTGCCCGCTCACCTCGGATGAGCGGAGCACGGAAGCGGGCCTCGCAAGCGCGGCCCTGGAGAGAGCTGGAGGGAGCTGGAGGAAGCTGGAGGGAGTTCACGAAGGGGCTTGCGGAAGTTTCTGCAACTCCTTGCGGTGATCGTCGGGGGACTGGTTGACTCGCTGCTCGCGTCCGAAAGGGAGTGTCATGAGCCGCGACATCGACGTCCTCGTTCTGGGCGGTGCGGGTGTGGACACGATCGTCCACGTCCCCGAACTGCCGCTGCCCTACGCCGACAGCTACATGATCCGCCCGGGCATCGAGACCCGCGCCGGGCAGACCGGTGACTTCGTCGCGCTGGGACTGCACACCCTCGGCCTGCGCACGCACCACCTCGACATGCTCGGCGACGACCCCGAGGGCGACCTCGTGCGCGCCCTGCACCGGGAGCGGGGCATCGCGCTCACCGAGGTCCCCCAGCCCGCGGGCACCAAGCGCGCGGTGAACCTCGTGGGCCCCGACGGGCGCAGGCTGTCCCTGTACGACGACAGCCGGGCGAGCCAAGGGGACCGGCTGCCCGAGGACACGGTGCGCGATCTGGCCGCGTCGAGCCGGCACGCCCATGTCTCCATCACCCACCCGTGCGCCTTCGCCCTGCCGGTCCTGCGGGAGGCCGGGGTGACCATCTCGACCGATCTGCACAACTGGGACGGTGAGAACCCGTACCACGAGGCCTTCGCCTACACCGCCGACATCGTGTTCGTCTCCACCACCGCCCTCCCCGACCACGAGCGCACCATGCGGAAGATCGTGGAGCGCGGCCGGGCCGAGGTCGTCGTCGCCACCGCCGGCGCCGAGGGCGCGTACGTGCTGGCCGACGGCGAGGTGACCCACATCCCCGCGATCCCGCCCCGCACGCCGGTCGTCGACTCGAACGGCGCGGGCGACTCCTTCGCCGCGGGCTTCCTCTTCGGCCGTCTGACCGGCGAACCGGTCGAGCGCTGCGCCCTGTACGGCGCGGTGGCCGGCGCCTACGCCTGCACGGTGCCCGCGACCCGCGCCGACGCCATCACCCGCACAGAACTCCTCGACCAGACGGCACACCACGACCTCGGCGCCCCGGCCCGCCCCTGACGGAGGGCCCGCAGGCCCGCGTCCCGCCGAGGTGGGACGCGGGCCCGTGTCGTGGGCCCCGGGGTGGGCTCAGCGGGGTGGGCTCAGTGTGCGTGGAGCGAGTTCGTCGCGGCGATCTTCTTCCACGACTTCGGGCGGGCGGTGACCGTCTTCGCCGGGGTGGCGGGGGCGACCCCCGCGTTCCGGGCCGCCGGAGTCGCGGGCTTCGAAGGCTGGAACAGCCAGGTGTCGAAGAGCGTCGCGAGCGACGTGCCGGACACCTGCTCCGCGTACCGCTGGAAGTCGGCGACCGACGCGTTTCCGTACGCGTGCTCCTTCGGCCAGCCCTTCAGGATGGCGAAGAAGGCGTCGTCCCCGACCCGGTTGCGCAGTGCCTGCACCGCCAGCGCGCCCCGGTCGTAGACCGCGATGTCGAACTGGTTGTCGGGCCCCGGATCCCCGGGCGCCACCGTCCAGAAGGCGTCGTCCGCCGGATGCGAGGCGTACACGTAGTCCGCGAGCTCCTGCGCCGTGCCCTCGCCCTCGTGCTCCGACCACAGCCACTGCGCGTAGCGGGCGAAGCCCTCGTTGATCCAGATGTCCTTCCAGCCCTTCAGCGACACGTCGTCGCCGAACCACTGGTGCGCCAACTCGTGCACGACCACGGAGGTGTTGGAGCCGTTCGCGAACTGGCGCGGGCTGTAGTACACCCGGGTCTGGGTCTCCAGCGCGTACCCGGTGGTGGTGTTGGGGACGTATCCGCCGGCGCTGCTGAAGGGATACGGCCCGAAGTAGCCGCTCAGCCAGTCCACCAGCTCGCCCGTGCGCTCGACACTGGCGCGCGCCGCCCCGTCGTTGTCGCCCAGGTCCTTGCTGTAGGCGTTGACGACCGGGACGCCGCCCTCGGAGGTGCCGGTCGTGATGTCGAACTTCCCGACCGCGAGCGTGGTCAGATACGTGGCCTGCGGCTTGTTGGACCGCCAGTTGTAGCGGGTCCAGCCGAGCCGTGAACTCGTCGACTGCAGCGTGCCGTTGGAGATCGCCTGGGTGCCGTCCGGGACGGCCACCGACACGTCGTAGGTCGCCTTGTCGAGCGGGTGGTCGTTGCTCGGGTACCACCACCAGGCCGACTCGGGCTCGTCCGCCGCGACCGCCCCGTCCGGGGTGCGGTGCCAGGTCGAGAACCCGTACGCGCTCTTCGTCGACGGCACTCCGCTGTAGCGGACGACGACGGTGACCGCCGTCCCCTTGGCGAGCGGCTTCGCCGGCGTGACCTCCAGCTCGTGCTCGCCCGACCGGGCGAACCACGCCTTCGCGCCATTGACCCGCACCTCGCTCACGTCGAGCAGAAAGTCCAGATCGAACCGGGAGAGATCCTGCGTCGTGGTCGCCAGGAGGGTGGCGGTGCCCTCCAGTTCGTCCGTCGTCGGCCGGTACGTGAGCCTCAGGTCGTAGTGCGAGACGTCGTACCCGCCGTTGCCGTAGGCCGGGTAGTAGGGGTCGCCGATGCCCGGTGCTCCCGGGGTGTAGCTCGCCGCCGATGCCGGGATCGCCAGCAGCAGGGAGGCGGCCAGAGCGCCCGGGGCGATGAGTCTGCGGTGCACGTCAAGCTCCAAGTCGTCGGGGCATGAAGTCGGTCCGGAGCCTATTCAGTCCCTGGGGCACCAGTCATGTCCACGGTCACCCCTGTCACACGATCGCCATTCGGCCGACATGAGTCCTCCCGGACCGATGGCCCGTCAGGCACCCCCTGTCGCAGGAGAGTTCACCGGGGTACGTTCCGCGCATGCCGATACCAGTGAGCCGAACGCGCTTCATGACCTGGAGATCGCTCGCGACGGCGGCCGTGGCCGCCCTGATGGCCGCGTTACTCCTCCCGGCCGCCGCACACGGCGCGCCGAGACAGAGCACACCGGTCTACTCCTACGAGAACGCCATCCGCGAGTCCGTCTGGGTGGACACCGGCCTCGACGGCGACCGCGACGGACGGCACGACCGCGTCGCCGTCGACATCGTCCGGCCGCGCGAACTCGCCCGCCAGGGACGCAAGATCCCCGTGATCATGGACGCCAGCCCGTACTACTCCTGCTGCGGGCGCGGCAACGAGAGCCAGAAGAAGACGTACGACGCGAACGGCCACGTCGTCCAGATGCCGCTGTTCTACGACAACTACTTCGTGCCGCGCGGCTACGCCTTCGTCGGCGTCGACCTCGCCGGCACCGACCGCTCCGACGGCTGCGTCGACGTCGGCGGCCGCTCCGACATCCAGTCCGCCAAGGCGGTGATCGACTGGCTCAACGGCCGCGCCCGGGGCTACACCACCCGCACCGGCACGACGACGGCCCGGGCCACCTGGACGGACGGCAGGACCGGGATGATCGGCAAGAGCTGGGACGGCACCATCGCCAACGGCGTCGCCGCCACCGGCGTGAAGGGCCTGAAGACCATCGTGCCGATCAGCGCCATCTCCTCCTGGTACGACTACTACTTCGCCAAGGGCGCCCCGCTCTACGACTCCGGACCCGACTGGCTGTCCGGATACGTCGACAGCCCCGACGCCCGCGCCAAGTGCGCGGCCGTACAGCGGAAACTGGTCGACGGCGCGCCGCGCACGGGCGACTGGACGCCGCTGTGGACCGAGCGCGACTACGTCAAGGACGCCTCGAAGGTGAGGGCCAGCGTCTTCCTCGTCCACGGCATGCAGGACCTCAACGTCCGTACCAAGAACTTCGGCCAGTGGTGGGACGCCCTCGCCAAGAACGGCGTCGACCGCAAGATCTGGCTCTCCCAGACCGGCCATGTCGACCCCTTCGACTTCCGCCGCGGCGCCTGGGTCGACACCCTGCACCGCTGGTTCGACCACGAACTCCTCGGCTACGACAACGGCATCGACCACGAACCGATGGCCGACATCGAACGCCACCCCGACCAGTGGACGACCTCGGCCGTCTGGCCGCCCCGCACCACGAGCGCCACGACCCTGCGCCCGAGCGCGGGCGCGCAGCCGGGAGTGGGTGCTCTGGGGCTCGCCCGCCGCTCCGGGACCGAGACGTTCACCGACGACCCGACGCGCAGCGAGACCGACTGGGCCGCCCACATCGACCAGACGACCACGGACAAGGCCGGATTCACCACCGGGCCGCTCACGCACGACCTGCGCCTCTCCGGCTCCTCCCGGGTGACCGTGACCGCCACCCCCACCACAGCGACCGCCCACCTCTCGGCGGTCCTCGTCGACCTCGGCCCGGACACCGTCCGCGACTACGCCGGCTCCGGCGAGGGCATCACGACCCTGACCGACCGCACCTGCTGGGGCGCGAGCACGGCCGGCG
Organism: Streptomyces sp. NPDC056738; assembly: GCF_042790435.1. Taxonomy (NCBI): domain Bacteria; kingdom Bacillati; phylum Actinomycetota; class Actinomycetes; order Kitasatosporales; family Streptomycetaceae; genus Streptomyces; species Streptomyces sp. NPDC056738. The sequence goes on from NZ_JBHTZF010000033.1 coordinate 5,830, forward strand.
ACAGCTCCTGCTACAAGGTGACCGCGGCGGCCAGGACCGACGTCGACTTCACCGTCGTCAGCCGCGGCTGGGCCGACCTCGGCAACCACGCCTCGGACAAGGGCGTCGCGCTCACCCCGGGCAAGGCGTACACCATCACGCTGGACCTGGCGGCGACGGACCACGTGATCCCGAAGGGGCACCGGCTCGCGCTGATCGTCGCGGGCACCGACAAGGACCTGATCGACCCGCCGGCCGACACGCCGACCCTGACGCTCGACCTGTCCCGTACCTCGGCCCGGGTGCCCCTGGTGGGCGGCGCGGGCGCGTTCGAGCGGGCGACGGCGGGCTCCACGGCGGCACCGTCCGCGTCCGTCCTCGACGGCGTACGCGCCCCGCGCGCCGCACTCCGCGTCCCGGGACAGGCCGGTTGACCCACCGACCTGCCGCCCTGTGACGCACTGACCCGCCCGACCCTCCGGCCCCCGCGGCCGGAGGTCAGCGGGAGGCGGCCGGACCGGCGAGTCCGGCCGCCTCCCGCGCGCATCCCCACGCCACCGTGACGCCGGCGCCCCCGTGCCCGTAGTTGTGCACCAGCACCCGTCCGTCCGGCCGCACCTCGCGTTCCAGCCGCACCGTCTCGCGCACCGGACGCAGCCCCACCCGGTGGCCGAGCACACGGGCCCCGGCGACCTCGGGACGCAGCGCCGCGCACCGCTCGACGATCCGCGCGGCCGCCTCGGGGTCGGGAACCAGCGACCAGTCGTCCTCGTCCGTGGTGCCGCCGAGGATCACCCGGTCCGGCTGCGGGAAGACGTACGTCGTCGTCCCGGCCGCCGGGTCCGTCGAGACGAGCCACTCACGGATCCCGGGGTTCTCGACGATCACGAGCTGTCCGCGCACGGGCCGGACGGCCGGGTCCGGGACGAGATCACGGGCGCCGAGGCCCGCGCAGTTCACGACGACCGGCGCGTCCGGCTCCGCGAGGTCCGTCACCGTCCGTTCCTCGACCGTCCCGCCCGCCCGCAGCAACCGCTCCCGCAGATGGCGCAGATGCACGGGCATGTCGAGCAACGGCAGCCGTGCCCGCAGCGCGGTGCCCGGGTACTCCTCGGCCGTCGCCGCGCGCAGTCCCGGCACCCGGGCCGCCCACGACCCCAGTTCGTCCAGCCGCGTCTCGCCCATGACCCCCTCGACCAGACGTACGCCACTGGTCTCGGGCCGCGCCGCCGACTCCTCGTACACGGAGAGCGATTCGAGGGCCCAGGCACGGGCCCGTTCCTTCGGCGCGATGCGGTACGGCCACCACAACGCCCCCGCAACGGCCGAGGTGGTCCGCTCGGCGGGCTCCCGCGCCCACACCCGGACCCGCCTGCCGGCCTCGGCCAGCACCACGGCCGTCGTCAGACCGACGACCCCGCCGCCGACCACGATCACGTCATCGTTCCCGGGCTTCTCCATGCGGGGACGTTAGCGGAACATGCCACGACGGAGGTCTCGTCACTCCCCGCCTGGGGATACTCACACCATGTCCTCCGAGTACGCCACCTTCGGCCTGGCCCCGGCGACGCGTGCCGGTGGAGTCCTCACGGGCGGCGACCCCCGGGTCCACCGGGACGCCGTCGACTTCGTCGTCGACGGGCGCCCGTTGCTGTCGGAGCTCTCCGGTCTCGACGCGGTCTCCCCGCTCGCCTCCGACGTACCGCCCGCGATCTTCACCGCCCAGGTGCGCGGCCTCCTCCTGGAGGCGGACGCCCCGCTCGACGGCGGCAGGCACGTCATCTACGGCTGCCCCGAGTGCGAGAGCGTCGAATGCGGCGCCGTCACCGCGGTCGTCGAGCGGGACGGCGACGACTACGTCTGGCGGGACTTCGCCTGGCAGACCGGCGACCGCCCCGATCTGGAACGCAACGGCTACCACGGAGTGGGGCCCTACCGCTTCCACGGCCCCGAGTACCGGGCCGCGCTGAACTCCCTGGGCGAGTCGTCCGTCAGGGCCCGTACGCCGGGGAGCGCACGGGTGGAACCGGTCACGCACCGGGACCCGCAGCGGCGGTGAGACGGGCTCCGGCGGGCCGTTAAAATCGGCTCCCTGATGACTGCCACCCTCGTCGCCAAGAACCTCACCGCCGGACACGGCGACCGCGCGCTCTTCGCCGGACTCGACCTCGTCGTCGCGCCCGGCGACGTGATCGGGCTCGTCGGCGCCAACGGCGCGGGCAAGTCCACGCTGCTGCGGCTGCTCGCCGGTCTGCTCACCCCGGAACAGGGCGAGCTGCGTCTCTCCCCGCCCTCCGCGACCGTGGGGCACCTGCCCCAGGAGCCGGAGCGCCGGGAGGGCGAGACCGTACGGGACTTCCTCGCCCGCCGGACGGGTGTCGAGGAGGCCCAGCGGGTGATGGACGAGGCGACGCAGGCGCTCGTCGACGGGGCGCCGGGCGCGGACGACGCGTACGCGAACAGCCTGGAGCGCTGGCTCGACCTCGGCGGCGCCGACCTCGACGAACGCGCCGAGGAGGTCGCCGACTCGCTGGGGCTCGGCGTCGGTCTCGACCAGCCGATGACCTCCCTGTCCGGCGGCCAGGCGGCCCGGGCCGGCCTCGCCTCCCTGCTGCTCTCCCGCTACGACGTCTTCCTGCTCGACGAGCCCACCAACGACCTCGACCTCGACGGACTGGAGCGCCTGGAGCGCTTCGTCTCCGGGCTGCGCGCCGGGACCGTCGTCGTCAGCCACGACCGCGAGTTCCTCACCCGCACGGTCACCAAGGTCCTCGAACTCGACCTGGTCCAGCAGCAGATCACGCTGTACGGCGGCGGCTACGAGGCCTATCTCGAAGAGCGCGACACCGCCCGCCGGCACGCCCGCGAGGACTTCGAGGAGTACGCCGACAAGCGCTCGGCCCTCGAGGGCCGGGCCCAGATGCAGCGGGGCTGGATGGACAAGGGCGTCAAGAACGCCCGGCGCAAGGCGGGCAACGACAACGACAAGATCGGCCGCAAGTTCCGCAGCGAGGCCAGCGAGAAGCAGGCCGCGAAGGCCCGGCAGACACAGCGCATGATCGAGCGGCTGGACGTCGTCGAGGAGCCCCGCAAGGAGTGGGAGCTGCGCATGGAGATCGCGGCGGCCCCGCGCTCGGGCGCGGTGGTGGCCACGCTGCGCGACGCGGAGGTACGGCGCGGGGAGTTCACCTTCGGTCCGGCGACGCTCCAGATCGACTGGGCGGACCGGGTGGCCGTCACCGGGGCGAACGGCGCGGGCAAGTCGACCCTGCTGGGCGCGCTGCTCGGCCGGGTGCCGCTGTCCTCCGGCCACGCCACGCTCGGCTCCGGTGTGGTCGTCGGCGAGGTGGACCAGGCGCGCAAGCTCTTCCACGGCTCCGAGTCGCTGCTGGACGCGTTCGGCGCGGCCGTCCCGGACACCGAGCCCGCCGAGGTCCGTACGCTGCTGGCCAAGTTCGGCCTGAAGGCGGACCACGTCCTGCGTCCGGCGGCCACGCTCTCGCCGGGTGAGCGCACCCGCTCCGCGCTGGCCCTCCTCCAGGGCCGGGGCGTCAACCTGCTGGTCCTGGACGAGCCGACGAACCATCTCGACCTGCCGGCCATCGAGCAGCTCGAATCGGCCCTGGACTCCTACGAGGGCACGCTGCTGCTGGTCACCCACGACCGCCGCATGCTGGACGCGGTCCGCACGACCCGCCGCCTGGAGGTGGCGGACGGCAAGGTGACGGAACGCTGAGCCTCGCCGGCCGGCATACGGAAGGGGGCGACCGC
>NZ_JBHTZF010000034.1:0-5840 GCF_042790435.1 Streptomyces sp. NPDC056738
GGGGGGACCCTGTGGGAGAGTAGGACGCCGCCGAACAAATTGTGAGAAGACCCCCGGACCGGGGATACCGGTCCGGGGGTTTTCTGCGTTCAAGACCAATTTCCCGGCCTCGAAATGTCGAGATCGCCGGCCGTCATGAGCTGACCTGAAACGGCAAGCAGGGCACCGGCGGCTTGCTGCGGGCGCCTCATCCCTCACGGGGGCTCGTACGGCGGGACGGTTGATTCCATATGGCATCGAGCCGGCCGACGAGCTGGCGGAGTTCGCGGGTGCTTCGTGGCGACACGGCCTGCATCACGGTGTCGAGAAGAGCGCGTGCTTCCCAGGGGTTGCCGCAGCAGTACCAGTGCACGTTGCCCCACTCGTAGTCGTGCCACAGCAGGTGCTCGGGGCGGTGGACGTAGTCCTTCCAGAGGCGCAGGGCCTTGCTGATGTCCCCTGACTGCAGGTAGTTGCGAGTGCGTTCGAGGCGGACGACCTCTGACAGCGCGTTCGGCGACAAGCCGTCGATGGACTGCTCTGTTCGTGTCGTCCGGCGGCGGGGAAGGCCTGCCCGGACTCGTCCTGGCCGTCTACGCGGCATGGACCTTTCGGATCGTGGGCATGCCGCACATCGTGCCACGCTCTCGAACGGCGGGAGCTGTCCATGAACCGTGCACGGCGGAACTGGTGAGCGGCTGGTGCCGGACGAGTCAGCGGGAGACTCCGACACTGCTGACCCAGACAGCGAAGGGCGTGTCCTCCGGTCCGGTCTCGGTCTGCTCCGAGAGGTTCTGTGCGTCGTCCAGGTCCGGCCATGCGATGAAGCCGGGCTCGCTGTCGGCCAGAAATCCCTCGATGACCGGACCGAGGTCGCCGGAAGGCGCGTAGCTACCGCCGAACGGCAGCGCATCCGGGGGCACGGAACCGGTCGAGCACCGGAGCTGGCCCGCCTGTGCGTCGTGCCACACGTAGAACGTCGCGACCCCAGAGAAGCCGAGAACTCGAATGCGTTCCCGGATGGCAGCAGCAGTCCGCTCGAAGGCAGCCACCACCTCGGCGACGGACAACGAACCCCTGTCCTCGTCAGCCGCACCCAGCGACCAGGTGTTGGTCTCCCACTCCACCCGTCGGTCGGCCGGCTCCAGTACCAGAGGCTCGTCCGCCACCTCGGCGATCCACGTCAACAGCACCACTGCAGTATTCCTGTACAGCTCGACCCGAGGAGCCCCAGAGAAGCGACCTCTTATAGCGGCTACCGCAATGAGGTGGCTCGGTCCTGACGGCCTTTTCCAGGGCGGTAGTTGAGCGTTCGGTCGGTTCGGTGTGGGGATCACGCTGACATGGGAGTGCAGGACCGCCGATCACTCCAGGATGTCCGTGGAGCGTGCCACGATCCGGCTTCATGGGTGACCGTTCGCTTTCACCCGCCTGGCTGGTCTCGTGGACCGACAGAGTCTCCGGGCCCCTCGCGGCCCTGGCGGGCGAGTTCGAGCGTCGGCACGGCTTTCCCCCCGGCACCAACGAGGTCCGGCCGGCCGCGACGATCAAACCGCGGCTCGCGCGCTTGCCCAAGCTGACGTCATCCCGGCTGACCCAGTCACTCTCTACGACAGCATCGGCGACGTCACCTGGGCGGACGTCGGCAACGGCTACTTCCTCGACCCGGCAAGTGACGTCCTTCTGCGGCTCCAGGAGCACGGCGCGGTCGATGCCGGCGCGGATCAGAAGGTGGTCATCGGCTCGAACGGCGGCGGCCTGTCCTACGTCGCGGGCCCTGATGGGTCGGTTCATCGGACGCGGACGGCATCACTGGACGAACCGGAGCTCGACAAGGTGGGCAAACGCGGCCGACCTCGGTGCCGCCCCGACGCCGTTCTCGGTGACCGCGGCTACGACCACGACAAGTACCGCCGCCTCGTCCGCGCGCTGGGAGTGAAGCGGCTGATCGCGCGACGTGGCACCGAATACGGCTCCGGTCTCGGCACTCAACGCTGGGTTGTCGAGAGGACTTTCGCCCACCTGCGCTGGCTCCGCGCCTGCGGATCCGCTGGGAGATTCGCGATGACATCCACGAAGGGATGCGCGCTCCCCTGCTGGCGACGTCTGTCACAGCAGGCCGGAACCCTCGCCCTCCCGCAGTAGCCATTCCTTGACGGAAGGAGCTCGATCAAGGAGCTGGCGGACCTGCATCCCCTCTTCGCGTGAGATCACCCTCGGCAGCGGGGCGAAGTCGCAGGGAAGCACATCCAGCAGGCTCAGCACGCGGTCTCCCGCGCGCAGAGTGATCAACAGCTCGCAGCGCAGCTGGCGTGGAACCTCCGGGCGATGGGACAGGCTGTGCCACAGGGCCGGCCACAGGTAGTGGGTGCTGTCGGGCGCTGTATTCGCTCGCACCCACGACGGGTCCAACCGCTGGCTCAGGTCGAGGTCACCCGCCTGCTCCTCCAGCCTGAATAGCGAGGCCGAATCAATGACCTTCACCTCGCGAGGCAGCGGCTGTTCAGAGTCCATCGCCCCATGCTGGCCGACAGCACCCTACGCCGGGCGGCCGACCCCAAAGAGCCATTCTTATTGGAGTTCTTAGTGGGGCGGTCGTGCGCTCGAAGGTGGAGGGGGCGTTGCGGTGGGAGGGGCGGCGCGGCAGGGTGCGATGTGCGAGGTCTCTGGCGGGCGGGATCGACGGGGAGTGTCTTCGGTGACGGTCGTGTCCACGTGGTGCTCGGCGGGTCGGTCGAGCATGACTGTCATCAGGAACGAGGACCTGTGAACGCCGGTGCTGATCACGAGAGCCCGAGTAGCGACCTCAGCACCTGGGCGATCGAGCGTCTTCAGTTGTTCGCCCGGGGCGCCCACGGCGGGGAGCTCGAGGCGGTGCGTGTCGTCGCGCAGGGGCATGCCTATGGCGCCGACGAAAGCCGCGAAGTCCGCAGGCAGTGGGCCAAGTTGTCCTTGCAGGTCAACCGGCGTCTGTGTGGGGACGGTCCCTGGGAGCAAGCGCGAGTGGCGCAGCACGACGTCATGCTCCGGGCGTGGGTGATCGACCAGCTCGGCCCCGACGACGGGGATCCCGACTGGAGCCCCGAGACGTTGGCGTCGGACACCGTCGCAGCGTTGGCCCTCACCCCGGCCGAGGCTCGTGCTCTCGGTGACCACTGGCGCGACCTTGAGGTGGAGCAGATGGGCGAGCTGCGGCGGCACAAGAACCTGACAGCCCATCTCGACGGACTCGTCGACCACCTGGAGCCCGGGCCGGTACGGGATCAGCTCCTCGCCTGGACCGAGACGCGCCGACACCTGCCCTGACGCCACTCAGTCATAGTCGGACGCCGGCTGGTCGACCAGGCCGCCCCTGTGCGGTGTGGGGATGTAGTCCTGGGCGCCGGCAGGCAGCGCGGCGACACACGCCGGTGAGCAGGCGTTGACCAGCAGGGGCAGTACGTCAGTGGCGACGCGCAACGAGATCCACGCCTGGTGCGGCCCGTCCTGCTCGATCACGCGGTCGCAGACGCTGCACCTGTGGGCGTCGGTCGTGCCCCAGCGCCGGGGGTCCCGGTTGCTCGGATCGCGTTCCGCGGCGGAGTCCGGTGAGGGGCGAAGCCGTGGGAAGGGCGGTCGCACCTTGTAGTTGCCGTAGAGGGCGCGTGTGCTCACCGTGCTGCGGGTCAGCTTCCGGCAGCGGGTGATCTCGTAAGGGAACCAGTGCAGCCGGTAGGAGGTGTAGGGGGTGAACTCCTCCAGGCTGGTCATGCCTCCGATGGCGGGTGGGATCCGGACCAGGTTGCTGCCGTAGAGCACGAGGTGCTTGACCGCGGTCAGCCTGGCGATGCCGGCCGGCAGCGTGATGACCTGCCGGCGCTCTTCCGGGGTCAGCTCGGCCAGGGGACGGAACTCCTCGCGTCCGTCGGCGACGGCCTCGTCGACCAGCTCCAGCAGGTGCCGCCAACCCGGGGCCGAAGTGTCCTGCTGCTCGGTGTGGAACCCGACGCGAGCACGCGGGCGGGGTCGGGTCTGGTCGAAGCACGAGCAGTCTCTGGGGGAGGCTCGTCGGCCCGGGGCACGATCCGACGCGTCGTCCCGGTGATTCCCACGGATCATCGGTTCTTCTTCGCCTTCCATGGCGCCAAGATACGGAGGTCGCCGCGGGCCTTCGCCGTGAACCCCACGCCCGAGAGGGCGGGGCTCCTCTGCCCTTGGTCCAGGGAAACAGGAGTGCGGTGGGCCTGAGAGGCGGGGCAGCATGGTGCGGTGGCCGACCTGCTGTGGGATGACGTGCGCTGCTTCTTCGACCCGGCCTTGACGGGGTCGCTGCCGGACGTGCGCATTCCGAACGCATCGGTGGAGGACTGGCAGGCGGTGCTCGATCTTGTCGCGGAGAGGCGTTGGAAGTGCCAGTACTCCGAGGGGGAGACGGTGCTTCCGGTACCCCGGGCGGAGGTCGCGCTGTCCCGCCCTGCCGATGCCGAGTGCCCGGGCCTGAGAGTCTGGCCGTCCGCTGATGTGTTGGCGATCTTCCGCTTCCATGCCGTCGACGAAATCGACTTCGACGTCGACCTGCGGGAGTTGCAGGGCCAGGAGCGTCTGGATGTGTTCTGCGGCTTTCTTCGGGAGCTCGGGCGACGGTTGGGCAAGCCGGTGGTGATGGATCCGGAGGGGGATTGCCTCCAGCCGGTGCTCGGGTGCGACGTCGAGGCTGATCGAGTCGTTCTCCTAGGCCCGTAGGCCCGTAGGCCTGTATAGGCGATAGAGGGCAGGGACTCCTGCCTTCGGGACTGTCCTGGTAGCCGTCGACCGGTCGAGCTGGAAGGCAGGCGGCGGCCGCCGCCTGGCGGTCGAGCAGCTCGGCCTTGGCCACGCCTCCGATGACGTCCATGACGGTGGCCGTCGGCAGGGCGCGCTGCGGAAACTGCGGAGCTGCCGAGTTCGCGGGGCCGGTATCGTCCGGGTTCCCGGCTCGCCGTACCGGCGGCCACTGTTCAGAGAGCGATGCGGATGACCAGCCGGCGAGCAACGACGACCCTGTGGCGCCCCACCGGCCCCAAGGAGCTGGATCTGGTGCGGGAGCTGGACTGGCGTGCCTGGCCGCCCCGGCTGCCCGAGCAGCCGATCTTCTACCCGGTCCTCAACGAAGACTACGCGGTCAGGATCGCGCGGGACTGGAACGTGAAGCACGACGGCGCCGGCTTCGTCACTCGCTTCGAGGTCGAGTCGGAGTTCCTGGGCCGGTATCCCGTGCAGCAGGCCGGCGGGCGGACGATCCTCGAGCTCTGGGTTCCCGCCGAGGAGCTGGACGACTTCAACGCCCACATCGTCGGCGAGATCCAGGTGGTCCACGAGTTCCGCTGAGGTGAGGTCTTGTGGGCGGGGCGCCTCGGCCCGGTGCGATGATCCCGGCGCGGGAGCCGTCCTGGTAGCCCCATCCTGGCGATCGACGACGACCACACTCGTCCCTCCGGTCCCTCACGAGGGCCAGGCCGGGGAGCCGACAAAAGATCTTGACAGGTGGGTGTTGACACTGCCCTGCCGGATGCGTAAAGTTCTTCGAGTTGTCACGGAGCCGGTCTGGTTCCGGGACGGCACCTCCGCCGCTGATGCGGCACTCAAATCTTCAGCTCGATCCCAGCCGGGGTGAATTCGGTGTGCCCGAATTCAATTCGATTGGGGCCCGGTGGCCCGATTAGGAACTGCCGGGAAGATCCGCTAAAGTTTGAGACGTCGGAACGGCCCAACGGCCGGGAAGGCAAGCCCCGCTGACTGGGAGTCAGGCCCGAAAGAGTCTGATAGAGTCGGAAACGCAAGACCGAAGGGAAGCGCCCGGAGGAAAGCCCGAGAGGGTGAGTACAAAGGAAGCGTCCGTTCCT
>NZ_JBHTZF010000035.1:1609-3388 GCF_042790435.1 Streptomyces sp. NPDC056738
ATGGGTGGAACGTTGATTATTCGGCACTTTCAGTCATCTCGGGCTGCCAGTACTGCTCTTCGGAGCGTGGAAAGCTGATCACGAGTGGCGAGAGTGTCGGGCACGTTGTTGGGTGTCTGAGGGTACGGCCGATAAGGCTGCCTTCAGTGCCGGCCCCAGTGAACTCCGGTTTCGACCGGGGGTGATGGGTGGTTGGTCGTTGTTTGAGAACTGCACAGTGGACGCGAGCATCTGTGGCCAAGTTTTTAAGGGCGCACGGTGGATGCCTTGGCACCAGGAACCGATGAAGGACGTGGGAGGCCACGATAGTCCCCGGGGAGCCGTCAACCAGGCTTTGATCCGGGGGTTTCCGAATGGGGAAACCCGGCAGTCGTCATGGGCTGTCACCCATACCTGAACACATAGGGTATGTGGAGGGAACGCGGGGAAGTGAAACATCTCAGTACCCGCAGGAAGAGAAAACAACCGTGATTCCGGGAGTAGTGGCGAGCGAAACCGGATGAGGCCAAACCTCAAGCGTGTGAGACCCGGCAGGGGTTGCGCTTGGGGGGTTGTGGGATCTCTCTTTCACAGTCTGCCGGCTGTGAGGCGAGTCAGAAACCGTTGATGTAGGCGAAGGACATGCGAAAGGTCCGGCGTAGAGGGTAAGACCCCCGTAGTCGAAACATCAACGGCTCGTTTGAGAGACACCCAAGTAGCACGGGGCCCGAGAAATCCCGTGTGAATCTGGCGGGACCACCCGCTAAGCCTAAATATTCCCTGGTGACCGATAGCGGATAGTACCGTGAGGGAATGGTGAAAAGTACCGCGGGAGCGGAGTGAAATAGTACCTGAAACCGTGTGCCTACAAGCCGTGGGAGCGTCGGACATCAAGCTTGCTTGGTGTCTCGTGACTGCGTGCCTTTTGAAGAATGAGCCTGCGAGTTTGCGGTGCGTTGCGAGGTTAACCCGTGTGGGGAAGCCGTAGCGAAAGCGAGTCCGAATAGGGCGATTCAGTAGCGCGCTCAAGACCCGAAGCGGAGTGATCTAGCCATGGGCAGGTTGAAGCGGCTGTAAGAGGTCGTGGAGGACCGAACCCACCAGGGTTGAAAACCTGGGGGATGACCTGTGGTTAGGGGTGAAAGGCCAATCAAACTCCGTGATAGCTGGTTCTCCCCGAAATGCATTTAGGTGCAGCGTCGTGTGTTTCTTGCCGGAGGTAGAGCACTGGATAGGCGATGGGCCCTACCGGGTTACTGACCTTAGCCAAACTCCGAATGCCGGTAAGTGAGAGCGCGGCAGTGAGACTGTGGGGGATAAGCTCCATGGTCGAGAGGGAAACAGCCCAGAGCATCGACTAAGGCCCCTAAGCGTACGCTAAGTGGGAAAGGATGTGGAGTCGCAGAGACAACCAGGAGGTTGGCTTAGAAGCAGCCACCCTTGAAAGAGTGCGTAATAGCTCACTGGTCTAGTGATTCCGCGCCGACAATGTAGCGGGGCTCAAGCGTACCGCCGAAGTCGTGTCATTGCAGCAATAGGGCCAACGCCCGCTGTGATGGGTAGGGGAGCGTCGTGTGCCGGGTGAAGCCGCGCCGGAAGGCAGTGGTGGACGGTTCACGAGTGAGAATGCAGGCATGAGTAGCGATACACACGTGAGAAACGTGTGCGCCGATTGACTAAGGGTTCCTGGGTCAAGCTGATCTGCCCAGGGTAAGTCGGGACCTAAGGCGAGGCCGACAGGCGTAGTCGATGGATAACCGGTTGATATTCCGGTACCCGCTGTGAAGCGTCAAACATCGA
>NZ_JBHTZF010000036.1:0-1128 GCF_042790435.1 Streptomyces sp. NPDC056738
AGAGGTCGTTTTCATCTGTCTTGCCTGGTTATTAGGCGATTCTCTGGGTGATGGATGGTGGTGCAGGCGAGTTCTTGGAGGCTGTCGATGTCTCTGGGTTGCGGGAGGTTGCGGATGGGGCAGAAACGGTCGTAATCCTGTTTCTTCCCAGGACGCCCGGTCCTCGAGGCTGTGTGCTTCGAGCGCCCATTCGGTGCGACTGGGCGCATTCACTTCGGGGCGGTACGCCGGAAGCATGGCCAAGCGGCACCCTTACCCGAGTGATCTGTCCGATGCCCGCTGGGAGTTGGTCGAGCCGGTGCTCTCAGCTTGGCGCTTCGAGCGCCGCGGCAGAGCTCTGGACTTCGGCCGGCCGCCCGAGCACGACCTGCGCGACATCATGGACGCGATCTTGTATGTGGACCGCACCGGCGTCCAGTGGCGCTACCTTCCGCATGACTTCCCGCACTGGAACACGGTCTACGGCTACTTCGCCAGGTGGCAGCAGGAAGGCGTGTTCGCCCAGCTCAACGGCCTGCTCAGGCAACTCTTACGACAGAAGGAAGGACGGGAGGCCGAACCATCGGCCTGCGTGATCGACGCGCAGAGCGTGAAAACCTCCACCAGCGTGCTCGCCTCCGGCCAGGGCATCGATGCCGGGAAGAAGATCGTCGGGCGGAAACGGAGCATCGTCACCGACACCATCGGCCTTCTGCTCGCCGTGCTGGTGACCGCGGCGAGCGTGCAGGACTCCGTCGCCGGCACCCGACTCCTGGACCAGGTCGCCGCCGAACATCCCCGCGTCCGCAAAGCGTGGGTCGACGGCGGCTATCGCCAACACCTCGTCGAGCATGCAGCCACCCTCGGCATCGACATGGAAATCACTCAACGCAAGCCCGGGACCAGGGGATTCGCTCCTATCCCGAAACGGTGGGCGGTCGAACGGACCTACGGCTGGCTCATGCTCCACCGCCGCCTGGCCCGCGACTACGAAACCCTGCCCACCCGCTCCGAAGCCATGATCCACATCGCCATGACCGACCTCATGGCCCGCCGCCTAACCGGCGAGAACACCATCTCCTGGCGCGACCCGACACCGCACACCAAACGGCAGATTCCGGGATGAAACAACAGGAGAAAACGACCTCT